>CAZMOM010000030.1:29855-44907 GCA_964568075.1 uncultured Gammaproteobacteria bacterium
CTCCATCTTATCGCGACCGCGTACGAAGTCTTTGTATGTATAGTTATCGAAAAGATTGAATTTGATGAGTTCGATCCGTTCATATTCAAGATCGATCAAGGCGCCATCAATTCCGCGTCCGCTCGGCCCGAGATGACGAAGCCGTTTTACGAATGTCGGGCCGAGCGAGGAACTATCTCCGGTGCCCCAGTAATTCGTCCAGTCTATCCAAGGCGTATCACGGTGCGCGACCGCCTTGTCGCCACCACGGCAACGCGCTGTGTCTTCCTCAACCTTGCCGACGAAACGGTCCGCTCTATTGTCGGCCACCGGGCGGAATCCACCTGCAACAAGCCGTGTACACGATTTTAGTGACTTTCCCTCGGCTTTGATCAGCGCTTTTCGTTGCGGATCGGAGTCGCAGGAGGCCAACAAGAGTACGGTAAGAAGCAGAGGCCAGGGTATTCTATGCATTCGTGTCCTCCCGTTTGTAGACGAACTCGGTGACCTACGTTTGGCGCGGTTACGCAGCCGAGGCGGGGCCTTGAAAGTCCCTCGAAATGGCCGCGGAGGGGCCGCTGGAACGCGGCACCCTTTTTATGTACTGTTTATCTTTCTTTTACGGTACGCCATAGTGTAGTTTTCTCATCGCGTATGGTCAAAGTGAACAGCTCTTTGGCCCTGTCGAGTGGCCCATAGACGGCAAAATACGGTGGCATGCCGGTTCGGAAACCAAGCAGCTTCGGAATCTGGAGCACGACAGCACGGAAGTAAACAAGATCGTCCGTGATCAGCCGCTGGATACTGTATGTTGACGGACATCATTAGCGAAAAGTGGTGAACCTGTCAGCCCGTGGTCGGGCAATCGGATACTTAAACAATCAGTGCTACATTAGCGAACAACACTCCTGTCAACCGAAGCAAATGAGCCGCACGAGCAACCTCGCCTCGATTTCACCAATCGGTAACAGTTTATCCGCAAGTGCCTTGAGATCTTCATTATCTGCATTGAATCGACACCAGCCCGACAAAGTTGGCTCAGGCATTGGTGTTCCGCTACAAACATTGGCATTCCATGACCCTATCGGGCCCCTGTGTTGGCCCGCAGGAACTGGCGAATATGCTGGATCACTTCACTTCGATGACTCCGCGGCGCCCAGTGCGAGGCGTTGACCTTCTCGATCGTTAGCTTATTCACATAGTCGTCCAAATTGCCGTAAATCACTTCGGAAACAAAAGGATCCTTGGTGGGTATCAGGAGTTGCACGGGACAAGAAACGCTATGTAGCGGGGGTGCTTTTGGTGGTCGAAAGACGTTTTGACGATACAGTGCCATCGGGCGCAGAGTCATGGAAAGCACGTACTCGCGGGACTCATCTAGCATCGCGTCGCCTTCCGGAACCCCGGCACGCCGTAAGACCCACTGCCAAAGTCGCACGCCACCGAGTTGCCAAACGATTTCTGGTAGCGGCCAAGCCAACAAAAAAAGCACATAGCTCGATTTAAACAATTGACTTAGAACAGCACCGGTGCGTCGTAAGTCTAGGCTTTTTAGACCCTTAAGCACCCAGTTCATCCAAATGCCAAGATGTGGTCCGGAGATGGAGGTCCACGAATCCACCTTTACGCCATACTCAGCATCCGTCACGTAAGACCAACCGATGGTCGATCCCCAATCATGCCCTACTAGATGCGCGCGATCGCCCCCCAGAGTTTTGATCACCAGATCGATATCTTCGATTAACGTTGCGATCCGATACTGTTGCGGCGGTGCGGGAGGGCCCGACCCGGCTACACCGCGCAAATCGAAACTGACCACAAAATACGCATCATCGAGTTCAATCATGATTTCACGCCATACTCGGTGACTGTCCGGATAGCCATGGAGGAACAACACCATACGTTTTTCCGGGCGATTTCCGTAGATAACGTATAAGTTGTGTCCGCCAGCATCGATCCAGCGCTCGTTAAGCGTCTGCATGAGTTAGTTTCCCGGCAGTGCGAAGGCAACGATGGCATCGCCGGGCTGAGATACAGCATGGCCGCCAGCTGCAATAGCCACGAACTGCTTGCCGTCTGGACGCACCCGATAAGTCAGCGGTGTTGCATGACCGGCAAATGGTAGCGTGGCACGCCAAAGCTCTTGACCGCTTTCGATATTGAAACTTCTTATATAGCCATCTGTTGTGGCCGAAATAAAAACAAGTTTGCTGGCCGTGACAATAGGACCGCCAAGATTAGGAACGCCAATGTCAATCCAGAAAGGCCACGGTGCCTGCTTCCTTGTGGAACCAAGCGGTACTTCCCAAAGAATCTCACCGTGCGCGATGTCAATCGCCGTCAAGGTGCCCCAGGGAGGCGCGTTGCAGGGTATCCCGAATGGCGAAACCAGGAGCTCACGGCGTATCGCATAGGGTGTTCCTTCCATGGCACCATACAGTTTTGTCGTGCCTGGCAAACCTGCCGAGCTGACAGATACTACTTCGTCGGGTAAGGCCTCAAATTCCTCCCGAGGAATGAGTTTGACCGCGGTCGGTACACGAGACTGATTTACTACAAATATGTGCCGTTCTGGATCCAACGCCCCGCTGCCCCAATTAATACCGCCCAACGCTCCAGGGTATTGGACCGAACCATTGACGGTTGGAGGTGTAAAAACACCGTCCGAGCGCAGCGCTTCAATTTTCTTGCGACATCGACGACGATCCCAAAACGTAATGCCCCAAGCGTCTTGCGATTGCAATTTTGGTGGAAATATCGAAGGTGGTTTAATGGGAAACGGCTGGGTAGCTGAAAGGTAATCACCCGGCGCTGGCTCTTGCGGTACTGGGCGTTCTTCCATTGGTAGTAAGGCTTCGCCCGTCTCGCGGTTCAACACAAATACGTGTCCCATCTTTGTTGATACCGTCAAGGCCGGAATGCTAGCGCCGGCGAAGGGGAAGTCGAAGAGAGTTGGTTGAGCGCCAATATCGTAATCCCAAATATCATGGTGGACGGTTTGAAAATGCCATGCGATTTCACCTGCGTTATCACCTTGTGTGTGGATTGCTACAACAGAAGCTGAATAATGGTCCAAGCCCTGACGTTCGCCACCGAAATAATCGGGTGGTGCATTCCCGGTTGGTACAAAAAGCAGATCGCGTTCTGCGTCCGCAGCCATGGATGCCCATACGTTCGCCGTAGCACGGCGGTATGGGCCTTCACGGGGTGATTGCGGCTGATCCGGCGGCACCGGGTCCCATGCCCATCGAAGCGCCCCGGACCGAGTGTCAAATGCTCGCACCACACCGGGTGGTGCGTCGACACGAACATTGTCCGCAACCAGGGCGCCGACGATCACGAGATCATTTAGCACAAGAGGCGCAGACGTCACGTAATACTCCCAGGCAGGTGCATCGCCCAGCCCCTCACGCAACTTGATTCGCCCTTCATCACCAAAATCGGGGCATGTTTGACCCGTTTTTGCGTCAAGTGCAATCAGTTCCGCATCCTGAGTGCCGGTAAAGATTCGCTGTCGACAGCGCTCCTCGTCGCTCATCGAATCTTCCCAGAAGGCTACGCCTCGACAGGTTAGCGGGTATGCGCCGTGTAACCTGCGCAAGCTCAAATTTGGATCGAATACCCATTTCTCCGCGCCAGTCTCGGCATCTAAGGCGATAACGCGATTAAAAGGCGTGCAGAAGTACATGCTATCGGATACGACGATGGGCGTAACCTGGAGTGATGTTCGCGTCACCTCGGCGCTGCCTTCGGAGATGTCTCCGCTGTTGTAACGCCACGCTTCTTCCAAGTAACGGACGTTGTCCGGTGTAATCTGGGTCAGCGATGAATAGCGAAGCCCGTCAAGCCCATTGCCGTAGTGACGCCAGTCCCCAATGGGACCCTTATGATCCAAAGCTGGCGGGGGCGAGCAAGCGCCGGCAAGCAGCGACATCGCGCCGATCAGCAACCCAACTTTGAAAATCTCAATTCTCACCGGATTCAGTGGCTTCATCTTCGTTCTGCTTTAGGTTCCACGTGCTCTTCGTTATTGATGCGTTGCCTCACGCGCGAAGTTTCTAAGTATATTTGTTTGCGCGCGCGGTTCTGATTGCCTAAAGGTCGGTGAGCTTCAATAGCATGCCAAGGATTAAACGATATCTGCCGTGCCATCATATCACGCTTCGGTGTCGTGAATTCTTGGGGAGGGATGCGCAGCGTTGCCACTTTAACGAATTCCGAGCTCCAGATGACGGACGCATCTTCGAGCGGCATGCGTGAAGCATTTGTCTGAAATTGAACCTTGAAGTCAAAACATATCTCCGAGCTCAGGTTCTTAACCATTGCGTCCCGAAGATAATCATCCGGCGCCGGGAAAGGTACCGGTGTTCGCTCTGTTCGCTGCGGCACAAAACTATACTTCATCGCACGACCTTCGCCATAAAGATAAGGTACGCAGCTCCAGTAGGGTGTTTCAAACGGACTGCCGTGCGCCTTGGCGTAGAGCCCTTGCAGGATCATATCGAAGTAGTGTGAATCGAATGGATTGAGAAAGTAAAACGTTGGAATACGGGCACCAATATGCTGTTGTAATTTCAGATTCTCTATGATGTCGGCTGTTGTAAATGTTGGTGCGCTGATGCCGGTGAAATCCTGCGTTGTCTGTTCCTGATCTAATAGTTTTGGCCCGGGTACGCCCGTGAGTTTCACACCGATACTTAGCACACCATTATTTTTGATATCCGGAGTCACTAACGGGCCTGGACCGCCGAACCGTACCCAGGCAGAAAAGGATTTTGCGTCACTAAAAACGCCTTGGCGCAGTGTATCCTCCAAACCTGATTCAATATCGAAGGTCGCTTTCAGTAACCCATAAGTCTTCGTATTTCCTGCTCGCTCCGCAATGCCTGTTCGATAATGTTTGAACAAGAACGCGGTCATTACCTCCGTAATGCGCTGCGTGATTTCTGCCTCATTTGGCAGCATTCGTTCCTGTGCGATATCCAAATCGATATCGATCTCGTATTTCGTTCGACGCCGTTGAATGAGCCACTGAATTAGATTGGTGATCCGCAGTTGAAAGATCCGATCAAATTGATTTCGCAGCCACGTACATCGGCGTGACAACGTGACAGCGTATTCAAGGCCTGTATTGATGCCACGCGCCAGTCCTAACCACCATGGGGATTGTCGCTGCACCGGTGCCGCGGCCGGCGCGCTGTAAGCACTGGCAAGAAGCTTTGGCGCTGTCGCCAGGTAGCGTAGCGCCTTGATGCCCGGTAAAAAGAAATAGGCGCCGCCGTTAACCTCGACGAACCGTGGTAGCCCGTCGAAGCGTTTGCGCACCGGTTTCGCCGGTGTAGTGAAGGCGGTAGCCGTTGCGGGACGCGTCCCGATAATCGGGTCGGTCTCTGCTTGTAGCCCAGCGAAATTGGCGTTGTTTACCCACGTATGCTGAACGAATTCAAATTGCCGACTTATGTTCGCGTTGAAACAAATAAAATGGAGGCCTCGATCGATACCGTCGTCACCCCCTGCCAGGACCTCTTCTGAGTTAAATGACGGCGCCAACGGCGGGCCATAGGGGCGACCTCGCCTCAGCAAGCGGTGTCGCCGGTTGATTTCCAATGATTTCTCCGTACCCGGTCCAGGCTCAAGCATATCCCTGGGATTGGTTCGACGAATATGCGCACCGATCGGGCAACTGAGCCCATAAACATCGGCATCGTGATACCCGAAGTCGTTGTCACGAGCGAATTCTGCAGCATCCCGATCTGGCGATTTCACCAGTGGTGCGCCACCGGGCCAACGCCCCACCATTTTGGCGCCGAGAGCGATGCGTGCGTTTGGGATTCTCTGACCGTCCGCGCTTCGTGTCACCTGATCCAGCGATAGCCAAAAACCGTGCACGTCTTGCGAGAGCTGACGAAACACCATGTAGCTGCCGTTCTTTCCGAAATCGTGTAAGTCATTGCCATCGCCGAATTTTGGTAGGATGTCGTCTGGATCCTCGATGGCATCAACGAGTGGCGCGGCAGTAAACTCGTGCCGTTCGTTTGCATAGCCAAGAATGAACTCTCCTCGTTTTACTAAATGGCGCTTATCGTCGGTACCGCTGATACCAGCAAGTTTGGGTTGCGAAATTCCATCGCGGAATCCGAAATGTTCCTTCCCGTTGGCAAGCGGTTGAGACGGTAGTTCATGAATTAGCGCAACTCCCTCCGTCGCAGCCAAATCTCGATGTTCCGCAAGCAATCCATCGAGGTCTTCTACCGTGGCAGCGTATAGCATTAACACAGCATGCACTTCGTCGTTTCGCGGTCCTCCCCAATGCCAGTTCTCGGGAGCGCTGCGTCCGATATCGCCAAATATGCGCGTGCGCCGCTGCGATCCGGCCATGCCTTCCTGAAATTCCCTAGAGAAACCCTTTAGTGCTTGCCAAGATAACCCAAGCCGCTCCAAGCCGGGGAAGCTGAAAGCAATATGTGTACAGCGCTCGGTCATCGGCGCGCCTTGTTCCGCATGCCGAATCATGTGCACCAATTTGCCGACCCATGCCCTACTCTTTGCACTTTCGTCAAGCTGAACCAACACGAATCGGGCATGCGGCAGTGTTGCGTAGCCACTAAGCAGGATGGCCTGAATATCTTTAAACTCGGTTATTGGCTGGTTTTCCATTGGCACTAAAACAGCTGTAGCCACTCGCTGCACTGGGCGGAATTCATGCTAGCCGTCAACCCTGTGCGGATTTTGCTATTGTTCTGAATATTTATCGCGGTCAGATTCTCGTAGGCATGGGCATAAAACCAGACAGCAGTCGGAATCTGATGATCCCGGTAGTAAGCTTTGAATGCTTGTTCGTCCGAGGCCCCATTGAACAATAGATACTTGGTGCGCGGCCAACCCTTACCATTGCTGAATACTAGGTTCAAACCAATTGCGATACGCTCGATAAAATCGTCTTGGTAGCTTTCAGGGCTGCCATCAAAGTTGCTCATGAAGTACAGTCGTTTACCTCCATTGATCATGACCCAGCGGGCGAAGTGTATAGTGTCGATCCCGGCCAGTTTTCCGCTGTGGAATACATTGCTTGCTGCTAGCTGAAGCAGAAATAGTGCAACCCGCAGTAAGGAGCGGCGAAACAAGCCGAGCTGTGTGCTACCGACCGCACTGAGTTGATTATGGACGCCGTGATCTTCATCTGTTTCAAGAATTCTTATATGCGCATTGGACGGCCGGTAGTGGTCAGCGCAGTTACCGATTTCATGGAGTCGCACAACGATCAAGAAAATAATCGACAGGGGTAATAACATGATGGCAAGTAGAAGACCAAGGACAGCTACGGCGCCGATCTTGAGCCAGCCTAGAAATTTATCCCATCGACCTATTAATTCTGCAGGCGTAAGCGCCTCCCTCAAGTCTTCGGATTCGCGCACATGAAGCACAAGCGCGTCACGAATCTCATCGGATGATTTTCCGCTCCAGTCAGTGCGATCGAGCACGCCTGAGAGCTCCAGCTGTAATCGAGCTTCCAGGTCGACCTGTGCTACTGAGCGTCCAATGGTATTGATATAAAAAGCACTGACCTTCGTATTATGATCGCTTAGGTATTGGTGTACAGCGGCTGAATCAGGGTCCTCGGGGAAACCCACGCAGTGGGAAAGCAATTTTGTAATTCCCGTCCCGGCCGTGGCAACTAGGTCGCTTAAGTGGGTTTGATAATCGCCATCGAAATTCGTGCTGATTACGAGGACAGGATGATGCATGGCACCAGTCGTGTCTTTGGCTTCCGGTATTAACACGATCCTCGCAAAGTGCACGTTCTTGAGTTTGTTAAAGGGAAGGATGCGGTTGCCACTGCGATCCTGTTTCATTTTGTCGAGCAGCGAACACAATGACGCCGTTCTTGTTCGATCAACATCAGCAACGATGTTCAGTGGTGACTGGACTACCATCGCGCACCTCTACCGCCCAATATCTGAATCAAGCGCTACCATTTAGCGGTACTGTCAAGTTAACTGAAAGGCATGGGTCAGCAACGCAGAATATGGCATCCCCATGGCCGACAAATGTATCCAGCCGCCCACTAAGGCCGATTTTTCACACCGAAAGACGACAGACATCTCCACTTTGTGGTTGCCGAGTTTGTTAACTTGACAGTACCCTTATCGGCCATTGAGATCGCCCGTTTTGTGCAGCTGGTCCACGCTTTTCTCTTAACTTGACAGTACCGGTTCGTGAGATAAACTGTATAGACGTTCGCGCTATTTTTTCTGTTCGAGTGCGAAATCCAGTACACGTTTTTTGCCCCACCACACTTTACCTAGGTAAAGACCCGGAGTGACTTCCCTGATTTCGTCTCTAACCTTCTTTGCGACGAAGGACGTAGTCGAATAGTCGATGACAATCGTCTCTTTATCGTCTAGCCAACTGTTATCCCTATATACTTTCGCGACGATGAAAGTGAGACTGAAAAACGTTATTTTATTGACGAGCACGCCCGCGTCTCCCCCAGGTGCGAAAATGTCGAACACTTTCCCCTGCCATGCAAACAACCTGGCGAATGCGGCCAATGTTTTGGAAAATATTGATCCGGCCAAAATCGCCGTACCTCGGGTATCTCCCGTGGGTATCGAACCTGCGGACGAATTCCGATAGATATCATCGAGTTCTTGTCGTGACATCGTCAGCCATTTTTCTACGGTTGGATTCATGACAGACCTCCTTTATGGTCCTAGTCTGTGGAATTCCCACTAAGACGAAAGTTAGATACAGCCGTGTAGATGCTTTTTCTGACCCTGTTGATTCCGCCGATTGGTTGGTGCTCGATCAAGGAATTCCATGGATTAAAGCTCAATCGCTCACAAGCAGTCATCGACGCAGCATCTAAGAATTCCTGTTTTTCCACCACTATCTCTGCCACAGGCTCGAATGGTGAAATGGTCTCCGACCAAATGACGGACGCGTCTTCTATGGGCATGGTTTCCGGATCACTTTGAAACTGAACCATGAATTCGAAGCAGGCAGGGCCCCGATCCAAATGACTTGCCATAGCCTTGCTGAGATAATCTGAACCTCTCTCTGCAGTCTCGTCGGTTGTGAAATTTGAGCATGACTGTACCGAGTATTTGACGGCAGAGCTTGTGTCGGTTCCGAGGCGGAAAGGTGTCGTGCTCCAGTACCGAATATCGAAGGGGCTAGTAGGGTTACCCCTTGCCTTCAAAAGTACCCATAGCGACTTTAGATGAGAATTCAAGGGATTGGCGAAATACTGCCAAATCCGATCTTCGCTAGTAGCTTCTATGAAACTGAGGAAATCTTCAGGATCTGCCGCAAACAGGGCGGGATGACTGTTCATTAGAAAATCTTGAACTTGATCTGGGTCGTTACCACTGACAGCGTCCAGTCCCGAGATCTTGATGGAGAGGCCCCGGAGATCCTTCTCGCGATCATCGTCTTGTGTTGCATTGGCGAATCGCAGGATAGCTGGATAAGTCCCGGCCTTTGCAAAAAGCCCATGGGACATACTATCCGGCAATTGATCGTAAACGGTAAGCTTGGCGTCGATGCATCCGAGACTCTTGACTTGATTAAACCGCCTGACCTCACCTGATCGTGTCCGACTTCTTGCGATACTGATTTCTTTGATCAATTTCGTAATCTGATCGGCAATCTGTTCCTCACCGGGCTGTATCCGTTCCTCCCCTAATTTTAATTTTGGGGTGTGATCACAGCTCGCCATAATGACGCTAGCGCCTAGTACCAGCAATAAATGCCAACGGTAACTCATCTATTTGCCTGTCATTTTCGCCCTTCGGCAGCCACTAGCGACTGTGTTGTCGATGCTGGATCATTTTTGATCGCTTTGAGGCTAAATTCGCAGCACGCAACGTCCTAATCATTGTGCGCCTGAACGTGGCCGCAAGACGATTGAATTGCGATGTGTCCCGACCGTTCCCAACGTCCAGCGCTGCATCGCGATCTGCTAACGCTTGTTCCTGGCGAACCTTGTCTGACAAGTCAGAATATCCTACTCTCATACTTATTAGTATCTACAGCTATTTTTACGAGGGAATTAGCCGCAGGCTGCCAGGGGTATAGCGAGTAGGGCCTCGGATCTCCATTGCGCTCCGAGGGACTAGGGGTTCGAGGTCAAGTCCTGCGTCTAAACTTCAAGGGCTAAATGGGTACTGTCAAGTTAACAAACTCGGCAACCACAAAGTGGCGATGTCTGTCGTCTTTCGGAGTGAAGAATCGGCCTCAGTGGGCGGCTGGATACATTTATCGGCCATGGAAATGCCATATTCTGTGTTGCTGACCCATGCCTTTCAGTTAACTTGACAGTACTCATTCGCACTCTCTATGGTAATGCTGCCACGAACCCCGAGAATATCTCACGCCGAAGTGAGATATTTTAATTGCTCGTGACAGTTGTGTTAGAGAGCACCACAACACGGGTCGGTGTGTGCCCTTCTGGCGGAGACTACCGTGCCATTCTTAATCCACTTCTGTTTTTTGGTTGCAGTAACTCGGCATCCGGCTTCTGAGCGGAACTGACGAAACGACAGTTCGCGTGCCAACAAACTTCTCTTTGCCAACAAGGGGCGCCGTTACAAATATGAAGGCATACTCAAATACTCTTAGATATCATTGGAATCGTCGTTGCATTTTTTGTTGTGATGCTACTTCTCAGGTACTGTCAAGTAACCAAACTCGGCAACCACAATGTGGCGATGTCTGTCGTCTTTCGGAGTGAAAAATGAGCCGTAGTGGGCGGCTGGATACATTGATCGGCCATGGAAATGCCATATTCTGCGTTGCTAACCCATGCCTTTCAGTTAACTTGACAGTACCTCGGCAGCAGCTCGCTGGCTGTCTACCAGTCTGCTTTGACGTTCTCGTTGAGAAAAAAGCTTTTTGAGAGGGGTCCCATGAATATTAAACCGCTTAATTTCACCGTAATTCTCTTATTGACCGTCGTTCTGAATCTTTCCGCCTGCGCGAAGAATCCCTGCGGTGAAGGTATCGGAGGGGTAAAAGATGAGGCGCTTTGTGTCGAAAGAACTGCGGAGTCTTTAAGCGGGGCGGCCGAGGACTATTTCAGGGATATGGATTACGGTATAACCAAAAATGCCGAGGAAGTCAGAAACCGCCTTAATCCATACTTGCCGGGTATTTCTGCTGAAGACGCTGTGACGGCAGCGGTCAAAGGCCGCAATAACTGGATCGTCTGGACCGCAGGGAACGATCGCTTATGGGACGAAATATCCCGGCGAAGCGTCGGTGGTCTGGATTTCCTCAAGACCCTGTCGAGTCATCCTGACCTCAAGGCCAAACGAAGTAATCGATGGTATAACTTAGGTCTTGTCAATGAACCATGCTTCAAGCAGGCTGATAGTCCACGTGAAGACCGCTACGGATTGTGGCTGGACGTGAGAGTCGAGAGCGATGATTGCCCACCCGACCCCTTCGAAAACGAGTCTAAATACCCGGGGGTGAAAATCGGGGCACGTGGCAATAACATTCCCGCAGGGTCTTACTATGGGTATGCTTCAGGAATTGTCGGCCTGCGCCTGTTTCCCAATCCCGACTTCGACGAAAAGGCAGAGAAAAACTGGAAGCCAAAAAAATATTACACAGATCCAGATTACTATAAGAACAAGGACTTGATAAAACCCTACCGGGTAGGCATGTCCTGCGGCTTCTGCCATGTCGGACCCAACCCGACCAATCCGCCAGCAGACCCGGAAAATCCGAAGTGGGCAAACCTGAATTCCAATCCCGGCGCTCAATATTTCTGGGTCGATCGTATTTTTAACTGGGAACAGGATGCTTCCAGCTTCCCTTTCCAGTTATTCCATACATCCCGGCCGGGGACCTTGGATACGTCGTTCATTTCCAACGACTATATTAACAATCCCCGCACCATGAACGCCATCTACAGTCTCGGGGCGCGTTTGAAGATCGCCAAGCTGTTTGGCCAGGAAACCCTGACAGATGGCAACCTGAACAATGCGCAGTTCAATGAATACGTGATGGCCGACAGTCCTTTGAATCAATTCTTTCAGGCACCGGATACGGTCTGGACGCCACGGGTACTGAAGGACGGCTCAGATTCTGTGGGCGCCCTCGGCGCGTTAAATCGCGTTTACATCAATATCGGCCTGTTCAGTGAAGAATGGTTGCAGCATTTCCGCCCGCTGGTGGGTGGCAAGAAAATCACACCCATTAAGATCGAAGTGGCCAGGAAAAATTCATCCTACTGGAAGGCCAATGAAATGCAGACGCCAGACTTGGCGGCATTTTTCCTTGCCTCGGCCCAGCCGGATTATCTGAAGAACGCACCCGGCGGCGGCACTCACCTCACGAATGACGACGCGTTATTAACCCGGGGCAAGGAAGTCTTCGCAGATCGTTGTGCCCGCTGTCATTCCAGTAAATTGCCCAACCAGGTGTCGAGCTTTTTCCCGCCCGGTGCCAACGGTAAGAATTACCTGGAGCACTGGAACGAATACTGGACCTGGACCAAGACGGCGGAGTTCAAGCAGGAAATGCAAGAGATCGTGCTACAGGATGGTTTTCTGCAGGACAATTTCCTGTCAACAGAGTTTCGCATCCCTGTAACCCTTCTGGAAACCAACGCTTGTAGTCCTCTGGCTACAAACGCTATTGAAGACAATGTCTGGGACAATTTTTCTTCTCGCTCCTACAAGGATCTGCCATCCGTTGGCATAATCCAGGTTCACGATCCTTACACGGGAGAGCGCAGGGATGATTACCAGGCACCGGCCGGTGGTGTTGGCTACACTCGGCCTGCCTCTCTGATCAGTCTCTGGTCCAGCGCCCCCTTCCTTCTGAATAACAGTCTGGGTGAGTTCTATTGGAGCGGTACGGTCGAGGATCGTATGAAGTCATTCAACGATTCCATAGAAAAGTTGCTTTGGCCGGAAAGACGGAAAGGAAATATTGACTACGTCACAGCATCAGGGAAAGTCCTTCACGGTCAGGTGGACGTAACTACCAGACAAAGCTACCTGAGACTGCCAACGGGCTATCTGCCAGATTTCCTCATGCCGTTAGCAGGCATTCTTGACCGGTTCTTGCCGTGGCTATTCGATGATGGAGAGGTGGAGATTGGCCCGATTCCCGGCGGAACCCCGGTCAACCTGATCGTCGGCATCGATATGGACCAAAAGGCCGAGGTCATTAAGTTGCTGCTTAAAATCAAAAAGGATCTCAAAGCACTACCGGAAAGTGCTACCGATGAAGAAGCAACTGCCGTTTTCGCAGACTTGAAAAAACCTCTGTTGGCGCTAGCGAAATGTCCGGATTTCATCGTTAACCGTGGTCACTATTTCGGTACGGGCTATCTGCCGGGAGCCGAGGGAGAGCCAAGGATCAGCGATGAAGATAAACTCGCGCTCATCGAATTTCTCAAGACCATGTAATATAGGGGCTCAGCGGCAACCGAACTATATAAACAACATTCGTTCCATGAAAGGGTATTTATGAATACCGACAAGGAACAGAGTTACGAGTTCATCGTCGTCGGCTCCGGGGCGGGGGGAGGCACCCTTGCAGCGCGGCTTGCAGAGAACGGTCGTAAGGTGCTGGTTTTGGAGGCCGGGGGCGACCCCTTGAAACTGTCCGGTGGTAATCCCGCTTACCCGGATCAGAATCGCATGTCCGAGGACTATCAGGTTCCCGTTTTACATCCCTTTGCTTCCGAAAATGAAGCCATAAGCTGGAATTTCTTCGTGCGTCACTACGGTGATGACAAACGCCAGAAAAAAGATGATAAATATCGCGAGACCTGGAACGGTACAAAAGTAGATGGCGTCCTTTATCCCAGGGCGGGATGTCTGGGCGGTTGCACTGCCCATAACGCCATGATCATAGTATATCCCCACAACGACGACTGGGACCATATCGCAAGAATCAGCGGCGATCAGTCCTGGCACTCGGATAACATGCGGAAGTATTTCCAGAAGCTCGAGCGATGCCGACATCGACTGTTTATCTACCGCTGGTTGGCAAGACTCGGTATTAATCCGACTCGCCATGGCTGGGACGGTTGGCTGCAGACCGAAAAAGCTATTCCCAGACGTGCTATTCGCGACGAACAGCTGGTGCAAACCATATGGGTGTCAGTACATGAAATCTTCGAGAATGTCAGGCGGAAGTTTGCACGGTCCATATGGCTTATGAAAGGTCAAGGCGACCCGAATGATTGGCGGTTAGTCAAACAAGATGCGGTGGGAATTCGCTACCTTCCTCTGTCGACAATTAAACACGCACGGATGGGGACCCGCGAGCGTCTCCTCGAAATAAAGGAAAAATATCCCGAGAACCTTCACATCGAAATGGATGCGCTGGTAACCCGGGTCATACTCGACGAAGACAAGCGTGCCACCGGTGTTGAGTACCTGAAGGGGAAAAAACTATACCGGGCTTACAAAAACCCCAATACAGACCTGGGGGAAACCCGCAATGCTTATGCTTCGCGGGAAGTTATCCTTTCGGGAGGCGCATACAATACCCCGCAACTCCTCATGCTATCGGGTATTGGCCCGCGGGAACATTTGGAAGCAATGGGTATCGATGTCCAGGTAGATAATCCTGGTGTGGGGAAAAATCTCCAGGACCGCTATGAGGTAGGTATCGTTAATCGTATGAACTTCAAAAACTGGGGGGTGCTTGAAGGCGCTCGTTTTGCCAAAGGTGACCCACAGTACAAGCGCTGGCAGGCAAAGCGAAAGGGCGTTTATAGCACCAACGGTGCAGTGCTTGCAGTCATCAAGCGATCAGTTAAGGAACGTCGGCTGCCTGATCTTTTCTGCCTTGCCCTGTTGGGCATGTTTGAGGGCTATTTCCCGGGCTACTCCGCTCCGTTTAAAGACAAGCATAACTACCTGACCTGGGCGGTGCTGAAAGCCCATACCGAAAACACTGCAGGAGAGGTCAGTCTGCGGTCCAGTGATCCAAGAGATATGCCGGCGATAAATTTCCGCTACTTTGTTGAGGGGAATGACAGTAAGGGTGAGGACCTGGAGTCCGTCGTACGGGGTGTCGAGTTCATCCGTGAGTTGACTCA
>CAZMOM010000031.1:0-22809 GCA_964568075.1 uncultured Gammaproteobacteria bacterium
TGATTCAAAATGTTCAGGTTCAAGGCGCGAAGCGCACGTAATCGCTGGCTATTGCTAAGATCTGCAACACCGAAGCTGGATATTTTGGGCGGAAGATACGAGTCCATGAATAGATCAGAGCTTCCCTGACACCGAAGATTGGTTACTCTCACTTCTCTTTACTCCATCGATGCGAGGCCTTACGGATGAAGGCGGATGCAAACCTGATCGACGCGCTGGACCGGGGCTGTCTGATCGTAACCGCAAACCAACGCCTGGCTCGAAGCCTGCGCAACGAATATGCCGTGGCTATGATCGAAAGGGGGAAGAAAGCGTGGTTTAGGCCACGAATTCTCAGTTGGGAAAAATGGATCGAGTCTCTTTGGTTTGATTCAGCTGGTGACCGGCAACCCAAAATCCTTTTAAGCCGGTCACAATCCCGGATTTTGTGGGAACAAATCATATCAGGCGATTTGCAGGATCCCAGCGTTGGACGCCTGGCAAAAAACGCCAGGGATGCATGGCGATTGATGCAGGAGTGGCAAATACCCACCAATGATCTGGAGCGTTTTGATAATGCAGATTCCAGAAGCCTGGCAAGATGGATACGAACTTACCAGCAACGCCTCGAGAGAAATCACTGGATCGATGAAGACATGTTGGTGGATGTCATCGATTCTAACCTGAATGAGAAAGAAATTTTGCTGGCCGGTTTCTATGAATTGAATCGCCGCCAGACACAGTTCATCGAAAAGTTCAAGGGCGCCGGTGTCAGTGTTGCCAACTTATCGCGAGAGGGGCAGGAAGGTGAGTCTGAGCTGCGGGTCTGCCCGGACACCGAGCAGGAATTTCTGGCTGCGGCTTGCTGGGCACGCGATCAGCTTTGCGGACGCCCCGAATCGATTCTCGCGGTCATCGTTCCAGGACTGAGTCGGCAGCGAGGCCTCGTTGAAAGAATTTTTACGCGGACATTGCAACCCGCCAGTATTTTGCCTGGCGGGGACGCAGGAAGAAATATTTTTCATATATCCGTTGGCCGGCCGCTTGTTGAACAGTCGTTGGTCTGCGCTGCGCTGCTGGGTTTGAAACTGGTGATCACGGGTCTGGACAGTCACGAACTCAGCCGTTTTCTGCGTTCTCCTTTTTATAACTTGGGTGCGAGTGCCTGGCAATGTGCCAGGCTCGATGTCATTTTCCGTGAACGGTGGATGGAATCAGCAAGTCCGGCCAACATCGCCTGGCGCTGCGGAAACGATGCGGCTCTTGGGTCAATGCAAAAAATCATGAAGACCCTGCACGAAAAGAAACCCGGCAGAGTGAAATTGGATCCGGCCGTATGGTCTGAGCGATTTACCGAATGGTTGAGGACCATCGGGTGGCCTGGGGAGCGCAGCCTTAACAGCGAGGAATTTCAAACGACGGTCCGTTGGCACGAACTTCTGAATAATCTTGGGAAACTGGGCCCTGTATGTGGCAAGTTGTCTGCCGCCGAGGCGTTAAACAATCTGGAGCGCATCGCTACCGAGACGGAGTTTCAAGCCAGGACGCCAGGTGCGGCGGTTCAGGTGATGGGAACGCTGGAGGCCGCAGGCTCAAGGTTCGACGCCTTGTGGATATGCGGGCTCGATGATGAGTCTTTTCCGGCGCCGCCGCAGCTGATGCCGCTGATACCGGCGAGCCTGCAAATACAATACGGCCTGCCGCACGCGACCGCAGAACATGAACTGGAGTTTTCGAGCCGCATGCTCGGATCGCTGCGTAGCAGCGCCGCCGAAGTTGTCCTGTCCTGGTCAAAAACCGTTGATGACGAGCCACGCAGGCCCAGCCCGTTGCTGCGCACATTGATGCCGGGGGACGCCGGTGCAAAACAGCAAGCCGTTTTGTCGATCAACCCTGTCGCAGAATCTCTACTGAATACGCCACTGGAGTCTGTCGATGATCATAACGGCCCGGCCGTAGCGGCAGAGGGAAAACAGAAAGGTGGAACAGGAATTTTTACCTATCAGTCGCAATGCCCATTCAAAGCTTTTGCGTTGATCCGTCTTGCCGCCGATCAGCTTGAGAGTCCCGAGCCGGGAATTTCGCCGCGTCTCAAAGGGTCTGTTGCTCACAAGACGCTGGAGTATCTTTGGCAACAGTTGAAAAGTAAGAGTGGCTTGATCGACTGCAACGACGGCGGACTGCGGAAAATGATTGGCGATGGATTTGACAAAGCCTGGGCCGCCTTGAAAGCAGAGACTATGTTCATTGGAGATGGAAGCAGGCTGTTAGAAAAGGCCAGACAACAAAAGCTGATTCTCAGGTTGATGGCCTATGAAAAAAAGCGCATGGATTTTGTAGTGATCCACACGGAGGAGTTGGTGGAGGCCGAGGTCGGTGGTCTGACTATCGGTATGAGAATCGATCGGGTCGACTGGCTTGTGGGCGACCAACGGCAGCTGATAATTGATTACAAAACCGGCAGTGACAGCGCAAATGAAGCGCTTGGCGTTAGGCCGGAAAAACCTCAGTTGGCAGTCTACGCGACCGCGAATCCAAAAGACCTTGCGGGCGTTTGCATCGCCCGGCTTCACGCGGAGAGTTGCGAGTATGACGCCTTGCTTGCGGACCCGGTCCTCGCGGATCGGCCAAAGGCATTCAGAGGAAGCAAACGGGCTGATGAAGACAGTGCGAACTGGGACGAATTATTGCTCGCGTGGCGGCAGAGGTTGGATCGGCTCGGTAAGGATTTCAGGGCAGGGGATTCCCGCACCGACCCGACAAAACATGCCTGTGATTATTGCCACTTGGGTGCTGCGTGCCGGATTCTTGAAATGGACGAGCAGGGCAAAAAACGATGAACGGCGCCAAAAAAACCGATCTCAAAGTCGACGATTTCAAGCAACGCCTGAGCGCGTTGATGCCGACTCGATCATTTATCGTGCAGGCGCCGGCAGGTTCTGGAAAAACTGAATTACTAACTCAGCGTTTTCTTCATCTTTTAGCGCTGGTTGAAAAACCGGAAGAAATTCTGGCGATGACATTTACCAGAAAGGCGGCGGGCGAGATGCGTCAGCGGATTCTCAGTGCGCTCCAGGAAGCCAATGCCCAGTCTGCAGTCAATGATGAATACGAAATTCGCCGCCGCGAGTTGGCTGAGCAGGTCTTGCGCCGTGACCGTGAAAAGAGCTGGCGATTGCTGGAGTATCCCTCGCGTCTGAAGTTGACGACCATAGACGGTTTTAATGCCGTGCTGGCGCGGCAAATGCCTTACCTCGCTGGTCGAGGATTACCGCTCGAAATCTCCGATGACGCCGATTCGCTGTACCGGGAGGCGGCACGACGCCAATTGGCGCAGTCCGACACAGACGCCGGATCGGCGGAGGCGGGTCTGCTCGGGCATCTGGATAACCGGTTTGCGAGTACCGTCGACCTGCTTGCAAAAATGCTAAAAGCGCGCATGCACTGGTTACGACGCATCGAGCCAGGTGGCGACCACACCGGGTTGCGCGAACAACTGGAAAAAGCGCTGGAGCGACAAGTGCATCGGCAAATCACCGTCCTCCGGCAGACGTTGTCAAAAGACGCTGCGAAAACGTTACAGGAGCTCGTCGCGGTGGCTTTGAGAAACCAGCCCGAGCTTGCCGTACCCTTTGCAAGATCCGCCGAACAAATCCTTGATCTGAATTCTCTGGAATTCTGGCAATTCGGCGCCTTTCTGCTGTTGACATCCGCGGGGCCGAACTGGCGCAAGACAGTCAATAAATCGACGGGCTTCCCGCCCGGCGAAAGCCATAAGCAGAACATGGTTGAATTTCTTGATTCCCTGGTCGGACGGGATTCCCTGGCCAGGCAGTTGGATGAAATTCGACTGCTGCCTCGTCAGGCATTTCCGGACGAGCAATGGCGTGTTCTGGAGAATTTGTTGCAAGTTTTACCCGCCTGTGCTGCCCAGTTGCAACTCGTATTCGGTGAGCATGGCGCCGTTGATTATCCGGCGGTTGCCGGAGCAGCACTTACGGCACTCGGCAAGCCTGAGCGGCCAACGGACCTCGCGTTGGCCCTCGATTACCGCATTCGCCATATTCTCGTGGACGAATTTCAGGATACCTCATTCGAACAGGTCCAGATGCTCAACATGTTAACGGCCGGCTGGCAACCGGACGATGACCGAACCTTGTTCCTCGTTGGTGACCCGATGCAATCGATTTATCGTTTTCGGGAGGCCGAGGTCGCATTGTTCATGGAGTGCTGGCGCAACGGTCTGGATGGCGGCCGTGTTGCACTGGAGCCACTGGTTTTGTCTGCGAACTTTCGCTCTCAGAAGGGCATCGTTGACTGGTTTAACCAGACCTTTGCGACGGTGATGCCGGACGAAGAGGATCTCGCCGAGGGTAAAGTTCGTTTTTCGAAATCCGATGCGGTCAATGACTCGCTTGCCGGGGAAGGCGTCATCATGCATGCGCAGTTGGAAGACGATCGTGACGTGGAGGCCGAAACGATTTCCGAACTGGTGGCAGAGGCATTGAAAGACCAAGACGCCACGATCGCTATTCTTGTTCGCAGCCGGAAACATCTCAACCATATACTGCCGAACCTCAGACGAAAAGGGCTGGTTTTTCAGACGCTGGACACGGAAGCGCTGGGCGAGCGGCCGGTGATTCAGGATTTACTCGCGCTGACACGCGCAATTTTACATCCGGCCGATCGTGGTGCGTGGCTGGCTGTGCTGCGTGCCCCATGGTGCGGATTGAGTCTCGCCGATTTATATCAACTGATGGGCGAAAATCGGAAGGCAGCAGTGCCGCAGTTACTCGAATCGATCGATATCAGAAAACTTTGCGATGACGGCGCCAAACGCGTCATCCGTGTTCGCGAAACGTTGCTGACCTGTCTGGCGGAGCGTGGCCGAAAAAGTCTTCGGGCCCGATTGGAAGGCGTTTGGCTCGCATTGGGCGGACCGGCCGTGTTGTCAGAATCTGCCGATATCGACAACGCGGAGAGTTATTTTCGCTTACTGGAAAATCTGGATCAGTCGGGTGAGCCGGAGGAATTGTCGCGTATTGAGGAAAAGCTCAAGGGGCTTTATGCAGCCCCGGATCCGAAATCTGATTCCCGCTTTCAGATTATGACGATACATAAGGCGAAGGGACTGGAATTCGATACAGTCATAATTCCTGGTCTCGGGAGAAGGCCCGCTAATGCCGATAAACCATTGTTACGCTGGATGAGTGTGGTTGGTGAGAGCAAGGGGGAAGAAGAATTACTGATGGCGCCATTGAGTGCAACGGGCAATGAAAAAGATCCATTTTTCGGTTTATTAAAAAATATAGAAGATCGGCGCGATTTGTATGAGACGGATCGCCTGCTGTATGTCGCCTGCACGCGGGCCAGAAAAAAACTCCATTTGCTGGGTCATGCGAAAGCCTCTGGCAAGGATCTTCAGCCAAAAGCGGCTAAAGGCTCCCTGCTGCACCGCCTGTGGCCGATACTCGAACCGGAGTTTTTAAAACTGCAAGCGAAGCCAGGCAGCATCGATATCCGAAAAGTGGAAGTTGCACATCCGAAATTGAACAGACTTCCCGGGCGGTGGACACTGCCTGAATTGCCCTCTGTGAAAACGAAATCGCAATTGGCGGACGCCGGCGAGGAGATTGACGCCGCCATCGAATTTGACTGGGCGAAAGAGTCACTGCGAATGATTGGCACGGTCGTCCATGGCGAACTCGAACAGGTGGGGCGGCAGGGCATCGGCACCTGGAGTGAGTCGCGTGTGAATCAGAATAGCGACTATTACCGTACCCGGTTACTGACTCTTGGTCATCCGGATGTGGGGCTGGATGATGCTGTCGCAAACGTCAAACTGTCTTTATGCAATACCCTCGAAGACGAAACCGGGCGCTGGATACTGAGCGAGAAAAAAGAGGCGCGGTGTGAGCTTGCGATAAGCGGCGTTCTCGACGGAGAAATGATTAGCGTCATTCTTGACAGGACGTTTGTCGATGCTGACGGGCGGCGCTGGATCATCGACTACAAGACGAGTCGTCACGGGGGTAGCGACCTGGAAAGTTTTCTTGATCTGCAGCAGCAGCGATACTGCGACCAGCTGGAACGATATGCCAGGCTGATGCGAGAAATCGATGACAGGCCGATTCGCCTGGGCCTGTATTTTCCTTTATTGAAAAGCTGGCGCGAGTGGTCCCCCGTGCCATAACCTGAAAATCGCTACCCGCGATTGGCGGACCGTGGTTTTTTTTGCATGGCTACAATGAGCCGCTAAAGTTGATTGAATATTCGCCACCGGCTTCTCGCGGCAGGAAACTAAGCGCATATCTAAGTCGCGCACTGATTTGACCGCGTGGCGTGATCAGGCCGTCAATAAAAAAGTTACCCTGTGCATCCAGATCCAGTTGGCCATTTATTTCAAGGGCACCATCCAGATCATGAAAGGCAGCGACCAGATTGCTGCCATTGGCGATCTCGAATCGGCCGTTGAAATCGCCCAAATCAAGCCTCTTCGGAATGTTAATGCTGGTATTACTGAGCAGGAATGTCCCGGTAGCATGATCCGGCCATTGCCCGTCAAGTATCAACGTCTCGATGTTCAGTATTATATTTGCGGTGGCCTCGTACGGTAGTCGTCCCAGTTGTTCAAGACTCATGTCCAGCCTGCAGTTCTCGGCGTGCAATCGGCCATCCAGGCCCATGCCGAAACGACCGGATAAATAAGGATCATTTTTGCCGGCCTGAAATTCAAATTCCATGCGTCCTTTTAACAAACCCGTCGCTTTCCAGCGCCAGCTTGCATGACCGAATTGAAATTGATCTACAGAAAAATTTTGCGCGTTCCCATTCCAGATGCTTCCCGTGATACCCGATATTCTGGCGGGTGTATTCTCGAGATACGGCTCAATAATGCTGCCGGGAAGGTTGATCAGCAGAAAAACAAGAAACGCCAATACGCCTGTAGCGACCCAGCGTTTTACAGACCACTTCATGTTGACAAGGCAGTGCCTAGTTACGCGTCAGGAGCAGGCTGGTATCCACGGTGCCGTCTTGTTGGCCGCTGCGAATGGATGCAGTCTGGACGCTCACACCTTGCGATTCGAGTGCAGCCAGCCAGCGCATCATCGCTTCAAATGAGACATCATTGAGGCGCGTGTTGATCGACTGTGTCCCAATTGGCTGCATCGTCGCAATCGAAAGGCCTTCGCGGCGGGCGCTTTCCTGAAGAATGATAACGAGTGATCCGGTAATGGCCGGATCGCGTCTCGTCGACACTCCGCCGCTGGAGGTACGGACGATTTCCTTCATTTGGTCAAGGTCAATGTACTGGCGGGCTACCCGGATCTCGTTTTGTCGCAGGCTCGCGTAAACGGGCCGGATAAATAAGCCCACCAGTAAAACCAGGAGCAGGACTGCCGCAGCAGCGAGAATACGGCGTTCACTTTCGGTTCTGTCTGTCAGCCATTGATTTATCATCAGGCCTGATCCTCATTCTTGCGAATCTGGATACGGCCTTCGACCCGGTTTTCATCCTGCGATGTGCTTTGAATTTCTGCCGTGAAGTCGACGGACTCGCTGACTTTTTTCTGAATGTTATCCAACGTCGCAATATCCGGTACGTTTAACCTGAGTTCCATCGCTCTTTCGGCGAAGTTGACGGACACGATCTTGACGTTTCGATTATCAGGAATCGCGCTACTGACGACGGTCAGCGCATCCAGAAAATACTGAGGCTCGGCCGAGCCTCGACCGCTGCCAGTGCAAGCGAGCAGCTGGTTAAGTGGATTAACTATTCGACTTTGATCAGGGCACGTAGCCCGAAGAATGTCGGCCATTTGCCCATCGAGAGACTCACGGATCGATTTGATTTGCTGCAACCTGACGACATCACGCGCCAGCACCGTTAACAGCAACGCAAGCAACAAGGAAGCCGCAAATCTCCAGGGCCTGAATTTTTCCTTGATCTGTGACCTGGGCGCAAACGCCCCTTGCAAAAAGTTGATGCTCGGGCCGCCGATCACCTGGCTTGCCAGTAGTGGCAGATCGCCGTTTTTTAGTAACTGAATCTCACAATTGTCCTGGAGCTCCGATACGGTTTCCGCTATGCCGGAATCACAATAAATAGTCAGCGTGTTAACTGATTCCTCTCCAGCGGCGAAAACCAGCGCGTCTTCAACGGGCAAACTTGGAAGGAAAACGCTATCCCACTGGCCGGTTCGAAGCGCGGAAACTCCATCTTCTCTTAACAGCAGTGAAGTCTGTCCAATAGTCCACGGCAATCCCAGAGACTCCGGGATGACTTCGTCAGGTTCCAGTCCATGTTCTTTCAGTTGGTCCAGGATGGACTGCAAACGGTCCTTATCGATTACCGCGACCCCAACTGTTCCGTCGTTATCGCGTTTACTGATCGCAAAATGCTGGGTCTCTATATCGCCAACCAAATGTTCCTCGAGTGCGAATGGGATGGCTTGCAACATTTTTCCTGAGCTTTTGACCGGTACCGTGATACTGGTGACCAGGACATCCGCCCCCGGCGCGAGAAGGATAAGACGCTTCTGCGCAGACAGGCCAGCCAGTGCTTGCAGGCGGCCTGTTTGGGCCTGGCCAAGCTGGCCGCCGGTGGGATCCATGGTGACCCACTCCGCTTCCCCATCCAAAAGCCTGATGACCAGTACTTCGCTCATAAAACTGTTTTCACTCGCTGTTATACGTGCGCATTACCGGCAACGCCTGCCCGTTATTGCGTTCAAGCAAACTGTACATGGTGAATCTTGAGGAGCCAATAGATACATCGGCCGTCAGGCGAAAGAAATGACTGTCCAGGCCCAGACCCTGCATCACCTCGGGTTCCACCAGATCCGCAAACGCCTGCAGGTCCTCGAACCCCTCTTCGCCGCGTTCACCGATCAGATTGTCCGCGACGGTTTCGCTGATCTCGTCTGCTAGCGACATCAGGACAGGCGCACTGGCGGTGTTGACGTTAAGCGTTGTCCCATTCGGCAAAGCGATTACGAACGGCGCCAGCGCGAGATAACTGGCCGAATCCATTTCCGCGATGGACAACAATTCACTGGCGGAGGTGATCGACAGGTTGGCGGTCCGGTAGGGTGGCAGGCGAGAGGTGTAAGTACCATCCTCGGCTCCGCTTGGGAATCCGGGCACGCTATCCCGGTCTATCCAGTCGGCAGAAATTCTCGCCAGTCCCGAATTGAGCCCCAGCACATTCAGCAGGCGCTCGAATTGCTCGACCGACACTTCGTCAATCTCACCGTTGCCGTCTACCAGATTATTAAGATTGAAACGGCTTTGCATATCCTCGACGAAACCGCGGATCGCGCCGCCCTCGATCGGCAAGGCGGGCACCGGCGTCGCCCAATCTTCGCCGGTATGATCGCGAGCCGAGTCCCTGGCATCGATACGCAATATTTCGGTGGCCCACGCCTCTGCGCCGAGCGCGTAAAGCATCGCCTGGTCTGCCTCAAAAAGGTTCTCGCTGCGCCGGATATCGAGGCTCGTGTCCCACTGCAGATCAACCACCAATATGGTCACCAGGGAGATCAGCAGCAGGGCTGTTAGCAGCGCTACGCCCTGTTGCCGTGTCCGAACCGGAGCCGCCGGCCTACCCACCGCGAATCTCCAGCAAACGGGTGATCCGGCCGAAATCACCGAGTTCGATGCTGACTTCAACGGCAACCGGCCTTAGCCACGCCGAAACCCGATTCTCGCTGCCCAGCGGCGGCCAGTTTTCATGCCATTCGAGGCTTTCGTCCAGATAACGAATTTCGACCAGTTCGACATCGTCGAGAATCTCCTTGCGCCGAGGTTCGCTACCGGCCAGGCGATCGAGAACCGGCCAGTCAAGTCGTACCAGGGTGTTTTCTTCGAGTCGATACGCGACCCGCTGCAGGGTGCTGCGGGGAATACTGGCTGGATTGCTCCAACCGCCACGCGTCAGCTCGACCAGGTAGTTGCTGCGCGCGTCCGCCGCAAGCGCCGGCTCACGAAAATCGCCCAATTCCGATCGCACCGGGCGGGGCTGCAACTGTGAGAAGTCCCGGCTAAGAAAAAGCATCGAGGATTGTATCTGCTGCAGCCGGTCGGCACGCTTGCCAGACCAGTCCACTTGTTGGCTGATGGCAATAAAGCCGCCAAACAGCATGGTGGCCATCAGGGAAAATATAGCCAGCGCAACCAGGATTTCGATCAGGGTAAATCCGCGGTCCGTGAATCTGGGTTTACCGTTCATTGAAATTTCTCGGCAGGTTCGGCGGACCAGGGCAAAATCTGCCCACTGGTGATCAATGGGGGTCCGATAAAACCCACGACATCAGAAACGACATGGTCCGGGGAATCCTCAAAAGCGACCGCGAGATCGACGCGGTAAAGATTTTCCACTTGGGTTTCCGAAACTGTAGCGCGCCAGACCCAATACTGATTTGCAAATTCCACGTCACCTTCGCTGTCGCCGACTTTCGGCGTCTCTCGCTGTGATCGCATTTCGGTCAGTTGATTAAGTGCGATCCAATGGGCAAATGTCTTGTTCTGCAGACGATCGACCGAACCGATCGATTGCATGACCGCGTAATAGGTTGCGCTCAGACCGAGCGCGGTTATGGCCATCGCGACCATGACCTCGAGTAAGGTAAATCCTCTTGGTTTTGTCATAGCGCTCTGTCGCCGGTTTCTTCGAGCGACAGGCCATCCTGTGAATCGCCGCTCAGTAAATAGCGCGAGGAGCCCGCTTCCCGATAAAAATAAATTTCGAAATTGCTCATGTCGCCGCTGCTGAGCATAAGAATCTGTGGCGCTGGCGCCTCGTCGTCATCGAGAACAGGCAATTGAATGTCGCGATCGTCGATCAATAGCTCGAGCACAATATCTTCGGGCAGTTCGCGGGTTTTGAAAATTTCATCGTTGGTCATGGGCACCCATAGACTGATCATGTTCCCCTCGGCGTCGGGTCTGCGGTCATACAAGAAAAAACGATAGTTATCATCGGTAATTTCCAGACCGATACTGCGGCCCTGGAATATGGCTTGCTCCTGTGCCATTTGCAGTAACGCCTTGAGCCGGCGGGACTCTTTGGCAACGTCCTTGTCCGGATCCAGAATACCCATCGAAATCATCGCCATCGCGGTACCGATGGCCATGATGACCAGCACAACCAGGAGTTCGAGCAGCGTAAAACCGCTCTGACGCGTTTTTGAGAGCCGGGGAATCATCTCCATTTGAACGAGTTTATATTTGTATGGCCTGGTGGTTTATTCGTCCAGATTCCAGTTGCCGATATCGGCGTCGTTTTCTTCTCCTCCCGGCAACCCGTCCGCACCGAACGAATAGATTTCGACCCGGCCATTTTGACCCGGATAGATATACTGATACGGTGAATTCCACGGATCCGTCCGCAGGCGTTCCAGATATCCGTCCGGCATGTAACTGGGCATCCTGGTACCGGGTGGCTGCTTCACGAGTGCCTCAAGACCCTGTTCCGTGGTGGGGTAACGGGAGTTATCTATCCGGTACATTTTCAATGCGGCTTCGATGGTCTGGATATCTGTTTTCGCCCGGGTCACACGGGCCTGCTCGACACGACCGATTATGTTTGGTGCGACAATGGCAGCCAGTATGCCGAGGATTACAACGACCACCATGATCTCAATCAGCGTGAACCCGGCGCTGGCGGAAGTCGGTATTTTTGCGTTCATAGGTCGGACACCGTTAGCCTCAAGGCCTTCCATGATAACAGACAGCGGGAAACACGTAGTTTGACAGCGATGAATTATGCAAGTCACCCGGTTGGCCGGGCTACCGTGATTATCGCGATCCTGGCGATTGTTTTTCAAGCATTCGGCGATCCGGCGCGGGAACTATTGCAATACCATCGCGAAGCGGTGATCTCAGGTGAGATCTGGCGATTCGTTACCGCGCACCTGGTGCACCTGGGCAGCGGGCACCTGGCATTGAATTTGGCGGGTCTGCTGCTGGTTAGCGGTTTGCTGGGTCGGGAATTCGATCTGCCGGAGTGGACCTGGATCAGCGGTTGCGGCCTGGTTATTACTGCACTGGGGTTTTTCTGGCTCAGACCGGATCTGCAATGGTATGTAGGATTGTCGGGCATGCTGCATTGCTGGATTACCGCTGGCGCGCTCAAAGGACTCAGGGCAGGGCGCAAGAATGCCCTTGTTTTGCTGATCGCCATTTTGCTCAAGGGTTTTTACGAGCAACTGGTCGGGCCGCTGCCGGGCAGCGAGCTGATCAGCGGTGGGCCGATTTCCGTCGATGCGCACTGGTTCGGAATTGTCGGGGGCTTGATCGGTGCCCGGAGTCTGGGGCTGCGCGAGCGGCTGACAGGAGTATAATTTCGCGCTTTTGCGATTTCGGGCGCTGGCCGGATTGAACGATCTTTGGCGGACCGAACCGAGATTCTTCAGGAGATCAAAATTATGTCATTGGCATATGTTTTTCCGGGGCAAGGGGCGCAATCGGTCGGGATGCTCGCTGAACTGGCTGCTTCGTATCCCATTGTTATCGAGACCTTCGCGGAAGCCTCGGCTGCGCTGGGGTACGATCTTTGGCGGCTCTGCCAGGACGGGCCAGGGGAACAACTGAGTCAGACACAGGTGACACAGCCTGCGCTGCTGGCCAGCGGGGTTGCAGTTTACCGGGTCTGGCAGGG
The DNA here is from genome assembly GCA_964568075.1 of uncultured Gammaproteobacteria bacterium. Classification (GTDB taxonomy): domain Bacteria; phylum Pseudomonadota; class Gammaproteobacteria; order Steroidobacterales; family MnTg04; genus MnTg04. Next base: position 12,641 of record CAZMOM010000031.1, read on the forward strand.
CGCCGGTGGCGCACCGGCGCAAATGATGGCCGGCCACAGTCTCGGCGAATATACGGCTCTGGTCTGTTGCGGAGCGCTGGCGTTTTCGACAGCGGTCCGACTGGTGGAATTTCGGGGAAATGCTATGCAGGATGCGGTGCCGGCCGGAACAGGCGCCATGGCGGCGATTCTGGGGCTAGACGATGATCAGGTCATCAGCGCCTGCAAGCAGGGAGCGAACAGCGATTGTGTAGCGGCAGTGAATTTCAATTCCCCGGGGCAGGTGGTTATCGCAGGAAAGGCTGCCGCGGTCAGGCGGGCAATTGAGATTGCGAAGCAAATGGGTGCCAGAAAAGCCATCCCGTTGCCGGTCAGCGTCCCATCGCATTGCGCGCTGATGGCGAGTGCCGCCGAAAAGCTGGAACGGCGCCTGAGCGAAACAGAGTTCGCTGCGAGCAATATCCCGGTGGTGCACAACGTCGATGCGAAAACACATGAAACGGCAGGGGACATTCGTGAGGCCTTGGTCAGGCAACTATATTTGCCGGTGCGTTGGGTCGAATGCGTACAATACATGTCGCGGGAAGGTATCGGCAGTATGCTCGAATTTGGTCCGGGCAAGGTATTAACGGGATTGAACCGAAGAATCGATAAATCGATGACGATAATGCCGGTGTTTGACCCGGCAAGCCTGGATGCAGCACTGGGAAAAATGACGGCGGAGACCGGTGATGAATGACAAGACAACATTGCGCGGCAAAACAGCACTGGTAACCGGTGCGTCACGCGGCATCGGACAGGCTATCGCATTACGCCTGGGTGAGATGGGCGCGGTCGTTGTCGGAACCGCGACGTCCGAAAAAGGGGCCGAGTCCATAAGCGTTTATATGGAAAAAGCGGGCATCGACGGCCGCGGAGCAGTTCTGGATGTAGCTGATCCGGCGTCGGTAGATCGACTGATCAGCGACGTAAACAAACATGAAGGTGCGCCCGCAGTCCTCGTTAACAACGCCGGTATTACGCGAGATAATTTACTGTTGCGCATGAAAGAAGATGAATGGGATGACATTATCAACACCAATCTCAGTTCGCTTTACCGGATGACCAAAGGCTGCTTGCGCGGGATGATGAAATCGCGTGCAGGCCGGATAATTAACATCACCTCGGTAGTCGGCTTGATGGGCAACGCGGGCCAAAGCAATTACGCGGCCGCGAAAGCCGGCATGATTGGTTTTACCAAGTCTCTGGCCAGGGAAATTGGCTCGAGAAATATTACCGTGAACGCTATTGCACCGGGGATCATTGAAACCGACATGACCCGGGCAATGAGTGATGTACAGCGGCAGGCGCTGATCGACCAGGTTCCGTTAACCCGCCTCGGAACTCCGGACGACATCGCGGTTGCGGTCGGATTCCTGGCCTCACCGGCAGCCGGTTATATCACCGGCGAAACGCTGAATATCAACGGTGGAATGTACATGGCCTGACCCGGAACGGACCATATAAACTTGTTGGACCACTAGATTGCCCCGCAACATTTCAATACAATAGCCGCCCGCAACAGGTCATTTACCTGCGGCGCCGATTTTCTGATGAGGACGAGCACACAATGAGCAATATTGAAGAGCAGGTAAAACAGATTGTCGCCGAACAGTTGGGCGTTAAGGTGGAGGAAGTGACCAATAATGCCTCTTTCGTTGACGATCTGGGCGCGGATTCTCTGGACACTGTCGAGCTGGTAATGGCGCTGGAAGAGGAATTCGACACTGAAATCCCGGACGAAGAAGCCGAAAAAATAACTACAGTTCAGCTGGCTATCGATTACGTCAAGGAAAAAAATTCTGATTCCTGATCGATATATTGTCATGCCGCCGCCAGGGAATAACTGCGGTGTTGTCCTGGCAGTCTCCCGTTTTTATCCGGTGAAGTTTTGACGAAACGACGCGTCGTCGTTACCGGGTTGGGCATTGTGTCTCCCGTAGGCAGCACAGTGGACGCCGCCTGGACCAATATTGTTTCCGGGAAAAGCGGTATTAGCCGGATCACCCGTATGGATACGAGTCTGTTTACGACTCAAATCGGCGGGCCGGTTGTTGATTTTGATGTCTCTGAGTACATCGATAATAAAGACGCAAGAAAAATGGATCCGTTTATCCATTATGGTATCGCCGCGGCAGATCAGGCCATGGCCGCTTCCGGCTTGCAGGTAAGCGACGAAAACCGGTACCGCGTCGGTGTTGCCATCGGCGCTGGAATCGGGGGGCTGGAAACGATCGAATCCGGATACAGCAAGTATCTCGACACAGGCAAACCGAGAAAAATATCGCCGTTTCTCATCCCGAGTATAATCATCAACATGATCGCCGGGCATGTTTCTATCCGGCACAAAATGACCGGACCTAACTTTGCGCTGGTTACGGCCTGTACGACCGCTACGCACTGCATTGGTTTTGCCATGCGTGCAATTCAATATGGCGATGCCGATGCGATGGTAGCCGGCGGAGCCGAAATGGCGACCACGGCTTTGGGGCTGGGTGGGTTTTGTTCCGCTCGGGCGTTGTCTACGCGAAATGATGATCCGGAAAAAGCGAGCCGGCCGTGGGACGCTGAACGGGATGGATTTGTCCTGGCAGATGGTGCTGGTTGCATAGTACTGGAAGAATACGAAAGCGCCAAAAAACGTGGCGCAAATATTCTCGCCGAACTGATTGGATTTGGCATGAGCGGCGATGCTTTCCACATGACCGCACCGCTGGAATCTGGTGAAGGGGCGAGCCTGTGCATGAATAATGCGCTCGCAGATGCGGGAATCAAGCCCGAAGAGGTCGATTATATAAACGCTCACGGCACTTCTACTCCGTTGGGTGATATAGCAGAAACGAAGGCGATTAAGCAGGCGTTTGGCGATCACGCGTACAAGCTGGCGGTTAGTGCCACCAAATCGATGACCGGCCATTTGCTGGGCGCCGCCGGCGGCATTGAAGCCATTTTCAGCATATTGGCAATTCGTGACCAGGTGGCGCCGCCCACGATTAACCTGGAACACTCGGACCCGGATTGTGATCTTGACTACGTACCGAACGAGGCGCGCCAGATGAACCTTCGTATCGCTGTCTCTAATTCCTTCGGTTTTGGGGGCACGAACGGTACGCTGGTCTTCGCCCAGCCCAGTTAATGGCCCGTCCGCCAGCCCCACCACCCCACTACCAGTTCGGGGGCGCGCCGGGTCAAACCAGCAACCATGACATCCTGTTCGGGTTTCTGGGCGAATCCATTGTTTTGAAGGATTCGTTTGGGCCGAACCAAACAGACGATAATGCCTTTTCGTCAGCCTGGGATAAGTCCTGGATTTTGGGAAAAAATGGCTCACCATGCCGGACATTTGTGGTTGAGAACACGGGCGAATATGCCGATGGCGTTTGTGGCAATATGAACAACCTGTGTGTAGTCCGGTCCGGTGCGCTGATTTCGTCGGATCTGTCCCAATCCGGCGCTACTGGCATTATGAGAAAAATAATGCAGATTGCTTGCCAGCGGGGAATCAAGGTTTCACAAACCACGCCACCAGCTAAAGAATTGGGGTACGCCGAGGAAATTTTTCGCCGTAATTCTCTGCACAGGAGCCGGCAGGCAACGCTGGCTGACCCCGGAGCCGTGGAATGAGTCGTGGATTACGCGTCCTCGCCTCTGTGCTGTTGGTGTCAGGCCTGTTGCTGGGGGCAGGCGTTCTGTATATCTCCCAGGCGGTGAACGCGAAGTTGAATATCGTACGCGACGGCGAGACGCTGATCGTCGACCCTGGAACGACCTTTTCCGGGCTGGTACGCGAACTTGCGACAAGAGAAATACTCGCACAACCGCTGGCTTTCTCGCTGTCCGCGCGGCTTGGCGGTGCAGCGACAAGAATTAAAGCGGGTGAATATTTACTCAAACCCGGAATGACCGGAGCCGAACTGTTGCAGGCCCTGACTCACGGTGATGTATTGATCCGCGGGTTCACGATCATCGAGGGGTGGAGTGTCGGGGAGCTGTTGTCGGCGCTGTCGGACGAGGAAATGATCCGGATGGATATCGATCTCGAGTCGGTATCGGCGGCCGAAACCCTGATGCAGGCGCTGGATTACCAGGGCCAGCACGCAGAGGGGCAATTTTTACCCGAAACCTATCATTTTGTCCGTGGAGAAAAAGCCAGCGTCATTTTACAGCGCGCCCATAATGATTTGCAGGTTCGACTCGATAAGGCGTGGCAAAACAGGGATTCCGGGTTGCCGTTTGATACGCCTGCAGAAGCGTTGATCCTTGCGTCAATCGTCGAAAAAGAGACAGCGATGGTTGCTGAAAGACCATTGATTGCCGGTGTTTTTATTCGCCGGCTGCAAAAACGGATGCGGCTGCAAACGGACCCGACGGTCATTTACGGCCTGGGCGCCGGCTTCGACGGGAACCTGACTCGTCGCCACCTGGAAACCGATACACCCTACAATACCTATACGCGTCGAGGCCTTCCGCCGACACCGATCGCACTAGCGGGCGCAGCATCCATCGACGCTGTCATGCATCCGTCGCCGGGGGACGCTCTCTATTTTGTCGCTACCGGCGCCGGCGATGGCAGTCACCGCTTTTCGGCAACATTGGAAGAACATAACGAAGCGGTGCGCGATTACCTCAGACAAATTCGCCAGAACAGGAAGAACCCATGAGTGGCAAGCTGATAACACTGGAAGGTCTCGAGGGCGTCGGGAAATCCACGAATATGGAGTTTATTCATCGGCGCCTGGTCGATGCGGGGGTTGATGTCGATCTGACTCGTGAGCCCGGCGGTACGCCGCTGGCAGAGAGTATCCGAAAACTTGTCCTCGATACTGACGATGAACCCATTCCGGACCTGTGCGAGCTGTTGTTGATTTTTGCAGCACGCTCTGCCCATCTGGAAAACCGGATCAGGCCGGCGCTGGCTCACGGGAAATGGGTACTCTGCGACCGGTTTACCGATGCAACCTACGCCTATCAGGGTGGGGGCAGGGGGCTGCCGCTGGACCTTATCGCCGGTCTGGAGAGTATGATCCAGTCAGGCCTGCAGCCGGACCTGACCATATTGCTGGATGCTCCTGTTGAGATCGGATTGGAAAGAGTCAGGGAACGGGGAGGAACAGACCGCTTCGAAAGTCAGCGTCTGGAGTTTTTTCAGCGCGCCCGCGAAATCTATTTATCCCGTGCCGAGCGAGAACCGGATCGCTGTGTCGTCGTCGATGCCAGCCGGCCCCTGGCAGAGGTTCAGGCAGACCTGGGCAGGGTCATGGATTTATATTTAAGTAATTTCTCTTAAAATGTCGTAACTCATTGAAAAAACAAAAATATAAAAATATTTTCTTCTGGCAGGAGGCCCTTTGGGAGCAGTTGACAGGTGCCTGGGAGCAGCGACGAATGCCACACGGCGTACTGCTCGCCGGTCCGGCCGGCATGGGCAAGAGACAATTCGCCCGCGAGCTGGCCGGTTTTATGATGTGCCGTCACGAACGCCTGGAAGACAGGCCCTGTGGCGCATGTGCCGGATGCGCGATGATGAGAGGCGGGGGACATCCGGATTTTCGCTGGGAAACGGTGCCGGAGGATCGCAAAACAATCGGCGTCGATCAGACCAGAAAGATCAGCGAGTACATGCGTCTGACCAGCTTTCAGGGGGGCTATAAAGTCGTTGTGATAGCCGATACAGACCTGATGACACGGAATGCAGCTAACAGCCTGCTAAAGACCCTTGAGGAACCAGCGGGCGATGCCCTGATTATTCTGGTGTCCGGACGGCCGGATGGCTTACTGCCGACGGTGAGAAGTCGCTGTCAGTTATTGAAATTCTCCCGCCCCCCGCGGGAACAGGTGCTGACGTGGCTCCACGAGTGTGAGAGCGGTGTCGACTGGGCCAGGCTATTGTATTTGTCGGGTGGCGCACCGCTGCGCGCGCTGGAGATGCACGAGCAGGGTTTCGCAGAGCTGGACGGTCGATTTTGCCAGGATCTGGGGGGGATTATCGGCGGGTCAGCAGATCCGGTGGCAATAGCCAAGGAATGGAGCAAATACCCGCCGGCAACCTGGCTAGAATGGTTGCAAATAGTGGTGATAGGGCTGATTCGCGCCAGGACCGGCGGTGCGGAAAAGATTCAGGAATGTGAACCAGTCCACTTGATTAGCGGGACAGTTAACATAAACTTGAGCAGGTTTTACCGGTACCTGGACGACCTGGTGGCGGTGCGCCGACAGTCGGAGCGAGGATCGTTAAGGGCAGATTTGATCGCCGCCGCCGTATTGATACCTTGGGCCAGTAGTTTGAATTATCGTCCGATCTATCAGGAAATATGAAATGACCAAACCCGGGCTATTAACGCTGACCATCAAGGACAAAAGCGCTTTGTACCTGGCCTATATGCCGTTTATTCAAAACGGGGGATTGTTTATTCCGACCGCCAGCGCCTATCGTCTCGGCGATGAAGTTTTTATGTTGCTTAACCTGATGGGTGAGGCCGATCGCATACCTGTCGCGGGCCGAGTTATCTGGATCACGCCGAAAGGCGCGCAGAGTCGCAGAACCGCCGGTATCGGTGTGCAATTCAGCGAACAGGACCGCGGCCAGACGCAAAAAAAGATTGAAGAATATCTGGCTGGCGCGCTGGGTGGAGATAAAGCGACTCACACGATGTAGGCAATTTTGCCGTGCGTTGTATCCGTGACGTCGCAATCCGTGACGTCGGAATCCGGTCAGCCAAAACTTACCAGCCCGCTAATCGTCTTCCTGGGACATATCCAGTCCGTCACGCAGGACGCTGGCGTCAAATCCCCTCTCGTTCAGGATGTAAGCCCCTGCAGAACTGCGTCGGCCTGTGTCACAACAGACAACGTATGGCCTGGTATTGTCCAACGTGTTGAGTTTCAGGCGAATGAAGTAAAGCGGAATGTTGATGGCATCCGGCTCATGGAAATTCTCGAACTCGCTGGGCAGGCGCACGTCGAGCCAGGCGCCTCCACCAGCGATTATTTCACCCGCTTCTTCCTTGGATACCCATTTCAGCATCGGCTCGTTAAGCAGCGAATTGAAATCTTCCTTCGACAGTCGCATCAACGAGCCGGCGGATGACATCGTTACCGTCGCGTTTCGCCTGGCATCTGAAATCAACGCTTCCTCGCCAAACGTATCGCCAACGCGCAGGTCGGCTAACTTGATCCCGTCTTTATTCAGAGGCGTTTCGCGTGTGACATTACAGGCACCCTTGATGACGACATAGAAAAAGTCGCCTTCGTCGCCCTGCTGGATAACAATATCACCGGCTTTATGATTGACCTGCTGCATACGCATAAAAATGGCCTGGATATTAGCCGGTGGGATCTTGTGGAATGCCTTGGTCTGCAGCAAGGTCAGCATCCAGTCATCTGTTGAATTCCTTTCTGTGCTCAGACCGAGTTCTCCGACTTCGTAAGAGCCGGTCTGGTCCCAGGTCAGCATGACATCGAGCAAATCACTGTCGATAGCGAGGTATTCGACTGGCCCACGCGCTTTCGCGGTCACCTTCCGCGGTATGACGTGGGCCACCGGATTATTTGCTTCCTTGCTACCGCCTTCGATCACGGCGACTTCCTCTCCACCCGAAAGAAGAACAAGCTCGCCGCTGATTACATATACAGTTCTTTTCTTCTGATCGCCTTCCTTGAACAGAACCCGGCCGGGTTCCAGCGCGTGGATGGCGGTCTTTTTGACAAGTGATTCGAGGTTTTCTTTTTGCAGGCCATCCAGCGGGGATAGCCGCCTAAGTATCGCGATGCTGACTGGTTTTTCTTTCATCGTCGCTCACTTTCCAGAAGACGAAAACTTTCTCTCAGATCGATACTTACCAGCTTATTTCCAACCGGCGCAAGCGTCGTTGATTTAGATCACACTATATTATATAGGCTGGATACTAGCACGCTGAGAGCCCCATCCCTACTGACTCTCAGGTAGTTCTTCCGGTATCGGTCGCGGGCGGCGGTCATCCCCGATATGAACATAAATCATCGTCGCGCTGGCGACAATAAAATGATGATCCGGTGGGTCGCCGGGGCGATCGACAAACATTTCGATGCCAACGGTAATCGAGGTTGTTCCGGTCTTGCAGATCCGGGCATAAAAAGTCACGACGTCGCCGACATAGACCGGGCGGATGAATTCGAAGTCATCCACCGCAACCGTAACCACGTTGCCGCCGGCATGCCCGTACGCCAGATTACCGCCGGCGATATCCGCGTGCGACATCAGCCAGCCGCCGAATATGTCTCCCAGCCAGTTGGTGTCCTTTGGCATCGCCAGCATCCTGATGGTGGGGTGACCCCTGGGCTTTTGGTTCTTATCGACGGTCATGACAACGATTCGATGCGGCTCCATGCCTCGTGCGGTCGGAACCGGTCTCCATGACGATCGGCCAGATCGTTCATGGTCCGCACAACGTCCTCTATACCGCGGCTTCGCGCGTAGTGAACCGGGCCACCGCGAAACGGTGCAAACCCGGTGCCAAAAATGACGCCGGCGTCCAGCAGGTCCAGGTCATCGATGACCCCCTCGCTCCATAGTGCGACCGCGGCGTTCAGCAGCGGCATAAACAGGCGGTCGCTGAGGTCGTCCGGGGCCACCTGGCCACCCGTATCGGGTTTTTGTGGCTTGCCATCGACCCAGCGGTAAAATCCTTCACCTGTTTTCATACCCAGTTTCTTTTCTGCCACCATTTTTTCCAATATCGCGGGGACTGGTGTAGCAAAGGCGTCGCCAAGAATCTGGCTGACACTGAGCGCGACATCCAGGCCAACGACGTCCGATAAATGCACCGGACCCATCGGCATGCCGAAATCCAGCGCCGCTTGATCGATCAGCGGGGCGGCAACCCCTTCTTCCGCGATCAACGAGGCTTCGGTCATATAAGGGATCAACACACGATTCACGACGAAGCCGGGAGCGCTATGGCAGGGCAGCGGCAGGCGATCAATACGCCTGGCAAACGCAATGCCCTGGTCGATGATTTCCTCCGGCGTGTCGGAGCGGCTGATGATTTCGATCAGCGGCATTTTTTCCACCGGGTTAAAAAAATGCAGCCCGAAAAGCCGTGACGGTTCGGGCAAGTCTGCGGACAAGGTTTCCAGCATCAGACTCGATGTATTGGTCGCGAGAAGTGCATCCGTTTTCATGCGTGTCACCAGATCCGCATACAGTGACTTCTTCGCCTCGATATTTTCGTATATTGCTTCGATGACCAGGTCGGCGTCCTCAATGCCTTCGCCTTCGACGTCCATTTTCAGGCGCGCAACGGCGGCTTCATAGTCCTCGGGTGTGCGCGTCTTCTTTGCAAATAGCTTTTCGGCTTTTTCGAGCGCCGGCCGGACGTATTGTTCTTCCCGGTCCTGCAGCGTGACATCGATACCGCGCAGTGCTGACCAGGCCGCAATTCCGCCGCCCATCGTACCGGCACCAACGACATGCAGGCGATTAACCTGACTTTTCAATTTGCCGCCCAACGATTTCATCCGGTCCTGGAGCAAGAAAACCCGAATCAGGTTGCGGCCGGTATCACTGACCATCAGTCGGGCGATGAGGTGTGCCTCGGCATTGTATTGAGCGTCGGACGCACCGAATTTCTGCCACATGTCGATCATCGCGAATGGGCCGGGATAATGCTTCGGATTGGCGCGGCGGGCCACTTGCTTCCTGATTGTGCCGGCCACAAAACCGCGCACCAGGGGCAAATTCATTATTTTCTCTTTCAACGGCGGGGATCGTTTTGGCGGCCGGGTGTTGATCAGTTCTTCGGCGGTTCCACGCATTTTCTCCTCGGCAACCAGCTTGTCGATGAGTCCATGGCGCAGCGCTTTGTCGGCACGAAAAAATCGACCGCTGAGCATCAGGTCCATTGCCACGCTTACCCCTGCAATCCGAACGGTTCTGACGGTGCCTCCAAACCCGGGGTTAATTCCCAGTTTTACTTCCGGCAAGCCGATGCTGACCCGCCCATCGTCGACGGCAACCCGGTAATCGCAGGCCAGCGCCAGCTCCAGCCCGCCGCCGAGCGCGAAACCATTAATCAATGCCACACTGGGGCAGGGCAGTGCTTCGACCCGTCCCATGATCTGCTGGCCGAGCCGCGTCATATCAAATACTTCCGACTCAGACGCGAGGTTGGTGA
>CAZMOM010000031.1:22819-41442 GCA_964568075.1 uncultured Gammaproteobacteria bacterium
GGTTGGTGAATTCCTTGATATCTGCGCCAAAAATGAATCCGCTTTTCTTGCCCGACCAGATCACCAGCCCTTTGGGCGGATTTTCTTCCAGCGCGGTTAATTGGCCGGATAACTCCGCCATGATTTTTTGCGATAGCACATTTGCGCTCGCACCCGCCATGTCGAAACAAAGCCAGGCGATATCGTTGGCGTCGCGTTCCAGTTTCCAGTTCGCGATCTTGGTTTCTTCAGTCATGCTCAGGTTTCTCCGGAGTCAGTTCTTAACGGCCCGATACAGGCAGGCTCGCGGCATCTTAGGCAGTTGCCCGCCGCACTGCAACATCAGCTTTTTCCGTTGACTTCAAAATCACAAACCAGCGGCAGATGATCCGACAGCTGTACGGCCGGGATACGAAAATCGGTCACCTCAATCCCGTCGCTGTACAGGATAAAATCCAGCTCCTTGCGCGGGGCGCGACTGGGATAGGACGGCAGGCTATCAACATTCGCGCTCCTGAGCCGAGCGGCCTGCATAAACAGGTAAATTTCGTGCTCGCCCCAGAATGTGTTGAAATCTCCGGCAACAATGACCGGTTTCGTGCATGCGCGAACCAGGTCGTGCAAATGGCGGAGCTGATAATGCCGATGACGGTATTTCAACGACAGATGAACGAGGAAAACCGCGAGATTTTCCAGTTCGAGCTCGATAATCAGGCGCTTGACGCCGGTGGACATGTAGTGAAATCGCTCGCCGTGAACCCGTGGCGCGGCGAGAAAGGCATTACCCTGTTTGCGAACGATGGGCAGGCTTTTTTGTATCGATTCCTCGCCATATTTGCATTGGTATACAGAATAATGACCAAGCGCCTCGGCGATTTGTTCGGCCTGGTTGACCAACCGGGAGCGGATCGAGCCGGAGTCAACTTCCACCAGACCGACGATGTCAGGATCTTCCGATTTGATGAAATCAGTAATCTGCCGCAGCGCTCGGCTGCTGCCCTTGATATATCCTGCACCCGGCAGCGGCAGATGAAAGTTGGTGCCGGCACCGGTCGCATAACGAATATTGTATAAGAGCAGTCGCATGGGTTTATCGGGTCTTCCGGGCCACAGCCGACAATGACGGGAAACATACTGTAGCCCAGCCATAGTAGCGTCTCAACGGCAAAACTGGCCCTCGGAACGACTTGTCCGGTACACTGACGGCAACAGAGAGGTAGCCGCCGTGTCTCAGGATGACCCAATCAGAGTATTCGCCAGCCACGCTTTTCAGGATCACGACGATTATCACCGGTTTTTCGAATACCTCGAAAGCACGGTCAATTTTATCTATAAAAATAGCGCCGCACCGGATAAAAAACCTCCGGACGGCACCGACGAAGCGTTGCAAGAAGAACTTCGAGAACAAATAAAACCGGCGGAGGTCGTTATCGTCTTCGCCAGTCTTTACGGTGATTTTCAGAAATGGATCAATTTTATTCTTCTGGTCACCCAGGAGGCAAAAAAACCGATCATCGTGATGGAGTATTTTGGCAGTACCCAGGAAATCGCGCCAGAGATCGCCGGGGTTGCCGATGAAGTCGTGGCCTGGAACGAGCGGTCTATCGTCGATGCCATACGCCGTCAGGCACGCCATGAAGAAACCCAGCGCTGGGATGTCGTTGAATTCGATATGCCCGAGTAGCGGACAGATCACGGTTTCCAACTCGCGGGGAACGGTAGCAACCGTGGTCTGCCCCCTTTACAGATTCGCAATGACTGCCTTCGCGTATTCATCGGTGCCGGCCTTACCCCCCAGATCGCCAGTCAGCGACGTGCCCTCGCTGATCGTGGTCTGGATCGCTTCACGCAGGCGGGTCGCTTTTTGGCATTCATCGACATGATCGAGCATCATCGCCGAAGCCAGCAGCAAGGCGGTCGGATTGGCGATACCCTGGCCGGCAATATCCGGCGCCGAACCATGCACCGCCTCGAAGATGGCGGCGTCCTTACCGATATTGGCGGCGGGCGTCAGACCCAGGCCGCCGACCAGTCCGGCCATCAGGTCGGATAAAATATCACCAAACATATTGGTGGTCAGAATCATGTCGAACTGAGAAGGATCCTGCACCAGTTGCATCGCGCAGGCGTCCACAATGCGGGTCTCGATTTCGACTTTATCCTTAAATTTTTCGCCAACCCGGCTGGCTGTCTCCAGGAACAGGCCCGACAGGCATTTAAGGATATTCGCCTTGTGGACGATCGTGATTTTTTTACGCCCATGGGCTACCGCGTATTCGAAAGCATACTCGGCGATTCTTCTTGAGCCCGAGCGCGTGATGATGCCGGATGCTTCGGCCACGGCGTGGGGATCGTCGTCAATCGGGATAAAATGCTCGACGCCGACGTATAAGCCCTCGGTGTTTTCACGGACGAGCACGATATCCACGTCTTCAAACCGGCCATTCGGAACATACGAACGGGCAGGGCGGACATTGGCGTACAGTCCGAAAATCTTCCGAAGCTCGACATTGATGGACCGAAATCCATCGCCCACCGGTGTGGTCAGCGGGCCTTTGAGTGCGAGCCGCGTTTTACGAATGCTGTCCAGCGTCTGATCCGGCAGCGGCGTGCCCAGCGCATCGAACGCGGTCATGCCACCTTGCTGCTCATCCCAGTCAAATGGCGCATCCAGCGCATCAAGAATCGCGAGCGTCGCTGCGGTAATTTCGGGTCCGATACCGTCGCCACCAATCAATGTGGCGGGAATTTTCCTGTCGCCTGACATATTTCTTTTTTATGTGCTGCCGGCCGAATTCTGACCGGTCGCAATTTTAGCAGTCTGTCGGATTTAGGCAATCGTAGCGTGGCAGGCGGGAAATCGAGGCGAATGGCCTGCCAGCATTTTACTCGGCCATATTCTCGGCCAGTTCTTCGTCGCTGCGTTCACCGAGGTCCAGCTCAATCGTCGAGTGACCGATGCCAAATTCCTCCCACACCAGGTCCTTGATCGCCTGCAACACGCTGACCTGATCCGAGCCCTTGTTGATCACCGCGTGCATGGTCATCATCGTGTTTTCGGCGTTCAGGCTCCAGACGTGGACGTGGTGAACATCCGCGACTCCGGGGATCTGGGTAACCAGCGCTTGTCTCATCTGCTCGATATCCAGCCACTCGGGCGCGCCCTCGAGCAGGATGTGCGTCGATTTCTGCAACAGCTTCCAGGCGCTGCGCAGGATCAACAGTGCGACAAAAACAGAAAGCAACGGATCGATTGGTGTCCAGTCGGTCAGCATGATAACGATTGCCGCGACAATGGCGCCGACGGAACCCAGCAGATCGCCGAGCACGTGCAGACTGGCGCCTTTCAGATTGAGATTATCGTGCGAATCGGTGCTGAGTATGGCGTAGCTGACCATGTTGACCAGCATGCCGATGCTGGCGACGACCAGCATCATGCCGCCGAGCACCGGCGCCGGGTGCAACAGTCTCTTCGTGGCTTCGACCAGGATCCACGCGACGACCACGATCAGGCTCAGGCCGTTGATCATAGCGGCCAGGATCTGCAAACGTTGATAGCCGTATGAGCGCTTGCCATCGGCCGGTTTCTCCGAGAACCGAAAAGCGGCCCAGGCGAGACCCAGCGCAGCCGTGTCGGTCAGCATATGGCCGGCATCGGCCAGCAGCGCCAGCGAGCCCGACAGCAGTCCGCCGATCACCTCGACGATCATAAAGCTGCCGGTCAGCAGCGTCGCAAACAGCAGTCGCCGTGTGCTTTTTTCGTCGGTCGGCGTGTGGTGAATATGCACGGTGTTATTGTCGCACAGGTTGAGACGGGCAGATTGCCAGCCGATTGCTAAACTGTGGTTACCGAGTGGTCACAAAAATTGCGAGGTCATACTGATGGCGGTTACCTTTCCGAACGAATCCAAAGATTACAGGACGCGCCGCGATGCGTTGTTACAGGCCGAGACGGACTTGCGGCAGCGAGTCGAAGACGTGGCACAACTGCGCCGTCAGTTGCCGCCGGGCGGACGGATTCCCGAAGATTATATTTTCGATGCGCTGGATGAAAACGGCATCACGATCAAACGGCGTATGTCCGAGTTGTTTGCCGATGGCAGGGACACCTTGTTTTTGTATGGCTTTATGTACGGGCCAGACATGGAAGAAGCCTGTCCATCCTGCAGCTCCATTATTGACGCGTTAAACGGCAACGCCAGGCACATATCGGAAAATATCACGATCGCGATCGTCGCCAGGTCCCCGATCGAACGGATCGCCGAATTCGCGACCCGGCGTGGCTGGAACAAGCTGACATTTCTGTCATCCGCCAATAACAGCTACGCACGGGATTACCACACGGAAAGCGAGGAGGGCGGGCAGCTACCGATGGCCAATGTGTTTCAGCGTGGTCAGGAGGGCATTCATCACTTCTGGGGAACCGAATTGTTGTTCGCACCTGCCGCTGGCGATCCACGGCACGTGGACCTGATGTGGCCGTTGTGGAATGTGCTGGATACGACGCCGGCGGGAAGAGGGGAGTGGCGTCCGGGTTTGTAGGGCGCACGGTCTGCTATTGTCCGGTTCATGAGCGGTGATTTCGACGTCTGGAAACTGATCGGCGGAATCGGCTTGTTCCTGTTTGCCATGGCGCAACTGGAAACGGCCTTGCGAGCGTTTACCGGTCGCCGCTTCAAGCTTTTCCTCAGAAATTATACGGACAGTCCGGTCAAGGCCGTCGTCGGTGGCGCCGCGACCACCGCATTTTTGCAGAGCAGTTCGCTGGTCGGGCTGATGGTGCTCGCGTTTGTCGGCGCGGGCATGATGTCGCTGCAAAACGCGTTGGGCGTGATTTTTGGCGCTAACCTGGGCACCACCGTGACCGGCTGGATCGTTACCGCGGTCGGATTCAAGCTGGATATCGATGCGCTGGCGTTACCGCTGATAGGCTTTGGCGGCATTGCCGTGGTTGGCGCGGCAGGCCGGCTGGCTAATTTTGGCCGGATAGTCATCGCAATCGGCTTCCTGTTGATGGGTCTGGGTTTCATGAAAGGCAGCGTCGCCTCGCTGGGCGATTCCTTCGACATAGCCCATCTGGCCGGTTATCCCGCCTGGCAGTATCTTCTGTTCGGTGTGGTGTTTGCCGCGGTGGTGCAATCCAGTTCCGCGGCGATGATGGTCACACTCGCTGCACTGCACGCAGGGCTCATCAACCTGCCATCGGCCGCTGCCATAGCGATCGGCGCCGGTCTGGGCACGACTTCTACAATACTGTTTGGTGCGATCAAGGGTGTGCCGGCCAAGAAACGAGTCGCGCTCGCACATTTCGTTTTCAACGTGGTCACCGGCATTATTGCTTTTATCCTGCGCATACCATTGCTGGCGCTGATTGCCGGGGCAGGGATCACCGATCCTTTGTATGCATTGGTAGCATTCCATTCGTTATTCAATTTCATGGGCATCGTGCTGTTCCTGCCAGTCACAGATGCGTTAGCACGCTTCCTCGAGCAGCAATTCGTGGAGAAACGACAACCCGCTGCCAGATTCGTCAGCCAACTCAGCCCGACGGTCAGCGACGCGGCACTGACCGCCATTACGGACGAGACCGGGTACCTGATATCGCGGGTGACATTTCAAAACATGAATGCTTTTACGCCGGCGCTGGAAACTCCCGAGGGCAGGGTGCCAGTCGCAATAACCCGGCCGGAACAGCATGCAGAAGAGGCTTTTGTGGATCAATATCACGAGACCAAAGTGCTGGAAGGCGAGATTTTGAGTTTTGCAATCAAGGTGCAGTCGGAACCGATGGATGTAGACGAATCGGCCAGACTCAACCAGTTGCTCTCGGCAGTCAGACAAGCGACGCACTCGGCAAAGTCCATTCGCGACATCAGGCACGATCTGGTGGAATTCGAAGATTCGCCGCGCGCCACGGTCAACGCCTATGTCGGGTATTTTCGAACCGCGACCGGCGAGTTTTTTGATCAGTTGTTCAATTTGCGGCGAAAAGACGACGACGAAGTGAGCTTTGCTGACCTGGTCGAACTGTTGGCACAGGTACGCGAATCTCACGACCGGTTGCACAAAACGATCTACTCGGACGTCAGTGACGGAAAGCTGGCGGAAACGGAAATTTCTTCATTACTTAATGTGAACCGCGCACTGCTGAATTCCAATGTCGCACTGATAATGGCATTGAACGATTACCACCTGGATGTCAGCCAGGCGGAGGCGCTGGAGCAGTTGCCGGGCATTGTTTGAGCAAGCGGCCGGACGTGATCGCGTAAAAACCACAAGGGTCAGTGAAGGTAAACATGAGAAAAGTGCTATAACTAGCTGTTTTACTGAGCTACTACAGTAAGCTGACATGAGGAGGAATACGATTCTCGGGGATTCGGGGAGCTGATCGTTGAAAGACGCATAATGTATATTATGTTAAATTACATATAATTCCGGATATCCGGCTTTGTCGCCATCGCGCCCGCCCGGGGAATCTGACCCTTTTCTCCCTCACTAGTAACACACCTCCCTGTCAACCAATCTTTCCAGTCAGCGTTATTAAGCAACAACGGCCCGATTTTCCAGTGACGAATCGCTGTCCCGCCAAACGATAATTTTTTTTATGGAGATTGAAATGAAACCCAAACTGTTTGTTGCGTTAGCCAGTCTTGCGCTGGTGCTGTCTAGTGGTCTCGTTGTCGCGCAGGAACCCGCCGACAGCGCTATGGACCATCAGAGGCTGAAGCGCGCCGGAATGCATGAGCGCCTGCAGAACATGTCTGACGAAGAAAGAGCGGCATTTAGGG
This sequence comes from uncultured Gammaproteobacteria bacterium, assembly GCA_964568075.1. Lineage (GTDB taxonomy): Bacteria > Pseudomonadota > Gammaproteobacteria > Steroidobacterales > MnTg04 > MnTg04. The sequence goes on from CAZMOM010000031.1 coordinate 29,587, forward strand.
CTGAACGGCGTGCCAAATGGGAAGCCATGTCGGATGAGGAACGCGAGGCTGTTCGCGCGAAAAGGCATGAGACGAGAAAAGAACGCCGCGCGGCTCATCGTGAACGCTGGGAGTCGATGTCCGAGGAAGAAAGAGAGGCATTTCGCGCAGCACGGCGTGCCAAATGGGAGTCCATGTCGGATGAGGAACGCGAGGCCGCTCGCGCGAAAAGGCATGAGATGAGAGAGAAACATCATCGTGATCGGCAAGGGCCAGAGGATGAGTAGGACACGGAAGGTGGCGGAGGTCTGAAAGCCTCCACCACTGGTCCCGCGGTCGTCAGCGATATTCGGCCTTACAGGTTGTCAAAAAATCGAATCATTCTCTGCTGCTGGCTTGCATCGGGTAATCTGCCCTTCCCCGCCTGGACATTATCGAGCATGTGATGCGGATTGGCCGTCGCCGGGATAATGTTGGTTACGGCCGGGTGAGCGGCGATGTATTTGAGGAAGAATTGTCCCCAGCTATGGCAGTCGAAATCGGCCGCCCAGTCGGGTACCGTTTTTCCCCTGACCCGCCCAAACAATCTGCCGCGTTCGAATGGTCGGTTGATTATCGTCGCGATACCTTTGTCGGCGCACAATGACAGTAAGGTCTTTTCCGCGGCACGGTCACCGATCGAGTAATTAAGTTGGACGAAATCCACTGGCTCGCGCATTATCCAGTCGGCCAGCTCATCATGCTGGCTGTCTACATAGTGCGTAATGCCTATATAACGAATTTTTCCTTCTTGCCGGAGCTCTCTGAGTAAACCGAGTTGGGTTTTGGTATCGCGCAGGTTGTGGACCTGAAATAAATCGACGACCTCCGTTTTTAACACTCGAAAGGAATTCATGATCTGCCGCCGGCCGGCCTGCTCCCCGCTGGCAGCGACTTTGGTCGCCAGGAAAACCTTTCCCGGCTGTTCCAGCCCGGACACAAGGTCGCCGACAACCGCCTCGGCCGGCCCATAGGACGGGGCCGTATCGATAACGCTACCACCGCCAGCCACTAGCTCCTGCACGACCATTCGAAGAGGCTCCAGCTGTTCCGCGGAGCCGTCCACATTAAATACTCTCGACGTTCCCAGGCCGATGATGGGAAGTGCTTCATCGCTCGACGGGATGATTTTTTTGATCATCGCATCGTCATCGGCCCAACTCAGTCCGGAGACTTTTAGCAGCCCGGCCGCGGCGGTACCCGCCAGAAACTCTCTCCGATTCAGTCTAAGCATGTATGGTCCCCTCCTCTTCCAGGCCCGTCTCCTTATGTATTAAAAGACTCGCTTTTCGTTCCTGAGTTCGTCCCAGTGCAAAGGAAAGCACGGCCCAGGCACCGGCAATAGGCACGGTCGCCGCCGCCAGCCAGGACAGACTCAGGCCCAGGGTCCTGAGCAACCCGTCGATGCCGGCGCCCGCCACATCGCCACCGCGGTAAAGGAACACATCGATAATCGGTTTGGCCTTGTATTTTTCGGCAGCAGGAACCACGCCAAACAAGGTCTCACGTGCCGGGCGCGACACAGCGTAGCGAGTGGCCCGATGCAGCGCCTGAAAGACCGCCATGACGCCGATCGTCGGCCAGATCGCCAGCAATGTGAATCCGGCCGTGGTCACCAGGGGAAGTACGGCGAGCGTCATACCGACACCAAGTTTTCTGATCAGGTGGGTCGTTACAAACATCTGGGTCAGTAATGTCGCGGCCTGAGCCAAAATATCAAAGAGGGCGAAGGTGGAAATAAACTCGCTAAAACCATCAGACGTCTTAAGGACGAGGTTCGCCTGTGTGAAATAAATCATCGTGTTGGCAATGGCCATCATTACGATATAAGCGCCTATCCCGATCAGATAGGGGGATTTGACAACCGCCACTAATCCGTCGATGGCGTGGCCGCCGATCTTTTCACGATCCACTGACCCGCCGGCGACCTGCACAGGGTTCGGTTCAACGGAAGTTTTCTCCTGGTTTAGCTGCGAATGACCAGATCGAATCGCGGCGCGGTCCAGTTCGAGCATTATCATGATCGCGATCGCGAATAAGGCGGCGCCGATAATCATCAGGATCGCTGGTAAATAGATTGATTCGGTCATGCCTGCGATGTGGCGCGTTGCGAAACCGCCGATCAGACCGCCCAGCGTTCCGCCTATGCCGATAAACGGGAACAGGCGTTTACCCTGATCAACATCGAATATGTCCACCATGAATGCCCAGAACACGCTGGTGGCAAAAAGGTTTATCACGCTCAACCAGACATAAAACGTGTATCCGACTACCCTGGAGGTCGGCGTTTGCGCGTCCGACCCTATCAATCCGCCCCCGGTGGCCGCGTCGAATACCAACAGGCCGGAGAAAATCACCAGGCAGGCGATGACAAACAGGTAAGCGATCGGGATGAACCGGCTGCGATTGAGTCGGCTGACAATACCGCCAAACGCAATGACGAATACCAGTGCGGTTATCGAAGTTACGACAAAAAGCCAGCGCAATTCATCCATGCCGCGCGAAACACCCATCGCATCTCGAACCGGACGGAGGAAAAAATAGCCGCACAGCAGACAGAAAAAGAAAGCCGCAGATAATAAAGCGAGCGGCATTTCGCCGCGTTTAAAATTCAGTAGCCTGATAAACCAGCTGGCCATAGAGAGGCTGTCCTTGACTATCCTGCTGGCTTGGTCTGAAAATCAGATGCCGGCAACAAAGTATTTAATTTTTTCTTTGTAATGTCGGGACAGCTTTACCTCGACGCCATTGTCCAGCGACAGAAAATACTCGCCATTCATGTGCGAACGGAGTTTCCTGACCCGGTTTATGTTGACGATCGTCGAGCGGTGAATTCTTTGAAATATTATCGGATCCAGTCCGTCTTCGAGTTTTTTCATAGTTCCCCGCAGGATGTGCGTCACGCCATTGGCATGCACGCACATGTAGTCCCCGGCCGCATCGATCCAGTCGATGTCCTCGATATCGACCCTGACCGTCGTCCGGCCATCCTTGATCGGCAGCTTCTTGAGGTACTTCGGCCCCAGCGCGTCGCTGCCCTTCGCCATGATCGATTCAAGATCAACACTGCTTACGTCCGACATTTCTGCGATTATCTGGAGCAGCCGCGTTCGATGCTGTACGGCTTCCCGCTGTTCCCACTGCTCGCGAACATGCGACAACGCTTCCGCCAGCCGGTTTTCATCGATTGGTTTCAATAAATAATCGATCGCATGTGCGTTGAACGCCTTTACCGCATACTCGTCATACGCCGTGACAAATACGATCATCGGTATGCGTTTCCCGGCCAGCGCTTTAAGAACGTCAAAGCCGTTCATCCCGGGCATCTGAATATCCAGGAACATCAGGTCGGGCCTGAGCTCATCCACCAGTTTCAAAGCCTCCTCACCGTGAGCTGCTTCGCCGACAATTTCGATGTCCGTAGCGTCTTTTAGCCTGATTTTCAGGCCTCGACGGGCCAGTTCCTCGTCATCGACCAATAGGGTTCTGATTTTCATATATCTATCCTGCCAGTTCCTGGGTTTCCAACGGGACGCGAATAGTGATTTCCAATCCTCCGGAATCCCTGTTTCGAAGTCCAAAATAATGATCCGTCCCATAAATCTGTTTCAGCCGCTCTCGCGTGTTGCGCAAGCCGACTCCGTCGCGATCTCCGACGGCTTTAACTCGCTCCATGTCGATGCCCGGACCGTCGTCCTCCACGACGATAACGACTGTACCTGCATCGAGCCGGGATCGAATACCGATTGAGCCTCCTTCAACCCGGGTCGCAATTGCGTATTTGAGCGCGTTTTCGATCAAAGGTTGCAAAATCATACTGGGGATCAGTGCAGACTCTGTTTCCTCGGCGATTTCATAATTGAGCCGCAGGCGCTCATTAAACCTGACTTTTTCAATACTGAGATAAAGATTCAGCGCGTGCACTTCCTGCGACAACGTCACTTTTTTCATCGGGTCATTGTCCAGCGTGTAACGCAGAAATTCGCTCAGGCGCGTAACCGATCGATTGGCAGCTTCAATTTGCTCTTCCAGTATCAATGTAGAAATCGAATTCAGTGTGTTGAACAAAAAGTGAGGGTTAAGCTGATAGCGCAGCATTTTCAGTTGCGCTTCGTGAGCGGCGGCGGCCGATGCCAGTGCCCTCCTGATCTGCAACTGCAGGGTCTGATAATACTTGATGCCAAAGTACAGGCCACTCCAGCACAGCAAAACATAGCTCGACCCGGTCACGCCACTGACATAGTCACTCAAGGACTGTGGCTCATACCAGCTTTTGTACATGTACCACAGGAATTCGTTGCGCAACCAGGTCCAGGGCAATGCCAGCAGGTAGGCCATGCCGATAGCGCCGATGACTTGCCAGACGGGAGACTTGGTCCAGAGAAACCGGTTCCAGTAACGCAGCGGCATGGAGAGAATAAAGCCGCTGACCGTACTGGTCAGGATAACCAGGTTATAGGAGACCGGCCTTTCCAGCGCGAGGGCGCCCAGGTAGTTGGCCAACGCGTAAGCCAGCCAGCCGACGGAATGCAAAAACCAGAACAGCCTTTCTTTGCTGCTCAGGATTTTCTGCAATCTGAAAAATCGCGTTTGCAATCAGGCTCCGGAGTCAGTTTAGCTAAATACGGAAATTCATTATAAACAATAGCTTGCACCTGATGCTCTGTCTGACTTGACTGGCGCACCTTTTGTCGTGCTGCAACCCTGGCGTAACGGGATTCGCCGGCAGGTTCCCGACAAATGAGGTTTCTGGCCGGCGCCGTCCGTTAACCGAAACGAGATTCCATCGTCGCCGGCAACGGTGAGAAACGTTACCCAGGCCGGGAGCAGCACGGGCAGTTTAAACGTGTTCTCTACTTGCACGCTGTGACCCAGCGTGTCGTCCCCTATTTCCGCCAGGGATCTTGCGAGTGACCACATGCCGTGGGCGATGGCTTTCGGGAATCCGAATAGCCGGGCTGAAAGAGCAGAAAGATGAATGGGATTGAAGTCTCCGGACACCCTGGCGTAACGCCGGCCTATTTCCGCTGGCGCCTGCCAGCCGGAACTCTTCGCACCGGGCCGGTTGAAAGCCGAAGCAGCGTCCGTCGGTTTTTTCCTTTCTTTTCCGCTTTGGCTACCCGACGGTTTTTTTGCAAGAAAGGTACACACTTCCTCCCAAACGACGGAACCCCGGGCGGTAACGACGGTGTTCAACTCGAAAATATGCCCCTTAACCGTGTCCTGATGGCCTTCTATGAAACAACGGATCCCCAGTATTTCCTGAATGGGAATTGGCCCGTATCGGGTAATTTTATTGGCGATATGAATCAATCCCAAAATACGCACCGGGAACGCATCATGAGTGAGCATCTGCAGATGAAGCGGCATGGCCAGCACATGCGGATAAGTGATCGGCAGGTTATCGCTGTCCGGAAAACCGCAGACCTCGTTGTAGGCGGTAATTTTCTGTGGCAGCGCCGATACGTTATCTATATTGGCTTCGATGGCAGGTACTTTTTTACCCGTCGGCACCAGCGTCGGCTTGTTTACCAGAAATGACCTGGGATAGGTCGAAACGACCGATGGCATGGCATTGAAATTAAGCAAAATATCGCTCATTGGTCTAGCAATCCGCTGGGTCGATAGGCTAACGGACAGACGGTAAATCAGGGTACGACCTGGTCAATCAACAATGTTACGGCATCCGTGCCGGCCCGGTATTCCGCCTCGCCAAAAAGATCTCCGGGCTGGCTGCCCGGACTGCCTGTCCGCGATACCCGCGCGACCAACTTCAATCTGTCGTAGTCGCTGAGAACGGTTGACGCCATCATGACATTGGCTTGACCGAGACTCGTCGTCAGCGGCAGCTCCCCGGCCATGTGTCGGGCAACGGCCAGCGGCGGCCCCCCGCCTTCGACGTCACGAGCAAAAATAAACAAAATCATATTCGGGTTGACCTGCCCGGCAAGCCCGGCACCGAGTTCGACCTTGACGGATATTCGATCGTCAAAGCTGGCAACGTGAGATTCGAAACCTATCCGGCTCAGTCGCTCTCGCACCGCCTGTGCCAGCGTCTCCGCAGGATCGAGCTCGAGCAATTTTTGCCAGCGTTCGGCCGCCAGGTCATGGTCGCCTCTTTCCAGTGCAGACACGCCCCCCCACCACAAACCACGCGTATCGGTCGGGTTGATGGTCAAAGCCTTATCAAGCAGCTCCGCACCCTGTCGAGTCAGTGTGCCGCTGTCGGTCATTGCCAATGCTTCGGCATAGGCAATCATGACGCCCGAGTCTTCGCCACCGGTCATCTCATGCACTTTGGCAAAAATCGGTACCGCCTCATCGAAACGGTTCATCGCGACGTAGGAGCGCCCCAGCATGAACCAGTCTTCCGCACTGCCTTCTTCGTTCGCGAGTCGCGTTTTCAGGTTGGCGACCATCTCTTCTACGGAGCCAACCGCGGCCGACTTTGCCACAGCCGGGTCGTAGTTTGAAAAGATTTGATAAAGCGGTATGGATACCAGCGGCAATGCGAGGAAAGCGACCAGCATCAGCCAGCGGGCGCCCGGTTGATTGAGCTTGTTCAGCGGAAAAAAGACGAAAATGAAGGCGCCGAGAACAAAAGCAGCCACAAAAAGCCAGAACGGGTTCATTCGATCGTTTCCTCTGCCTCGACGTCGTCGATGGGTAAATTCGCTCGCCGCCGAACCGTGCGAATCAAAACGGTGCCGCCAAGCATTAGCAGAAGCGCCGGAGCAAACCACAGCAACCAGGTTCGCCGGACAAACGGCGGCCGGTACCGGACAAAATCGCCATACCGGTCCGTCATGTAAGTATAGATTTCCCGGTCACTGGCGCCCTCACGGAGCATCTCCCGGACCTGGCGGCGAAGATCGGACGCCAGGGGAGCGCTCGAATCCGCGATCGACTCGTTCTGGCAGACCAGGCAGCGCAACTCCCGGGTCAGCGATTCGTATCTTGCCTGCAGGACCGGATCCGCAAACGATTCGCTGTCATCCACGGCAAACGATGCCATGGGCAAAAACACGACCAGCAACAACACGTACCTCATGACGCAGGTTCCTGCAATTGCCTGATCAGCGGAAGAAAATCTTCGCGCCAGACCCGCATCGTCATCGGCGCGATCAGTTTGTGAATAATGATGCCATTCTGATCGACCAGGAATGTTTCCGGCGCCCCGTACACCCCCCAGTCGATGCTGACCCGCCCATCCGTATCGACGACCGTGGCGGTATAGGGATTGCCGAGCTGTTCAAGCCAGGCCTTCGCCATTTCCGGATCGTCCTTCAAGTTCAATCCGTATATCGGCACGACGTTCTGGCGGGCGATCTCGAGCAAATTGTCATGCTCGTCAAGACACGCCGCACACCAAGTTGCCCAGATGTTCAGCAAATAGACCTTACCCTTCAGTTTTTCCGTACCCAGCGTCTGGCCCGGCTCGAGCAGCAGCGGCAGATCGTATTCCGGCGCCGGTTTGCCGATCAGCGGCGAAGGGATCAGCGTCGGATCACGATGCAGGCCGTTATAAAAAAAGCCGACCAGTACGACGAGAATCAGGATTGGCGCAAGAAAACGCATCATGGCGAGACCCCGTCCGCCGCCAGGGTACCAGCGATGTCGACCTGTCTCTTTTTCCGGTAGCGCGGGTCGCTGAGCGCCAGCAATCCGCCAAATGCCATGACGAGTGCCCCCAGCCAAAGAAAACGAACCAGCGGCTTGAACTGCAAGCGCACACTCCAGGTGTTGTTGCCGAGGTCGTCGCCCAGCGCGACAAACAAGTCACGCGTCCAGCCGGCGTCGATACCGGCCTCGGTCATCGGGCTCGTTTGTACGCGGTAAATTCTTTTCTGCGGGTACAACGTCGTCACCATGCGGCCATCGCGGCGAATCGAAACCACGCCTTCGACCGCATCGAAGTTGGGACCCTCCGCGCGTCTCAGACTTTCCAGTTCAAACTGATACCCCGCCACCTCGACCCGGCCTCCAGGCTTTAATGCCAGGTCTTTTTCCACACTGAAAGCGCTGGTTACCGTTGCGCCCAGGATAAACAACCCAAGACCGATGTGCGCGGTCAACATCCCGAGCATCGATCGCGGCAGGCTGAAAAAGCCTCCGCCCATCCGTTTGCGCTGAAGAATTTCGCTCAGCGAAGAAAGAATGACCCAAAAACCGGTAAAAACGGCGAAAACAGTCAGTATCGACGGCCTGCCCCAGGCGAATGAAACAGCCAGCGACAGTGGCACGGCGACGAGCAGCGGCATTTTCAGACGCCGCCAGAGCATCTCCCAGCGCGTGCTCCTCCAGGTGCTGTGCATGCCGACGCCAACCAGCAAGGCCAACGGCAGAGTCGGGATCAGGAATACGACATTAAAATAAGGCGGGCCGACGGAGATTTTGCCCATTTCCAGGGCATCCATGAATAACGGAAACAGGGTGCCGATCAGGATCAGGCCGGCAGCAACCACCAGCAACAGGTTGTTCAACAGCAGGAAGGTCTCTCGTGAAACCACTTTGAAACCGGCCCGCGAACCCAGCGACGGCGCCCTCCACGCGTAAAGACCCAACGCGATACCGATAGTCAGGCCGAGAAAGATCAAAATGTACAGGCCGCGCGCAGGATCATTGGCGAAGGCGTGAACCGATATCAGAATGCCCGAGCGGACCAGAAAAGTTCCGAGAAGGCTCAATGAAAAACCGCTGATCGCCAGCAACAGCGTCCAACTTTTGAACAGTCCTCTCGTTTCGGTAACCGCCAGGGAATGAATCAGCGCAGTTGCCATCAGCCACGGCATAAATGATGCGTTCTCGACCGGATCCCAAAACCACCAGCCGCCCCAGCCGAGCTCGTAATAGGCCCACCAGCTGCCCAATGCGATGCCAACCGTCAGGAAAACCCATGCCAACAGGGTCCACGGCCGCGCCCAGCGCGCCCAGTTCGCCGTTACCTTGCCCTCGATCAATGCGGCGACGGCGAAAGCGAACGCGACGGACAGGCCGACATAACCGGCATAAAGGATCGGCGGGTGGATGGCGAGCGCCGGGTCCTGCAACAACGGGTTCAAATCTCGGCCTTCCATCGCCGCCGGCATCAGCCTGAGGAATGGATTGGAGGTGGCCATGACGAACAACATGAAACCGCTGTTCAACAGCCCCATCACGCCTATCGCCCGGGCCCGGAATTTCTCCGGCATTTCGTCGGTGAGCCAGGTGATACCGAGCGTCCAGGTCGCAAGAATTAGTATCCAAAGCAGCAGCGAGCCCTCATGCGCGGCCCATACGGCTGCGATCCGGTAAAACAACGGCAACGCCGAGTTGGAATTCAGCGCCACGTATTCGACGGAGAAATCGTTGATGACAAAGCACCAGGTCAGCAAGGCAAAAGACAGGCCGACAAAAACAAACTGTCCCGTTGCGACCGGCCTGACGATAGCCAGCCACTCGGCCTTGCCGGAACTGGCGCCAGCCAGTCCGGCGACCGATTGCAACAGCGCCAGACAAAACCCCAGTACCAGCGCAAACAGGCCGAGTTCCGCAATCAAGGCTGATTTTCTCCGTGAGTTTCCTGCAACGCAGCCGCCACTTCCGGCGGCATGTAGTTTTCATCATGCTTGGCCAGCACTTCATCAGCGACAAAAACTCCATCGCCGCTCATCGTGCCATGCGCGATGACGCCCTGACCGTCGCGAAACAAGTCTGGCAGAACACCTTCATACTCGACCGGCAGGCTTTTTTGATTGTCGGTGACCAGGAACCGGACCTTTAACGAACCGGGCTCCCGGGTGATGCTGCCCACCGTTACGAGTCCGCCCAGCCTGAATCGCCGACCATCCGGCGCTTCGCCCGATGCAACCTGGACCGGCGTGTAGAAATAAAGAATATTTTCGTTGAAGGCCCTCAGGGTTAATGCCACTGCGATCCCGACGCCCGCGACCACCAGTGAGATTAGCATGGCTCTTTGGTAACGTTTTTTCATGTTTGGTCCTCTGCCGCCATACGCCGATGCACAAATGTCAGCCGGTTTTTGAACTGGCGTCTGGCGCTGATAATATTGATCAACAAGATCGCGGCGGTCAGAGCGAAGCTGCTCCAGACATACGCTGCATAACCTCCCATATGAAGAAAATCCATTAACATATTGATATTACTCTATTTATAAATCTCTTAACCAACGCGTATTGCGCTCTCGCAACAAAACCTGGCTGCGAGTCCTGATCATCAAGACCGTGGCGAAATAGCACGCGAATCCGGCCATCATCGTTAACAGCGGCCAGAGCATGTCGCCGCTGATCGAAGGCTGCCCCAATTTGCTGATCGTTGGCCCCTGGTGCAGCGAATTCCACCACACCACCGAATAGTGGATGATCGGCACATTGACCACGCCAACGAGAGCGAGTACGCCGCTGGCCCGGTCGGCTTTCGATAAATCATCGTTGGCCGCTCTCAACGCCATGTAGCCTAAAAAGAGAAACAGGAGAATCAGCTCGGAAGTCAACCTGGCATCCCAGGCCCACCATGTGCCCCACATCGGTTTTCCCCAGATCGAACCTGTCGCCAGCGCCAGAAATGTAAACGAAGCGCCGACGGGAGCAACCGCCGCAGCGACCGCGTGCGCCAGTTTTATCCGCCAGATCAGGCCGATACCGGCCGCGGTAGCCATCAACGTGTAAGCGAAAAGCGACATCGAGGCGCTGGGCACGTGCACATAGATGATCCGAAACCCGTCTCCCTGCTGGTAATCGGCCGGAGCCAGCACCAGGCCACCATAGGTCCCTGCCACGATCAGGATCAACGCAGCCACACCAAACCAGGGAATCAGGTAGCCGGCGATGCGATAAAAATGCGGTGGCGATGCCAGTTGATGAAAAAATTTCCACATAAGCTAATCCAGACTAATACGTACGGCGGCGGCGATCGCCAGCGGCGAAAGACTCAGCGCCAGGAAAAGAATTGCCGCCAGCAGGTACATGGGTCCTACCGGGTCCATTCCCTGGACGGCCAGATCCACCGACCGGGCGCCAAATATAAGAATTGGTGTCGCTAACGGCATGACCAGTAATGATAGCAAAGCGCTGCCGCGCCCGAGCCCCGTGGTCAGCGCCGCGCCCACCGCGCCCAGCAGGCTGAGCGTGGGCGTTCCGATCAGCAGACCCAGCGTCAGCGTCCCCCAGGCCTCCTGCGGAAGATACAGCGCGCTGGCCAGTAAGGGCGCAATCAGCACGAGCGGTAATCCGCTGACTATCCAGTGTGCAAGCGTTTTTCCCAGCACGATGACCGGTAAAGAATGTGCACTGAGGACCAGCTGTTCCAGGCTACCGTCTTCGAAATCACTGCGAAACAGCAAATCCAGCGCCAGCAGCGATGACAGCAAGGCGGCACCCCACAGGATGCCCGGAGCGACTGTTCTCAGCAGCTCGGGCTCAGGGCTAAGCCCCAGTGGGAATATCGCGGTAATCAAAACGAAAAACAATAGTGGGTTGGCCATTTCACCGGGGCGACGAAAGGCCAGTCGCAGGTCGCGCCGCAAAATGGCGCCAAATGCCGATAATGGCCCGCTCATGCGGCGTCTTCCAGTTCGAGGTGTTGCAGATAGCGTTGCTCAACGCCCAGCTCCTGGTGCGCAGCGACAATGGCCGTCCCAGCGCTCGCGCAGTGACGATTGAGCAGGTCGGCGATCATGTCGCGTCCTTTTGCATCCAGGTTGGTAAACGGCTCGTCAAGGATCCAAAGTTGTGCCGCGCTGAGCATGATCGTTGCCAGCGACAGCCTCCTTTTCTGCCCGGCCGAAAGCACCCGGCAGGGTAAATCTGCTGCGGCGGTCAGACCGACCTGGTCCAATAT
>CAZMOM010000031.1:41452-41768 GCA_964568075.1 uncultured Gammaproteobacteria bacterium
TATGGTTCCTGGCATCGCTGTCTGTCTGCCGTCGCAGCGACACGGAAAACGCCAGGTTCTCCCGGGCGCTCAATTCGGCCTTGAAGCCATTCAGGTGCCCCAGCCAGGCGAACGCTTGCTGATAATCCTCCCGACAGCGGCGGATATTCCGGCCGCGCCAGAGAATCTCGCCGCACTCGGGCTGGCTGAGACCGCACAATACCCGCAACAGACTGGTTTTACCGCAACCGTTGGGGCCAGAGACATGGAGGACTTTTCCCTCCGGTAACTCGAAGGACAAAAGCCGAAACAGGCAGCGCTCGCCGCGCCAGAGTTC
>CAZMOM010000032.1:0-39899 GCA_964568075.1 uncultured Gammaproteobacteria bacterium
GTCGGTGAACCGCCACCATCGATACTGGTCGGCGAACCGCCACCATCGATACTGGCTAAGAACAAATCAGAGTTTCTTTCCTGATAAACTACAAACCCATCAAGGGACGAAAAGTTTTGCCAGTCAAAAGCAAGCATCAACCCCTCTGGATTTGGCTGAACCCCCGTTATGACACTAATGTTTCCTCCGGAAATTGTATGCGGCGACTCTAGAGTAGGAGTGATGTCAATCGTTAATTTGCCAAAATAAATATGGCCGTATTTGTCGGGAAGATCGGCCAGTACGCCGGAAACCATGATTGGCGAAGAGCCAGGGACGTATGGAGTACTGATGCTCTCAATGCGTGTGGCCGAAAGGGTTCCTGTCTCGGTTATGTATCCATATACTGAAACGTAAAATCCCGACAATAAATGCCTACTAACACGGTTTAACCGAGCCGAATCAAAAGAAACTTTCTGTCCTAATATTTCTAGAATCTGGCCGTTGACCGATTTGACAGGGCCAACTAATAGCAGCGCCTCCACAGCCTGAGGTTTTTGACTGATAGTTACGTTGTTTGGTCCGCCCAAGGCGCTACCTGATAACACTACTACGACCGAAGTAAGTAGCAGCACCGCCACGCTATTCATCTTCGTGATCATCGGTCCTCCCAAAAATCTCGGTTAACTCCTGATAACGTATTGTTTCGTTAACAAAGTGATAAAGACCTACACCAGCAATCTTCGCATTCGACGGAACAAAATCTGTCGAACGTCGATCGACCTTTTTTGTTAACCAATCATCAATATCCTCTAAATACTGCTGACCGCTGGTCCTTACATAATTTTCAAATTCAACCAACTCTCGATCGGTTAATAGATCATCCGACTTCACCCTGCGTTGGAATCGACCTGGGCGGTCCGGATGTCTTTCCAAATTCAAAATGACGGTCTCGTGGAAATCGGCCAACGCTTTCTGCATAAGCTCCAGACCTCCGGGCGCTAGGCTTGGTGGTAAATAAGTCCTCATCAAAACCCGGTAAAGACCGTCTTTCGTCTCTTCTACCGCTCCAATCCTCAGCAACTCATCGAGCATCGCCCTTGCCGGCATGTCGCCACTGTGCCGCTTAACCAGATCCGCGAAATTCAATGTGTCTTTGGAGTCGAAGGGGAGGTCATTCGGCGTGCCATACGGACCGACAAAATCATCATCCATATGCCAACCGAGAAGGACCCTGGCCGCACGGCCATGTGTAGAACCCTCATACCCGTATAGGCGGCGATGCTCCTCCTTAATGACTCTGGCCACTTCCTTGCGTGTCAGGCCGGTTACGATAGCCACCCGGGACTGGGACATTCTCTTCCCGGGGACCTCGAATTCGTTGGCCGCAACCTCAACGAAAGCGGTCTTGACTAACTCCACAAATTCCGCGATCGAAACGCCGTTTCGTAACAGAACGCCGATAAACGGTCGAAGTATCTTTTTAAACGCATCCAGCAGGCTGTTTTTAGGAGTCTGATTCATGCCTGTTGCTTGTAATACCGAGCGGAACCCTCTAAACCGCAGCATATTACATAACACAGCGTCAGGGGGACTTTAGTCCCAAACTTTTTAGACAGTCAAGAGAAAATCGGCATAACCGGCTAGTCCTAAAGGGTTTGTCAGTTGACAGCGCCGCAAGGGACGTATAAGACATAAGTCAATAATTTATGTAAAATAGGGAATAAATCCTATAACCTATTGAAAAAAAAGAGATAAAGATGGAAAATATTGACTTGGTCTGTAGGTAACTACGTGAAGTTTTGATAAAAAGAAACTTTTTTACCAAATATGGTCAGAGACTTTTTCGAGGAAAAGGCGAGGCTCATTTGCGCAAGCAATTGCTGAGCTGAATGCGGGCCGAGAGACCCGGAGGAAAAGAACACCAAGTTGCGGCACAAAAAAGGCCGGCATCCGTGCCGGCCTGAGTCTCACCTAAAGAGGGGAGATTCTGAGGGTTGAAGCGGCTTGCCCCGAGCGATAGGGACAAACCAAAACCAGTTATAGAAAATTGACGGCGTCGAAGGCGTGAACCGCGTCACACTTTCGCCGATGACAAAAAGAAAGCTGACGAAATCCGGTTGGATGGATTGGCGCAGCCTGTCGATAAGTCCTGATTCGATGTCCTGAATACTTCGACGTGTTGAGACCGAATGTATTTGCGTCCGAACGAGTTTATTTTCCCGTGCTCTCGATTTCGTCTTGCCGAAGAATTCTTGGGAAGCTCTGATCGATTCATGGGCGAAGTAGATTGTGATCTAAAATGTCCAGGTTCAAGGCGCGAAGCGCACGTAATAGCTGGCTATTGCGAAGATTTGCAACACAGAGTCTGGATATTTTGGGCGCAAGATACGAGTCCTTGAATCGATCAGAGCTTCCTTAAGGTCGCGCGTCTATTTGAAGAGCATGAATATCGGTCTGCATCAGATCGCCCACGGCCTCATAGACCATTTTGTGCATTTGAATCGGCGTGAGACCTTTGAACTTCGGGCACTCGATGAGTACGAAAAAATGCGCCTTGCCGTCTTTTGCACCGACATGACCTATGTGCTTGTGACTGTCATCGCGTATTTCCAGGCGGGTCGGTTGGAGGCCTTTTATCAACCTGTCATGTAATCGTTCGCGACGCCCTTCATTCATGGCAGTACTTTTTTGAATGGCAGCACTTCTGTTTCCGAGTATACGCCTGCCGCACAATATGGGTCGGCATCTGCCCAGGATTGTGCCGATTCGAGGCACGGAAAGTCGGCGACGATCAACGATCCCAGAAATCCTGCGTCGGCAGGCTCCTCTCCATCGATCGCCGGGAATGGCCCGGCAAGAACCAGTCGACCCTCATCACGTAACTCGTCCAGCCTTTTCAAATGCTCGGCCCGGGCCGAAGCTCTTAATTTCAGGCTGTCGGGAACATCCCGGCCAATAATTGCGTACAACATCAGATTTCCTGTTCCGGTTCGTTTTCCTCGGGTGGCTCGTCTCCGTCGGATTTATTATTGTCTTTGAGCCGGACTTTTGAATTCATCCAGACACCCTGTAACAGAGCGAACAAAAAGGTCAATCCCAGAAAACCGAATAGCTTGAAATTGACCCAGGTGTTTTCGTCATAGTTATAAACGACGTATAGATTGACGAATCCCATGATGAAGAAAAATCCAACCCACATCATGTTCAATGTGCGCCATGCTTTAGCGTTCATTTCGATCGCATGATCCATAATCCTCTTGATAACGGGTTTGTCACCAAAATACTGGCTGCCGAAAAACACGGCAGCAAACAACCAATAAAGGATGCTGGGCTTCAACTGTATGTATAACCGGTTCTGCAAATACAGCGTTATTCCGCCAAATATGATAATCAAGACGGCTGAAACGACATGCATCTTGTTGATGCTGTGGGTCCGATACCAGTGCACGGCGATCTGCAAAACGGATGCAACAATAATGACGCCGGTCGCGACATAAATGCCATAAAACTTATATGCCGTGAAAAAAGCGAGGATCGGGAAAAAATCAAATAACAATTGCATGGGGTCGCGGTCCTGAATAATGATCTGCGCCGGTTGCGAGGCTGGCTATCATAGCCGAGCACGGACGCAGGCCCAACCGCTGACACAAAATCTGTTCAGGTGTGGTCGCTATCTGCCTGCCGACATCGTTACAATTCGCCGATGGCCGAATTCCTGACAATCCACCCGGATAATCCACAAGCGAGGCTTGTCAGCCGAGCAGCGGAAGCGCTTCGCGACGGCTGTTTAATCGTTTACCCAACCGATTCCTCGTATGCGCTGGGTTGTGGGTTGACTAATAAATCGGGCGCCGAGCGAATCCTCAGAATCAGGGAAGCTGATCGCCACCATCACCTGACGCTGGTTTGTCCTGACCGGACATCTATCGGCGAGTTCGCCAGGCTGGATAACTGGGCATATCGGCTGATTCGATCGCTGACCCCAGGGCCATATACGTTCATCGTAAGGGCGACCCGGGCGGTACCTTCCCGGGTTCGGCACAAACGCCGGAAATCAGTGGGTATTCGCGTTCCGGATAACCGTATTTGTCAGGCTCTTCTGAAAGAACTGGGAGCGCCCGTGCTGAGTTCGACGCTGATTATGCCGGGGGACGAAATGCCCCTGAACAGGCCTGCGGAAATCCTTGACCTGATTGGAGACAGAGTGGATCTGATTATTGACGGCGGCCTTTGTGCCGCTGAGCCAACCACGGTCCTCGATCTGACTGGGGACTCGCCCGGCATCTTGCGCCAGGGCCGTGGGCACGCCGAAAGCCTCTCTTTATAGCGAGCCTTGTCGCGGCCGGATGCGTATAATACGTCGATGCAAAGTTTGAATCTGATCCAGAAAATCGCCATTTACGCAATTCCGACGATTCTGGCGATCACCGTCCACGAATCCGCACACGGGTACGCCGCCCGATATTTTGGTGACCGGACTGCCGAAATTTTGGGCCGGTTGACGCTAAACCCACTCAAGCATATCGACCCGATCGGCACGATACTGGTGCCAGTGAGCTTGCTGGTGCTTGGCTTTCCATTTCTGTTTGGCTGGGCGAAACCGGTACCCGTAGCGGCTCGAAACTTGAGGCGGCCACACCGGGACATGGCAATAGTTGCAGCGGCTGGACCGGGTTCAAACCTGGCAATGGCTGCAGGCTGGACACTGATTCTGGCGCTTGCCATAGCTTTCGCGGGCGGCTCGTCGCTGTTTCAGCCTTTGGAATTGATGGCTCAGTGGGGTGTTTTTTTCAATGTCCTCCTGGCAATTTTTAATTTGCTTCCCTTGCCCCCGCTGGATGGTGGGCGAGTGCTGAGCGGATTTTTGTCGCCCAGGGCATCGGCCAGTCTCGACCGAATCGAACCTTATGGCTTTCTTATCATTCTTGGACTACTGGCCACTGGCATCCTTTGGCGGATTGTCGGTCCGGTAATTTATCTGGTCGCCGGTTTCTTTTTTAGCTTGGTTGGCGCGTAAGACACAGCAGGAGATTTCATTGGCGAATTCGGGTCAGAACAATCGTGTTGTATCGGGGATCAGACCCACGGGTGGGCTGCATCTGGGGAATTATCATGGTGCCCTGAAGAACTGGATCGCCCTGCAGCATGAATACGAATGTTTTTTCTTTATCGCAGACTGGCACGCGCTGACCACGGATTATGACGATCCGGCGGATCTCGACAGCCATGTCCATGACATCATCATTGAATGGCTTGCGGCGGGTCTTAACCCGAGCATGTGCACGATGTTTATTCAGTCCCGGGTCGTCGAGCATGCGGAATTGCACCTCCTTTTGTCGATGATTACGCCACTGAGCTGGCTTGAACGCGTGCCCAGCTACAAAGATCAGCAGGAAAAGCTCAAGGATAAAGATCTTGCGACTTATGGTTTCCTGGGGTATCCGCTTTTGCAAAGCGCGGATATTTTGTTGTACCGGCCCGCCTATGTGCCGGTTGGTGCAGACCAGGTGGCGCATGTGGAAATTACCCGGGAAATAGCACGCCGGTTCAACCATCTTTATGGTCGGGAGCCTGGTTTCGAAGACAAGGCAGAGGATGCGATCAGAAAGCTGGGCGGAAAGAATGCCAAGCTCTACAAAAAAATGCGGCGCAATTTTCAGGAAAAAGGTGAGTCTCAGGCGCTGGAAAAAGGCAGGGCGATGGTCATGGATCATGCCACCCTGACGCTAGCCGACCGGGAAAGACTGATCGGTTACCTCGAAGGCAGCGGACGAAGCATCCTCGTGGAGCCCACCGCGTTGTTGACGCCGACACCCAGAGTGCCTGGCCTGGATGGCCGAAAAATGTCGAAATCCTACAACAACACCATCGGCCTGCGTGAAGATCCCGATTCTGTGGACAGGAAACTGCGCACCATGCAGACTGACCCGGCCCGCGTGAGGCGCACCGACCCGGGAGATCCGGAAAAGTGCCCGGTCTGGGATTTGCACAAGATTTATTCGGACGAGCAGACCCTGGTCTGGGTGAAAGAAGGATGCACCACGGCGGGTATCGGCTGTCTCGATTGCAAGAAAAAACTAATCGATCGTGTTATTCCGGAAATCGAGGAAATTCGCAGCCAGGCACGCGAATATGATGACAACCCGGATTTTGTTCGCAGTATCATCGCCGAGGGCTGCGAAGACGCCAGGGACGCGGCGAGAGATACCATGGATGAAGTTCGGCAGGCGATCGGCGTGGATTACAGGTAGGCCAGGATAAAGCCGTGGAAGAGAAAAAACCGGATCTGAAACTCGTTCACAGCGGGCCGCCGCCGATTCATCAGGGTGACGACGGCGGCGTGCCGCATCAGGGGGAGATGCCGTTCGCGATCGTTGAAGGCGAAGCGGTTACGGAGCTCCCCAGAGACCTGTATATTCCGCCCCACGCGCTCAAGGTGTTTCTCGAGGCGTTTGAAGGCCCCCTTGATCTCCTGCTTTATCTGATCAAACGGCAGAATCTGGATGTCCTCGATATTCCGATCGCCGAGATCACCCGCCAGTATGTTGAGTACATCGAGTTGATGGAAGAGCTTCAACTCGAACTCGCCGGCGAATATTTGTTGATGGCGGCGATGCTCGCCGAAATCAAGTCACGCATGCTTCTGCCGCGCCCGGTCGAAAGTGATGAAGATGAGGACGATCCGCGTGCAGAACTTGTACGTCGATTGCAGGAATACGAGAGGTTCAAAAAGGTCGCTGAGGAAATCAGCGCACTGCCACGCCTGGAAAGAGATATTTTTTCGGTCGAGGCCGAACTGGTTGATAAAAAAGTCGTGCAGGTTCCGCCTGATCTGAGCATGAAAGAGCTTCTTGTCAGTCTCAAGGATGTCCTGGCGCGCGCGGAGCATTTTGCCCACCACCACATCCAGCGCGAGGCGCTGTCGGTGAGAGAGCGAATGAGTGAGTTACTGCTGAAGATCAGGGGGGATGATTTTGTGGAATTCCCGAGCCTGTTTGATCCCCGCGAAGGCCGCATAGGTGTGGTCGTTACTTTTCTTGCTCTGCTGGAATTATGGAAAGAGAGCCTGGTCGAGTTGGTTCAGGCAGAAAACTTCGGGCCGATTCATATCAGGTCGGCATCTGCCGAGTCTGCACCGAATATTGATGATGAGATAGACACAACCGAAGAGACACAAGGAAAGGTCTGATTCGCTCATGAATGAAACCCAGATAAAAAATATAGTCGAAGCAGCGTTGCTGGCATCCGGGCGACCACTTAGCCTGGACCAACTGTTGGCACTTTTTGTGGAGGCCGATCGGCCGGAACGAAAAACCATTCGTGACGTAATTGCGTTGATCCAGGCTGACTATACGGATCGTGGTATCGAACTGGACGAAGTTGCCAGTGGCTATCGAATCCAGGTACAGGCGAACTACGGCGAATGGATATCCCGGCTGTGGCAGGAACGCCCGCCACGCTACTCGCGCGCGTTGATGGAGACGATGGCTTTAATCGCGTACCGGCAGCCGATAACGCGTGGCGAGATCGAGGATATTCGCGGCGTCAGTGTCAGCAGCAACATCATGCGAACGTTGCTGGAGCGAGGCTGGGCTCGAGTGGTCGGTCATCGTGACGTGCCGGGCAAACCGGCGATGTTTGGGACGACCAAGGGGTTCCTCGATTATTTCGGTCTGAAAAGTCTCGATGAATTGCCGACGCTGGGCGAAATTCAGGATCTTGACAGCCTGAACGTCGAACTCGACCTGCAGGGACCGGCTCTGCTGGATAGCGAGGACACGTCCGCAGCTCAGAACGATAACCCGGATGCCGCGGAATTGGTTGCCGGTGCGGATTCTCCGACGGTGGATACCGAAACTTTGCAAGTTATCCGCGGAGACCAGACCAAGCCTGCACTGTCTCCGGACAGCCCGCCTGATGCCGTGCACGCAGATCCGGATGCCTTGGGGGAATCCGGTGACAAGTCGATCGCCTGACCAAAAACAGCGGATTCAAAAGTTTCTTTCGGCGCGTGGGATCGGGTCGCGACGCCAGATCGAGCGCTGGATTGAGGAAGGGCGGGTCAAAGTTAACGGCCGTCTTGCGCAGACCGGCGAACCGGTTGGGCCAACCGACAAGATTCAGGTTGATGGCAAGCCGGTGACGTCCAGGGGGCTGGCTCATCATCGACACTTGATGTACCACAAGCCGATCGGCGAGGTTTGCACGCGGGCCGACCCAGAGGGGCGCAAAACCGTTTTCGACCGGCTGCCACCGCTAAAAGGCGGTCGCTGGATCAATGTCGGCCGGCTCGACATCAATACAGATGGCTTGCTGATCTTCACGACGGATGGCGAACTGGCGAATGCGCTGATGCATCCATCGCGCGAAGTGATTCGCGAGTATGCCGTTCGCGTCGTCGGCGATCCGGGCGAGGACAGGATCAAGCGGCTGTTGACCGGTATGGAACTGGCTGACGGGCAGGCGAGGTTTAAATCGGTGGTTGCCGGCGGCAGTGGGCAAGGTTCGAACCGCTGGTATCACGTCACGCTGGCTGAGGGACGAAACCGGGAAGTCCGAAGATTGTGGGAGGCGGTTGGTATGACAGTCAGCCGGCTTTCTCGAACGCGTTTTGGTCCCCTGCGAATGCCGAGAATTCTGGCGCGTGGAAAGTCCCGGCCCCTTTCACCGGGCGAAATTCGAAATCTCTATGGTGTGGCAGGCATGCAGATGTCCGATGACCGGCAAAAGCGTCCAAAAAAACCTGCGCAAAGGCGCCGTAAATAGTACGGGTTATTTGGGTTGGCAGTCGATACTCAGATTACTGATACCCTCGCTGTCCGGGCCAAGGAAGTAAAGAAACGGCGCCAGAACATTTTCTGGCTCGGCCGCAGAACCGGGTTCCTCGGCCGGGTATGCCGATCTGCGCAGCTTCGTGCGGGTCGCACCCGGGTTGACGGTGTTGACACGGATCGGAATGTTCCCCGTTTCGTCGGCGAGGACCTGCGCAAGACCTTCGATGCCAAATTTTGAGACGGAATAAGCGCCCCAGTACGCGCGCCCCTTGCGGCCGACGCTACTCGAAACGAAAACCACCGATGGGTCTGTTGAACGTTTGAGCAATGGCAAACAGGCACGAGTCAGGAGAAACGGGGCGTTGAGATTGACCTGCAGAACCCGGTACCAAAGATAAGGGTCATGGTGCTCTATGGGGCTCAGTTCGCCCAACATGCCGCCACAATGAACCAGGCCATCGAGGCACTCATATTCGCCGGAAATCACAGCGGCAATCTTTTCGTATTCGTCCCATTCGGTCGTTTCCAGGTTGAACGGATATATGCCTGGCTTTGGGCCGCCAGCATCGATAATTTCGTCATACAGGCTTTCCAGCCGCGCGATGTTCCGACCCAACAATATGGCCGTTGCTCCCAGGCCGGCACATCGTAAAGCCAGCGCACGTCCTATCCCCTCGGTGACGCCGGTGATCAAGATCTTACGCCCGTCGAGTAACTTGTCCGGCGGGTCGTACGCGACGATGTCTTCGGTATTGTTGATCTTATTATCCCTGTCTTGCACTTCGCCTGGCGGCTCGCCAGGATACGTGCATCATCTCAAATGTCGAAAACAAGCCCTTGCCGCGGGATATATTCTGGTAGCCCTTGCGTTCCAGCTTTTCAAGCAGTCGCCGATGCATTGCGATATAAGCAGACAAAGCCGGTTGGGCCGGCAAAACCGACTCCGTATCTCCGTCGGCGACAGGCTTCATATTCTGTCGAGCCAGATCACCGACTCGCGCGAGCAGTTCCCGGGCCTTCGCCTGCGGTCGATCAGAAGCCAGATCGGCAACGGTCAGTCCCGCTTCATCGAGCCAGTCCAGTGGCAACAAACACTGACCGAACGCCACGTTCTGTCCCAGGTCACGGAGAATCTCGACCAGGCGAATGCCGCTGCCAATCGTCAACACTTCTTCCTGCTGGCCCGCTACCAGGTTTTTGCCAGCCAGCAATTCGGCGAGCAGCAGCAAAAAGTTGCCCCCTGAAAGCCGGCAGTACGCCAGCAATTCTGCCGGCCCTGGATAGATCGTTGAATCGAGGTCGCGGTGTGCGGCCTCGAGCAACGACAACAGCCGGTCAGCATCGACGAGTAAAGCGCCGTTTTCGTCGAGCAAGGACAAACAGACCGGGTGTACCGGTTTTTCGGCGCGGTACCTGTCTATTTCCTCTCGCCACCAGCTTAACTTTATCCGGGCGATGTCGGCTTCCTGCACCTGGCGTACCGATTTCCCGACCTCGTGGCGCAGGGAAAACAGTGCACGAAAAGCGGTTCGCTGCGGTGCTGGCGCGTAAAGACAGGCAAACCACGGCAGTGATCCGGGGGTTATGGATTCCAGCACCAGCGAATGGTCCGCGGCAGGACCCGGCTTCAGATCAGACATGGGTCAATCAGGAACCAGTTTTTTTACTTTTGCCCATGTCTTTCTTTTTCGGGACCGACTGCAACCGCCGTGCAGTTTTGTCGAGGGGTTCCAGCTCGGGCATTTCCTTGGCCGCACTGATGCCCATTTCGGTGAATTTCTTGGCGCCGGGGAGTACCTGTCGCTCAAGCGACCCTACGGCCGCGTTGTAGGCCTCTACACTGCTGCCCAGCTGTCGGCCAACCTTGGCAAGGTGTCCGGTGAAGGTTGCCAGACGGCGATAGAGATCCTGTCCCAGGTTTCTGATGTGCTCGGCGTTTTCCGCCAGCGTCATCTGACGCCAGCCATAGGCGACTACCTTAAGCAGCGCGATCAGGCTGTTCGGCGTCGTCAGCAGGACCTTTTGCTTGATGGCTTCTTCGTTGAGATTGGGCTCAATATCCAGTGCCGCGGACAGAAATTGCTCGCCAGGAACGAACAGGACGACAAATTCCGGGCTATCGCCGAATTGAGACCAGTACGCCTTGCTGGACAGCTCCTTCACTCTTTCCCGGACATGCCGGGCGTGGCGTTTCAATGCCGCCTGCCGGCTATCGGCGTCCTTCGCGGACATCGCCTCAAGATAAGCATCCAGAGGCGTCTTGACGTCTACAACCAGGCTCCTTTTTTCCGGCATGTGGATAATCATGTCGGGTCTTATCGATCCCTCGTCGGCGGCGAACTGTTTCTGTTCGGAAAAGTCGCAGTGTTCAACCATTCCCGCCAACTCGACAACTCGTCGCAAGGTGAGTTCACCCCATTGGCCACGAACCTCGGGCCTGCGCAGGGCATTGACCAGGTTTTGAGTTTCCTCCTGCAATGCCTGCTGACTGCGGCTGACCGACTCCAGCTCTTTGTGAATACTGCCGTATGCTTCTTTGCGTTCTTTTTCGATTCGCAACAACTGCTCTTCGGTTTTTTTCAGCGCCTCGGCAACCGGCTTGATCAAGGCTTCAATCGCCTTTTCTTTATCCGAAAGCTCACCCTTGGCTTTTTCATGATGTTTGCCCAGATTTTCCTGTGCGAGCTTGAGAAAAGTATCGCTGTGGCTCTGGAAGGTTTTGCTGGCGTGTTCGGCGACGCTGGCGGTCAGCCGTTCCTCCGCCTGTTTCAGCGCGGCCTGCCTTTCCTCGTCCAGCACATCCTGGGATTTCAACCGTGACTCGAGCACGCTGTTGACGGCTCGCAGTTTGCCCAGTTTACTCAACGCCAACAGGCCGGTGGCCATCAGGCCAAGCACCAGACCGGCGATACCCGCGCCGATCAGCAGCCAGATCATGTTTTCGGAGAGATCGGTGATCACTTGGCTATATTAAGCCAAACAGGCTCAACAGGTCCGTTGGTTTTTCGATGACCGCGTCGGCGGGCCATTCGGCCGGCCTGGAGTTTCCCACGATATAGCCATAAGTCGCCACGATTCCCTGCATCCCGGCACGCATGGCAGCTTCCATGTCGCGCTGTGCGTCCCCCACATAAACGCACTGTGCTGGCTCCGTCTTGAGCAAACCGGCTGCGTGCAGTAACGGGGCAGGGTCGGGTTTGCGCTTATCCAGCGTGTCGCCGCAAACCAGACATCCGGCCCGGTCGCCGATCCCCAGGCCGGTAACCAGGGGCTCGGAGAGCCAGGCGGGTTTGTTGGTAACGATTCCCCAGGGCATGCCGGTCGAATCCATGTGCTCGAGAACGCCCTGAAATCCTTCGAAAAGGCAGGACTCCTTCCCGTTCACGGCGGCATATATTTCCAGGAATCGTTTCCGTAAACGTTCAAAACGTTCGTCATCCATAGGAACTTCCCTGAATGCAATGCCGATTAATCCCATTGCGCCTTGCGATACATGTGGCCTGATTTCATCAAAGGCCAATTGTGGCTGCTCATGTTCTGTCAGCAGTTGGTTCAATGCAGCCGCCATATCGGGCGCTGTATCGATCAGGGTCCCGTCCAGGTCGAGCAATACAGCCGAAACGGAAATTCGGGCAGGGGAATTCAGGACGCTTTTTCCGAAGTGCAGTGCATCAGGTAGTTAACGTCAGTGTCCGATTTAAGACGATACCGATCGGTCAACGGGTTGTAGGTCATTCCGGTCACATCGTTGACACGCAATTTAGCATCGCGACACCATGCCGCCAGTTCCGACGGGCGAATAAATTTGCCGTAGTCATGGGTTCCACGCGGCAGCATTCCCAGCAAATATTCGGCTCCAATGACTGCCAGTGCATAGGCTTTTGGGTTGCGATTAATCGTCGAAAAGAAAATCTGGCCGTCAGGTTTAACGAGCCTGGCGCACGCCATAACCACCGAGGCAGGATCGGGCACATGCTCAAGCATTTCCAGGCAGGTGACGACATCGAATTGCCCCGCGCGGGTTTCCGCAAGCTCTTCGGCGGTGGCCAGCAGGTAGTCCACCTGCTGGCCGCTTTCGAGAAGATGAAGCTTCGCAACCTGCAACGGCGCATCGGACGCGTCTACACCGGTTACCTGGGCACCGGCCGCCGCCATCGCTTCGCTGAGCAATCCGCCACCGCATCCGATATCGACGACGGCCGAGCCTTGGAGCTGGCATCGATCAGTGATGTAAGCGAGCCGCAAGGGGTTGATTCGATGCAGTGGTTTTAAATCGCCGTCAGGATCCCACCAGCGTGAGGCCATGGAGGCGAACTTGTTCAGCTCGCCTGCATCGATGTTCGCTGGTCTTTTCTGAGCGGGTTCGGTCATGCGGGGCTGGGTAACCTATCCACCGGCCTGGTGCAAATGCACATCCTGCTGCGGATACGGAATATTGCAGCCTCCGGCTTCCAGTTTAACCTTGATGTTTTCGAGCAGGTCGCTGCGCGCGATCGAGTAATCATCCTTATTAACCCAGGGCCTTACCGCCAGGTCCACGCTGCTGGCACCAAGCTCCATTAACAGAATGACCGGTGCCGGATCCTTTAAAACCCTTTTGTCAGCAGCAAGTGTGTCCTTGATAATTTGCCGTGCTTTCCCTATGTCATCGTTATACCCGATGCCGATAATCAGATCGATACGCCGGGTGGGGTTGACGGAGTAGTTGGTGATTGTGCCGCCAAACACCTGGGCGTTGGGAACGATAATCAGGCGGTTGTCACCGGTCTTCATCACGGTATTAATCATATTGATCCGTTCGACGGTGCCAACGGTACCACCGGCTTCGATGAAATCGCCTGCCTGGAACGGCCGAAACAAAATAAGCATGACGCCAGATGAAAAGTTGGACAACGAACTTTGCAAGGCCAAAGCGACAGCAAGACCGGCAGCACCCAAAATTGCGAGGAAAGAGGTTGTGTCGACACCCATCTGATCAACGGCGGCGATTATGACCGCAACCAGCAAAGCCGTATAAAGCACATTGTGCAGAAAATGGATCAGGGTGGCATCGACACCCGCCTTTTTAAACAGCGTATCAACAGCGTTGGTGATCATCTTGGCGATCCACCGGCCGACAAGAAATATAACCGCCGCGATTCCAATCCTGCCACCCCAGGCTAACACCGCTTCGGTCAACTGGCCTGAACCCACAAATTCTTTTAATTGGTCTGCTAGCTGCTCCATGATTTCTCCGTTGGAATGATTGCTATCTGGTCGCCGGGTTCCGTCAGCTGGCTATAAAGGCGCCGTCGTCTTTTCATGAGCCGAAGGCCGGGGCGAGAAAGTCGTAAAAGCGGGATATTATAGTATGGCAGCCTCGATCTCGGCTCAATGCTTTGATGATTTGATCTTTGATGATTTGGTTCGATTTCGCTGCGAATCTTTGTTCCGGTTTTTGAGCCGACGATTGAGAGAGTTTGAATGTCAGATCAAAGCCAGATATGTCCAATGCGCTGGGAGGATGAGTCGCTCTACCTGCTGGATCAGCGACTATTGCCAGCCGAAGAGCGCTGGCTGCGGCTGCAAATCGCCTCAGAGGTCGTAGATGCCATTCGCGATATGGTTGTCCGTGGGGCGCCGGCAATAGGTTTTGCGGCGGCATTCGGTGTGGTGTTGTCTGTCCGGAATCATTTTTCGGCGAACAAGGCAGATTGGCGCGACCAGGTCTCAGCTGATACGGACCTCCTGGCCGCTGCCAGGCCAACGGCAGTCAACCTGCTTTGGTCGATAAACCGGATGAGGGCATTGCTCGCTGCGAATCCGGAAAATCTTTTCGAATCCTTGCTGGCCGAGGCGCAAAATCAGCTGCAAATCGACCGTGCACAAAATTTGCAAATGGGGAAAGCGGGCGCGAGCCTGATCGAACCTGGCAGTAAGGTGTTGACGCACTGTAATGCCGGCGCACTGGCGACCGCCGGGTACGGCACGGCCCTGGCGGTTGTCAGGGTCGGTCAATGGCAGAAACGGATCGAACAAGTCTTCGTTAGCGAAACGCGGCCGTGGTTTCAAGGGTCGCGGCTGACGGCATGGGAGTTGGCGAAAGACGGCATACCGGTAACGTTGCTGACGGACTCCGCTGCTGCGCAGGCGATGCTGAAAGAGGGTATCCGATGGTTAATTGTTGGCGCGGATCGAATCGCCGCCAACGGCGACGTGGCCAATAAAATTGGCACCTACTCGCTGGCGGTGTCAGCTCGGTATCATGGCGCAAAAGTGATGGTCGTCGCGCCGCATTCAACGATCGATATGGCGGCCAGTGACGGATCGAAAATTCCGATCGAAAATCGTGATGCAGCGGAAATTCTTCAGGCCGCCGGAATAACAGACTGTCCGGACGAAGTCACTGTGGCTAATCCGGTCTTCGACGTAACGCCGGCCGAATTGGTCGATTTCATCGTTACCGAAAAGGGCGTTTTTCAGGCACCCTATGACAGCGCTTTCAAGGCTCTGTAATAGCCCAAAAACGCCCGAAATTATTAGGGCGAAGGCACTCTCTGTGGTAAGATATCAGCCTGACTAAATGGCCTGGGCGGAGCGTTTCTCCGGCCGGGCCAATGTATTATTTGGAACCCTGTAAATTCGCCCATGGCTGATACCGCAAGCGAAATAATTCACGTTAATCTCGAAGACGAAATGCGTCAGTCCTACCTGGACTACGCGATGAGCGTCATTGTGGGACGTGCCTTGCCCGACGTCCGGGACGGGCTGAAACCCGTACATCGCAGAGTGCTTTTCGCGATGAAAGAGCTGGGTAACGACTACAACAAATCCTATAAAAAATCGGCCCGTATCGTCGGTGATGTCGTCGGTAAATATCATCCACACGGAGACACGGCGGTCTACGACACACTGGTCAGGATGGCACAGCCATTTTCGATGCGGTTTATGCTCGTAGACGGGCAGGGAAACTTCGGTTCCGTCGATGGGGATGCACCGGCGGCGATGCGCTACACCGAAGTTCGTATGGCGCGCATCGCACACGAGTTGCTGGCGGATATAGACAAGGAAACGGTCGATTTCACCGCCAATTACGATGAGTCGGAGTTCGAGCCCAGCGTCCTGCCAACCAAGGTTCCGAACTTGCTCGTAAATGGCGCCACCGGAATCGCAGTCGGTATGGCGACCAATATCCCGCCGCACAATCTGAGTGAGGTGATCGATGCCTGCAACGCCCTGATCGAGAATCCGGATATCGATGTGCCCGGATTACTCCACTACATACCCGGACCGGATTTTCCGACCGCGGGCCTGATAAATGGTTCGAGCGGCATCTACCAGGCCTACAGCACGGGTCGGGGGCGAATACATCTGCGCTCCAAAACGCATATAGAAGATATCGGTGGCCGTGACAAGCAAGCCATCATCGTGACTGAACTGCCCTACCAGGTGAACAAAGCGAGGTTGCTGGAAAAAATCGCGGATCTGGTCCGCGCCAAAAAACTCGAAGGCATCACCGAGCTTCGCGACGAATCGGACAAGGATGGCATGCGCGTGGTTATCGAGCTTCGTCGTGGTGAAGTTCCGGACGTCGTACTGAACAATCTTTACAAGCACACGCAGCTGCAGACCGTGTTCGGTATCAATATGGTCGCTCTGGTGGACGGGCAGCCAAGGCTCCTGTGTCTCAAAGAGATGCTGGAAGCGTTTCTGCGGCATCGTCGCGAGGTGGTTACCCGGCGCTCGATATTCGATATGAAAAAGGCTCGTGGCCGCGCCCATATCCTGGAAGGGCAGGCGGTTGCGCTGGCAAATATCGACGAGGTTATTGTCCTGATCAAAGGGTCGCAGTCACCGGCTGATGCCAAGGCCGGGCTCCTTGCCAGGCCATGGAAAGCGGGTACGGTCACCGCAATGCTGAAAAAGGCGGGCGGTATCGATTCCCGTCCGGCCGATCTTGAGGATGAATACGGCCTGCACAAGGGCGACTACCTGTTGTCGCCGACCCAGGCACAAGCCATTCTGGATTTGCGTCTGCATCGACTGACCGGTCTCGAACACAATAGAATTCTGAAAGAATACAGTGAGTTACTAGAAATAATTAAAGACCTTTCTGATATACTTGCCAGCCCTGATCGATTGCTTCAAGTGATTCGAGATGAAATGCAGGCGATTCGTGAGCAATACAGCGATGCTCGCCGGACAGAGATAATCGAAGACTACAGCGATCTGACGATCGAAGATCTGATACAGCAGGAAGAGGTGGTTGTCACCTTGTCCCATGGCGGCTACGCCAAGTCCCAACCCGTGTCGTCATACCAGGCGCAGCGTCGCGGCGGTCGTGGCCGGGCCGCGACCAAGGTCAAAGGTGAGGATTTTGTCGATCACCTGTTTGTTGCGAATACGCACGATACGCTGCTGTGTTTTACCAGCCGCGGCAAGCTCTACTGGATGAAGGTTTACCAGTTGCCGCAGGCGGGCAAAGGGGCGCGAGGGAAGCCTATAGTCAATTTGTTGCCGCTGGCGCCGGATGAACGCATACACGCAGTCCTGCCGATCAGGGAATTTACTGCAGACCGGTTCGTCTTTATGGCAACCAGTGCAGGCACGGTCAAGAAAACGTCGTTGAGCGCATTTTCCAGGCCTCGCAGCAATGGAATTATCGCTCTTGATCTGAAGGACGATAACCACCTGGTCGGAGCGGCGATAACGGACGGAACCCAGGATGTTCTGCTTTACTCGAGTTCGGGTAAGGCGATTCGTTTCAATGAGAAAGACGTCCGGCCGATGGGCCGCCTGGCGGCTGGCGTCCGCGGAATAAAACTGGCGCCAGGGCACGAATTAATTGCGCTGATTACCGCTGCCGACGGTTCTATCCTAACTGCGACGGAACGTGGTTACGGTAAACGCACCAAGCTGTGCGAATTTCCCGTACAAGGACGGGGAGGGCAGGGTGTGTTCGGCATCCAGACATCGAAGCGCAATGGGCGGGTGATCGGCGCTTTGCAGGTTGAGGATGACGACGAGATCATGCTGATCAGCGCACACGGCACATTGGTTCGCACACCGGTTTCCGATGTGTCGGAACTCGGCCGGAACACACAGGGCGTCAGACTCATCCGCCTGAAGGAAAATGAGAAACTTGCCGGTGTCGAAAGAATCGCAGCTTTGCCGGATGAAAACGGTGAAGGTGCTGGCGAGTAATCCGGTCAGGATTTTCATCAGGATATAACTCGATGTCCATGAATCGTGCTTACAATTTCGGTGCGGGTCCGGCGATGCTGCCGAACGCGGTCATGGATCGCATACGAGAAGAGATGGGTGACTGGCATGGCACTGGCATGTCGGCCATGGAAATGAGTCACCGGGGGCCTGAATTTACCTCGATTGCGGAAAAAGCCGAGGCTGATTTGCGGGAGCTAATGGCAATTCCTGCCGATTACAAAGTTCTGTTCCTGCAAGGTGGCGCGACCAGCCAATTTGCAGCAATCCCTTTGAACATTTGCCAGCCAGAAGACAGGGCGGATTATCTGGTCTCCGGTTACTGGTCGCGAAAAGCAGCAAAAGAAAGTGCGCGTTTTTGTCGCGCCAATATTGCCATGGATACCGGGCCTGACGGCGACCGTAATATCCCAGGCGCGGAGCATTGGAAGTTGTCTGACGATGCGGCTTTCGTGCATTTTGCGGATAATGAAACGATCGGCGGCGTCAGATTTCCGTTTCTACCCGAGTGCACCGCACCGCGGATTTCCGATATGTCCTCGAGCATATTGTCGGGGCCGGTCGATGTCGGCGACTACGGCATTATCTATGCCGGCGCACAAAAAAATATCGGCCCGGCGGGTCTGACGATCGTCATTATTCGCGACGACCTGCTTGGGCGCCAAAGAAAAGGTGTCCCCACGGTGATGGATTATCAGAAAATGGCAGCTGCGGGCTCGATGCTGAATACACCACCAACGTTCGCATGGTACGCAGCGGGTCTGGTTTTTGAATGGCTGAAAGAGCAGGGCGGTCTCGAGCGAATGGCGTCACGAAACCAGGCAAAGGCGGAGCTGCTCTATCACGCGATTGATAGCAGTGATTTTTACAGCAACCCGGTTGATGTCAGCTGCAGATCGCTGATGAATGTGCCATTCATACTGGCCGACGCATCACTCGACCGGCAGTTTCTGCAACAGGCTGACGACAACGGGCTGAAATCACTCAAAGGTCACCGCTCGATCGGTGGACTGCGGGCGAGCATTTATAACGCGATACCATATGAGGGCGTCGACGCCCTGGTGCAATTTATGAGTGAATTCGAGCGGGTCAACGGCTAAATTCACGCAACAATCAGGCTGAATTCAGAAAATCCATGAACACAAAAACCCGATTCAAAATCCTGACCCTGAACAACATATCGCTGGCTGGCCTGAAACGCCTCCCGCGTGAGCGTTATGAAATCGCATCTGAGCTTTTGCATCCGGATGCTATTTTACTGCGTTCACAGAACATGCACGAGATGGAAATCCCGAAGGGTCTTCTGGCGGTCGCGCGTGCTGGTGCCGGCGTCAATAACATTCCGATCGAAAGGCTGAGCGAGCAGGGTGTCCCGGTATTCAATTCGCCCGGGGCCAATGCCAATGCGGTCAAGGAACTGGTACTGACCGCAATTTTTTTGGCCGCGAGAAATATTTGCCAGGCGTGGGACCATGTCAGAAATCTGCGAGGCGAAGGTGAGGAACTGGAGCAGGCCGTCGAAGCCGGCAAGAAACAATTTATCGGCTTTGAAATCCCGGGGAAAACGCTCGGCGTTATCGGGCTGGGCGCTATCGGCGTCGAAGTTGCCAACGCGGCCCTGGATTTGGGGATGAAGGTCGTTGGTTTCGATCCGCAAATCACGGTTAAATGGGCCTGGCAAATGTCATCGGGCGTGGAACAGGCGAGCAGCCTGGATGATCTGTTTTCCAGAGCAGACATCGTGACTGCTCACGTTCCAATCAACGATGCGACCCGGAAATTGATCAACGCAGACCGGTTGGCGCTGATGCGTGACGGTTCGGTGCTGCTGAACTTTGCCAGGGCGCCTATCGTCGATGAAGAAGCCGTTGGTCAGGCGCTGGAATCAGGCAAATTGCATGCTTTCGTCAGCGATTTTCCCAGCGCGAGGCTCAAGAATCACCCGCGAGTAACGGCCCTGCCGCATCTGGGCGCATCCACGCTGGAAGCGGAGGAAAACTGCGCCATTATGGCGGCCGATAATCTTCGCGATTTTCTCGAAAACGGAAACGTCAAGCATTCGGTGAATTTCCCGGAAGCCATAATGCCCCGCAATGGCCGCGCAAGACTCCTGGTAGCGAATGCTAACGTACCCAATATGGTTGGCCAGATTTCGACCTGCCTGGCCGAGGCAGAACTGAACATCGCCGATTTGTTAAACAAGTCCCGGGGCGGTCTGGCGTATACGCTGGTCGATGTTGACAGCAAGATAGAGGATGCGACGGTAAATCTGTTGAGTGCGATCGAGGGCGTGCTGTCGGTCCGCGTAATTTCGGGCTGACGCTTACCGGGTTATCTGCCGTCAACGGCCTGCGAGTCGAATCGGCCGGTTAAAATCATTCGCTATATGACGATTGACGACACACCGAGCAAAGTGGAGAAGACCATGTCGCATTCACTGATTGATCTGGCTGCCCCGAGCGTTCGGGAAATAAGTCCGTACCGACCCGGCAAGCCGATCGATGAACTGGAGCGGGAGTACGGCATCACCGACAGTATCAAGCTGGCGTCAAACGAAAACCCGCTGGGTCCGGGCGCCCGGGTGTTGTCTGCCATACAAAACGCAGCTCCTGAAATCGCGTTGTACCCTGACGGCAACGGATTCCATCTGAAACAGGCGTTGGCGGCGTACCACGGTATCGGGATAGACAGGATAACGCTGGGCAACGGTTCAAACGATGTGCTGGTTCTTCTTGCCGAAGCGTTTCTTACGCAGGCGGATGAGGCGATTTATTCGCAATTCGCGTTTGCCGTTTATCCGCTGGCCATCCAGGCGGTCGGCGCACAGCAAAAAATCAGCCCGGCACAACCTGGCGATTCCTTTTCACCTCTTGGGCACGATTTGAGCGCGATGGAAGCGTTGATAAGCAACAAAACCCGGCTGATATTTATTGCCAATCCAAATAACCCGACCGGAACATGGATTAAAAGCCACGAGCTGAGAGATTTTATTGAACAGGTCCCGGACCATGCGATTGTCGTCGTGGACGAAGCCTATATCGACTATGTGGAGGAGAAAGAATATCCTGATACCAGTCTTTGGATCGACGATATTCCCAACCTGGTCGTAACACGAACGTTTTCCAAAGCCTATGGCCTGGCCGGATTGCGCATTGGTTACGCTTTGTCCCATCCAGACATCGCGAACATGTTAAATCGCATCAGGCAGCCTTTTAATGTCAATTCGCTAGCCCTTGAAGCAGCCTGCGCGGCCTTGGAGGACAAAGCCCATTTACAACAGAGCGTTTCGATGAATAACGAACAGCGTGAGATTGTCGCTGCGGGTTTTAAAGACCTCAGGCTACGCTTTATACCGTCGGTGACGAATTTTATTCTGGTCGACCTGGACCGGCCGGCTTTGCCTGTTTATGAAGAATTGCTCAAGCTGGGAATAATTGTCAGGCCGGTTGGAAATTATGGGCTGCCCGAACATCTCCGAATTTCGATCGGTAAACCTGAGCAGAATCAGCGATTGCTGGATGCCCTGCGCCAGGTGTTATAGAGACAAGATTGGCCAGCGCACCTGAACCTGTCATCAATTCTATCGATACCGTGACCATAGCCGGTGGGCGAGTCACGGGCGATATCTCCGTTCCGGGCGATAAATCCATCAGTCACCGGGTCGCCATGTTTGCGGCGCTGGCCGATGGCAGAAGTTCGATCCGCGGATTTTTACGTAGCGAGGATTGCCTCGCCACGTTGAACGCACTCACTCAGCTCGGCGTCCACGTTGAGTGGCAGCGCGAGGTCCTGATCATCGATGGCCAGGGTCTGTCAGGTTTCAGTCAACCCGAAAACCCGATCGACTGTGGTAACTCAGGCACCACGATGCGTCTATTGTGTGGTTTGTTATCCGGTCAGGACTTTCCCAGCGTGTTAACCGGTGATGCCTCGTTAATGCGGCGACCCATGGAAAGAGTTGCCGAGCCGCTGCGGAGAATGGGCGTCGCGATCACTACGACGGATGGTTGCGCGCCTGTCCGAATCGACGGTAGCCCGAATGTAGCGGCCGCGGAAACAGATATTCCGTTAGCCAGCGCACAGGTTAAGACCGCTCTGACTTTGGCAGCGTTGTATGCGCATGGCACCAGCCGAATTGCGGCGCCGGGGCTGGTCAGGGATCACACAGAGCGACTATTGCCATTGTTTGGTGTGGCGGTCAAAAGGGATCAGATACAAACCTGGATCACCGGACCGGCAACGCTTACGGCGGTCGACTTTACCGTGCCCGGAGATTTTTCTTCGGCCGCGTTTTTTATGGTCGCCGCCTGCATCGCCGGTGTCGATACGCTGGTCATCAGAAATGTCGGATTGAACCCAGGCCGTATTGCGTTGCTGAACCTGCTGCGTGCCATGGGCGCCAGGATTGAGACCGATAATATTCGGGAGGATGGGCCGGAGCCGATTGGCGACATCACGGTATGGCCATCACGGTTGTCCGGAATCCAGGTGCCGGAGCATCAGGTTGCCGCCGCCATCGACGAGTTTCCCGCGCTTTGCGTAGCTGCTGCCTGTGCAGACGGAATAACAGAAATTGAGGGCGCCGACGAATTGCGCCACAAGGAAAGCGATCGGATACAGACGATGGCCGATGCGCTGCACGGGCTCGGGGTTTCTGTAAAGACGAGTGCCAGCGGAATGAAGATTGAGGGCGGACGGGTTTCGGGCGGGACGGTGGACAGCGCCGGAGATCACCGGATTGCGATGGCCTCGTCTTTGCTCGGCCTGGTGTCCGGCGATCCGGTTACCGTTCGCGACACGCAATGCATACAGACCTCTTTTCCCGGTTTTACAGAACTTCTCGGCGCAGTGGGTGTGACGGTCACACGACAATCCACTGGGCCAGCACACAATGATCATG
The DNA here is from genome assembly GCA_964568075.1 of uncultured Gammaproteobacteria bacterium. GTDB lineage: Bacteria > Pseudomonadota > Gammaproteobacteria > Steroidobacterales > MnTg04 > MnTg04. Next base: position 22,858 of record CAZMOM010000032.1, read on the forward strand.
GGTCGGGGTATTCCGAGTGAGCGGGCAAAATATTCCCGTCGTTGCGATAGACGGGCCGAGTGGCTCCGGCAAGGGCACGATCGCCCGTCAGCTTGCCGATTTTCTGGGCTGGCATTTACTGGACAGCGGTGCGTTGTACCGCCTGATCGCGGTTGCGGCCAAGCAAAAGGAAATACCGCTGGGCAGTGATAAACCGCTTGCGGAACTGGCGGCTGGACTGGATGTAAAGTTCGCGAGCGATGACAATGGCGTGGAGCAAATTTTTCTCGGCGATCAAGATGTGACCATGCTGGTCAGAGCCGAAGAGACAGGCCAGATGGCCTCTCAATTCGCGGCGATACCGGCGGTGAGAACGGCATTGATAGGCCTGCAAAGAGGGTTTCGAAAAGAGCCCGGACTGGTGGCGGACGGGCGGGACATGGGAAACGTGGTTTTTCCCAATGCGCAGGTCAAAGTCTTTTTAACTGCCAGCCCGGAGGAAAGGGCCCGGAGACGACATAAGCAGTTGAAGGACAAGGGAATAAGTGTTAGCCTTCCGGCCCTTTCCGCAGACATCGCGGAGCGTGATTGCCGGGATACGGAACGTGCGATTGCGCCGTTAAAACCGGCTCCGGGCGCCGAGATTCTGGATACCACCAGCCTCTCGGAAATTGAAGTGATCGAGCGGGTAAAAAAGATTGTCACGAAGACTTTGCAAGGCCGGTAATCCGAACGAAAAGTCTGCTTGACCTTAGGAACGCTTTCCATGGATTGGGGAGCATTTTTTTTAACGCCGTTACGGCAAGGATGTTCGTAACGAATTTTAAGGCGGGCGTAAGCCCTTGGTATTAACACAATGACTGAAAGTTTTGCAGAACTATTTGAAGAGAGCCAGGCGAACGATCAAATGAAGCCCGGCACCATCCTGACCGGCCTTGTCTTATCGATAACCCAGGAAACCGTAATTGTCCACGTAGGCCTCAAATCGGAGGCCGTAATTCCAGCGAATCAGTTTCGCAACGAAAAGGGCGAAATTGAAGTCGAAGTCGGCGATGAGGTCGAGGTTGCACTCGATGCTGTGGAGGATGGATTTGGTGAAACGCGTTTGTCCCGTGAGAAGGCGAAACGAGCCCGTACCTGGACTCGTTTGGAAGAATCCTTTAACAACCAGGAGATCGTCACCGGCGTTATTACCGGTCGCGTCAAGGGTGGATTCACCGTAGAAGTTGATTTTGTGCGTGCCTTCCTGCCCGGTTCGCTTGTGGATATACGCCCGGTCCGTGACCCCAGCTACCTGGAAGGCAAGCCACTCGAATTTAAGGTGATTAAGCTGGATCAACGGCGCAACAATGTCGTCGTATCCCGTCGCGCCGTCGTCGAGCAGGAATTCAGCGCCGAGCGCGAAGAAATGCTTAACAATCTGCAGGAAGGAAACGTCGTCAAAGGCATGGTCAAGAACCTGACCGAATACGGCGCGTTTGTGGATCTGGGTGGAATCGACGGGTTGCTACACATCACCGACATGGCGTGGAAACGAGTCAAGGATCCCTCGGAAGTGGTCGAAGTTGGCCAGGAAGTTGACGTCAAGATTCTTAAGTTCGACCGAGAGCGCATGCGTGTTTCGCTCGGCATGAAACAGCTGGGCGATGATCCGTGGCGCGATCTTGCACGTCGCTATCCGCAGCAGACCAGGTTGTTCGGAAAAGTCACCAACGTTGCGGATTATGGTTGTTTCGTCGAGATTGAAGCCGGTGTGGAAGGCTTGGTGCATGTCTCGGAAATGGACTGGACCAACAAGAATGTCAGCCCGGCCAAGGTCGTACACATTGGCCAGGAAGTCGAAGTCATGGTTCTGGAAATCGATGAAGAGCGCCGCCGTATTTCTCTCGGCATCAAGCAGTGTCAGGCGAATCCATGGGCCGAGTTCTGTAACAACCACAACAAGGGCGATCGCGTGCAGGGCCAGATCAAGTCAATTACCGATTTCGGTATCTTTATTGGCCTGGATGGGGGCATCGATGGCCTGGTTCACTTATCAGATATTTCCTGGGATATTCCTGGCGAAGAGGCCGTTCGTAATTACACGAAAGGCGACGAGCTGGAGGCCGTTATTTTGTCCATTGATCCTGAGCGGGAAAGAATTTCGCTCGGAGTCAAGCAGATGGATAAAGATCCGTTCTCCAATTACCTTGCGGAACATCCAAAGGGCAGCATCGTGACCGGCACGGTTTCGGAAGTTGATGCGCGCGGCGCGGTGGTCAGTCTTGCGGATGGTGTTAACGGTTATTTGCGAGCCTCGGAATTGTCGCGCGATCGTGTTGAAGATGCGCGTACGGTCCTCAAACCCGGACAGGAAATTGAGGCCAGGTTCACGGGCCTTGACCGTAAATCCCGTACCGTTGCTTTGTCTGTCAAGGCAAAGGAAGTACACGAGGAAGCCAAAGCGGTTCAGCAATATCGTTCGGATTCCAGCAGTAGTACCAGCCTGGGTGAGCTGTTAAAAGAACACATTTCCGGCAAGGAAAAGCCCTGATAAACGGGCCGCTGTTACATAAAGTGTGATAGCGGCCTTGTTTTTAGTCTCGTAATGTTAGATAAAGACATATAAATCAACGGCATAAACACCGGGTTAAGAATGACAAAATCAGAATTAATAGAAGTCATTGCTCGCAAACAAAAACATTTGCCAGCCAAAGACGTCGAGTTGGCAGTCAAACATTTGCTGGAAACCATGAGTGATTCGTTGGCGAATGGCATGCGAATAGAGATTCGTGGGTTCGGCAGTTTTTCACTGCACTTTCGCCCACCACGAATTGGACGCAACCCGAAGAGCGGTGAATCGGTCGCGCTGGAAGGCAAATATGTCCCGCACTTTAAGCCGGGAAAAGACCTCCGGGACCGGGTCAACCAGAGTCAGGAGACCCCGATTCGCGATTGATCAAAGGTATTGCAGCGGGCTAATCGCGAAATAAATTCAATTCCCTGTGATCAGGCTGCTGCGGTTTCATCCCCATTGTTGTTAAATAGTGTTCCTGACGGCTGACAGGCGCATTTCTAATGTTTCGTAGAATATTTCTCATTTTTGCCGCATTGGTTGTCGCCGTGGTTGCAGCGATCTTCGCCAGCCTCAATCCTGAAGTTATACCGCTGGACCTGGCCTTTGGCGAGATAAAGGCGCCACTGACGCTGGTGATTGTCGCCAGTCTGGCGCTTGGGTGGCTCCTGGGGCTGATCAGTGCATCGGTTCTAATCTTTCGAATGATGGCGCAAAGAAGGTCACTGCGACGATCGGTCCAACTGGCGGAAAAAGAAATCGAAAATCTCAGATCACTGCCCGACACAGATTCCGCAGTGACGATGTCCGGGCGGGAAAATAATTCTAATGGCTGAGATACTGATAATTGGACGGCACAAACGATGCTGACTGAATCGACGCTTTTACTCGCCAGTCTGTTCGTTATAGCCGCTGCCTGCGGTTGGGCTTTCGCTACCTATTACTCCGGCCACGACAAGGAACCGGCTGAAAAACACCTGAGCGCGAATTATACGAGGGGTCTCAATTTTCTTCTCAATGAACAGCCCGATAAGGCGCTTGAAGTTTTTCTTCGCATAGCTGAAATGGATACAGAAACCGTTGCTACGCATTTCGCGCTTGGCAACCTGTTCAGACGGCGCGGAGAAGTAGATCGGGCGATCCGTATTCATCAGAACTTGTTGGAGCGGGAGGAGTTGTCGATCGAGCATCGCGCCCATGCTTTGCTGGCTCTGGGGGATGATTTCTTTCGCGCGGGTTTGTTCGACCGGGCCGAGGAAATGTTTCTGGAATTACGGCAATTCGATTCTTTCAGGGTGACGGCGTTGACCCGCCTGGTGTCGATTTACGAACAAGAAAAGGAGTGGCGGCGCGCGATCGAAATGCGGCGCTCGCTTGAAGCTGAAAAGGTAGAGGGGCAGGCACCCGTCATCGCGCATTATTATTGTGAACTGGCGCAGCGTCGTCTCGATGAAAACAAAATCGACCGCGCTAGAAAACGCCTGAGGCGATCACGGCAGATCCACAAAAATAATCCACGCGCGCTCCTGATGCGGGCAGACATCGCCAGGCAGACCGGGTATTTTGATGTAGCGATCAGGTTGTATCGAAAGCTGTTGAACATGGATCCTGATTTTGTCGCCGAAGTGTTGCCGCGATTGTTGTCCTGCTACGAGGCAGCGGGCGCAGCGGAGAATTTGAATAAGGCGCTTCACGCGTTGGCAAAAAAAGGTCAAAAAAACAGAACGGCGATTGCCTATGCAGCGATTATGGATGACATTCTGGATTACCCGGTCATCAAGGATTGTTTGCGTGAATATCTTGCCGGTAACGAAGCGTTTCGCGAGTGGTTTGCCGCATTTAACGTCAGTGCCGAAAAGATAATCAATGACCCGGAAATGCTCAGGCGGGTGGCTGGAATCCTGAGAAAGACCGCTGCCAGTGGCCGTATGTACCAGTGTAATCAATGCGGCTATATCGGCAGCCACCTTTACTGGAAATGTCCCAGCTGCAAGGAATGGGACACGATGCGGCCCAGCACGAGTTTCAGTATCCAGACCTAGCCAGACCGAATATCTCGGCCGACTCAGGGCAAATCTACTGCGGCGGCGGGAAATCGGTCGAAACATTTGATCATGCTCGTCAAATAGCCCTGCTATTCTCCTTGCATGATCAAATGTTTCTCCTGGATTTCTCACTCGCCTCGCTACGATCGCCTAAGCCGGCCGATATATTCGGTCTGGCGCCCGATCCAAGGAGACTCAGGGCAAATCTACTGCGGCGGCGGGATATCGGTCGAATCATCCGATCATGCTCGTCAAATAGCGCTGCTATTCTCCTTGCATGATCGAATATTTCTCCTGGATTTCCCACTCGCCTCGCTACGATCGCCTGAGGCGGGCGAATTGTTAGGCCTGGACCGAAGACATGATTGGTAATGCGTTTCCTAGTTTCCGGTCTCATTCAACAGTTTCTCCAACTGTTCTCTAAAATGCCTTCGCGTTAGCTTGTTCACGTCGAGTTGTTTCGGCGAAGGCGGGCGATTTTCCGCCCGGCATGACATCCAGGTCATGCGCAAGAATCATCAGGAGATAGATCAATGAAAAGAGCACATCTGATTACCGCTCTGCTGGCAGCGATTTGCAGTTTTCCGCTGCTGGCCGGGCCCGTTAATATCAATACCGCGGACGCCCCGACCCTGGCGAAAGAACTTAATGGCGTCGGGATCAACAAAGCGAACGCTATCGTCGAGTACCGGGAAACCCATGGTGCTTTCAAATCAGCCGATGACCTCGCGCGGGTCAAGGGTATCGGTCCCGCGACGATCGAAAAAAATCGTGAGAACATACTCGTCGGCAACAAGAAAAATAGCCCGATAAAGAGAGTTCCATTGAAAAAGGAAGAGTAGAACAAAGACCAGCAGAAACACGAACAGCTTATGAAATAAACGAACTCCGGTGGGCGGGACCAGAAGGCAGGTTCCGCCCATTACGGCTAAATACCAGACTTTGACCCCCTTGGGTTATGATACCAGTCGATATTTCGAATGGATTTGACTCGGTGGGTAAAACAGTCAGGACAGTGGTTTTCCCGGTTGCGGGAAGGGGAATTCGGTTTCTGCCGGCGACCAAAGCCAGTCCAAAAGAGATGCTGCCGGTAGTGGACAAGCCACTGATCCAGTACGCGGTCGAAGAAGCGCTGGCGGCAGGCGCCGAGCGGCTGATTTTTGTTACCGGCGCCAGCAAAAGAGCCATCGAAGACCATTTCGATCGTGACCATCAACTCGAAGCGGCCCTCAGGGACCAGGAAAAGCCGGAGTTGTTGCAGTCCGTCAGGAACATCGTTCCGGATTCCGCGACCTGCATCTATGTCCGGCAGAGCGCTCCGCTAGGTCTGGGACACGCCGTATTATGCGCTCGTGACCTGGTCGGCGATGAACCCTTCTATGTGCATCTCGCGGACGACCTGATTGATGCCGAGATATCCTGTCTGCAACAGATGAACGACGCCTACCTGTCTTGTGGCGGCAGCGTCATCGGCGTGCAACCCGTGCCCGCAGACCAGACCGATCAGTACGGCATAGTCGAGGTTGAGGATGCCAGCGAGAAAACGACTCGCATCAAGCGCATCGTGGAAAAACCGGCGCCGGACAGAGCGCCATCCAATCTCGGCGTCGTCGGGCGCTATTTGCTGACCCCGGCCATCTTCAGACAGCTGGCAGCGACCGGAACGGGGGCGGGTGGAGAAATCCAGTTGACCGACGGAATCGCCGGGCTGATGACCGAAGAACCGGTGTTCGCCTATCGTTATGACGGCAAGCGCTACGACTGTGGCAGCAAACTCGGTTACCTGAAGGCCACCGTCGAATATGCATTAAAACATGATGAGCTTGGCCCGAGTTTTCATGATTACCTGAAGTCATTGGGGGATGATCCGTCTACGAAAATGAGTAAGAAATGACTTAAAAAATAGCTATTAAGCTATTAAAAAATATAATAATATCTTCTTTCTCTCATTTTTTTAAGAACTGTGATATCGACGTCCCGCTGTCGATGAATTTTACAGCCCTGATTGACAGTCTTTTTTCGAAATTCAAAAAACCCGCAAAATCAACCAGTTAAGCGTTTTGGCACGGTACTTGCTCCATTCCGGGGAGCCGGAACTTTATTAGCATTGGAAACTTTAGTTTTTATCATCGGGTTTTACTCGAAATCGGGAGGAGCTATCCATTCGGGACCCGGAATTCACAACCCGTAATAAATCGTCCCTGCGTACGTCACAGTAAGATTGTAGCGATACCGGAAATCAGTCACAGAATTCGAACAACAAGAAGAAGAGCCAAATAATAAAAACAATCAGTCGCAATTCCATCCTTTTAAAGCCCTGCTAATAGCAGGGCTTTTTTTTATGGCCGCGGTTACCAGACGGCCGCGGTCTGCCATCAATAGCTTGCTTGCAAAAAGGAGGAGTCCATATACGGACATTCAGCACACGTTTTGACCACCCGGTCCTGGCTGGTCTCAAGCGACCCGAAGGCGTAGGCTTGCACTCAGGAAAGGGCCGGAAAACCCACTGATGTCCATTCTCAGAGAACTCAAGCGCCGTAACGTCATCAAGGTGGCGATCGCGTATGCGGTTGTGGCTTGGCTGTCGATCGAGGTCACAGCGACTGTCTTTCCTATCTTGAAGCTTCCCGATTGGTCCGTGACCTTGGTGACGGCTCTTTTGTTGATCGGGTTCCCCGTGGCATTGATCTTTGCCTGGGCGTTTGAAATCACCCCGGAGGGCATCAGACGTGAAAAGGATGTCGATCGCAGCCAGTCCATCACTCACATAACCGGGCGAAAGATCGATTATCTTATTATCGCGGCGCTGGTATTGGCATTGGGTTTCTTCGCATTCGACAAGTTCGTACTCGATCCGTCGCGGGACACTGAACTGGTGCGCGCTACGACCCAAGCCGTAACCGAGCAGGTGAGCGAGCCCGCAAAATCAGAGACTGCTGAAAAATCCATCGCTGTCCTTCCCTTCGTCAATATGTCCGACGATCCCGGCAACGAATATTTCTCCGATGGCATTGCGGAGGAGCTGCTGAATGTCCTGATCAAGGTAGACGGGCTCAGGGTCGTGTCGCGCACCTCTTCATTTGCCTTCAAGGGCAAGGACATCAGTATCCCCAACATAGCCAGGGAACTGAATGTCAATCACGTGCTTGAGGGCAGCGTTCGCAAAGCGGGCAACACCGTCCGTGTGACCGCGCAATTGATCGATGTACGCACCGATAGCCACCTGTGGTCGGGGACCTATGACCGCGAACTGGAGGACATTTTTGCCATCCAGGATGAAATATCCGGGCAGATCGTGCAGGCGCTGAAAGTTGCCCTGGGGGCGGGAGAGCAGGAGGCGATCGCCCATGCCCAGAAGCCCACTGAAAATCTGGAAGCTTTCGAGCTTTATCTCAGGGGCCGTTATTTCTGGCAGCGCCGAGGCGAGGACAATATCCGGCATGCCATCGACCTGTTTGAGCAGGCAACAAAGCTCGATCCGCAGTTTGCCCGGGCCTGGTCGAGTCTGGCAGCGGCGCATATCACGTTGCCGACATATTCCGACGCACTGGTGGCTGAACAATATCCACTGGCGGTGTTCGCTGCACAGAAGGCGCTGACGCTTGATGATTCTCTGGCCGAAGCTTATGCGGTCCTGGGTGATGTGGCCCGCCACGACAGAAAATGGGCAGAGGCAAAAGCACATCACCTGCGCGCCATTGTCAGCGAGCCAAAAAATTCGACTGCGCACCTTTGGTACGGTGAGCACCTGCTCTCGGTTGGTCGCGTTCGTGATGCGCTTGAAGAAACGCTGATTGCCTATCAACTGGATCCACTGCACCCCGGCACCAACGCCGTCCTGGCGCAGGTCTACCTGTTTCTTGATGACAATGATAATGCGATAAAATTTGGCGTGGCCGCGTGGGATCTGGGGCACCTATTTGGTTTGATCGCACAGGCCGAGGCGAACCTGCATCTCGGGAACATTGATCGGGCGATGGAGTTTGCCGAGCAGTTTGACAAGCAATTTGGCGATCCTGGGTTGTCCTCAGGACTAAAACTGTTTTTGGAAGCAAAGGGCGATGCGGCAAAAAGATCGTTGTATCTTCAGACGTTGGCGGAGAATGAATCAGCATTGTCTCCATATATTGTGCTTCCGGGTTATGCAGCTTTCGACCGGATCGATGACGTCTACCGATTGGTCAATCTTGCTCGGGATACATTTAGTGGCAATAACTGGGATATCTTTTGGCAAGACGACCTCGCGGCGTTTCGACAGGACCCGCGGTTTGCAGAGCTTGTCACAGAACAGGGGCTGGTGGATTACTGGCGCGAACACGGCTGGCCGGATGCCTGTCAACCAGCGGGCGACAGTTTGATTTGTAAATAGGCCGTATAGCGACCCGCCGAGGGTACCTGCAAACAGTTTGCTGCGGCGAATGGGAGCTGACTCTAATTTCTGCTCCGGGCCGGAAAGCGGACATCAGAGGCTGAAAACTGCTGATCCTGACGGTATATCTGCTAACGTCCCTAAGCTGCCGGTCGAGGTTGTAGAAGTCGGACGACTATTGACAATTCGGCAGTGACGCCCGACGCTTTTTACCGGATAACGTCACACGCGCTTCGGGGCTGCAGATGAAAAGCATCGCAAGGGTACGCTCAGTACTCATTTATTTTGTGCTGGTTGCCGTACTGTCAATCACGCTTCCACTCGTCTGGCTGAGCTGGGAATCCGGTCTGCCGAGAGACGACTGGTTCAATGAGCGGCATGGTCAGATCGAGAGCGTAGCCGCCGAGGAGTCGATCACCCTATACGGGCAACTATCGGAATCGGTGCGGCTGATATCCGATTCGGGCCTGCAAGTGTCTTTTCGTGTCATCCGCAATGTGGAATACGATGCTCCGCTGCCGGTGCTGATGGTACTCGGTGGACACCGTACCGGAAGCGATGCGGTCGAGTTGTTCGGCGACGTCGGCGCGCGTGCGATTGTCGGAGTGGACTACCCGTACGACGGACCTGAAAAAACGAAAGGTGTGATACCCATCGCGAAATCGATCCCGCCGATCCGGCAGGCATTTCTGGACACCACCCCAGCCGTGTCACTGATTCTCGACTGGCTGGTTGAACAGGCCTGGGTCGACAAAAAAAGAATAATCATCGTTGGCGCCAGTCTTGGCGTACCGTTTGCTGCCACTGCCGCCGCCCGCGACGAACGTATTACGGGACTTATGCTCGTCCATGGCGCGGCCGATAACCGGTTGTGGCTCGAGGTACAGGTCGCACGACGGATAGATACCGAAATCCTGCACTATCCGCTGGGGACCATCCTGTACTGGCTGGCTTACGGGCCGCTTCTCGACACCGCCAAACATCTTGCCGCTGTTGCGCCGCGCCCTGTGCTGATCATCGGCGCACGCGACGACGAGCGAACGCCCGCCGGTCAGGCGGAATTGTTATTCGACGCTGCGCGCGATCCCAAGCGGTTGCGCTGGACCGAGGGCCGGCACATCCAACCGAATCGCGACGAGATTATCGAAGAGATTCTGCGTATTGCAGATGAGGAACTACCGTTCCTTACGCAGTAAGAGACCCGTCACCCGGTCGGCGAGACGAATGTTCTTCCGCGGACAAAAAAGCCTCCTATATTAGGGGCGCTTTAGAGGTGGCTCCCCGGGCCGGACTCGAACCAGCGACCAATTGATTAACAGTCAACCGCTCTACCAACTGAGCTACCGGGGAACAGCCGTGCTTGTTAACACAGGGCGCGCATTTTCCACTACCGGGCCCGACCAGTCAAGGAAACCAGCGGCCTGCCCGATGGCCTCGGATTTCAGCCTTGCAGGGCTCTATTATGCGCTCTCGAGACAGACTTTTATCCTGCCCATGGCGTCGACCAGTATGTCCATGCCGGCTGCGAATGAAATACGAATGTGCCCGGGGGCAAAAAACGCCGAGCCCGGCACAACCGCGACCCCGGCTTGTTCGATCAGGTGGGTAGCAAGGCCCGTATCGTCTTCGATGCCGTCAATTTGCGCGATCGCACCGGACACGTCGGCGAAGGCATAAAAAGTGCCGTCACCGGCCCGGCAGGAAATTCCCTCTATATCGTCGAGCGCATTTACAACGAAGTCGTGGCGCTCATGGAAGGCCTGGTTCATCTCCACGATGCACGACTGATCGCCGTTTAACGCTTCAACCGCCGCTTTTTGCGATACCGACGATGGATTGGACGTGCTTTGTCCCTGGACTTTCTTCATCGCCGCAATAATCGGCGCCGGCCCGCCGGCGTAGCCTATTCTCCAACCGGTCATCGCGTAACATTTGGATACGCCATTGATGGTCAGGGTCTGCTCGTACAGACCCGGACAGGCCGTGACCAGGCTGCAAAATGGCTCTTCCGCCCAATAGATGTGCTCATACATATCGTCGGTGGCGACCACGATATCGGGGCGCTTCGCCAGTACTTCACCGAGCGCCTGTAACTCCGCCCGACTGTAAGCGGCGCCGGTCGGGTTGCTGGGGCTGTTGAGGATCAGCATCCGTGTTTTCGGTGTGATGGCTGCTGCAAGTTGCGCCGGCGTAATCTTGTAGCCCTGGTCCGATCCGGCGTAGACAATCACCGGCTTGCCTTCAGCCAGCAGCACAATATCCGGGTAAGACACCCAGCAGGGTGCGGGAATAATGACCTCGTCGTTTTCGTTTAACAGCGCCTGACAAAGATTATAAATAGTTTGTTTGGCGCCGGCGGACACGAGTATCTGATTCCGCTCATACTCGAGCTGATTGTCGCGAGCGAACTTTTCGATGATCGCGTCTTTCAGCTCATCGATTCCATCCACCGCCGTGTACTTGGTAAATCCGTCCTCGATCGCCCGGATGGCCGCCTGCTTGATGTGTTCGGGCGTATCGAAATCAGGCTCACCGACGCCCAGACCGATGACGCCTTTACCCTGCGCCCTCAGTTCGCGGGCACGCGCGGTAACGGCAATCGTTGCCGAGGGTCTGACCGCTTTGACGCGGGTGGCAAGAGGCGGGCTCATTGATTCTTTCCAGGTGGCATAATGGCGGGTCTGCGTATTCTAGTGGCATGGCGACTAAAGGCAACTAGGACATCTCAGGCGCTCACACAACTGCAAGAAAGGCCCGTTGATCTGAATGATTCAGGAAGAGAGAAAATTTGAATTGCATGCCAAATTTGCCCCGGCCGGCGATCAGCCGCAGGCAATCGCCGGGTTGTTGGAAGGGATCAACGACGGGCTGGCCCGCCAGACACTGCTCGGGGTGACCGGATCCGGAAAAACGTTCACCGTCGCCAGCGTGATCCAGGATCTGCAGAGGGCGACGCTGGTTCTCGCCCACAACAAAACGCTGGCTGCTCAGTTGTATGGAGAATTCCGCGATTTTTTCCCGAATAATGCGGTGGAATATTTTGTTTCTTATTACGATTATTTTCAGCCCGAGGCGTATGTTCCGTCATCGGACACGTACATCGAGAAAGATGCGTCCGTCAACGCGCATATCGAGCAGATGCGACTGTCCGCGACCAAGGCTTTGCTGGAACGGAATGACACGATCATCGTGGCAACCGTCTCGGCGATCTACGGACTGGGCGATCCGGAGACCTATTTCAAGATGATCCTGCATATCGTTCGCGGCGATCGCATCGATCAGCGGACCGTGCTTCGCCGGCTCGCCGAACTTCAATACAAACGCAACGATGTGGAGCTCAGCCAGGGCACTTACCGTGTACGCGGGGAGATCATCGACATTTTTCCGGCCGAGAGCGAGCGAGAGGCGATCCGGATTCAGTTGTTTGATGACGAAGTCGAAGCGCTTTCCTGGTTTGACCCGCTGACCGGTGAAATATTACGCGATGTTCCGCGAATGACGATTTACCCGAAGACCCATTACGTCACGCCACGCGAGGTTCTGCTAAAGGCCGTCGATGAGATCAAGCTGGAGCTGAAAGATCGCCTCGAAGATTTGCGCAACAAGGATAAGCTGGTCGAGGCGCAACGCCTCGAGCAAAGAACGATGTTTGATTTAGAGATGATCTCCGAGTTGGGTTATTGCGGCGGTATAGAGAATTACTCCCGCTATCTGTCTGGACGAGAGGCTGGCGAGCCGCCGCCTTGCCTGTTCGATTATTTGCCGGATGACGCCTTACTGATTATCGACGAAAGCCACGTTACGTTGCCGCAACTGGGCGGCATGTCCAAGGGCGACCGGTCGCGCAAGGAGACGCTGGTCGAGTATGGATTTCGTCTGCCATCGGCGCTGGATAACCGGCCGTTGCGATTCGACGAGTTTGAAGCGGCTTCGCCGCAGACTATCTATGTATCGGCGACGCCAAGACCGTACGAGCACGAGCACGCCGACAAGCTGGTCGAGCAACTGGTCAGACCGACGGGTCTCGTAGATCCGGCGGTGGAGGTTCGTCCGGTAGCCAGCCAGGTGGACGATGTGCTGTCCGAAATTTCTCATTGCGTCAAACGGGATGAACGCATCCTGATTACGACGCTGACCAAGCGCATGGCCGAGGATCTGACCGAATACCTGCATGAGCACGGCGTCAGGGTGCGATACCTGCATTCGGACATCGATACGGTGGAACGCACCGAAATTATTCGTGATCTCCGGCTGGGCGAATTTGACGTCCTGGTGGGGATCAATTTGCTTCGTGAAGGTCTGGATATGCCGGAAGTGTCGCTGGTGGCCATTCTCGATGCCGACAAGGAGGGTTTCCTGCGGTCCGAAGGGGCGCTGGTCCAGACCATCGGCAGGGCGGCCAGGCATATCAACGGTCGGGCGATTTTGTATGCGGACAAGATGACCGGTTCGATGCAAAGAGCCATCGATGAGACCGAAAGACGCCGAGCGCGACAGATTGCGTTTAATAAAGAACATGGCATCACACCGAAAAGCATCCAGAAATCCGTTGCCGATATCATGGAAGGCGCGCGACCCGGCGGGCCCGCCCGAGACCGTGCGATGCGACAAAAAGTGGCTGAAGAGAAGGCTCGTTATGCCGGCCTGACAGCAGAGCAAATGATGAGAAAGATCGCCAGCCTCGAACAAAAAATGCTCAGGCATGCCCGCGAGCTGGAATTCGAAGAGGCCGCTCAGTTGCGTGACCAGATCGCCGAAATACGCAGGGTCCGTTTCGGCTTGCCCGAACGCAAGGCAGGATGATCGACCAACCCATTTCAGGTGCGCAGGCCCGGTCGATAAGAATGTCAGATCGGGCAAGGAATCAGCTTGCCGGGCGATGTTTCATCCGGTATCTTTTAGCGCCCTCGGGCAGGCCCGCATGCAAGCCGAAAGGCGGGCGGTGATCTTGCAAGAAACGGAACGACAGGCGCGTAGCTCAGTGGTAGAGCACTACCTTGACATGGTAGTGGTCGGTGGTTCGATCCCACTCGCGCCTACCATATAACCGGGGCGTTCTCGATCGGTGAGAGCGCCCCTTTTTGTGAATCAACGGAACCCCTATGCCGGTCCTGACACTGCCAGACGATAGCAAAAGAGAATACGCCGACCCGGTCAGCGTAGCCGACGTTGCGTCTGACATCGGCGCCGGGCTGGCCCGGGCGGCGCTGGCGGGGCGCGTCGATGGCCGCCTCGTCGATACCTCATATGTGATCGCGCATGATGCCAGACTCGAGATCGTTACCGGCAAGGACCAGGATGGCCTGGAAATCATTCGGCATTCCACCGCGCACCTGCTGGCTCAAGCAGTCAAAGCATTGTTTCCTGAGGCACAGGTCACGATCGGGCCGGTCATCGAAAACGGTTTTTTCTATGATTTTGCGTTCGAGCGCGCGTTTACCCCTGACGACCTGGTGGTCATCGAGAAGAAAATGGCCGCACTGGCGAAGGCCGATCTCAAAGTGACCCGGGAGGTTTTGAGCCGGGACGATGCGGTGGCCTATTTCCGTGGCATAGGAGAGGAATACAAGGCAAAAATTATCGAGCGAATTCCCGAGGACGAGGAGATCGGTCTTTATGCCCAGGGCGACTGGAAAGACCTCTGCCGCGGTCCGCACGTACCGAGCACGGGCCGGTTGAAAGCTTTCAAGCTGATGAAAGTTGCCGGCGCTTATTGGGAAGGCGATTCACAAAACGAGATGCTGCAGCGAATTTATGGAACCGCGTGGAGCAGCAAGGATGATCTTAAGGCTTACCTTTACCAACTCGAAGAAGCAGAGAAAAGGGATCATCGCCGGTTTGGTAAACTGATGGATCTGTTTCATACTCAGGAAGAGGCGCCGGGCATGGTGTTCTGGCATCCAAAGGGCTGGCAGCTTTATCGCTCGGTGCAAAATCATGTTCGCGAAAAAATTTCCGCACGCGGGTATCGTGAAATTCGGACGCCGGAGATTCTCGATCGCTCGCTCTGGGAAAAATCGGGTCATTGGGACAAGTTTCGTGACGACATGTTTACGACAGGATCCGAGGAGCGCCAGTTTGCAATCAAGCCGATGAATTGCCCCGGCCACGTCCTGGTTTATAACCAGGGTCTGCACAGCTATCGGGACTTACCGCTCAGGCTGTCCGAGTTTGGCTCCTGCCACCGCAACGAGGCTAGCGGAACATTGCACGGGCTCATGCGCGTACGTAATTTCGTTCAGGATGACGCGCACATTTTCTGCACCGAAGAGCAGGTTCGGTCGGAAGTCAGTGATTTTATCGATCTGTTGTTCGAGGTCTACCGGGATTTTGGCTTCGACGACGTTCTGATCAGCCTGTCGATGCGTCCGGAGAAAAGAGTCGGCGAGGATGCGGCATGGGACCGGGCCGAGAAGGCACTCAAGGATGCATTGGCCAGCAAGAAACTGGATTATGAATTAATCGCGGGCGACGGCGCATTTTACGGCCCGAAAATCGATTTTTCGCTTCGCGACAGCATTGGCAGGGTCTGGCAGCTTGGCACGATACAGCTCGATTTTACCATGCCGGGACGTCTGGGCGCGGTGTACATCGCCAAGGACAGCAGCCGGCAAACTCCCGTCATGTTGCACCGGGCGATCCTGGGCTCACTGGAGCGATTTATTGGCGTTTTGCTCGAGCATTATGCGGGAAATCTGCCGACCTGGCTGGCGCCACAGCAGGCCGTTGTGATGGGGATAACCGACAGAAACCGGGAATATGTCTCCAATGTTGCAAAAACACTGAAAAATAAAGGATTTCGAGTCGATGAGGACTTGAGAAACGAGAAAATCGGCTTTAAAATTCGCGAACACACGATTCAGCGTATTCCCTATATGATCGTTATCGGGGATCGCGAGCAAGAAGCAGGAACCGTGGCCGTGCGCACGCGTGGCGGCGAGGATCTGGGAAGCATGGGCCTGGAGGCTTTTGTGGAGATTCTGGCCGATGACATAGCGAGCCGCGGCCGCGCTGGTTTGGAGGACTAGCGAATCGCCACAGTAAAACGCGTCAGGCGCAACGATGAAATCAATGTGCCACAGGTCCGTGTCATCGACGCGGACGGAGAGCAGGCCGGAATACTTGACCTGGAAGATGCATTGCAAAAAGCCTATGACCTCGGTCTGGACCTGGTTGAAGTTTCCCCGAATGCGGAACCGCCGGTCTGCCGAATCATGGATTTTGGCAAGTACTTGTTTGCAAAAAACAAGAAAGCTCATACGGCGCGAAAAAGCCAGCGGACGATTCATGTCAAGGAAATCAAGTTCAGACCAGGAACGGATGAAGGGGACTACCAGGTTAAAATGAAAAACCTGGTCAAGTTCCTGACCCAGGGAGATAAGGTCAAGGTCACTCTGCGGTTTCGCGGACGGGAAATGGCCCATCAGGACCTGGGAGGAAAGTTACTGGAGCGGGTGCGAAATGACCTTGAAGAACTTATGGTCGTGGAGCAGATGCCCCAGTTGGAAGGCCGCCAGATGATTATGGTTCTGGCGCCAAAGAAAAAGTGAGTGTCGGCCACGGCTGACGCCCCGCCTGCAGCGAATAGGCGCGAACAGGCTAAAAAGGAGTATCGAAATGCCGAAGTTGAAAACCAACCGTGGAGCGGCCAAACGCTTCCGTCGTACTGCGAAGGGAGGCTTTAAACGAGGCCAATCCTTTCGCAGTCACATTCTGACCAAGAAAAGTACCAAACGGAAAAGACAGTTACGATCCACCGCGCGGATTGCCGATGCCGACGCGAAGTCGGTTCGTCGAATGCTTCCGTACAGTTAAGCGAGGAGGGAAGAACAATGGCACGAGTAAAACGTGGTGTTGTGGTCCGCGCTCGCCACAACAAAGTATTAAAGAAAGCCAAAGGTTACTACGGTGCCCGGAGCAAAATATTCCGGGTGGCAAAACAGGCAATTACGAAGGCCGGTCAGTACGCGTATCGGGACAGGCGGCAGCGGAAAAGACAGTTCCGCGCATTGTGGATTACGCGCATTAACGCAGCGGCCAGAATCCATGGATTGTCTTACAGCCGGATGATCAACGGCCTTAATCTCGCCGGTAT
>CAZMOM010000033.1:0-37932 GCA_964568075.1 uncultured Gammaproteobacteria bacterium
TTCAATCTTGTGCTTGTACTTATCCGCATAATCGCTTGCAGCGTGATAGGCTTCCCGAACCAATGTGGAGCTGGTCCCATAAGCCACAGATACACCTTTCTTGACTTTATGGAGGACAACGGAGATCACTTCCGGCGCTTTTTTACCGACGAATTCCACACCTTCCTCGATCGCTTTCGCCGCTCCCACCAAAGCCCTGGTTTTCGTGCTGTCTCTTTCGGTGTCTTCCGAAACGACAGGTTCCTGCAGTTTCTCCGTCTCTTCCAATGGCTGTGTTGCCATCTGCTCCTTTTCCTGGGGCTTTTCTTGAGCAGAAGCTTCCTGTTGAGTCTTACGCCTGATCTTCGTTTCTTTCTTAGTCATTTGGCGCCTCCCCAGAATTTGATGTTCATGCAAGAATGAGGGAAACACGCGGTCAAAGTCAATGCAGCGGATATGGCCCGGAACCGCAGTGCAAACGGTGCCAGGAACCTTTGACGACCCTGAAACCCACGTCGTTGCTTGTAAAGAGAGGTGCCTGAATCTTTTTTACGACCCAACCCAGGTTCTAACCTTCGGATCCAGCCGGATGCGGAGGCGCTCACGGCGACAGGTGCGGTCCGACACGTAGCTGTACATGTTGACGGCAGAGCTATACATACGAAATACGAAAGTCTATCGTGGAAGTCGCCTGGATTATTCATCTACAAGAGTCCGCTTTGGGTCGACAGCGGCCCTTCACTGCAATATTAGCTTAATGGCCGCTTTCGGGCGTAAAGCGGACATTCAAATCGGCCAAAACTAGAATTTTGACTGGCCGCTGACGGCCAGAAGCGGACGTCGTAAACTCAGTCTAAAACTGCGATGGCGTGCTCGACATTATTCAAACCTATCTCTAACTATCGGTCGTTCCAGCCCGCGGTAAGCAGATAGTCTTGGACAGTCATCAGGCCCGGGTAGCGGGAGCGCAGACCCTCGACATCTACCGAGTATCCTTCGTTGTCGAACCAGCGCACCATGTCCGACATTTCGGCGCCAAGCGCGATTTCGTAATCATCCCAGTCAATCTGAACGTATTGCACATTGACTCCCGTGACCTCAGACAATGCTGCGACAAATTCTGCGAGCGTCATCTCGACGCCGGCAATTTCTTCAGTTACCCCGACCCAAATGTCCGGATAATCGAATGCTTCGCCGACAAAAAAACCTATGTCTCTGGCTGCTATCCACTGGTGGCCTTTGCCGACGTCACGCGGGTCGACGAAGCGGCCGGACATGATTTCGTCGCGCAAGTAGCGCAGGTTGTCGAGAAACTCCACTGGCCGTAAGATTGTGTAGTCGAGTCCCGAGTCCACCAAATAAACCTCGATCTCGGCCTTACTGTCAAAATGCGGCAGATCGGTGCCCGCATCCGCGCCAGCAACAGAGGTGAAAACGAAGTGTTTGATGCCGGCTTTTTCCGCGGCATCGACAAGCTGTTTACCGTGTGCTACCTCGCGGTCGAAGCCATGTTCCCAGTAATTCGTGACTGCGAAAACGCCATACACGCCTTCCATTGCAACAATGAGTGACGCGGCGTCGTCAAAGTCGCCTTTGACGACTTCGATTCCAAGTTCGGTAAGCGCTGTAGCGCGTTCGCTGTCCGGATTGCGGGTCAGTCCGCGTACTGCATAGCCACGATCAACAAGTTCTCGGGCGACTGCACCGCCCTGGGTGCCTGTCGCCCCGGTCACCAGCACGATTTTCGCGGCGTCAGGAGTCGGCGTTTCGGACTTGCTGCAGGCCACCGCCAGCAGTGACGCTGAGGTCAATAACAGGATGTACGTCAGCCTGCGCATGGGAGAGACTCCTCCGATATGTGGTCTGATTATGCAGAAATCGTAACAGATCGAAAAATGCTCGAAATGTCTGCTTTTCCCGAAAGCGGACGTTCAAACTGCCTGGAAATCACGAATCCGCCGGGCAGCTAACGGCCAAGAGCAGCCATAGAATACCCCGCCACGAGGGCGGGGCTGATTTAAGCCGGTGAGTTATCCCTCGGCGCGCAGGACCAGGTCTTTAGTGTCCAAGCGTGATTGGTGGCGCAAAGCTTCCGTTAGGAACTCCGGTTATGCTGGGATCATTTTCGAATATCGGAACGACTGGAAAATTAGAGTTGATCTCGTCGCACACACCGTCGCTGCTCGAGCTTTAATTCGCCACAGAGAGGTGTAGAATCGGAGGCAGAGCGGGCTTTCCATCCGCGTTTAGAGCCCTTGGCCCGATATGTCCTCCAACAGCGCCGAGAGCGCCAAGTCCCCGTATCGGCCACACCGGTGGCGCTTCAGCCGATTGGGCGGTTTCGATCAAGTCCGCCTGGAAACCGGCATGGACCTGATGGCGTTAGATCAGCTCGATCAGAAGCTCTGGGCAACACTCGGATGCCCCACCCACGGGCTGGAAATCGATGCCAAGACCCTTGAGCTGATTGACGTCGACGGAGACGGACGCATTCGCGTACCCGACATCATCGCCGCAGTGCAGTGGGCCGGTACTGTTTTACGGGATCCAGATGACCTCACTAGAGGGGCGAGTTCCTTGCCGCTTGAGGCCATCGACGAGCGAACTGAGGAGGGCAGGCAATTGCTTGCTTCGGCGAAACGGGTCCTCCTGAACCTGGGAAAGGGCGAGGCTACGGTAATTACCCCGGAAGACACGGGGGACATCGAACGGAACCTCAACGAGACGAAGTTTAACGGCGACGGGATCATTCCCCTCGCCTCAGCGGACGATAAGGCGACTAAGGCCCTGATCGAAGCGATCATGGAGTGCGTTGGCTCAGAGCAAGACCGATGCGGCGATCCTGGGGTCTCGCAGAAAAAAGTCGATGAGTTCTTTGCGCAGGCCCGGGCCTACTCGGACTGGAGGCAGAAGGCGGAGAACGATCGGGACAACATTCTCCCGTTCGGTGACGCGACGGCCGCGGCCGCGGCGGTCTTCAGAGCCGTGAAATCTAAGGTGGACGATTACTTCACCCGTTGCCGGCTTGCGCAGTTCGACCCGCAGGCGGCTGAGCCGCTAAATCCGCGCGAAGCACAGTACGAGGCGCTTTTATCGACGGAGCTTTCGGCCACAACGGAAGAGATGGCTGCCTTTCCTCTCGCTCACATCGCACCGGGAAGGGCCCTCCCACTCGAGGAGGGCGTAAACCCAGCCTGGGTCGCTAGGGTAGCGAAATTGCGCGCCGAGATCGTGCGGCCGATGTTCGGGGACACGGACTGCGTAGAGGACGAACAATGGATGAGCCTGAGCAGCAAGTTCGCGGCCCACGAGGACTGGTTGAACGAGAAGGAAGGCGCCGTCGTCGACGTGCTGGGCCTTAGGCGTGTGCGTGAGATCCTAGCCGGCGGCGGCGAGGCGGTCGTAACCGCGCTGATCGAGAAGGATAAGGCGCTCGAGTCCGAAGCAAACGCCATTGCCTCGTTAGACAAGCTCATCCGCTACTATCGTCATCTGTTCACCCTCGTAAACAACTTCGTGTCGTTCCACGACTTTTACACGCCCGAGACCAAAGCCATTTTCCAGGCGGGTACCCTCTATCTGGATGGGCGGAGCTGCGAACTCTGCGTGAGGGTGGACGACGTGGAAAAGCACGCCAGGCTCGCCGCCCTGAGCCGCACTTACCTCGCCTACTGCAGTTGCGTGCGTAAGAACGGCGCCGAGCAGCAGATTAACATTGCAGCGGCGTTCACAAATGGCGACGGAAACAACCTTCGGGTCGGCCGAAACGGTGTCTTCTACGACCGCCAGGGGCAAGACTGGCATGCCACCATCGTCAAGGTGATTGAGAATCCGATCAGCGTCCGCGAGGCCTTCTGGGCGCCGTATCGGCGCCTCGGGCGAATGGTCGGGGCGCAAGTTGAGAGGTTCGCAGCCGCTCGGGAAAAGGAAGTCGAGGCGGATGCGGCCGAAGGCATCAGCGCTGTCCTGGAGGAGGCCGAGCCGCAGTTCGACGTGGCCAAGTTCGCGGGTATCTTCGCTGCTATAGGGCTCGCCATCGGAGCCATCGGCACCGCGATCGTATCTACGGTGACGGGCTTTCTGCACCTCATGTGGTGGCAGATGCCGTTGGCAGTCATCGGTCTCTTCTTCGCCATCTCCGGACCCTCGATGGCCGCCGCATATCTGAGCCTGCGCAAACGCAACCTGGCTCCCATCCTCGACGCGAACGGCTGGGCGGTGAATGCGCGCGCCGTGATCAACCTCCCCTTCGGCGCCTCGCTCACTAGCATCGCCAAGCTCCCCGAGGGCTCCGAACATTCGCTGAAGGATCCGTTCGCCGTCAAGCGCAAGCGTTGGAAGCTCCTCCTCGCGCTGTTTGTGCTTTTAATCGCAGCAGGAGTTCTCTGGCAAATGGGGACTCTGAGTGTATGGTGGGAGCGCATGAGCACCGGTGAGACGGCCGCCGCGGTCGAAGAGCCAGCCTAAACAGAAGGTTGATCTCGCTCCTAGTGGCCGGCGGGGTAGAGTGGGGATGATTTGGCTCTAGTCTGAATGTCGCCTTTGGGTCGTTAGCGGCCCTTTAGCATCGTATCAGTCCAATGGCCGCTTTCGGGGGCAAAGCGGTCGTTCAAATCGCTAGAAATACCAGATTCTGACTTCCGCTAACGGCCGAGGCTGTGTGAAAAGAGCCTTGATTTTGATGTCACTTGGACAGCGCACCAACTTGGCAATGAATCGTCATCGCCGAAGGATTCTAGGCCCACTCTAGTCACGTACCAATCGAAATAACGATCGTAATCACCACCGGCAATCGTGATTTTGCGTTTTCACACAGCCTCGGCCAAAAACAGACGTCAGCTAACCCACAATCTGGACCAGATTGAAGGCACGCCTAGCTCGGTTTGAAGCATCATGCCTCGTCGGTTACCTCATCCTCCGGTTCCGGCTCTGGTTCAGGTTCCGGCTACGGTGCTGTCAGCGGCAGGTCCGAGTTCCAAATGACTTGGTCTATCAGCCACGAACCATCCGGCTCTTTCCGCCATATCTCGACGTACTTGCCAGCATCACCGACGGACCCTTCCATCCCGTCGACCGTAAGCGTGATCGAGTACCTGCCCCGCCTGTAGGCGAAACCGTGGCGGCCTCCGGTGTCGAGAGCCGTGACCTCGAAGTCCGTAACGGTTAGAGGACTGAGCCATTCCTGAATGCCTGCGCGATCTTCGCGTGCATGATTCTGCAACACCAATGCCTACTCAGTTGGTAGACCTCCCCGTTGGTCTGCACCTGATCGCCGTTGGCCGCGGATCGCGAATCCCCTAATCTTTGCATCGCAGCCAGCTGAGGACGCGAGCCGGCATCTCCCCGCGGTTATCGCGAGTGACTTCCCACAAGGTACTCTCCGGCCAGCGTTTGAGGTCAGCGATTAACCCACCTCCAGAGCGTGCGATCGTGCCAACGATCGTGCACGGCCCATCGAGCAGCACGCGCAGCGCATGGATGAAGCGCGTGGACATACATTCCATCTTGCCGACTTCGTCTATCAGGTAAATGTCAGCCGGAGGCTCGCGCGAAAGCGCAGTGCTCGAGAGCTCGTCGATGGCGCCCACATCCACCCCGTATCGACCGACGCGGTAACGCTTCGGAAACTCGACATGCGCCATCACGGCGGAGCCGCCGCGAAAGCCCTCCAAGCGAAACCCCTGTCGGACGCCCCCATGGCGAATCTCCTCGGTGTAGAAGCCGCCCAGGCTTTGGTTTGGCAGCGCCTCGGCCACTCGCTGGATCACCGTGGTCTTGCCGACGCCGGGGGCACCGGTTAGCCAGAGCACGGGCGTCACTTCGTGTACGCTCCTGTGCCCGCTCATCCTCGTAGCCGGTCTCGATTCGTGGCCATGTGCCTGCGTTTGTAGAGGGTCAGCTCCCAGCGATCGGCGCTTACATCCTGGCGCAAAATATAGGTGGCATCATCAGCCCCTCGGCACTTGAAGTAGCGGTGCTCGGGGGATAGCCACCTATCAAGCACCTCGAGGACGTCGACAGCCTGGCCGCCGAGATAGAAACGTCGCGGCGCTTCCTCGCCGCGGTATCCCGCGTAACACTCGACGCGGATGGTGGTCACGCGCTCATTCCTCGTGCTAACCGTATCGGTCGCGATAGCTTAGCTGAACCCGGACAACACGCAAAGGGGTGTCCGGCTCATTCGCGACATGCGGGAGCAAGGCCTCTATAGGCCCGCCCGATTAGAGAAGCAGACGATCGAATAAACGAGTCCTGGGAAAAGGGCTGTACCTTGGTCAGTCCGTTAGTGCTTCGGTCAGTGCAGTGTAGAGCGCATATTGAAGAGCCCAGTCAGAGTCCTTGCTGGCGACCGCCCGCGCGCTATGCAGCGCAATGACGACTTTTTCCTGCGGATTGATATAGATACCTTGGCCGAAAATTCCGGACGCCCTATAAACGCCTTTTTCCTGAAGCCACCACAGATATCCGTAACCGACATTACCCTTCGACGGCGACGTTGATTCGGCCATCCAGTTGTCAGGCAACACCTGGGTACCATCGGGCAGCCGGCCATCGCCCAATGCAAACAACCCGATGCGGCCATAGTCACGCAGCGTGGCACTGATGCAGCAACCACCAGCCTCGCCACCGCCAGGTTCGGTCAGCATCCAGTTCGCGTCGGATCCCATACCAAATGGCCGCCAGATCTTAACCGATAAATATGTCGCCAGGTTGTTGCCTATCGCGGAGCGCAGCAAAGTACCGACCAGATTGGTCTCTGCGGTGTTGTAATTGAATACTTCGCCAGGTGCCACGTCGCGCGGCTTCTCTCGCAAGTATTCATACAATCGGAGCGTTTTCCTGGGAGAAATATTTATATCGGAGTCAGGGTCCGCATAATCCTCATTCCACTGCACACCCGATGACATTTGCAGAATGTTGCGAATTGTTGCCTGCTCATAAGACGACTCTTTCAGTCGTGGCAGGTAGTCGGTAACTTTTTCATCGATACTTTTTATGTAGCCATCGCGAATGGCCGCTCCGACCAGCAATGATGTTACAGACTTTGCTACGGAAAATGAGACCCATAGACTGTCCTTGGAATTGCCGAGCCCGTAGCGTTCGTAGACTATTCTGCCATTCTTGATGACGAGCAGACCGGCAACATTTTGCTGCGAAAAATACTCGTCTGTCGTAAGCACTTTGTCTTCGAAAGAGATCTGCACGTCGTTGAGGTCGACCAATTTCTCCGGCAGCCCATACGCAGACCCGCCGGCAGAGATTATTCTTGTTGGAAACACCTTGTCGATGTTGCGGTAACCAGCAACCTGCTGCTCGGGCGTCCAGAACAGGAAATTATTCATCTGCCCCAGATGGCTGGCATCCTCAACCGGATCTAGCTCCGGTGCTTCTGCATAGACGGTTGTTATCCCGCTCAGCATCAATAGACAAAAAATCGGCGCCGCGATTCCTCGATATGCCGTCATTTTATTTTTCCTTGCTTGCCATTGCGTACAACCGGCGTAACCGTGTTGCTGCCTCATTCTACTTGCCAGCACTGCAGATTGGACTAACGTCTGTCATTTAGAGGATTTTATCAATATGCCAGACTGTCCACTTTCGGTCGGAAGCAGAGGTTCGAGCACTGCCGTACTCAGACAGTGGCTTCGATATAGGTATCAGGTACCTGGTTTCGGCCGATTGGACTTATGCGGGAAGCATTGGCATTGGGCGAAATCCGATTCGCGCCGTAGTTCTCGGCGTTGGCGGATAGGAGGAATGTGTTTTGGATTAAAAGTAGTTCTTGTCGACTCGTATTCTCTTGACGTAGTCCGTCGGAATCCACTTCAAAAATTCGGATTGAGTGCGTTTAACCCCAGCAAAGATTCCCGTCGAGATTAGATGGCATTGTTGGCGCGTTCTCGTGAGCGCAACGACAAACTGGCATATTTCGTTGTCAACGATCCTCTCCGGACATTGGGGAAGTACTTCGTTTTCGAGACCAACAATGAAAGTAAATCCCGCGGACATGCCTTTGCTCCCGTTGTATGTTGTTAGCCGAATTTCTGGTTTCCCCTCTTGCTCATCCGTGTCGTCTTCAAGGCCGTCCACAGCGTTCTCGATATCGATCTTCAGCTCCATCTTGATTTCATCGAGTGGGACACTTAATCGCTTTTCAAGCGCCTGAATGGCATCGTTTCCGATTTCGTCGCCCCGCATCAGGGCACGCAGCGATTCAATGCACGCGAGATGACGATCCAGAAACTCCTGCTCGAGGCCAGAATACAGACTGTTCCCATCTTTAACGGCAGAAATAACCAATTGTCTGGCTACATCGGGTTCTTCCAGTTGGGTAACTACTCTCCATCCCAGATTGGCCTGATCATCTGCGAGAAGAACACGATAACCGTCGAGTAGCGTCAGATCGTCACGCGGTCTGCGCTTATACACAACATTCTCGAAACATTCCGCCAGATAGTTGTGGATCTGTGTGAGATAGTGGCTCGGTCCCATTATGAGCGCCAGCGGATAACGCCCCTTTATGGATGCCTCCACTTCTTCTTCGGAGATGGACTTTACAACCTGTTCAATATATCTGCCAATGTACGGCGCTTTCTTCATGTTGACTGAGCAGCTCGCATGAATCAGCTGTGGATACCTATCGTTGTCGGCTCTTTTTCCTGGCTCGTAGCATTGATATTGCTTGTCGACTCTGCCCCGAAGAAAGCCATTGTTTAATGCGGCACCCACGAAATCATTACATGCTTGCACAATCACCGAAGTGCATCGACTACAGTAAGGAAGCTCGTGAGTTTCAAAGCTTGGATCTTTGACTTTCTGTCTTAGATAGTCAGGTGAAGCAGCCTTAAAATTGTAGATCGCTTGGTCATCGTCTCCGGCGATAAGAATTGGACTCTTGGACGCCAAGTGATCAATGAATTCCACTTCCAGCGCGTTGAAATCTTGGTACTCATCTACAACGACTTGGTCGAACCTTGGAACCGACTCGTTGGCATCGCGAAAAACACGAAGGACGCGGTAGACGCAGTCGTCGAATCCTACCGCATTATAGAAGCCTGCTCTTTCAAGGTAGAACTCAATTCGATCATCATCTTCCACGAGAGCGCGAAATGCCGTGGAAAAATGATCTTTCTCAACGGGGCTTGCGAACTCCAATGCAGAGGCATCGAGAACGACTAACTGTTCAAGCTTTGGAAAGAGATGGAAGTCGGCAGTAATGCCATCAGACTCCACCTTGTGCAGAATTTTTCGACAGAATGAGTGAAATGTTCGAGTATCCGCTAGCCCCTCCAGCTCTTTGGCCATGTCGCTCGCCAAGGCGTTAATGAAAGTGATCGCCAGGGAGTCACCTGAAACTCGCTCAAGGAGCTGTTTGAAAGTGAAGGTTTTTCCTGTTCCGGCTCCCGCGACAATGATCTGACGCGAACTCTCAGAAGTCAGAATGCGTTCTAGGCATTCAGTTCGCGCAACCTCCAGATCTTCCGGCTCCGTCATTCGGGACCTCCTCGTTTATACGGTTTTTAGCCTATCAAGTGCTCGACCGACACGCGACCGCTGAACGCGTTCGCAACTGCTCAATGTAGCGAAACCCAACGCCAAGCAGAGCCTGTCCTATCAAGGCAGCGGTTCACCGCCTCGATTCAGAGATTTAGACGTTATCTGCGGGAGATCTGAGGGGCTACAATTGGCTGCGGTAAAGCTCCGCCCTGGACGACCAGAGTAATTTGGTAGCCGCAGCCATTCTCACGGATTTTCTCGACGAATAGACACTATTGCTTCAATTTGGTGATCGAAAGTGCGTACATCTCCGACACCACTTTCTGGTAGTTCGCTGACGCAGGTGCAGATGCTGCCGGGGCAGAAGGACTTAACCACCACACAGATTTACTTGAGTGTCAGGCAGGAAGACTTGGCAGAAGCGACCGACCTCCTGTAGAATCCCGCCCTCGGTCGGGGCGTGGCGCAGCCTGGTAGCGCACCTGTCTCGGGGTCAGGGGGTCGGAGGTTCAAATCCTCTCGCCCCGACCAATTTCCTTTCCCCCAGTAACTTACGCTTATTACCTCACCACGGTTTTCGTACTCGCCCAACACTGGAGAGTATAGTGAGATTACCCAATCAAGGCAGGCCCATGGTAACGAATCAGTTGTCATAGATGCGCCGCCGCGTTAAGACGCTCTAAGCCAATCTCAAAAAGAACGGTGGGCTTGAAACCCAGGCGTTGCCACTGAAATTGTCATTTCCGTCGGGCTATCACGGCCCTTTATCGACAGGGGTTCGGTCGCACGGTGATATTTGTCTTCCTGAGGCCGGCTGGTGGCTGGCGTTGCTAATTGCAAGCAAGTACGCTTGACGTCATTGCAGGATGGGAGAGTCCGGCAGATGTCGTTTTTCCAGGAACTCAAGCGTCGTAACGTTTTTCGGGTTGCCGTGGCTTATGCTGTGGTCGGCTGGTTGCTGGTGGAAGTGGCATCGGTCCTGTTCGAGACCTTCGAAGCGCCGGCCTGGGTCATGAAGGTCTTTGCGACGATAATTGCCCTGGGTTTCCCACTGGCCTTGTTTTTCGCCTGGGCGTACGAGCTGACGCCTGAGGGCCTGAAAAAAGAAAAGGATGTCGATCGCAGTCAAACCATCACTCACAGAACCGGGCGCAAGCTCGATTACTTGATTATCGGTTTGCTGTCGGTGGCGGTAGTTTTCTTTGCCAGCACTCATCAGTGGGGCAGCGAGCGCGAGATTGTAGACAAGCCCGCTATTACTGAAGCTGCGGCAGGTGGGGAGCGATCGATCGCTGTCCTGCCATTCGTCAATATGTCCGACGACCCTGCCAATGAATATTTTTCCGATGGGATTGCAGAGGAGCTACTGAATGTCCTGGTCAAGGTTGAGGGTCTCAGGGTGGCGTCGCGCACCTCTTCATTTTCCTTCAAAGGCAAAGGCATCAGTATTCCCAACATAGCCAGGGAACTGAATGTCAATCACGTGCTTGAGGGTAGTGTTCGCAAGGCCGGCAATACCGTCCGCATAACTGCGCAGCTAATCGATGTGCGCACTGATCGCCACCTTTGGTCGGCGACTTATGATCGAGAGCTCGAAGATATTTTCGCCATCCAGGATGAAATTTCCGGAAAAATCGTGCAAGCGCTTAAGGTCGCGCTGGGGTCGGGTGAGCAACAGGCGATGGCCCATGTCGGGAAGCCCACCGAAAACGTGGAAGCCTACGAGCTGTATCTCCAGGGCCGTTATTTCTGGCAACGCCGCGGCGAAGACAATATCCGGCGATCCATCGCCCTGTTCGAGCAGGCGACAGAGCTAGATCCGCAGTTTGCCCGGGCCTGGTCCAGCCTGGCGGCCGCACACACCACATTGCCGGCATATTCTGATGAAACGGGGCATCAGCATAATCCCCCGGCAGTATTGGCCGCGCAGCGGGCTCTGACGCTGGATGATTCCCTGGCGGAAGCTTACGCGGTGCTGGGAGATATTGCTCGCGTTGAACGAAAATGGATGGAGGCGAAAGCGTATTACGAGCGTGCCATCGCAAGCGAACCAAAAAACTCGACGGCGCACCTTTGGTATGGTGAACACCATGCGACAGTTGGCCACATGCAAGAAGCGTTTAATGAGGTCCTGATTGCTCATCAGCTGGATCCGCTCCACCCGGCGACCAACGCCCATCTGGCGGATCTCTATTTGTGGAAAAGAGACACGAGCAACGCACTGAAATATGCCAGGACCGCCTGGGACCTGGGGTACAACGCAGGGTTGCGAATACAGATGGAGACCAATCTTTTTCTCGGGGATTTCGGACAGGCTCTCGCGGTTGCCAGGCAATTCGACAATACGATCGAGTTCCCCGTGGGCGTCGCAGAGCTTTATGTTGAGGCGAGGATGGATGCGTTGAAAAGAGGATTATTTTTGGAGACGCTTGCAGAGTACGAAACGATGTTGCCATTTAGGGTTTTGCTTACAAGCTATGCTGATTTTGACCGGCTCGATGATGCTTATCGGGTGACCGGCATCGGTTGGCAATCGGCCGGCGCCAATACCTGGTGGAATTTATGGGAAGACAGCACGACGACCTTTCGCCAGGACCCGCGATTTGCAGATCTCGTAACCAGGCTGGGGCTCGTGGATTACTGGCGAGAGAACGGCTGGCCGGATGCCTGCCGTCCGATGGGCGACAGCCTGGGTTGCGAATAGATAAGAGATATTGATGTCATTATTTGAAGAACTCAAACGTCGCAACGTCATTCGCGTGGGCATCGCGTATGCAGTGACATCGTGGTTGCTGCTGCAGTTTGCCGACATCGTGCTCGAAAATATCGCCGCACCGGACTGGGTGATGCAAGCGTTTATGCTGGCGCTGGCTTTGGGGTTCCCGCTCGCTTTGTTTTTTGCCTGGGCATTTGAGCTGACACCCGAAGGCCTGAAAAAAGAAAAAGACGTCGATCGCACACAGTCGATCACGCCGCAAACGGGCCGCAAGCTTGACTACATTATAATTATCGTGATGGCACTCGCGTTGACTTATTTCATCTGGGAATCGCGGTTTAGTTCCGACGAGAATTCTGTTGCCCAACAAGCGGCTGAGAACCAAAGCGGTGCCGGCGTTGCCAATGAGACCAAGGACACCAAGCAATCCATCGCAGTATTGCCGTTTGCACACCGCAGTTCCAACCAGGACGATATTTACTTCACCGATGGCGTGCATGACGACTTGCTGGCCCAACTGGCCAAGATTGGCGCTTTCAAAGTAATCTCACGAACTTCGGTCATGGAGTACCGGGATACGACCAAAAACCTGCGCCAGATTGGCGAGGAGCTGGACGTAGGCGCGATCATGGAAGGGGCCGTTCAGCGTTCTGGCGACCGGGTACGGATCACCGTGCAGCTAATCGACGCCCAAAGCGATGAACACCTATGGGCAGAAACTTATGACCGCAGGCTGACCACCGACAATCTGTTCGATATTCAGACAGAAATTGCGCGAGCCATCGCGATCGCTATGCAATCCACGTTAACTGACAGCGAGATCGCCAGTTTTTCCCGTGCACCGACCGAAAACCTGGAAGCATACGAGCTGTATTTGCAAGGCCGGCGATTCACGCTGGGTTCGACCAGCGTCGGAATATCGCTGACCGGATACCAGACCGCCATCCAACTGTACGAAGAAGCAATCAACAAGGACCCGCAGTTCGCGCTGGCCTTTGTCGGGCTGGCGGAAGCACACCTGACCAATTACTGGAGCTATGGCGGTGACCCGGCGAATCGCGACAAGGCGCGGGCAGCCATCGATTCGGCGATCGCATTGAATCCCGGTTTGCCGGAGATCCAGATGGCTGAAGGCTTTTATCATTACTGGGGCCTGCTCGATTATCCGGCGGCGTTGTCTTACCTGGATAAAGCGATCGAACTGATGCCCGGTAATGCCGAAGCGCACATGTGGCGTGGCTGGGCGTTGCGTCGGGCGGGACGCTTTGAAGATGCCCTGGCGTCAATGCAGCAGTCTTTAAGCCTGGATCCTCGCGCTTACTTTAACTGGCTCGAGTTCGGGGGGACCAATATTTATCTCAAACGTTATGCCGAAGCAGCGGAGGCTTTTGAAAAAGGGCGCCGGTTGGATCCCGATTCGTTCTGGGGGAAAAGTTATTCTTCTGAATTATATCTGGTCTCGGCTGGTGATACGGAAAAGGCTGTCGCTATCATGGTCGGCGCACAACACGCGGTGGAGGTTAATCACCGTGGGGCGTACCTGGCCGCGTTGGTCATGGCCAGGCGATTCGATGAGGCGCTGGATTTGGCGATGAGTTGGCCAGTCGAAATGGAACGGCAAAGACATATACTGAGTCCGCGCGAAGCGCTGGCCGCTGAAATACTCCAATATGCCGGTCGCACGGCCGAGGCGCGCGAACAGGCCAAACTGGCTATGTCGCGGCTGGCCAAAATCAAGTCAGAAGTGCCGGACGATTACCGAATTTACACGCCGGAAGCAAAAATGCTGGCGATCCTGGGTGACGCGGAAGGTTGTGTGGCAGCGGTAGAAAAAGCCTTGCAGCTCAAACCCGACGATGCGGTCACAGACATGGACATTCGCTACGAACTGTCACGCGCTCTGGCGATCGCTGGCGAAACCGCTCGCGTCGTTGAAATGCTGGACTCGCTGATTCGACCGCCAACGACTATATCGGTCCGCTATGTGGAAAGTGCCCCGGCCTTCGACAGCATGCGCAACGACCCGGCATTCGTTGAGATGCTGGATGGCCATCGAATCAATGACAGATCTTGAAAATCATCGGGCTGATTGTCAGGCCGGCAAATCCTCGATCTAAAAAGCCCGTGCCACCGAGAAGTCGGCGAGGCCCGCCAGCGCGTCTCGATAGGGACCGTCTGGCAACGAATCCAGCGCCTGTTTTGCCTTAATTGCAGCTTCTTTGGCCAGTTTTGACGTGTACTCAAGGGCGCCGGTAGATTTAATCGCAGCCAGCACGTGGTCGAGCCTGTCCAGACCGCCCTGGGTGATAGCCAGCCTGATAATGTCAGCCTGTTTGCTGCTGCCATTCCGCATCGCATATATCAATGGTAGCGTGGGTTTACCCTCGGCCAGGTCGTCGCCGACGTTTTTCCCCAGTTCTTTGGCATTGGCGCTGTAATCGAGGACATCGTCGAGCAGCTGGAACGCGGTGCCGATCTGCTTGCCATACTCCGCCATCGCCTGCTGCTCGGTTTCATCGCGACCGGCGAGAATCGCAGCGATCCGTGTTCCGGCTTCGAATAACTTCGCCGTCTTGCGAAAAATGACTTCCAGGTACTGTTGCTCCGTAGTTTCCGGATTGCCGCAATTGATCAGTTGCAGCACTTCGCCTTCGGCGATCGTGTTGGTCGCATCGGCCATAATGCGCATGACTTCAGGCTCACCGATCTCGACCATCATCTGGAAAGCTCTGGAATAAAGGAAATCACCGACCAGAACGCCGGCCTGGTTGCCCCAGACCTGATTCGCGGTGTCGCGTCCGCGGCGCAGGGACGACTCATCGACCACGTCGTCGTGCAACAGCGTAGCCGTATGGATAAATTCGATAATTGCAGCTGCCGCGACCTGGCGATCAGGCAGGCAACCACAGGCGCGGCCCGCGGCTACCACGACCAGCGGGCGCATGCGTTTGCCGCCACTGTTGATTATGTAATGTGCGACCTGGTCGATGAGGACGACATCTGTGCTCAGCTTTTTTCTTATCAGGCGGTCAACTGCCGCCATGTCCTCCGCCAGAAGATCGCGGATTGCCTCAAGTTTCATTATCTGTCCTGAATGCTCGGGAGCCCTAAATGACAGGGTGGCGGGCATGCTAGGAGGGGGCCGGACAGCGTGTCAAGACGTCTCTTATTGGAAAGGCTCCCGCCACGACCCTGAACGGGCCTGAAACAATGGAAATTCCTTATAAATCAGTTGACCCGACCCCGGGCAGTCTTTAAAATTCCCGCTCTTTAGCCGGGGGGTCCTGGCTGCGCGCGTACCTGGCACAGGTGGCCGCGAATACGGCCATAACAAAGTGGCCAGATTTTCTGGAGTTTCCGATGTACGCTGTAATCAGAACGGGCGGCAAGCAATACCGCGTTACGCCGGGCGCCCGGCTTAGAGTCGAAAAGCTCGATGCCGAGGAGGGCGCCAAGGTCGAGTTTGACCAGGTCTTGCTGGTAGGCGAGGGCAGCGATGTCAAGGTCGGCAGTCCGTTGGTTGCGGGTGGCCTGGTGACTGGCAAAGTGCTCAGCCAGGGCAAGGGAAAGAAAATTTCCGTTATCAAGTTTCACCGACGCAAGAATTACATGCGGAACAAGGGGCATCGTCAGTATTTTACCGAGATCGAGATTATCGATGTCAGCACCAAAGGTGGTGCGAAGAAAGCCCCGACTGGTGCGCCGGCAGCCAAAGCGGCCCCGGTAAAGAAAGCGGCGGCTAAAAAGGTTTCGGCGAAAAAGGCCGCAGCGAAAAAAACACCGGTCAAGAAAGCCCCGGTAAAGAAAGCAGCAGCAAAAAAAGCTCCGGCGAAGAAGGCCGCAGCTAAAAAAGCCCCGGCCAGGAAGGCCAGGGCTAAGAAAGCGGAGTAACAGCAAATGGCACATAAAAAAGCAGGCGGCAGTACACGCAACGGTCGCGATTCAGAATCCAAACGACTCGGCGTCAAGCGTTACGGTGGCGAGCATGTGATTCCCGGTAATATCATCGTGCGCCAGCGAGGCACGCACTTTCACGCGGGGGCCAACGTCGGTCTGGGGACCGATCACACCCTCTATGCCAAGGCTGAGGGAAAAGTGGTTTTCGAGACCAAAGGCCCGCGCAATCGTAAGTTCATATCGGTCAGAGCCAACTGAGGCATTCTGGTGTCATCAGAAAGCCTCGGCTTGCCGGGGCTTTTTTATGTTTGCTGTCTTATGACCCGGCTTATAATTCCACTTCACTCGGAAGCCGGATGTCCATGAAATTTGTCGATGAAGCCACTATTCGAGTCAGCGCGGGCAATGGAGGGCATGGCTGCGTCAGTTTCCGGCGGGAGAAATTTGTGCCTCTGGGCGGACCCGATGGCGGGGACGGCGGCGATGGGGGTTCCGTCTGGCTGGTCGCCGATCCGGGCATCAATACGCTGGCTGATTTTCGCGTCCGGCGAAACTACAAGGCCGATGGTGGCCAGCAGGGCTCGGGCCGCAATTGCACCGGCAAAAGTGGCGAAGATCTCGAGGTCACCGTGCCAGTCGGTACGATTGTCGCAGATCGCGAAACCAGCGAAGTCATCGGCGATCTGACCGAAGACCGCCAGCGACTGTTAGTCGCGAAGGGTGGCGTTCATGGCCGGGGCAACACTCGTTTCAAGAGTAGCGTCAATCGGTCGCCGAGGCAGTTCACCCATGGGACACAGGGCGAGGCCCGCTTTCTGAACCTGGAAATGAAAGTGCTGGCGGACGTCGGCTTGCTCGGTCAGCCAAACGCGGGCAAATCGACGTTGATCCGGTCGGTCTCGGCGGCACGGCCCAAAGTCGCCGATTACCCGTTTACCACCTTGCATCCGAACCTCGGCGTGGTCTATGTCGGTCCGCAGCAGAGCTTTGTTGTGGCCGATATTCCAGGGCTGATCGAAGGAGCGGCAGACGGTGCGGGTCTTGGGATCCAGTTCCTGAAACACCTGCAAAGGACCCGGTTGCTCTGGCATGTGGTCGATATCGCGCCCATGGAGGGCACCGGCGATCCTGTTCGCGATGCGCAGGCGATCATTTCCGAGCTTGAGAAATTCAGCCCCGAACTGGCCACTCGCGAGCGCTGGCTGGTGCTGAACAAGCAGGACTTGATGCCGGCAGCGGATGCTGACCGGCGTTGCCGGGAAATCGTCGATGGTCTTGGGTGGACCGGACCGGTCTATCGGATCAGTGCGTTGAGCAACGAAGGCACGAAAGAGTTGGCCGGCGTCACGGCCACCTATATAGACAAACTGACGTCCAGCCAGAAATAAATAGCGGTTCACGGACCGAACATGCGCACAGGAATCGGTTACAGATAAAATGGTCGCGCGGCACTGGTCTTGCGCCGCTCTTTATCCTGCGAGGTTTAGTGTCGGGTAGCTATGTGAACGAACCGGAAAACATTGATAGTTCAAGCCGTGATTTCGAAAAAAGTTACGAACAGGGTCGCTTGCCCGCCGTTCGGAAACTGATGCAAAGTGTCTTGGGGTGCGATTATGGCGGCACCAGCTGGACTACGCGGTCACAAGCCGGTCAGATCGTGGATTCACTTGAATTGAAACCCGGTGTTCGGCTTCTGGATGTTGGAGCCGGCTCGGGTTGGCCGGGCTTGTTTCTGGCAGATACGTCCGGGTGCGACGTGACACTGGTGGATATCCCGGTATTCGCTTTGCAGCAGGCGTCAGAACGCGCTGCCGAAGATAATCTGGGACAACGGTGTCATACCGTAGCGGCAAGCGGAGCCGCATTGCCATTTCGGGATGGCGCTTTCGACTCCGTCAGTCACTCAGATGTCTTGTGCTGCATGCCCGACAAGGTGCCCATGTTGCGGGAGTGCCGGCGGGTCGTAACTGACGAAGCAAAAATGTCGTTTTCCGTCATAATGCCGGCACCGGCCCTTTCCGAGCCTGATTGGCAGGATGCCGTGAGCGCCGGTCCTCCATTCGTTGAGGTCGACGATGATTACGCGAACCTTCTTAGCGCATCAGGCTGGCGAGTCATCGAGCGATCCGATGTCACGCAACAGCATCTTCGGTCTCTTCAGGTCCTGGTTAAAAATATGGGTGCGTGCGTCGCCGAGCTCACCGATGCGCTCGGTGCTGAGGAGCTGGCAACGCAACAACAGCGACGTGAGCTGCAGATTTCTGCAATACAACGAGGTCTTCTTAAACGCGAAATCTTCGTAAGCGTTGCGGACTAAATGAAGCGATAATGATCCGTTTTCCATCCCATCAAAAAAGGCCGGGTCAACCGGCCTTTCCTATTCTGCTTCAAGGGAGCGAAAGCAATCTTTAATCCATGTTTCGAATGTGCTGATTAAGACGGGTCTTGTGCCGGGCTGCCTTATTCTTATGAATAATGCCTTTGTTCGCCATGCTGTCGATGGCCGGCGTCGCTTCCTTGTAGGCTGCGCCGGCCGCTTCCTTGTCGCCACTGGCGATGGCTTTAACCACCTTCTTGATGAAGGTGCGCAGGCGCGAGCGCTGTGCCATGTTGTGCGCGCGTCGAACCGTATTTTGCCGGGCGCGTTTCTTGGCTGACTGAATATTGGCCACTGTGAATAACTCCATCTCAAATGCCGACCCCGGCCAGCCGCCGGCCGGGTACTCGAAAAGCCCGGTATTCTCAGTATTTTCAGTGACTTTGTCAATGCCGGAGGGAAAAATGGGTCGATTTCGCCTGGCGGTCTATTTCCTCCGGTAAAAACAAAAAATAAACCGAAAATCCCTGATTTTTCCGTGAATCCGGCGCCGGATTTGAGCCCCTTTTGTATGGGGGTCGGCTAGTATTGCCGGCATGTACGAGACGTTACGCCGATGAGCCGCGGTTTGTTTCGATCCACATCAGTGGTTAGCGGCATGACGTTGTTGTCGAGGATTTTTGGCCTGATCCGAGACGTAGTATTTGCGCGCTTTTTTGGCGCCGGCATGGTCATGGACGCTTTTTTTGTCGCGTTCAAGATTCCCAACTTCATGCGTCGGCTTTTCGGCGAAGGCGCATTCTCCCAGGCCTTTGTTCCCGTTATTTCGGAATACAAAACCACCCGGAACCACGATGAGGTCCGCGAACTGGCGGAAGCGACGGCCGGCACCCTGGGATTGTTATTGCTGGTCATTACTGTGATCGGCGTCCTCGCCGCTCCGGTCCTGATCATCGTTTTTGCGCCTGGCTGGTTTATCGATGCACCGGAAAAGTACTCGCTGGCCGCGGCGATGCTGAGGCTGACCTTTCCCTATTTGTTGTTCATCTCCCTGACGGCACTGGCCGGAGGTATTTTGAATACCTACGGCCGCTTCGGCGCGCCGGCCTTTACTCCGGTTCTGCTCAACCTCGTCTTGATCGCATTCGCCATGAAAATCGCGCCAGGCGCGGACAACCCCGGGGTGGCGCTCGCTGCCGGCGTGTTTGTGGCGGGCGTGGTGCAGTTGGTTTTTCAGGTTCCGTTCCTGTGGCGCATCGGGTTTCGACCACGTTTTCGCTGGGGCGTGGCCCATGACGGGGTTCGTAAGATCGGCCGACTGATGCTTCCGGCCCTGTTCGGTTCGTCGGTCGCCCAGATCAATCTATTGCTCGATACGCTGATCGCATCCTTCCTGATGACCGGCAGCATCAGCTGGCTTTATTACTCGGATCGTTTAATGGAGTTTCCGTTGGGCGTGTTTGGCATCGCACTGGCAACGGTCATTCTGCCGGGGCTCTCGAAAAGCCATGCCAGACAGGCAACGGATGAATTCTCGGCAACCCTGGACTGGGCGCTGAAGCTCGTCTGCCTGATCGCAGTGCCTGCGGCGGTCGGGCTGACGGTACTCGCCAGGCCGATGCTGACGACGATATTCCAGTATGGGTTGTTCGACGCCCACCATGTCCACATGGCGGGTTACAGCCTGATGGCCTATGCCTTTGGTCTGCTGGGTTTCACCTTGATCAAGGTGCTGGTGCCCGGTTACTTTTCGAGGCAGGATACGAAAACACCGGTTCGCTTCGGTCTGATCGCGCTCGCAGTTAATTTCTCGCTGAACGTGATTTTTGTCAGCACCATGATTCTTAGCGAATTCGAGGCGCCGCATACCGGTCTGGCGCTTGCCACGTCGCTGGCAGCCTTTTTGCACGCGAGCCTTCTCTACTTCGGCCTCAGGCGCGATCGGGTTTACCAGCCCGGCGCCGGCTGGGGCGGCCTGATCGTCAAGGTCATCGTCGCCTGCGCCGTCATGGCCATCTCCATCCACTACATTGCCGGCCCGCTGGAACCGTGGCTGGCGGCTGAATGGACTGTGCGTGCGGGCAGGTTGCTGAGCTGTGTGCTGGCCGGCGGCATGGTTTATTTCGCCGCGCTGGCGGTGATGGGCATCCGGCCCGCCGATTTCCGCAGCGGATTGCGTGGGAAAAGCGACGGCCCTTCCGTATAATCTTGCGCTTTTGAGCCGTTCCTGATGGAGTTTTTTCGCGGGTTACACAGTCTGCCGCCGTACCGGAAAACCGGGCCCGGTCCCTGTGTCGCTACCATTGGTAATTTCGATGGGGTCCACCTCGGGCACCGGCGCATTGTCAATGAACTGAAACGGGAAGGTGAGCGCCGACAGTTACCAGCTGTAGTCCTGATTTTCGAACCCATGCCGCAGGAATTTTTTGCCGGGGACCGGTCGCCGGCCCGATTGACGCGATTCGGCGAGAAATATCATCTGCTGGAAGAGGCTGGGGTGGATCGGCTGGTCTGCCTGAAATTCGCCAGTGCGTTGTCCATGATGGGCCCGGCAGAATTTGTGCAAAGTTTGCTGGTCGATGGTCTGCAGGTTGAACACCTGGTGATTGGGGACGATTTCCGGTTCGGGAAAAAAAGAACCGGCGATTTCAGGTTTCTGGTCGCTGCCGGAGCCGAAGCCGGGTTCAGTGTCGCGAGCACGGACAGTTTCCTGCTGGACGGCGAAAGGGTCAGCAGCAGCGGGATCAGGCAACAATTGGAGAAGGGCGACCTCGAAAAGGCGGCTCGCTGGCTGGGCCGGCCGTATGGCATGAAGGGCCGAGTGATCGAAGGCGAACATCTTGGGCGAGAGCTGGGTTTTCCGACCGCAAATATTCACCCCCGCCGCACGGTATGTCCGGTTCACGGTATCTATGCGGTTCGGGTCAACGGACTTGGCCTGAAGCGGTGGCCGGGCGTGGCCAGCATCGGCAGCCGGCCGACCGTCAGCGATGGCGATGAGATTGTTCTCGAGGTGCATCTATTTGATTTCTCAGGCAATCTTTATGGCCAAACGCTTGAGGTAGCCCTTTTGCACAAACTGCGGGAAGAGAAACATTTCAAAAGTCTGGGTGCATTGGTCGAAGAAATGAAAAACGATGCCGACCAGGCCCGCCAACTTCTGCGTACCGATTAAGAAAAACACAGGAAACGGATGTGACGGATTACAAGAACACCATTAATCTGCCAAAAACGGTTTTCCCGATGAAGGCCAACCTGGCCAATCGCGAACCTAAAATGCTGGAGCAATGGCGCGAGCGGGGGCTCTACGCGAAATTACGCGAAGTGGCGAAAGGCCGGCCGCGGTTCCTGTTGCTCGACGGCCCGCCCTATGCCAATGGCCCCATCCATATTGGTCACGCGGTCAATAAGGTTCTCAAAGACATCATCGTTAAATGCAGAACGCTGGCTGGGTACGATGCGCCGTATATTCCCGCCTGGGATTGCCACGGGCTGCCGATCGAGTTGCAGGTGGAAAAAAAGAAAGGCCGGGTCGGACAAAAAATCGACGCCAGGGAATTTCGCCAGGCCTGTCGCAGCTATGCACAGAAACAGATCGACGGTCAGCGAAAAGATTTCGTCCGGCTCGGCATCATGGCCGACTGGGAAAACCCGTCGTACACGATGCATGCATCCTATGAGGCAGCACAGTTACGCGGTTTTGCGAAAATCCTGGCCAACGGACATGTCTACAAAGGATACAAACCGGTTCACTGGTGCCTGGATTGCCGCTCCGCGCTTGCCGAAGCCGAAGTCGAATACCAGGACAAGACTTCGCCGGGTATCGATGTGCGTTTCGCAGCCTTGGATCCGGCAGCGATCAACAAGCTTTACGGTATCGATGACGCAGTTCGGTTATCGATTCCGATCTGGACGACGACGCCCTGGACGCTGCCGGCAAATCAGGCGGTGGCGGTGCACCCGGACCTTCACTACGCGCTGATCGAGACGGAAATCAGCGGCAAGCCGGAACGCCTGATTCTTGCGGCTGACCTGGTCGAGCCGGCGATGAGCCGCTATAGCATTGAAAAGTATAAAATTTTTGGGAAGTGCAAGGGCGGTGATCTTAAAGGTCAGCTCCTGCAGCATCCTTTTTATCAGCGGCAGGTGCCGGTCATTATTGGCGACTACGTCACCACGGAAGCCGGTACCGGCGCGGTGCACACCGCACCAGGCCACGGCCACGAGGACTTCGCAGCCGGCGTCGAAAATGATCTCCCGCTGGAAAACCCGGTCGCCGGTAATGGTTGTTTTGTTGCGGGTACTCCGCTGGTGGAGGGGCAGCACGTTTTCAAGGCCAACGATTTCATTATCGATATGCTGGCCGAAAACGGAACTTTGCTTTGTCAGCACCCGGTGCAGCACAGCTATCCACATTGCTGGCGCCACAGATCGCCGGTCATCTTCCGCGCGACGCCGCAGTGGTTTATCAGTATGGATCAGGCGGGTCTGCGGGAGCAGGCGCTATCGGAGATCAAAAAGGTCGAGTGGATTCCTGAATGGGGCGAGGCACGTATTACCGGGATGATTGAAGGACGGCCTGACTGGTGTATCTCCAGGCAGCGGACCTGGGGCGTACCGCTACCGTTGTTTGTACACAAAGACACCGACGAGCTGCACCCCGACAGCCAGAAGTTGATCGAACAGGTTGCCGGCCTGGTGGAACAGGACGGTATTGACGCCTGGTTCGAGCTTGAGACGGCGAAACTGCTGGGCGACGATGCGGATGACTATGTTCAGGTCCGCGATATCGTCGATGTCTGGATGGACTCCGGCATGATGCATCACTGTCTGTTGGGAACGCGTCCGGAAACGGCGCCGCCGGCTGAGTTGTATCTTGAAGGATCGGATCAGCATCGAGGGTGGTTCCAGTCCTCGCTACTGACTTCGGTCGCGATGAATGGCAAGGCGCCGTACAAGCAGGTGCTGACTCATGGATTCACGGTCGACGAAAATGGCCGGAAGATGTCGACGTCGCTGGGCAACGTAATCGCCCCCCAGGAAGTGATCAATGTCATGGGTGCCGACGTTTTGCGCCTGTGGGTGGCGGCCACCGATTATCGCGGGGAAATCAGCGTGTCCGACGAGATCTTCAAGCGCTCGGCGGATTCTTACCGGCGGATTCGCAACACCTTCCGCTTCCTGCTGGGGAATCTGGACGGGTTCGACCCGGCCACCGATATGCTGCCCGTCGACGAGTGGCTCGCCCTGGATCGCTGGGCTTTGGAGAGAGCCATGGCGTTGCAGACAGAAGTGACCCAGGCCTACGACGATTATGAGTTCCACCACATCTATCAAAAAGTACACAACTTTTGCGTTACGGACATGGGTGGGTTTTATCTCGATATCATCAAGGACCGTTTGTATACGACGCCGAAGGAGGGACGGTCCCGCCGCTCCGCGCAGTGTGCGATGTGGAACATCGCCGAAGCGATGGTTCGCTGGCTGGCGCCGATCATCAGTTTTACCGCGGAGGAGGTCTGGGAAAATCTGCCTGGTGAGCGTGCCGAGTCGGTATTTTTTGACGCATGGTACGATTGGCCCGACCAGCCCGGGCAGCCGTCCGAGCTGGACTGGGAGCGGCTGATCGGGATCAGCAACTCGATTGACGGCGAACTGGAGCGTTTGCGTGACGACGGGATTATCGGCTCGTCGCTGGCGGCGGAAGTTGACTTGTATTGCGATTCCGCTACGAAAATCGCACTGAGTGGTCTGGGCAACGAAATTCGTTTCCTGTTGTTGACTTCAGACGCGCGCGTGCATGACGCCGGCGATCGCCCCGTCGATGCCACAGATGCCGGTAATGGCTTGTGGTTGAAAGCATCTGCGTGCGGACACACCAAGTGTGTGCGATGCTGGCATCGGCGCGAAGATGTTGGACGCAATAAGGACCATCCCGAACTCTGCGGCCGCTGCGTCGGAAACATTTCCGGCTCGCCTGAGGACAGGCAATACGTATGAGCGATAAAAAGGACCAGAGCGAGAACGCGACACATTGGCTATGGCTGGTTCCGCCGGTCGTTCTCGCCGATCAATTGAGCAAGTGGCTGATCACCGAATATCTGGAATTGTTCAGTCGCATCGAGTTGCTGCCGGTACTCGGTCTGACTCGACTGCACAACACAGGCGCAGCATTCAGTATGCTGGCCGGGGCCGGTGGCTGGCAGCGCTGGCTTTTTGTCTTACTCGGTGCTGCCGTAACCATATTCATACTGCTCTGGCTGCGGAAACTGCCCTCGCAAGGGCAGGGAATTCTGGCGGCGGGACT
This sequence comes from uncultured Gammaproteobacteria bacterium, assembly GCA_964568075.1. GTDB lineage: Bacteria > Pseudomonadota > Gammaproteobacteria > Steroidobacterales > MnTg04 > MnTg04. The sequence goes on from CAZMOM010000033.1 coordinate 24,715, forward strand.
TGCCCTGGTCGCAGGCGGTGCGCTTGGCAATATTATCGATCGCGTCTGGCATGGCTATGTAGTTGACTTTATCAGCGTGCATTATGGCGAGTCGTATTTTCCGGCGTTCAATATTGCCGATACCGCGATAACGACCGGCGCGGCGTTGTTGATCCTGGACGCGGTACTGGAAAACAGACGCGGCAAATCAACCGACGCCAGTTCAACTGACGCCAAATTAACTGACGAGTAAACGGATGCAGATTCTGCTTGCCAATCCCCGAGGTTTTTGTGCCGGCGTCGACCGGGCGATTGAGATCGTGGAGCAGGCAATCGAAAAACTTGGTGCACCTATATATGTCCGTCACGAGGTCGTCCATAACCGGTTTGTGGTCGATGGCCTGAAAAACAGAGGCGCTTTGTTTGTCGACGAACTCGACGAGGTGCCGGACGACGCAACAGTGATTTTTAGCGCCCACGGTGTTTCGCGCGCGGTACGGGATGAGGCGGAAAGGAGAGGTCTTGCCGTCGTGGATGCGACCTGCCCGCTGGTAACGAAGGTGCACATGGAGGTCATTCGTTATGCCCGCGATGGCCGCGAGGTCGTTTTGATCGGGCACGCGGGACACCCGGAAGTCGAGGGCACGATGGGGCAGTTCAGCAAGCTCAGCGACACCGACATCTATCTGGTCGAGTCTCCCGAAGACGTGGCGACGCTAAAAGTCAAAAATCCGGAGACCCTCGCATTCGTTACGCAGACGACTTTATCGGTGGATGACACTGCCGAAATTATCGATGCCTTACGGAAAAGATTTCCTGCGATGTCCGGGCCGCGCAAGGAAGATATCTGTTACGCGACCCAGAACAGGCAGGACGCGGTCAAGGCGCTGGTCAGACAATGCAGTATTGTTCTTGTGGTCGGTTCGCCAAACAGTTCAAACTCGAACCGCCTGCGTGAGATAGCGGAAAAGAACGGAAAATCAGGTTACCTGGTCGATGGGCCAGACGACCTGCGAAAAGAGTGGTTCACAGAAGACGATATAGTCGGTGTGACAGCCGGGGCGTCGGCGCCCGAGCTTCTCGTCCGGCGCGTTTTGGATCGTCTGATGGAATGGGGCGGTACAACGGCAACAGAGCAGACGGGCAGGGAGGAAAACATCGCCTTTTCGCTGCCGAAGATATTGCGCAAGACCTGAAAAAAGGGGTCAGATTTATTTTTTCGTGCGAACCGCTCCTGGTTCCCCATAACGGCGTAAAAAAAATAAATCTGACCCCTTTTTTTATCGCCAGCAAGTCTGGGTCGTATCGACAGCCGTCTTCGACTCAGCGTATCTTACGCCCTGCTGGTTGATCCTGAAAAAAGCGCAATCGTCGTCGTAAGCCTGTGGCGATCCCGCGGCCACCGATGCAGTTGCCGAGAACCCCACCGTAAGCCCACCGGCATCGGCAACAATACTGATGTCGTAATACAGGTTTTCCGAGGCCGGGATTCCCAGGCCGACAGGCGGCGCGCTATTAGCGTTCGTCGTGTAAGTGTTGTTCTGCAGGTAAAATTTTTCCTCCTGCGCCTGTACGCGCATCAATGTCGTTTTCGCTTCAGATCGCTGTGCACGCATTACATAGTTGCGATAAGTCGGCACACCAATACTGATAAGAATTCCGAGAATAAGAATAACCGTCATCAGTTCGATCAAGTTGAATCCATTCGTCTTGCTCCCGGCCATTCTCGCTATCTCCGCTACTCTGCGCCTGCCTGGTTCCAGAATGTGCGTATTGGGCTATTTTCGAATCCCGGGTCGCAAACCTCCAGCCCGACGATACATTCCGGTCTCGGTGCGCATTGGCTTCCTACGCAGGTGCCATCGTCGGCACTCGGGAACAGGAATACGACTTCGGGTGCGATTCCGCCGGCGTTAAGTGTTCTCGACCTGTCGCTGGTATCGAGGCCGCCAAGGTCGCCGTCCTGATCGAGATCCGTAAACGGCGCGGCATTGACCGCGCTGATCGCGTAAAGCCTGTTGACACCCGGCGTCGGGCGGCAGCTGTTAGTGACGATTTCCGGCGAGTAGGTGGTAAAAAAGATCTTGCTGTCAAAAGTTTGTGACTCGGCAAGCACTTTCTCGCCAAATTCCGTCAGTTTCAACTTCCAGCCTTGTGCATTGGCCGGCAATGTTGCCGACGGGTCTGCAGTGATATCGACCAGGGCCGGGTCACTGTCGGTGATCGGAACCAGGGCGTCATACTGAAACTGACTCATTTGGCGGAACAGCTCGAAATCCCGTAATGAGTAGAAACGGTCATTAACGCCCGTTTCCAGCGGGTGAGCCCGGTAGCCGGAACCAATCGCAAGATTCAGAAAACGCTGACCGCCACTGGAAATCACGGCGGTATCCGGTGCGTAATAAAAACGCCGCGTGTCCGCCAGAGTGGGCGCTGCAAGGTCGGCCGCACCGAGGGATGCAAACACACCCCCGGTGACCAGGGTGTTGGCGAACTGTCCGTTAAAGATATCGAACCGGAAAACGCGACCACCCATGTCGGCGGCATACATTCGATCGGCGAGACCGTCACTGTTGACATCCAAAACCCGGATATCACCCGGGATCGAGTTGTTCATCGCCGGCAACGTCAGATTGGCAGCCGGGTCATTACCGGCCCACCACAACAGATCTCCGCTGACCGCATCGACCATGTATATCGTATTGCCGAATAAATCGACGGTGTAGTTGGTGTTGTCCTGCGTCCCGTCATAGCCGCCGCCAAAAACCAGCACGTGTTTGTCCGGATTCTGGTTGGCGCCGGCGATATTGATCTTCGTGGCGACAGGCGCAGACCAGGTCTGACTCAGGTGCGGAAGTTCGCTGGCGTCCTTGACCCACATCAGGATCGGGTTCGTCTTGGAGGTCACGTCCAGTGCGTAATACTGATATCCGCCACGGCGCATGCCGAAGTACAGATACACGTGGTCTCCATCCAGCGGTTCGATTATGCCGTTACGGTTTACATCTATCGTTAGCGCGCGCAAATCACCGTCGATGCCATAGTGCTTGTCGGCGGTTGTCGGGTCTGTATACAACTTCTTAAGCTGTCCCAGGTGCTCCTTCGGAACAAACGCCCAGAGTTCGTCGCCGGTCACGATGTCAAATGCATGCAAATAACCGTCATTGGTGGCGCTGTATATGACCGCATCGTTAATATCCGGTGCGGTCGCCGTACCACCGTAGATCACAGACGCGGGCTTGGAATGCAAGGGATCACCCATGACGTGCCTTGTGTCATTGGTGTCACCATCCTGGTCTTCATCCAGAACGTCGGTGCCTCGCGCCCAGCGGATGAGGGCCACTTTTTTCGGGTCACCGAGCCCACCGATATTGAGCAGTGATTTGGTCAGGGCGCCATTGCCATTATCGAGTTGGTTCTTGTTGCCGGTCAGCGCGCTGCCACCGAGAGCCACCGGGTAATCGCCGGTATAGGTGTATAAATTTCTGAAAAGCGGAATCGGCAGCCGGTTGGCGGCACCGCCCCGTTCAACTTCAGAGCCGTCCGTACCCACCGACCAGAAACTTCTCGCCGAAGTGGTAAAAAATCCGGTATTCGGGTCAACTGCCGGCTTGTCGTCGGCATCGACGATCACGCCGTTTTTCAGCGAGTATTTTTTCATATTTCCCGGCCAATGCTCGGTACCTGCGGACTCGAAGACCGATATAAACAAGTCGTTGAGGTTCCGGGTGCGATTGAAGGCATTAACCGAAATCGAAGGCGCGGTAAAAGTCGCGCTGGTGTCCAGAATTTCCAGGATAGTCTGGGTCAGCGCAGCTGATAACGACGCTGTGTCTTCGGTGAAATAGTATTGCCCGCCACCACTTTCCGCGGCGTCTCTGAGAATCTCGGAGTCGATCGTGAATCCGACGGTGTAGGTGGATGCATACTGGCGTCCGTCATGCTGATTGCTGATGTCACCTTCGAAAAGATACTCGGTCATGTCGTCCAGGCAGGCGCCTTCTCCCGTGCCGTCGCAGGCCGGCCCGATCAGGGTGCTGAAATCAGGCTGCGCCTGGATGCGCGCATTGGCGTTCGTGTCGGCGAGCGGGTCGCCATCGCTGATCAGAACGACAAAGTTTTCCTGGCAGGACAAAGCGATCGGGCTCTTGTACAGGCTTTGATCGGCGTCCACCCGCGATTCGGGAATGGACGGCAATGGTTCATGGAAGTCGCCCCTGGAGTCGATACCGAAATCGACAGGCAATCCCTGGTAATACAGGCCGGCTTCGTACATGGTTTCCGATAAGGGAGTAAAGCCATCGGGAACCAGCGTATCCACGGTCGCCATCAGGGTGGCGGTCGCCGTCGTGACGTCTTCCATCTGGTGGATAACCATGCCGCCTTCGGCGCGGGTTTCGAGTGGGTCGCCGGAGTGGTTGTTACTAAATCGCATCAGGCCGACATTGATGCCCGAGATCGACTGCAGGACGAGCTTGGTAACCTCCTGCAGGATCTCGATGCGGGTCGATGTCTTGCTCGGCGGGCTCGAAACATAGTTCAGATAATTAGCGTCGTAGAACGTATAAGCATCCTGCGCGCCCCAGGAAATTTGCTGGTTGGCATTTTCAACCCAGGGCCCAAGATCCATCGCGTAGAGCTTGAGTAAATCGACACCGTCACCATGCACACCGGAATCCTCGACACATTCAACCTTATATACAGTTTGTCCTTCCAGGGTCGAACTCATCGGTTTCCAGCGGGAGTCGGTCGTGTCATGCTGAGCGAATTTTCCGATCGCGACACCGGTAATTGACATGACCCTGGTCGACCAGTCACACAGGTTATTGATCCTCATGAAAAAGCGATCGGATGTACTGCAGTCGGGTAGGTCGCCACCCGCGCCTTCACGATAATAAACCTGGGTCTTGTCGCACGATCCCGCATATTCGAATCCCGGGTCATATTTCGCCTGGGTTTGCACCGTTGCCGCCATCGAGCCGGAGGTGTCCAGGATGAACAATACGTTCGGTTGTATACTCGAATCTATCGCGTTGCTGTCGACGACATAGATTTCCGTGTCGTCGGCTTGCACCGGTATACAGATCCCAAGAGATAAAATCAGCCCCAGGGAATATGCACCCGGACGGTTCAGCTTGTTCATAACCAGATCCTCACTACAATCTTATTCATTCGTTTAAATGTTCCATTTCGTCTTTCTACAGAGACGATCGTGTCCGGTTTTTACTCGCCGGAGAACGGACCACGCAGCCGCATCCGTGTCACGGCTTTGCTTGTCGGCTCATAATAAATATTCAGCGAGTTGCCGGCGGCCAGCGACAGACCGCGAAAATCGCTGTAGCTTACGTCCTGGTCGTTGACCGAATAACGCGTGTAATCGCTGAGACTCAGCGTCAGTGCGGTACAATCCGCGCAACTTTGCAGCACGATAAATCCGCTGCTGGATCCAGGCAGCCGGATATCGGATGTCGAACTTTCCACACCTTCTTCGAGGATGATAAAGTCTGCTGCCACCACGCTGCTGAAGGAGCAGACGATCACCAGGACCAATGTTCGAATATTCATGTTTACTCTCCGCAGAAATCGATACGCTTACGCGTTTTCCCTTTTGGGTTCAAAATCAGTTACTACCAGGGCCGATAATATAGAAACTCTGTTCATGAGTTGAGGTTGCGCCGCGGCTCGATATACCTGTGCTTTCGACGTTAAAATGGTACGAACGAAAACCCACCCCAGCTCCGATGCTGAAACCACTCGGGACATCAGTCGCTTCGTCAAACCTCAGCTCGTATTCGACGAGATTGCCGATATCACCACCGATCGGCGTTGGCGGTATTGTGAAGGCAGTGGTTGTACTCCAGTTGCCGCTGGCTATCGCAATGTCAATTCCGGTTTCAGCCGACTGAAAGGCGTTTTGTGTGAATTTCGCGTTCTGCGCCATGCTCACTTCAGTCGTCGATGTCGTCATGCTCGTCACCGCCAGCAAGGTCAAAACCATCAACAATACGAGCCCGACGACCAGCGCGGCACCGCTTTGCCTTTTCGGATCCTTGATTTCCATTCCGTATCTTTTCATTTCCTGGCTCCGTTAATTCATCCAGGTATTTCTTAACTGGTAGGTTTCGCTGACCAGCAAACGTCTGAAGCTGTCGTTGAATGCGACGTTCTTGTCTGCGTAAACATAATTCGTCGAGTTGGTAAAGCCGGGCTCACGTCTGTCTGCCCGAACCAATAACCAGACTTTGACAGCAACGATTTTCGCGTTCGGGTCGAAACCGCCCGACAGCGGGTCGATGATCGGGTTACCGGGATTGACCCAGCGATTGATCGAGCCTCTGAGCGGCGAGCCGATCGGATCGGTATCGATGCCTATTTGAACCTGAAAATCCTCGATGCCGGGGCTGACTTCTTCATCCTGGACCAGTGGACCCGGTACCAGGGCTTTACGTCGTAATGACGGCAGTCCGACGCCTGACCCGAAAGGCGCCGGTCCGGGGCCGGAATCCTGGCTGACATAGTAGGCGTGAGCGATCAGATCGGCGACCCGTGAGGTCCCTGGCAGGCCGACGGGCGCTATGCCGTCCGCAAACAATCTGCCGGCCGTTCGTGTCGAAAAAACCTGTACTCTGCCGGGCGTTGCGGCGGGAGCCTCAATGCTGCTGGCGTGGCGGGTTACCAAGACATCACTGCCCGCCTGTGCGCCATTGCCGAAGGGTGCGCAACCCGCGTAGGGGAAATTGTTATTGAATCCCTCGATGGGGCGCTGGACGTCAATGGCCCAGTTTTGACGGCAGGATCCGGCAACGGCCAACCCCGCCGGCACGGCGTCTGTTTCGCCGGCGCCGAGCGTCAGAACATTCGCGTCACTTCCCCGGCCCCAGAAATTGCTCAGGCGCAGGTCCGGTCCCAGCATGCCAAGTGCCAGGCGTGCGTTTTCCTGCACGCGACCCATGGTCTCATTGAGTCGATAGGTGTCCTTGCTCTTCACAAAGATCGTGATTGCGCCGACCATCAATATGCTGCCTATCAGCAGCGACACCATCAGCTCGACCAGGCTCATACCCAGGCCACGGAGTTTAATATTTCGGTTAATTGTTCGGGACATTACCTTCACATTTGCACCGTCAGACGATACTGGGCCGGGCCGGGCGAACCCGCATCGTTCCAAACGACCGATATCACATAAGTCGTAGGATTCGTGGCGACATTGACGGTGACGCTCGCCTGCCCGTTGGGCAGCGCGTTGGCTACTTCGTTTTGCCAGATCAGCAAGTCATTGGATGCCATCTGGGTCGGGGTGCAATCCACGCCGCCGTCTACACAGCCGAAATCGGCAGCAGCTCCGGCGTAGCCAATGCCAGCGGTGCGGTTGGCCCGAATCCGGTCAGCGATATCCGCCGCCAAGGTCACCGCCTGGGTGTTCAACAAAGCAGAGCGGCCGTTTTGCAGGCTGAATACGTACATGCGGGCAACGCCCAGCAACCCGACCGAGAGTACAACCAGGGCGACCAGGGACTCGACCAATGAAAAACCACCTGACCGGCCCCCGAATGGACCCCGGAATCGACCATCTCGACGGGTATTTTTCTTACTGTGGAAGTTGCTCATATCCTCATTGCTCCGTTATGGGGCTCCGTTATGGGCAAGTGCCGCCCATTTGCGCCAGGGCAAAATCAATGTCGGCGATTTCCCGGCCAAGCTGCGGTCGACCCGTTACGGGTATCATCAACATGCGGGCTGCCGATCCGGCGCCGGCCTGATCGACATTGCCCCGGTCGTCACAGAACAGCATCATGGTGACGGAGGGGCCTGCCGGACCGTTCCGGCGAAAACCGCTGGCGGAAAATGATGCAAACCCAGAATCGGCACTGACGGTAATTTGCTGGGGCATCGCGTCGTGTGCCTGTAAAATGAGTTCGCCTGGGTCTATCGAGATGTTGCCGTCGGGTTGTCCGTCGCCACCGAGATCGGCGTCGTCAACGAAAATGACCCAGCCGTTGAAATTGCCGCCCGGGTTGCAGGCTGGAGTCACTGCAAACGGGGCATCGCTGCTGCAAATCGTAACCGGGGCCCTGCGTTTGACTGCTTCCGAACGCGCAAGATGCATCCCGGTAATTAAATCATTGGTCGTACTCGCCATGCGGCTGGTCTGAATGGTTTGCAGGAAACTCGGAATGCCGAAACCGAGGATAATTGCCACGACAAATATCGTGACCATCAGCTCCAGGAGCGTGAATCCCCTTGCTTTGTCTTTGTTCATGGGGAGACATATTAATGGGAAATCTATCCCGATGAACGCCACCCCCGACGACCGGCGCCATGACACCGACAAACGGTCGCAACTTAGCGACAATTCAGCGTCTGGTTGCTGGCATCGCGTGTCGAAACCCTGGGTCGCCCGGTATAACTGATAATTACAGCGCGCGCATGGGCCGAGCCCCTGGAATCGCAGAAGGTGATGGTCCCATTAACGCTGCGCCGGCCAAGGGGGCGAAAGCGAAAAGCCCGCCTGTTGGCGCTGATCCTCAAGTCGTCTCGTGGCGGTTTGACATAAAGCAGTGGCTCTCCCGGATCGAGACGCGCCGGCCGATCACGATCGAGATTTGCGAACACCAGCCAGCCTTTTTCCCAGGATCGGCCGGCGCATTGGCGATCGCCTGTGCCCGGGCACAAGACGATTTCCAGGTTTCTTTTCGCGGCCTCGCTGCGGGCAAACTGAACCGTGCCAACCAGTTCGTTGACGGCGGTGGTCAGTCGATTGTCCATGATTAACTGGCGAAAAGACGGTATTCCCATCGAGAGCAGGAACGCACTGATGCCGACGACCAGCAGAAGTTCGATCAAAGAGACACCACGCGCTGAGAACAGCCCTCGCATGAAGATTATTTTGTCACCCGGTGCTTCACCGGCCCAGATGATTATCAGCCGTAGTCGACCGGTTTGAGCGTGCTAGCATGGTGAGCAGATAACAGCGGAGCGTACATCTCGTGCGGGCAAAAACGGATGTTCTCGTGGTTGGCGGCGGTATTATCGGCCTGATGACGGCGAGGGAGCTGTTGAACCGGGGGCGCAAGGTTATCGTCGTCGATAAAGGGCCGGCCGGTCTTGAAGCGTCGCGCGCCGCGGCCGGGATTCTTTCGCCATTGCCGCCATGGGAAGTCGCCACGGCGGTGGCTCGCCTGACTCGTCTCAGCCTGACGATTTACCCGGCACTGGCCGAGGAGCTACTCGGAGAAACCGGTATTGACGCGGAGCTTTGGTCATGCGGCCTGATCTGTCTCGCAGACAACAGTGGCAACACCTGGCCAAAGAAATTTCTCCCCGCCGGTGCTCGCATCCTGACCCACTCCGAGCTGGAGGAAATGGAACCGTCAGTTTCCGTGCCCGAAGGTCAACATCTACTGCTGCCGGCGATTTCCCAGGTCAATAACCGGTGGTTGCTGGAGGCATTGGTTCAATCGATCGGGATGCGCGGCGGCCTGATTCTGGACAACACCGAGGCCAGCGGCCTGCGACGGAAGAACCGAAGGATTATTGGCGCCGAAACCAGCGCCGGACCGCTCGACGCGGAGCAGGTCCTGATCGCGGCCGGTGCCTGGACCGATAATCTACTCGAATCGCTGGGGATACGAACTGGCGTGTACCCGGTGCTGGGTCAAATGCTCAGTTTCGAGTCTGATCCGGGCGTATTGAACCGTATTATTTTGCGGAACGGGCAGTACCTGGTCCCCCGCCAGGACGGCACGATTCTGGCGGGCACCACCGTAGAGGAAGTTGACTTTAACAAGAAAACCACGGCGCAGGCGGCCGCAGCACTAGGCGAATTTGCGCGCCGGCTGCTGCCGGCCCTGGATGGTGAAAAACCCGTTGAACATTGGTGTGGATTACGCCCGGGGAGCAAGAGTCTGCTGCCTTGTATTGATGAACTCAGGCCGTTCCAGGGGCTGTACGTGGCCAGCGGTCACTATCGCATCGGGATCACGCTGGCGGCGGGAACGGCGAGAATCATGGCTGAAATGATGTGCGGCAACGAGCCCAGTTTGCCGACTGGCGATTTCGCGTTGCCGGAAGCGGCATAGAAAAAATGGACAGGGGTGCTTATAATCGACGGATGGGTGACCTGAATACAGCATCGTTGACGCCGGCCAAATTGCGCCGCCATCTGCAAGGCAGCGGTATTACGCCGACTCGTCAGCGCATAGAGATCGCCGCGATTTTACTGGAGCGCCCGCAGCATTTGTCAGCCGATCAGATTCTGGAGACTCTGCAGGGAGCAGGATCGGCAGTTTCCAAGGCGACCGTTTACAACACACTCAACCTGTTTGCCAGGAGTGGCCTGGTCAGGACCATCAATGTCGAGGGAGACCGGACACTCTACGACTCGAATATCTCCAGCCACGCCCATTTTTATAACCTGGACAGTGGCGAAATCACCGACATCGATGCCGTCCGGGTGCGCGATCTGCCTCTGCCGCCGGATGGTACCGAAGTTGAAGAAATCGATGTCGTAATCAGGATCAGGGATCGCACACAGCGCTGATGCCTGCTGGCCGGATCCAGACACAAGCAGATTAAGGATTGCCCGCAGTGCGGGCGTTTTTTATACTGCGCCCCCGAATAGGCCGCCAGACTGAAAAACCAGACATTGCCGGAATAGCTCAGTTGGTAGAGCAGCGCATTCGTAATGCGAAGGTCGGGGGTTCGACTCCTCTTTCCGGCACCAATATTCTCAAGGCTTTCAGTCATTTCATTCATTTGTGCTGCGCTGCGATGTGCTGTTTTCTTGCGGAGATTCATCGAACAACCCTCAATCTAGGCGGTTGCTCAGCTACATTATTTGCATAACTCAACAACGAGGACACCCACAGACTTTCTAACAACATTTAAGGCTATGGCTATGGACTCGGACGATTCTTAAGCATCGATCCCATCATCCATGCGCCGGGTAATAGCCAGGAATAGGTGCCAGGAATAGGTGCCAGGAATAGGTGCCACTTAGGAGGAATAGGTGCCGGTGTTCACTTATTCACTTATTTTGAGCTGGGTCCGCAGACGGCTAATCGCCCGCGACAGTTCGGATTGGCCATAATTAACAAGGACACCCACAGCCTTTCCTGTGGAGCTTGTGGATGTCCTTGTGTTTGTACCTAACAATGCGCTGTATGCTTTCCGCCTATTTGAACTGAGTCGCTTTGGCCGGTCTGGCTAGCACCAGATTGGTAACTATTCTTGTTTTCTTCCCACCAAGCCCGAATGTCTCTAATCGCGCGATTCTTTTCGGCTTGGTTACTGCGCTGATCTCCATTACTGAAATATCCAAAATCGCGAGAAGAGTGTTCTTGAATCGAACGCACTGCTTTTTCGATAGTCCACTCGTCCGAATCAGTTTGGGTCGCAATATCTACAAGCACGGCTATGCCGTCATTGTCTCCCGCCTCAACTGCCGTCAATGCAACCGCCAGGCGCACATTCTTTTCTCTGTCAGTGAGAAATAGTTTAAGTCTTTCGCTTACATTGCTGTATTGAATATTGCGCAGATTTATCATTCGGCGGACTGCGGATAATGCCTCGGTCCGGAGTTCAGATGGTCCACTAACGTTCTCTACAGTCTTCAGTAATGGTTCTAGCGAGCGCTCTGAGCCAATAACTGCCAGTGCGGTAATAGCGACCCGCCTAACCGTCGTGTCGGAATCGTCCTCAACGACCTGGCCGATTCTGGCTTGCGCCGATTCTTCAGCCATAGTTCTTAAGGCGATAAGTGAGGCAATTCGAGCCTCTGAAGCATTGTCGTTCAAAAGCGTTTCAAGCGTCGTAAGATGAACGGGGTCTTTGGTTCGTCCAAGCGATACAATGGCCAGATATCTGATTTCTAAATCAATAGATGTATCCGTGGCCAACGCCGTTAGCGATAATTCTGAAGTATCCAGCCCCATATTCGCTAACACTTGTTCTGGCGTTGGCCCGGTATCAAAGGGCGAGTTTGCCGCGACGGGACCGCAACTGAGCGCTCCGATAAGTATGGCTAAAGAGAGATATTTCTCTATGTCCATCAGGTCAATCTCCAAAAAAATACAGTTCGAGCCATCAAATTCTACTCGGTTCTGAAACACTAACAGATATGGCAAGTAATACCTTGATAGGCTCCACTCCTTGAGCAGTCGCACAAATTGGTAGTAAGAGCGCGCAGAATAAACCAAATTTTAGTCGCCTATATTTCATTTGCTGCGCCTCCTTCTAATTGCGATGCGGCGATCAATCTATCTTCATCCGTATATAAGGATTTACTTCTGCCACCACGTAGAAAGGTCGAGATTTGGTAGGTGCGATATTAAAATTCCCGTAATTGCTGGCAATGTTTATGTACGCGTCCATGTGGGTTTCGTCGTCATGTGCTAGAGATATCGTTACAGTGCCGGATCCCCCTTCGACAATCTTGCCAAGCCAAATCGCGAGCGAGCCTTCATCTTCAAAGCGTGTGTTTTCTATCGCGAAAGATATGTCCTTGAATAGCGACAAGTAGAGAAGTTGTACTGGTTCTCTTGCGGGACCGCCCGATAGACGTATTGACCGATCACGAAATACGACCAAGGGGTCTACTGCTACCGGCCTCCACCGAGTCACCCGGTTAGGATCAATCTCGCTCATGAGTTCTTCCGCCGCAGCAAGCGCGGCCTCTCGGTCGTCTCTATCTAACCAGTCGATGCTTTGAAGAAATTCGATCGGCTGAATTTCTGTTGGCAAAGTGCTTGACAAAATCGCGGGTTTTAGATACACGGAAGCAGCGTCCTTCTCCTCTTTTTGTATACTTATAGAAAAATCTGCGGAAGGTAGCAGTGTTTGTTCCGGCTGAACCTCGGGCGCAAATGTTGGCCATTTCGCCAAGAAAAATGCTGTTGCGACGACAATTATCGCCACCACCAAAAAAATACTGGGCCGATTCATCTGAACTCTCTTGTAGCACCAACATTGGCAATCAGTATTGTCAGCCTATGCACTTCGTCGATCAGGGCTTTAATACAGCGAGAATACCATGCAGAATAGGTGCTGGTGTTCGCTTATGAACTTATTTTGAGCTGAGTCCGCGGATGGCTAAACGCCTGCGACAGCCCGGATTGGCTGTGCTTGAAGTGTGTTGCGATTTCAGCATTCATCGCAATACCGCTGTCGATGGCAGCCAGTCCTATTGGAGTGCCCCCCGAACTTTGGACCAGTGCTATGTTAGGTTTTCCTCAATCTGAG
>CAZMOM010000034.1:0-33990 GCA_964568075.1 uncultured Gammaproteobacteria bacterium
CATGTGCGCCATTAACAGCTTGCTTGCAAAAAGGAGGAGTCCATATACGGACATTAGAGCTCAGGCTTTATATGTCCCAAATAGCGGTAATATATTGCTCCGTCTTTATAACTAACTGTTAGGCAGCGCGAAAATGAAGCTCCTTGCAACTATCGCCCTGGCCATCGCCTCCGGATCGCCGGCAGGCGCATCGGCGGTGGAGTGCCTTCGCTTCGAGCCGGCCGAGGTCACGCTGGTCGGCACCCTGATCACGCGAACGTATCCGGGCCCGCCAAACTACACAAGTATCGAGGAAGGTGACATGCCGGAAATCGCCTCAATTCTTGTATTGACCGAGCCGATTTGCGTCGCCGCAGACCCCGATGATGAACTAAACTCAGAGCGTGTTTCGAACGTTCGTGAGATTCAGTTAGTTATTCCTGGATCGAGCGACACTGAGCTTTCCGGAAAGCCGGTAGTGGTTCGGGGACGTCTATTCTCAGCACTTACAGGGCACCATCATGTACGAGTATTGCTTTCCGTCTCTATGCTACACGCTGCCTAACCAGCGCATGCAGTTCGCGCCTTCGGCGCCGGACCGGCCTACGGCCGGCCGCTGATGCAGGTCGTTAACAGGCTAAGGGCATAGCAAGATGAAAAGTCTGCTCGGAACAACTTTAGTCGCCGTAATAATCGGAACGTTTGCCGGCAGCGCGATCTCTTCAATGGTTTGGTTTGACCCACAGGCAGCCTCAGCACTCTACTATCTAGCTTCAAATACAGTTTGGCTCTTCGGTTTCGGGGTTTTGGTCGCTGGTTTCGCGATGCTCGTGTACGGCTATCCCGCATACTTTTTACTGGCCCGCTTGGGGGCGGCGAATTGGGCGACAGCCATACTTGTTGGTGTTTTGCCGGGCGTCCTAGCATTCTTTTTCGCGAGAGATGCTTTGAGCTTACCAATATTACTTTGTGGGCTAGTCATTTCGGTTGTCTTTTTCTGGCTCATGGGCAAACGATCACCTGTTAACCAGTCAATGCAGTCGGACCAGCCTCCGGCTGGCCGCTGATGCAGGACGTTAGGTGACTCCATGAAATTGGAAGCTTCAACAAAATTGGTGACTTTTTTCCTGCTGGCGGCGTTTGCTACGTTTAATGGTCACGCGGATTCCGCGGTGGTTTATGCCGGCGAATTGTGGAGAGTAAAGGCCGACGACGCAAGCGAGGTAGTTACCGTTTTGATCTACGGCTCCTACCCAGACAAGACGCATGGCCGAATTTATCACGTCAGACTTATTAATCCGTTTTGTGATGGACCCCGTCGCATCAGCTTTGTGATGTCGGAAACTTATCTAATCCCGAGCCTTGACGAGATTTTAGAAACATCGGTTGATCTTGAGCCATATCAAAGCGAAATCGATCACGTCATCGAGTTACTCGACAGTAAGGGCCATGGTTCAGTGCACATCCATGAGCGCGAACTGAAAAATATGCTTGGTTGCGACAATTGAGACGGCGTAGCCTAACACCCCGCTGGAACGTCCGCTGTTGGCCGTTAGCGGACTATTAGAATTTCGGTTTCAGCCAAATTGAGTGGCTGCTTTGCCCCCGAAAGCGAACATTGGCCTGATAGGATGTTGAACGACCGCTAATGACCCATTGCAGCCGTTCGCGTCATGCAGAAACACAGCTGCCATTCGTAAGAACCAAGGCGTCGATTATGAAGCCCCGGCTCAGACAAGTACTAATTATCAACACCATTTTCTTGGTGGTTCTCAGTATTTCGAACATTGGTAGCGCGGAGCCGGTCTGCAAATCAGAATTAGTGCCGCTTTCATCGGTCGAGCCAATTTATCCCCCCGATTCGGCCAGACACGGATAT
This sequence comes from uncultured Gammaproteobacteria bacterium, assembly GCA_964568075.1. Lineage (GTDB taxonomy): Bacteria > Pseudomonadota > Gammaproteobacteria > Steroidobacterales > MnTg04 > MnTg04. Next base: position 1,859 of record CAZMOM010000034.1, read on the forward strand.
TCATGGGTTGTCGTAGAATTTCTTATAGACGTAAGAGGCCTGCCCCAAAAAATAAAGGTCTTGAAGTCCAGTACATCCGTGTTCGAGAGGTCGGCAATGACAGCTATCCAGAAATGGCGTTATCCACCAAGAGAAACCAGCTGCATTCATCAGGTCAAAATTGAATACATATTCGAGGATGCTGAAAGCTCTGATTAGTGAACTGTCTCGAACGACTGGTTCTGGCCGTTTGCTGCCGGTCACAACACCGTTTTTTTGGTCGTTTGAATGACCGCTTTCAGCGAAAGCAGACGTTCAGCCTGGGACTCTCGAAATTGGGTTGCCGAGTGGCCGGTTTACGCCCGATAGCAGTCGTTCGAGTGCTACGATAGCGACAGGCTGCTTACGACCCATTGCAGCCGCTCGCGATTACTAGGTTAAGGACGCAGCAACAAGTGAAATCCAAGACTCGATGGATGCTCGGCGTCGCATTTCTCGTTGCTGTTTTGGCTCTCGGTCCTCCGACCATCCGCACAGTCAAAATCGCGAGTTCTGCAGACGGCCTTCTGATATTGGCTTCATTTTCTGATGAAGATTTCGACTGGAACCCATGGTCACAAGATTGTTATCTGATTCACCAAAATTCGGCCGTCTGGCTGCTGTCGGATTACGAATGGCCATACGATAATCGGAGCGATCTATTTGGCGGTGCGGAGCCAATGCCTCTAATCAACGCTGCCCTCGCTAGCCGTGGTCGGTATGGGTCTGAAGCTTACGCTGCTGTCGAAGATGAAAGAATGCTCTTACTCATGGACATATTTGTTAGCAAGGGTGAGTCAATAGAGGAACGATGGCACGGATATACGCCGCTACAGGCGGCAATATTGCAGGAAGACTTGCAGGCCGTGAAGTTTCTTGTTGAGCGCGGAGCTAATCTAAATGCTCTGGTCGAGCGTCCAGAGAGAGCAATGCACGGGATGAATAGTTTCGAGTTTGTCGAGCTCCTGTATTCCAAGCATCCGGAACGATTTGACGCAATTCGTCAGTACCTTCGACAGCACGATAATTTTGCTTAACCACCGGCTGCTTCTGGCCGTTAGCTGCCCGTCAAATATAAGTGTTTCAGCCGTTTGACTGGCCGCTTTACCCTCAAGAGCGGCCGTTGAGCTGATACGATAGCGACAGGCCGCTACCGACCCTGAGCCGCCATTCATCCTCGCGGCCTCTCTGCTGGCCTCGAATATAAAGCGGACGTTGACTGGCGAAGTCGAGGGTAGCAGGTAATCACAGGTGGAGGCGTTCCGCTCGTCTCATGAGGACGTGACAGAACCTCCAACGAGGCAACCGATCGCCCGCGCCTCAGCAAATCTCAACCGAACATTGATTTGGGATAGACGACCCATGGCTCGCCCCTGCATGATCCGAATCGGCCTCGATGACGATTCGATGAGGCCATTCCTGAGCAAGCCGAATGTCAGCGCCGTTGCCGCAATACCGGTTGCTGGATCTTCCGGGTAACCCGATGATCTTGGGAACTGCCGTGCTTCAAACACTTGCCCGGCATCGTCGTGCTGGACATACGGATACAATCCAGTCGACCCAATGGCGATGCACAGGTCTTCGATGGCGGAGTAATCCGGCGCCAAGCTGTGGAGGCGATCAAGGTCTCCGATAGGGACCAAGGTCTTCGTCCGCGATGTAGAAGCGTTCTGAATTGGCAAATCCAAGAGTGCGTTACGCGACAGACGCAGCACGGACAGTACGTTTTCTTCGGTATTGCTGTCCAAATCTTGGACCGTGCCGACCGGTTGGGTAATCTCTATTGCCGGGGAACCGTCGTCGTCCCTCGAAATGAAACCAGTTACAACGCCACTAAGTGTGTTTATCCGTACCTCTGTCGCATCGGTCTGATTCTTCGTTGCAAGTAGCCAAAGCGCCCCAATCGTGGCGTGTGCGCACATCTCCATCTCGTGGTTCGGAACCCAAAAGCGGAAAGTGTAGTCAAATTCCGAGGCGTCCCCAGACAGGACAAATCCGCTTTCATGCCCATGGTCTCGCGCTACCGATTGCATTGCGACGGGCGTCATGCCGTCGGCATCACACACGATCGATGTTGGATTTCCACCTCCGTCTTCGAATGTGAAAACGTGCACGAAATCGACACTCATAAGCATTCCTACGTCAACCCGTCTCCAGCCCTCATAGTAGCAAGCCTGTTCGTTCTGCGAAAACGGCGGCCTCGGAACGCAAAAGCGGCCTCCCCGAACGTTGTCTGCGGTCGCTTTCCGGGCGTGATCTCAATAATCCTGACTACGCGTACTTCCGCTTCTGGCCGTAAGCGGCCTGACGTTTTGCTGAATTTTCGGTGATCTGAACGACCGCTATTGGTGAAAGCAGACGTTCAGATTTTGGTTCGTGAAAAATTGTTGTGGAACGGCCGGTATGCGCCCGATAGCGGCCGCTGAGCTGATACGATGGCGAGGGGCCGCAATCGACCCAAAGCGGACATCCGGAAATCCCTTTCGTCGACGCCTTGAATGCTTTTGAGTTCTTTGGCTTCAAGCTGGGCTTCTGGTTCGCCCAGCAGGGTTCCATTTTCATCTTTGTGATACTCATTTTCGTCTATGCCGCGCGCATGCATGCGCTGGAAAAGAAATTTGGCCTTACTGACGATGACGAGCCCGATTCCTATGACCTGCTGGATAATGTCGGGGTGAAAACGGTGATGTCGGTAAGAAATTCTCTGCATTGGGCAAATCTATCACCCCATCACACCTGCCTCTGAGTTAATTTGACAGAGCCGGTCTGACCAAGGTGATGGGAGCCACGTTGGGGCTGGGATCGAGGCGCCAAGCGTCGGACCGGTAGTAGATACGATGAAGGCGCGCGTCCGTATGCCCGACTAGCCTGTTGTCATTGAATGTCAGCTCGCCGTTCAAGACGCCAGCAGACTCTCGCGACCTCAGAAATCTAGTTTCCGAACCAATCTTTATCTCGTGGTCGTCCCAATTCAACGTAAAGTAGAGGACATCGTCTCGCAACTGGGCGGTTCCCTCCCCGATGACCTGATGCGGGAAGACCGAATACAGATCGATTCGGTAGGTGCCATCCGCCCCAGGTCGGATGATCCAATAATAACGGTCCACGCCCGCATTTACATGCTTTTCCGAAGTCTCGGTGTAGAGGCCTCCCTCCGTGTATACCCACTTGCCTAGTATGTCAGCGGAGCCGCGTTGCGAACCTTGTAGTGGATCAGGGGCAAACCGTTCCGGCTGGGGATCAGGCAGTCCCGATCCAAGTGATAAAGCATTCATGAAATCAAGCAGCCGTTTTTGTTGTTCCTCTCCACTTAAGCCACCCTTTTTTAACGTTTCACAGAATAGATAAATGAGCTTACTCTTCAAAACTAACTGATCGTAATTTGGGTGGTCTTTGTAGATAAGGGTTGCTTTTTCTTTAACTCGGCGCGCGTATTCTGCCTCAATCTTTCCGATCTTAAACAGTGTTTCGACCGCCCCCCTAATGTCATTTTCTGTTTCTTTGGAAACTTGCTCCCTTGGATCAAGAGGCAGGCAATCAATATCTGCCGCAAAAGAATTGCCAGTTACCATTAGTAAAAGTATGCCGACCATCACGCCAATCGGATTATTTATCATGGTACGCTCCTCTGGACTTTCTGTCTGTTGCAGGCCTACCCATTGGATAGCCCTCAGGAACCGGAATACGCCCAATTCGATTTTCTAATTGCTCTGAGGACGGATCTTTGACCTTGGTCAAAAGACTCGAACGCACAGCATACCCTCTCTTCATCAGTAGTTCACAGTAGCACCGATCATTGGACCAAAAGACAGGTCATGCTTTCAACGGCACATACTCATCAACATGCTTGACATGGGACTTAGAGCTTGCCTCCCAATGTCCGCTTTTGGCCGAAAGCGGCCTATTGATTCAGCAGTTTTTCGATGATCTGAATGACCGCTTTCGGGAAAAGCAGTCGTTTGTACACGTTAGGTAGAATTCTACCTCAGAGCCGCTGTCCGCTCCGGTCAGCGGCCGCAGTTGGCGCTGCTTGAACCATGATTTACTCTCGTGCGTACCCCGCGGACACGGACACACCTGTTTGAGATTGCAAACACGCGCGAAAAACGCGAGTCGCAGTCCCGTATTGAAGTATTGGCGGGAAGGACCCACGCTTAAGGTGTGTCCCCGTAGCCCTCGTCTGACGAAACCTTCGGTTAACGCACCATCACTGACAATGCATTGCCGCCTTTCACCAGCGGTTTCCAAAGAAACTGTGGCATCCAGGTTCTGGCTGTAGATATTACAAAAAGATCTTAATGCCGGTTAGCGACCCACGACAATTGTCGGGCCCTTGATACCAGTGCGTCGAGTACTGCTATTCGAAACCAGATCTTGGATGATAACTGATTGTTTAAAATAGAGAATCAGGAGGCGTCCCCGGACAATATTGCAGTACTGTGAATAACGACGCAGGATCTACTCCCGTAAAAGTCCCACACGCGAAGGTGACGGTCAGCATTGCTGTGGCTGGGCCTTGAATCAACAAACAGTCTGACGAACGATGCCTACCAAAAATGTTGATCATCGCATTTTCGATGATTGCAACGAACCGATTGGGTTTTTGCACTCTTCAGTAAGGTGATTCAGTCAGTGATGCGGCTTGCTTGACCCGGGCCATGATTTTTACGCATATTTGCGCTAAAAGCCGTTATTGCGCTGCGTCATATCGGTAATTCATTGACAATATCTTCGTATGGTCGACCACCAAAATCGCCACAGATATTTTCCCTGGGTAGCCGATTAATGTAGACCTAGCGATTACAGTTGCCAAACATTTTGTCGACCAGACAATGCCAAGAACCAACAAACAGCAAGTTGCACCTCGAAGCTCATCTAAATTCTTGCGATAATGTTTTACAGATGCGCATTTAAGACCATAAATAGAATAAGTCTAAGCGATTATTTATCCCTATGCGAGATTGACCAAATAGTGAAATTCGTTTAATTATTGTCCGGCATCGAAGTGAGTCTCGGTTTCACTCGATCAATAAGAAGTCAGAACAACAATACGGGGATCAAAATGAGCACGATGTCGATGGACCTTCATGCGGAGGTTCATCCCTCCTCGCCATTCCCAACCTCCAAGACCGCGGCATTGGTTGCGTCGTTACTCCTTGGACTGTTTGCGACGACCGCATGGTCGTTCACGGCGAACCTCGTCGCGACACCCAATCCGAATGACGGGTCGTTTGAGTTAAGCTGGACGACCGTCCCAATCAACACATACGGCGTACAGGAAAGGACTGGTGGTGGCGCCTGGACGCAGATCGGATTTGCGTTTCTCGGCCCGTACGCGATTTCCGGCAGAACGCCCGGTGTTTACGAATATCAGCTCGACCGATGGGACCAAATCTGCATCATTCGCGGGGGCGAGGACGCCTGTCGGACCACACATAATTACTCCGAAATTATTTCGGTTACCGTTGAAGTGCCCACGGGAGGATCTGGCGGCGGCGGTAATCCCGGAGATCCCTATACGCCTCCCGGTGCGTTTGTCCCTCCCGATGCCAGCAATTTTCCGGATGCGAACGTCATCGGTCTAAATGTACCGCCCGGCGATATCGTCGGTGCAGTGCAAGGAAGCGGAGGTGTCTCCGGCGGACAAGCCAGTTACAGCATTCCCATCGTCGTACCGCCCGGCCGTAAGGGCATGCAGCCTTCGGTGTCCCTCAACTATTCTTCATCATCCGGCAACGGTGTTGTCGGCGTTGGCTGGGGCCTGAGTGCGGTGTCCTCCATTAGCCGTTGCTCGGCGACCCCTGCACAAGATGGATTTACCGCGGCGGTTCAATACGACGCCACCCGTGATCGGCTGTGCCTCGACGGACAGCGTCTGATGGTTGAGCCGGGCTACACCTACGGCGTGAGCGGCGCGCATTACCGAACAGAAATAGACTCGTTTGCGCAGGTCATTCAAAGCGGCGGCCTTAACGACTCCTCGACCAGCTTTACAGTCAACTACAAAAACGGGCGAAAGAGCTATTACGGTACCAACGCAAACACGCGTCACATCGCAGAAGGAAAAAGTGAAACGCTAACCTGGGCGGTTAAAGAAACTCGGGATTCGTCCGGTAACACGATCAGCTATGTCTATTGGAACTACGGTAATGGCGAGTGGCCGATCCAGGCTATTCACTACACAGGTATCAATGGTGCTGACGGTGACCGTCATGTGCGTTTCGAATACGAGACAAGAACTGATGATATTCGGACATCCTATATGGCTGGTGGCAAGACACGCAGCACCAAACGCCTGTGGAAAATTCAGACTGAATATCAGACGCAGCTTGTCCGCGAGTACACGCTGACCTATGGCGATAGCGCCTCCACCAATCGCAGCCTGCTGCGCAGCGTGCAGGAATGCGCGTATCTCGCTGCGGTACAACACTGTCTGCCAGCAACGACGTTCGAGTGGCAGGAGCACACACCGCAGTACGTAACGGAGAAACTTGAGTTCGACAACAATGGCACACCGCTGTTCCCGCACGAGACCGAACGTTGGCTGCACAATGTCATGCCACATGGCGACGTCAATGGCGATGGGGTGAAAGACTGGACCGATTGGTATGTCAACGCCGAAGGCGAAGTCACCGGCACGCACGCAAACACACTCGCAAACTGCTACCGAAAAAAGAACAGCTTCACGCTAACCTGTCTCGAGGTCGATTTCGACGCCGATGGCCTATCCGACAGTTTCCGCCGCAATAACGATAAGCTTGAGGTCATGCGCGCGAATTCGGGCGGATGGATCACTACGGGTATCAACTGGTCGGATAACTCCTCGTTCGCGGCGCTTGAAGATACGGTCCTGGGTTTTGCCGATTTCAACGGTGATGGCTGGGTGGATCTTGCGATGAAGCATGATTCGCAGTTGTGGATATACTTTCACACTCAAAATGTCGGCGGGCCGTACGCAACGACTAATCGCCAGCTGATTTTAAATTACACATTGGCAAGCGGGGGCCTGTCACACATATTTGATGTCCAAATTTATGGGGATATGGACGGCAATGGTACGCCAGATCTGGTGGCATCAAATACACAAAGCGGTCTGGCTCCCGGATTGCCGAAGCCGACAACCATTTACTTGATGGAGTCGACGCTTGGTGGTGGCCTGACTGTTACCACCCGCGCGATTATTGGGCAGGGGCCGCCGAGTACCCATATCAATGCCAATTTCTTTCACGACGTAAACGGTGACGGGCTTACTGACTTCCTGCGGATCGATCCAACCAGTGAAGTGACTGCCGCCAGTGGAAACGTGCAATACCGCCTAAATGACGGCACCGATTTCCTGACAGGATGGGTTGACCTTGGTATGTACATGCCGATGCGAGAAGCAGGCGTCTACGAACTGGTACCCGGTGCAGAGACCGAAACCTACTACGAGCCGGCGATGTCAAAGGTGCTCGTGATGGACTATGACGGCGATGGCCGGCAGGAAATCCTCGTGGCCGGCACCGTGGTGGCCTCGAGTTGCGCCAATATTCAGCCGGAGGGATACAAGTGCGACGACGAACTCTACGGCACATACCAATCGAACCTGTACGCAAATGTCGGTACACCCATCAACTCTGCTATTGAAGATGACTCTGTTCGTCAATATTGGGCTGTCCAATTCACCGAGGATGCCGCTGGCAATGTCGTTACTTCCTTTTTTGTGACAGACATTATTGGTTCGGCCACACAAACGGCCGTCATCGATGCAACAGGCGATGGATTGCCGGATGTTGTGACCGTATTTGGCTGCCGGTTTGCCTCTTGCCTGTGGAATCAGGACAGCCTCGGAGTGGGCGGAACGGTGTCGAATTCGAACTATGTCGAAGGTGCCTGGATCAACCGCAATCTGGGTACGGAGATCGGGTCAGGCCGATTCGAGGGCTATGATCTCATGAGTACCGTGCAAAACGGTTTCGGTCTTCGCCACGAATGGGTTTACCGGCCACTTTCAAGCGACGAATACAACAGCAGCAACAGCGATTTCTACCAAACCACGCACATCGATCAAGCCGACGACTTCGACTACTTCCACTTCGCCTCCAGCATGTACCTGGTGGCGGATCACCGGGCCAGCAACGGTGTCGGTGGGCTTAACAGCACCAAGTACCGCTATCGGGGTGCCATCTACAACAACAAAGGCCGCGGCTTTCAGGGTTTTCTAACGATCATTGCCGAGGAGGATATTTACGCCACCGGCCACTCGCTGGCGGGCACGGACAAAATCAGTCGAACTGATTTTTATCAGAAATGGCCAGAATCCAGCATTGTCGACCAGGCGTGTACCTGGCCGGCTGCTGACAATAAATTGGATGACAATCCTAATTGCGGCAGCGTCATCTCGAAAACAAAGACTAACTCCATACATCAGTCCGCAACCACGGGCACTTTGGGTGGCCTCGGCGCAACGGTGTTCGTTGCCATCGACAATCAAACGGCTTGGGTCTACGACCTCAATTCATCCGCACAGTTAACGCAACAGACAACCAGTCGTACCTTCGACGGTTATGGCAATGTCACGTACAAAAGTCAAAGCCACACTGATGCCTACACGACGAATATAACCGAAACGACCAGTGTTTTTGCGCCGCCGGATACGATTAACTGGTGGGTGGACAAGCTCACCAGCCGGACCGTAACGCACAATCCGGTAACGGGTCGAGTCGGTCCGCCCATTGACCCGGGTACCGATCTGGTGAAAGTGGTGACCACCAGTTTCACCGCCTATGACTCAACCCATCGTTTACCCACTGACGTGACGGTCACGGGCAATGACACCACGCTCTCGCCAACCATCACGACGTCATACAACGCTCACGGTCTTCCTACCGATATTTCCACCACCGGTTTCGGCGTCACAGGCCCCAGAACGGTGACGACAACGTACTCAAAAAATGGCACGACCGTCGCTACTGACGGCTATTTCCCGTTCACTGTCACAAATACTCTCGGCCACGAGGCTGAGCAGCACACGGATCCGAAGCACGGGCAGCCAAGCAACCAGTGGGACCCGAACGATTTGGTTACCGTAACTAACTATGATGCCTTTGGCCGTGTTGCTGACCTCACGCCACCAGGATCGCCGACAGCTTATCAGCGCTACTTTTGGTGCGATGGCGGAACTTCGTGTCCCACAGGTGCCACGTACAAGATTGTCACACTGAGCGCCGGTGCGCCAGAGACGAACAGCTACTTCGATATGTTCGGGCGTGAACGGCTGTCGTCGGTCAAAAACTTCAGTGATACCAGTTTCGTCAATGTCGCGACGGACTATGATGAACGTGGCAACGTTACGTTTGAATCGCAGCCATATGATCTGACGGCTTTTGGTGAGTCAGCTTCAATCGGTACCCGCTATCTGGGCTACGATGCGTTGGGACGCCTGACCAGCAAGGAAATAGACCAAGCAGATGGCACGGTTTTCCTGACCACTTACACCTATCAGGGATTAACAACAAGTATCAATGCCGGCGGACTATCGATGAGCCGCACCTACAACGGGATTAAACAGCTCGTTGAAACGGTGGACGCCGACGGTGGCATCACCGGCTACGCTTACGACGGTGCGGGCAATCCCATTGCGATTAAAGATGCCAAGGCGTATGCGAACGGGACCACCGATCAGATTACCGCGTCATACAATTCACTGGGCCACAAAGAATGGGTGCAGGACCCGAGTTGGGGTGATGGCATCACATTAGGGTACAGGACCTTTACCTATAACGCACTGGGCGAGGTTCTGTTGGAAGTCGATCCCAATGGCGACGAAGTCAGCATGTTTTATGATGAGCTCGGTCGGTTGATCGATCGCAGCGTTAATGGCGCCCTCAACGGAAAATGGTATTACGACAATACCGATACGTATAAAGGTCTGGGCCTTCTCGACTTTGAGGACAGCCAATTTCGTGCCGACGGTTCACGGCTGCAAAAATTCTACTACTACAGCGACGCTAGCAATGGCCGAAAGGATTTGCTGCAGGTTACCCATCGTTTCTACGAAAACAGCGACCCAAACGTCTTTTCCGACTACGCTACCCAGACCTTTACGGATGGTTACTACGCTCGTCCGAAGGGATTACGCTACCCCGGCGGATCGAGCTTGGCGTACGAATACAACACAGCAGGCTTTCTGACCAAAGAGAAAGACCCCGTCTCGGGCATTGTGTATCGGGAGATCACGAGCCGGGGCTCGCGTGGTCAAATTGAAGCCGCGTCGCTTGCAAATCACGGCAGTGGTTATCAGTACAACTACAGCGCGGACTACTTTCCGGCCAGCGGCCAGATGGATCAAATTCTGGTGACTCACAACAGCATCACGCTGCATCATCTGACCTACGACTACGATACCTTCGGCAACCTGACTAACCGCACCACCTCCTACGGTGCCGGTGCCAGTGAGACCCTGGTATACGATGGTTTGCATCGTTTAATCCAAAGCACGCGCACGATCGGCGGCAGCCAGCAACCGGCAGTAACCTACAGTTATGACAAGGCCGGCAACTTCACCAGCAAGAGCGACAAGGCGGCGGCGTACGTGTATTCCCCAAGCCAGCCCAACCGGCTCACAAGAATCGAGAATGCTGCCGGCACCACGCTGGAGTACTTCTATTATGACCTGAACGGCAATCTGACCAACAACGGCGCTCAGGTCATTGTCTACAACGCCTTTAACAAACCGGTCAGCATCAGGGAATGGTCAGTCGCTCCAATGACGCTGTTCACCTACGGTGCCGACAGCCTGCGCTACCGGCAGATCAATCTGGCCGGTGAGACGATTTACTACATTGACAAGCTGATTGAGATTGAGTCGACCAGTAGCGGAAAAGATTACCGGCATTACATCAGCGACGTGGTGATACTGACCAAGTCCGGGGATCTCAACGATCCGAGCCCAAGTATTGCCTATATTCACCGCGATCGGCTGGGCAGCATCGTCAATATCACCGATGACACCGGCATCATTCAAGAAGATCGCGGATTTGATGCATTCGGTAAACCCAGAAACGGCGATTGGTCGGATAAGACGCCACCGGTCATTGGCAGCACTATCACTGATCGGGGGTTCACGGAACACGAGCATCTGGATGACCATGAGCTCATCCACATGAATGGTCGTGGATATGACTATGGACTCGGACGATTCTTGAGCATCGATCCCATCATCCAGGCGCCGGGCAATAGTCAGAGCCTCAATCCCTATTCGTACATCATGAATAACCCCCTCTCGGGGACGGATCCCAGTGGGTACTGCGGTACCGCATCGAGAATTGATGGCGGGGGTGGAATGAGTCCTTGTGTTGTCAAGCAGTATGGACCAAATCAAGCAGACTCTGCTGGTGGGGGAAAGGTTAAATCCACTGAGGCGAGAAGCAATGGTGCAAGTGTCGGGAAAAAGTCGTTTCAAGCAAAAAGCACCGGAAACAACACTGATGAAATTAATTCACAACAGCAAACAACATCGGCCTATGGTGGTGGCACCAATGGGGATAGTGCTGATTTCAATCCATATGAGCAAACTGGCGGGAGAGGAATACAAAAAAATAAATTTAAGTTAAATAAGAATGGTGATATTGAGGACTCCACTGAAATTACCGGCCCATTTGTCGAGGCTAAAAATAAGGTTGTTACAGACGATATTGCAAAAATAAGGTTTAAGAAAGGAGGGGTTAATTACTACCATTCTGGCAAGGATATTGTCCCGTTGAATGCGGATGGAACCGTTAAGACAGATGCCTACGCAATTAGCGGAACGGAAGGAGAGGTTTTAGCAATAAGAGCAGCAAGAGCTTTTGGAAAAAATGTTGTTATTATCAAAACTCCAAATGGTAACCATGTTATTTACGGCCATATGGAAAGCGTTGCGAGTGGCCTAAAAGTAGGGCGAAAAATAAAGACCGGTACGAGATTAGGTATAATTGGGAATGAAGGTTTGAAAACATCATCTCATGCCACTAAAGGGCTTCACTTACATGTTGAAATACGCCAAGGATCAACCCCGTTTGTTGGCCTTAGATATGGAATTAAATGATGAAAAAAATAATAATGCTAGCAGTTTTGAGCTTTTTGCTTTCTTGTATTAACAGCGATTCAGCAGCCGTCAATACAATGGATGATGTTTCGATAGCCTACGGTATAGCTTCTGCCAAAGAGGCTTCGTTAAGTGGTGTTTTAAATACTAAGGCCGCAGGTATGCTTGATTTTACAAAACCTCTGTTGAGAGCAATAACAGATGGTGATAATAGGGATTTTATATTTGTCGCTTTTGGAAGTAAGACTTCAATGAACTCTGGGTATTTTGTTGTCTTCGAAATGTGTCGAGGTCAGATATCAGAATACAGCCATAGTTACGCAGGGTTTTCCGAAGATTTAGCACTGGAAGTCAAGCGATTCATGTCGGCAAAAGACAATGCTGAGGCAGACTTTCCTCAAGCCTGCTTCTATGAATAAAATATTTGGAAGGCGTTTTTCTTGGAGTAAACGCTTTTTAATTTTAATATCAATTGTTCTACTTGTTGATTAATTAGCAATCAGCCAAAACCAATCATCAAAGCCCACTCGGAAACATTTGGGCTTTTATGTATCTGGGTATCATGGGAAATTGGTGCCGGTCGTTTAGTTATTAAGTTATTGATCATCGGGCGGCGTCCCCCCTGTATCTGTTCATTGCCTGCCAAATGGCCGATTCAGTGCGATTAAACAGTTTCGCCAATTCGCTGAGGGTCACTGATCCAGTGCCGACCGCCTCGATTGCAATAAGGGCACGTGCTCGTGAAAACAACAAGGACGCCCACAGACTTTCTGACTAAACGACCCAAATAATTTGCTATCAATCGATTGTTGGTAGTAGTGTATTTTCGGCACGATCAATGCCCGCAACTACCAGATTGACCTGGAATGTCCTCCCTACTACCACCGCGTCTCACACTGCGTCCGTCCCTATTTATTGCGCGATATCTCATTATAGTTAAGGCAGGAGAACTCACCGCTGACCCCAGGCAGTGCTCTACACTGCAGAATCATGCGTAGAGAAGCGACCAGATTGACGGTCCAGCCAATGCCGGGTATTTGCCGGATTTCTCTAACGTCGACTGTCCGAATATTGGGGGTGGTGTAACTCCCGCAGAAAGCCGCATAGCCCTCCTGGGATCTGCAGACAACCCAAGGAAACAGTTTGGATAGTTGCCAAGCGGGCCTCCCAGCATTTTCAATTGGTGCGTGCTCATCGCCTTAGGGTGTTCCCACAGTAAATTGGACTCTTAACCGCCAGGTTCGGGGTTCAAGTCCCCGGTCTCCCACCATTCCCAGCAACGCTCCTTTCTGACCCACTGTAGCGAAACTGTACTGTAATTAGGTACAGTACCTTTCTGAAATGGCTGAGAATTCCAAGATTGAGTGGACAGAGCACACGTTCAATCCGTGGTGGGGTTGCACGAAGGTTTCGCCTGCGTGTGACCATTGCTACGCCGAGGCTTGGGCGAAGCGAACCGGTCACTCCGTCTGGGGTGCAAAAGCCGATAGACGATTGCTCAGTCAAGCGCATTGGCAGAACCCGCTTCGTTGGAATCAGGCCGCCCAAGAGTCCGGCGTGCGGGCACGAGTGTTCTGCGCGTCTATGGCGGACGTGTTCGAATGGAAGACGGGTCTTAGCCCACTGCGCGCTCGTCTGTGGTCTCTGATCGAGCGAACCCCGAATCTCGATTGGCTGTTGCTTACTAAGAGGCCTCATCTCGTTGGCAGACTCGTTCCATGGGGCGACGAATGGCCAGAAAATGTATGGCTTGGCACGACTGTTGAGACCCAGAAGTTCGCGAAAAAAAGGATGCATCACCTCCTGTCAACACCCGCAAAGGTTCGATTCTTGTCCTGTGAACCACTGCTCGGTCCCCTCGATTTGTCGAAATGGATTGCTGATGTACATTGGATTATTGCCGGTGGCGAGAGTGGCCCCGGCGCGCGCCAATCCCATCCCGACTGGTTCCGATCCCTTCGAGATCAGTGCACTAAGGCTGATGTGGGTTTTCATTTCAAGCAATGGGGTGACTGGTTTCCAATCGAAGACTCGCCGGAGAATGTTCAGTACGAAAGGCGAGGAAAAAAGCGATCCGGTAGGCGATTGGATGGTCGAACGTGGGACGAGCTTCCAGTTGGCATCTGATCACGATCTGTTTGGCGAAGTCCCACCCCAAACGAGGCCGAAGAAGCGCAAGCCAGTTGTCCAAGGGGTCCCCGCGCTGTGGACGGCTCAAAAATCAACTCTCATCTGCGAGTACTTGCATTTATTCCTGTTGTTGGCGAAGAGCGGGGTGTACATCGATCTCTTTGCAGGCCCGCAGAGGGAAAAGGACAAAGAATACTGGACAATCAAGAAAGTAATGGAACGACGGACGAAGGGGCCGACCTTCAAATACTTCGCGGCTTGTGACCTCGACCCGAAGCAAGTGGCAAGATTGCAAATGCTCAAAGAGCAACAAAAAAATCAGCCATTCGACTTCGAAATTTACGAGGGGGACGCGAATACACGCATCGAAAAAATGCTTCAAGTTGCACCCATAGGTGCCAAAATCCCGTGTTTCTGCCTGATTGATCAGAGAACTCTTGAGTGCGACTGGGCAACCGTCAGAAGAATAAGCGAGTTCAAGACAGAAGGCTACAAGATCGAAGTTCTCTACTTTCTTGCAGAAAGCTGGTTCAATCGATCATGGAAGAGCCGAAAAGACGATGACGAGCGGGTCAAGCGATGGTGGGGCAGGGATGACTACATGGATTTTTTGAATCTACCTTCTATTGAAAGAGCACACAGTATGTGCAGTCGATTCCGCGACGAGTTGCGTTACGAGTATGCCGAGCCGTGGACAATCTACGAGCACGGTACTACTGGGAGAACTATGTTCTACTTGATCCACGCCTCTGATCATAGGGATGCTCGCAGATTAATGTCGGAAGCTTATGTAGCAACACCGCGAATCGGGCTAAAGATTGCGACACAAAACGACATGTTTGGACGTAATTCGTAATGCTCGAAGATAGCAACCCATACGCATCGGAAAACGGGAAGCCCGAGCTACAGAACTCAGTGGTTGCGTTTGTCGATCTCCTTGGATACCAACAACTAATTCGGGATGCCCATGCAAACAGCACTGCTACAGATTTGCTGACTCGATTGCATCAAGCGTTAAAGGCAGCGACTCGCCATTTGAGTGAACTGGATGAGGAAGGAAATCCATATTTGCCAGCCGATACATGGATTGGAAGAGATCGGTACAAGATTCGAACTTTTACGGATAATATTGTAATTGGCTATCCGATTTACCAAGATGGTGAAGTAGAACTTGGTGCAATTTTCTCAAAACTTTCGTTTTTCCAACTAGAAATGGTGAATCACGGATTCTTCGTACGCGGGGCTGTCGCAATTGGGGATTTGTACATCGATGACATAACTGTTTTTGGAAATGGATTGCTGGATGCCTATGATGGAGAATCGAAGGATGCAAGGGATCCGCGAATTATTCTTACCGAGTCCGCGACATCGGTAGTGGAAAAGCATGTTAAGTACTACGGCAATCCATCACATTCTCCGCAAGCGAGGGAATTGTACAGAGATGCCGACGGTCAGTTTTTTCTGAATTATCTCGAATCGATTCTGATAGCTGAAGATGAGCATGGCCCGTTTTACGACGTTCTTGAAAGCCACAAAGCTTCGGTTCAGTCGAAGCTTATTGAGTATCAAAAGCAGCCGGCATATTGGGCGAAATACGCCTGGTCAGCTGGATACCACAACTATTTCTGTGACCAGTATCACCACTTCACTGAAGACCACAAGATTAACGTTAGCCAGTTCCAGATGCAGCCAACAAGCATCGTCTGACCACTCGCCTAGCAATACATTGAGTTTTTCTAACTCCGACTCGTAAAATTCATTTTTAACAAAATAATTGACCGGAATACAGGTCTCAGATCGACCTAGCATGGTCTCTGATTCTGGCTCCCAAACTTCTAAGTGCCCATTGCTCAAAATGCATCGTTGAAATTCCAATACACGAATCTCGTATCTGACGTGTTGCTTATCGTAACGATCCGGCACAAATCCGATCCCGTGAACTGCATCAAATATAAGAACGATACACAGAGTCAAATTGCGAACGGTGGGTTGTAAACAAGGCCCTTCACTGCAACAAATGGGGCACCTTCTCGCGGAACGATTTTGAGCCTGTTGTTGCCGCCTTCAAAGGATTACTGGAGGAATTCCATTGCGGAGAATGTAACTCCTGGCTTTACGTTACACCCAAGAAAGGAGCCGTAGACTCTTTGCGATGGTATTGACAAGTTAACTGGCGATGCTGTTTACAATATGTTCAATCTTGGCCGTCACCTTGTTTCAGCCAAGAACTATCGGTTTTTCCGCCTGCGTGCTTTTGCGTCTTGGAATTACGCTGTGGCGTGATGGGCAATATCTGCTCAGAACTGCTTAGACTGAATAGTTAACTTGTCAATACCCTCCTGTGACCTTTTCTACAACGACTGACCATCGACGTTCGGAATGTTTCATTGTGGCAATTATCCGACTACTAGGCGGCATTCTTTGGCAGCCAGTATCTCATTACCCGACCGTCCGCTCATAGGTCCAAAGCTGCTGCTCCCGTGTCCGCAGGCCGGTTGTATCAATCAGAGGGGAATCTCGCTTACTCAGATCTACCGCAATCATCCGCCGAATAGTGCATTGCTACTGATCGGCCTTTCAAATAATGAAAAAAAATCTGATTGGCTGGGAATATCGGCTAAAGGCGATCTCGAATTGTGCAATTTCGATCAATCCCTTTTGAGCCATGAAGGTTGCCCCGTCGCGATTGCATGGAGCTTGTGGATCTGTTTCAATAATTCGTGAAGGTCTTCAGGTGCTGTGCCAGTCTCTGAAAACCAAGTCGCCCGAGGGTAGTATGGCCAAGTGATTAACTATGACTAAGGAAGGGGCTCTGGTAGCCACTATTCAATCGCCGTGAAAATCAAGAGACTGTGTCTGGAAAACTTCCGCTGCTACAGAGCGTACACCGAAATCAAAATGTCAGATTTAACGGCATTCGTGGGCAAAAATGATGCTGGCAAGTCAACTATTTTGGAAGCGCTAGACATCTTCTTTGGGGAAAGTGTTGTCAAGCGTGAGTCAGGTGATGCATCGAAAGATGGGGATGCAACAAACGTACGGATTGGTGTTGTATTTGAAAATCTGCCAGCGCAATTAGATCTAGATCGCGGCGCCGCAACTACTCTAACCGCAGAACATCTATTGAACGCATCTCAGGAACTAGAAATTCACAAAATTTACGACTTATCAATTCAAACAAAAAAACCGCCTATCGTATTTGCCAAAGCGATTCACCCATCAGCCGAGGCCGCTGCGGGATTGCTGCAAAAACCAATCAGCGATTTGCGAAGAATAATTGTCGATATGAATTTGCAGAACAATTGTAATCAAGCGCAGAATCCATCGATGCGACAGGCAATATACCAAGCGGTGGGCTCTCTTGATCTTGTATTACAAGACGTGCCGCTTAATGAACAGGGGGGGAAATCGATTTGGGTGGCGCTTGAAAAGTCGCTACCGATATATGCCTTGTTTCAGTCCGACCGAGCAAGCACCGATCAAGATGCTGAGGTACAAAATCCAATGAAGGTGGCTATTCAGCGGGCGCTATCGCAAAAGAGCGATGAACTTGATCAAATTATTGGCGAGGTACAAGCTCAAGCCGAAGCTACTGCCAATAGGACATTGGATCAGCTTCGTGAGTCATATCCGGATGTTGCAAATAGCCTAATTCCAAGATTTCGCAAGCCACCTTGGCAAAATCTCTTCAAGTTAGATTTGGAAAGCGATGCCGGGATACCGTTGAACAAGCGGGGGTCTGGTATTAGGCGTTTGGTCCTACTCAGTTTTTTTCAGGCCGAGGCAGAGAGAAAAAAGGAAGAACGAGACTCGCGAGTTGTTTACGCAATAGAAGAGCCAGAAGCATCGCAACATCCGGACAACCAGGAGATGATAATAACAGCCCTAAAAGGATTGGCTGAAGGTGGAGACCAAGTTCTGCTCACTACACATGTTCCCGCTCTAGCCGGACTGTTGCCTGTTGAAAGTTTACGCTATGTAGGTGCTGACCCGGAGACAGGGCGAATCGAGGTCCGAGGCGGGACTGATGAGCTTTATGAAGAAATCGCGTCCACTCTTGGCGTTCTGCCAGACCCATTGGATAAAACCACGGCAGTGGTTGCTGTTTTGGTTGAAGGCCCCACAGATATTGAAGCAATTCAAAATTGGGCGGAGGTGCTCGCAAATGCAGGGGAAATAGAACCGCTTGACTTCTCCCGCATCTTTATTGCGCACGGCGGCGGTTCTACTTTAAAAAATTGGATCGAGAGAAAATACCTAGACAAACTTGGGATGCCGCAAATCTACATATTTGACTCGGATAGAACTAGTGCGGAACTTCCAGCGACTGCGCGGAAGAGGGACCTATGCGATCAAACGAATGCCCGTGATGGTTGTTGTGCATTCATGACCAAGAAAAGGGAGATAGAAAACTACCTCCATCCTGCGGTCGTAGATCGGCTAACAAATGGCCAGGTAACATTACAGGCAGACGATCTTGATTTCTGTGATATTTCCGGGATTCTAAACATGCCCTTGCGTAGAGTAAAAGATTCAGAGGGCTGGCAATTTCGACCCGAAACTAGAGACGGTAGAGCGATACCTAAATCAAAAACGAAGGATATAGTGTGTGCGTATTTCTTTCGTAACATGACTGCGGTCGAAATAAAGGAGAGGTGCGAGTATCAAAACCCAGACAGTGGCGAAACCGAATTCGAATTGTTGCAATGGTACGCAGAAATTCAGAGACACCTAGCGTAACCACGTGTCTGCATCAGCAACTCGCTTGGCCAAGAGTGCGATGCAACGGAACGATGTCGAAGAACAAACGAAGATAATATTGCCTTTCGCTTTGTAGAGGAGATTAATGGCACATAATCCGGGCAATATCTCGGCAATAATCGCAGTCGATGTGGCTATCCATCCAGTTACAAATTGGCAAGTCAATCTGTGATAGGCCTGTGACCATGCGTTTCAGCAGTCGGATCAATCGGAGCTGATATGACGTACGATCTTCATCGCCTTGGCTGGCACAGCTTCCAAAAGCTATGCTTAACTATATGTCGCGAAATTCTCGGGCAAACCGTAGAGTCGTTTCTTGATGTGAGTGATGGTGGTCGCGATGGCGCATTTGCAGGCACATGGGTTAGGCGCGACCAGGAGGACATCGACGGGCAGTTCGTCATTCAATGCAAGTTTACAAACAGAAAAGGCTACAACCTAGTCCTCTCAGATTTGTCAGACGAATTCGAAAAGGCAGCGCGGTTAGTCAAACAAAAGCGATGCGACGCGTATGTTCTCATCACGAATGCAGGCCTTTCTGGCAGATCAGAGGAAGAAATCGAGGCTGCATTCAAGTTGGCTGGAGTCAAGCACATTCTGCTATTTGGGTCGACTTGGGTCTGTGATCAAATTCGGGAAAATAAGAGACTTCGAATGCTCGTACCTAGGGTCTATGGATTGGGAGACCTTAGCCAGATATTGGATGAGCGGGCGTACTCTCAGGCCCGTGCGTTGCTGGAGTCGATGAGCGAAGACCTCTCAAAGATCGTCATAACCGAAACCTATCGACAAGCAGCTTCAGCACTTGACGAACATGGTTTCGTTCTCTTAATTGGGGAACCGGCGGCTGGCAAGACGACAATCGCTTCTTTATTGGTGATGTCAGCGATCGATCAATGGCAAGCATCGCCGTTAAAGCTGGATGACCCCGAAAAGGTTGTGGAGCGATGGAATCCGAATGAGCCTTCGCAGTTTTTCTGGATTGACGATGCGTTCGGCGTCACTCAATACGAATCTCACCTAGTACGAGGTTGGAATCATTCCTTTCTGCAGATAAAGGCGATGATAAAGCGACAGGCAAAGATTGTAATGACCTCACGCGATTACATTTACAACCGAGCGCGCAAAGAGTTGAAGGAGAGCGCGTTCCCGTTATTGCGCGAGAGTCAGGTAGTGATCGATGTTCACAATCTGAGTCTGGATGAAAAGCAACAGATTCTGTACAACCACTTAAAGATGGGCGCTCAGCCAAATTCATTTAGAAAATCAATAAAGCCATACTTGGAAGAAATGTCTCGCCATGAACGATTTGTTCCTGAAACAGCACGTCGGCTCGCAGATCCGATATTCACAACGGGGCTCAGCGTCGACAACTACAGTTTAGCGAGATTCGTGAATAACCAAGAAGCTTTCCTAAAGGAGACTTTGTCGGGCCTAGACGAGGACAGTAAAGCAGCACTCGCGCTCATTTATATGAGAAACGATGACCTTCAGAGCCCCATCCATCTTGAACAATCAGAAGTCTCTGCGATCGAGCGCCTGGGCAGCAGTGTTGGCGGGTGCGTCACAGCACTTGAATCACTAGAGGGAAGCCTCGTTCAATTGACGGCTGCGAGCGGAAACGCATTGTGGCGATTCAAGCATCCGACTATTGGCGACGCATATGCTCGAATTTTGTCGGACAGCCCAGAGCTAATTGGTGTTTTTGTTCAGGGCAGCAACTCAGAAAAGCTGCTCGGTCAGGTGACCTGTGGAGACGTAGGTTACGAGCATGCAGTGATACTAGGCGTAAACCTTTTTTCACTCATGCTAAAGCGTCTTGATGATTTTACTACGTCGTCAAGCTACAAAACGAAGTGGATGAAAACTTGGTACGCAGAAAGACGTACTTTTGATTTCTTAGCACGGAGATGCTCAAAGAAATTTCTTGAAATTTATATTGATGCCCATCCCAATCTCTTAGAAAAAGTAGCTAGACCTGGTCTTTTTCTGTACGCCGTCTCGGAATTGGATGTTGCGATCCGACTTCACGAATTCGGATTGTTGCCAGAAGTTCAACGACTAGTATTGGTGGACACGGTTACGAAATATGCGATCGAGGGCGAGGATCTCTATGCGCTCTCGAACCCAGGCCTTAAAGGAGTATTTACGGATACTGAATATGCGACCTTGCGGAAGCGTGTCCGCACAGAAATGGTGCCACGCATCAATGACATCCGACGTGAGTGGCAATCTGGTCGTGGCGGCCAAGACTCGGCTCAAGATCAGATGCAGCCACTGCTCGAATCGCTGGAAACGCTAAGGGTAGAATATGATGACCCGGAAGTTAGAGAGATCGTTGACATCGAAACGCAGCACATTAATGACTGGATCGCTGAACAAGAGGGCTATGAAGAGCCCGATCCTACAAGACGATCAATAAGCGATATCAACACATCGGACGGATTCGATAGTCGCAGAAGTATCTTTGACGATGTAGATGCATAAAGCAGCCTAGGTTGCTGTGGTGGTCTTCAGAGCAAATCGACCACAATCATCATGCTAATAGTACAGTGCTACTAACCAAATCAAATAGTTAGAAATTTGGTTGCCGGAAAATCTCTATCCCGCAGAATTCACGCAGGCCGGGTGTGTTGAATTTGACTGCTTCCAGAACCATCCGGTGACGAGCCATGTCGTTCTTGTTGAATGCACAACGTGTGTAGCCCCAGAGTGGCCGCTTTCGCCTGATAGGCGCTGGTCACATGATAGAATTCCGACAGGCAGATAACGACCCAACCCGGCTGGTGGCCATCAGTCTGCGCGAACGGCAGCTTTGAGTGAGAAAGCGGTCGAAGTTAACTAACTTCACACGTAATTTAGATGCGGCTAGGCGACTTGTCGATCCAGGCACCTTTGCCTCAGTTGAAAGCGCCCGATCAGTGTACGTCGTGATTAAAAAGCGGTAACTTAAATGATTAAGAATTGCGTACGATACTATAAGCTTGAGTTCACGCTGACACATTGAAAAAGCGGTATAACAAGGTGAGTCGGACTAATTCACTCGTGGAATTTGGCGGACAGTGAGGTCCGTTCATTAGGTGTTAGGCGAAACCAGAGGGAGTTACATTGGCCGGAATTACACTATCGCTACTGGCTTTTAGGCACCGTATTAAGCGAGCTAGTGACGCCGCGTGGCACGCCCTGTGTTGCCAGGAGTATGCCCAAAGATGGTGGGTAGCTGTTCCAGATGAAGAAATGCCGGCGAATATTTCGGACTACCCAGGTGATCGCCGGACTCCATTTGGCGCCATGAAGATATCCCCTCAAAATTTCTCGGATGCCTGCAAGACATTGGATTCCGCACACATTGAGAACGCCATTATCTCTATAGCCGGGGCATTTGAAACCTACATGGCAGATCTGATAGGTCGGTGCGTGTCGCTCAAGCCTGAATTATTAGCTGATTCCGACATGGCGTTTAAAGCAAGTGAGCTAGTTCAGCCCGAGGCACTGTCATCGCCAGCGATGTGGATTTCTCGGGAGTATGTACAGCGTGTTGTAAGGAATAAGTCGCACTCAAAGCTAATCCAGCGCTTTGGAAGTATGGCGAAACGCGATATCCAGGCAGCTAATCCCAGTGACTATGACGTGTGGAACCAGTTCGTTGTGCTCAGAAATGCTTTAGTCCACGCTGCGGGCTTAGTTACCGCAGACTTATGTCAGGTGTGGGACGAAAGGTTTCCTTCCGCACGAGCAACGATATCTCTACAGCCCGCCGATATCGTTGCGGCTCATAAGGCAGCTTATGGGCTAGCGACTACTATTGATAGCTTCGCTCTTGAGACAGTGATTCGAAAAGCCGATGCTGAACTGCTGTCTAGAGAGCTCTTTATCGTAAAAGGCGAAACTGATCCAGCCACGATCTCCAAGCAAATTGCACATCTTCTTGGAGAGAAATTTAGTAAGAATCAGGTAGAGGCAGCGTTAGCGCGTCAGCGTCGTGAACAATTGGATACTACAAAAGAATTCCTAATCCGGGAGGAATGGCTCTGTCGTCCACATGACATCTATGGCTAGCATCTCGCAAGGTTCTCCTAACGAGGCATTGCATTATTGGTGCTTGCTAGATTGAGGCTGAGGCGTCCGCTCTTGGTCGATCCCTTCCTGTCACGACGTCATTTTTCTAGCCGGATGCCTTACCGCTCCTAGGCGTAGCTGCTACTCGTGTATCCGCGGGTCGGCCGCATCGAACGATGGGAATATCCACTACGCAAATCAACCGCAATTATCAGGCGAACGGTGCAGCGCTGCTGACCGAACCACATAGTTAGTAACCCGGTTGTCGGAAATCTCCATTCTACGAATTTCCCGCGGCGCTGAATTCGTTGCGTTTGATTACTTGTAGAATGACCCGGTTCGATGACTGCCTACAAATTTCAGGCAAATCTCCGGCACGGCTGACAGCTTAGTGGCTAGATTCCTAGCACCTCGGGGGTTTGGACACCACAAGCACCGCCTGTGTGCGGCAGTGCTCCAAACGACAGCTTCCGACCCGATCCTGCCATTTGCGCTGACATCGGGTGAGATAATCAGTGACGTGGCGACAGTACAGTTAGGAGATAACAACGACAAAGCCAAATCCGCCTAAAGGCGGGGACGGAAAGCCACGGGTCCTCGCTTCCTCCGAGAAGCCATAGTAGGCCTCCCGAAGGACCCCAAGATCGCCGGACTACCGCTTCTATTTCTGCCAAACAATCCGCTTATCGATGGATTGAAGATCAATGGCGTTGGTATCGAGGAGGAAAACATGTCGACAATTCTCGAAATTCGTGATGGCACCCCTCACTGGTGGAACAGCACCGACATCTGGATTGTACCCGGCAACGATCCAAATGGCGCACCCGGACAACCGATTGCCGGTGAACCCGCTTACATGTGGGCGCGCGTGCGCAACAATGGCGATGCTGGTGCAACTGGTGCGCAAGTCAACTTTTATTGGTCCAATCCGGCGACGGGTGTATTGCGAAGTAACTCAACACTCATCGGCTCGCCCTTCGTGGATCTCGATCCCGGCGATGTTCAAGATGTTTTGTGTCTGGTTCCGTGGGTACCGACTATCGTTAACGACGGTCATGAGTGTGTGGTCGCAGAAGTAATCCATGCTGCGGATCCTCTGCCTAACCCGTTGCCCGACGAGTTTGATCCGCCCTCGTACAACCAGATTGCGCAACGCAATCTATCCGTGCTCATTATGAGTACCGGCATGATGGTGATGGCCATCCAGACTGCCGCACCCGCGCGCAAGATGCTCATTTTGGAACTAAGGGTCGAAATGGGCGGCGAATTGGAGCAAGCATCGCTAGCGCAACTGGGTCTCCATAAAGTCAAGCCCGCCAAGGACGCCATGGTCAAGGCCAGTTTATCGGTGGACAGGGATTGCGGTGAGTTGACCGAACAAAAATCTTGTGACCGGTTAAAGATCGAATTGAAACCCGGTACCGCCCGCGCCGCGTATTTAAAAGTAACGCCGCGAGGGCTCAAACCCGGCTTCTACACACTTATTAGCGTCAT
This sequence comes from uncultured Gammaproteobacteria bacterium, assembly GCA_964568075.1. Taxonomy (GTDB): domain Bacteria; phylum Pseudomonadota; class Gammaproteobacteria; order Steroidobacterales; family MnTg04; genus MnTg04. The sequence continues at coordinate 26,388 of CAZMOM010000034.1, forward strand.
CGCCCACGATCAAGATCGCGTTATTGGCGGCGTCACGTACATAGCAGTAAGTGCGGAGGAGGCATAATCATGGCTACGACACCAATGACAATCAACCGTCGACCGTTTTCCGTAGAGCCTTTTACCAATGTCATGCTTCCGGACGGCATATTCGATACAGCGATTTATCAGCAACGCATCACCTGCTATTGCACCAACACATCCAGCAACGAGTTGAAGAATGTAAACATGTATCTTGAAAGTGTGGGCGATCCGGGTATCGTGCCCAACTCGCAAACTCACTTTTTCGCCAGTATTCCGGGCGGCGCGTCGGTACGAGTATCCTGGCTGGCCAATTTCAAGAATGGAACTTGCGGAAAGAAGCTAGTCAGTATCATCGCGCAAGCCGCTGGATCGCAATCCACCCGCATCATCAAACAGATCTTCGTCTCCAAAACCACGTATGACGACGTGGCAGGTGAGTACATATGCGAAGTCGAAGAAGGGCGCTTGGTAATGTCCCACATGACGGTAATCGGACCGCGCGGTGATTGGCACAATGGACACAGCCATGGCCCGAGGTGTTGTTGCTGCTGTTGCCGTAAACCGGGAGACGGGACAGGCACAGGCGATAGCGGTCCCTGGATACCGTCGAAAATGAGTATGGCCTTTTATCCGAACCCCGGTTACGAAGGCATCCATGGCGATCTACCTTTTAGTGATCCCTGGTGGAAAATTCTCGCGTGGATCATCGCCGCGATCGCCGCAATTGTTGCCATCGTTGCGGCAGCGCGTGGGGCGGGAGAAGCGAATTTTGGTGTGGCGGGCACCTTCGATGAAACCGAACCGTCCGTTGATTGTTGCGAACCGGATGTCGAAGGCGTGGCCGGCGAAACCGAGTTCACCGTCGCCGGCGTGGCCTCCACAGTCGCAGTGGTGGCAGCGGCCGTGGGCATGTCGGATGTGGAAGATCCGTGGTGGCGAGGGCAAACCGCGACGCCGCCTGGCGAAGGTGAAGTCACCCAGGTCGAGAAAGTAGATGTCGCGTTCTCTTATCCCAGTGGCGCGCCCAATGCGGGCATCGCGTATCCGGTGGACGTGAAATGGACGTATCAGCGTGTTACCGACAAAGCCAGTTATACGCATAGTGTCGAAGAGCAACAGCTTAATGTTCATGTTAGTGACGGCGTCGAAGTACATGCCCCCACGACACACAACGCCTTCGAGAGTCCGCTGGTATTCCGCGCACGTTTTCAGAAACAAGGCGAAAACTGGTACAAGGGCGAAGAACTGTATGCCCTTGCCCTTCTACGCTCGCCCGATGGAAAGTATTTCCCCGTGGATGTTCTGGATGACGGAATCGATTTCGACGACGATGCGAACGACAGCTACTATACGGGCGCCATCCATCTCGAAGACGTATATAAATATCTGCTCAAGGAAAATCTTAAGCTGGAAGGTATTTGGAAGATCTATGTGTTCGCGCAAGACACCAACGGTGCCACGCCGGATATGTTGCCAGAAGTCGCCGCTACTCACATCGGCGGTTTTATGGTCGCCAGCCCAGTGCATTTGACGTTCGATCCGAGCCTGCCTTGCCCTATGACGGCACAGGCCAGCGTCAACGTCATAATTTGACTCGCCGGGGGGGTCAAACTGCCGGATGTAGTGCCCGGCGGTTTGTACTTTTACATATGAACGACCGACAGCGTGCAATTAGTCGCTTACAAGAATTTTTCTAACGTCATGCCAAGAATCCGAAAGCGGAGGAAATTACGTGCCCCAACTACCTATCGGCTATGTTTCGTTCACGGTGCCATACGGTATCGAGTTTTTCAGCGGCATCGGTGGGCGCAGCATGCCGTATTACGACCAGGAACTAGAGGAATTATGGGTCACGCAATTTGCTGGCGCCCTGATCTGGGGGTGGGAGTACGTTCTCTCCCACCATTACAATAGCGGCGGCATTAAGCCCTTTCCTACAGGAACTGCAGTTTGGCAGAGGCTTAGCTGGGACGGACTGATTGAGTGGGTGGACGGTTACACCGAGCCGGTGATTAACGAGTTCTTCGAAGAACTTCACATCAAGAATGGCACCACGATCGACATTCACGGACATTATTTCGGCTACAGAAATGTCGCAATTGCTCGTGGCGACGTAGGGCTCTTGATCGAATCAGCCATTATGCCTGCGGTTTATACAGGTGGTCCGAACCACGCCTCCTACATTACACCGAACGCGCAAGATCTGGCAGATTTCGGCGACTCACTGACACTAGATGCCTTCAACTTCTGGCAACTGGCTATCGATATACCAGGCATCCCAACACATCAGCACTCTTGGTGGGCAAATACATTCGATCCGCAAAGGGCGGGCGTCGTGACTTGGTCATCAGGTCGTTTCGACTACGAGAGTGATAGCCCAGCACGATTGATTTCGGACAAGCCGAAGCCGAAACGACGGCGACCAAGCGAAGTCGTACTTGGAAGTGGTCAATGCACGCTTGGCGGCGAGAGATTCGATGTCGAGCTGTTACACCGTAGTCTCGGACTCTCGTGCCAGCACACGGCAGTAAGGTTTCAAAGTGAAACGGCTCGTGCGACGGTACAGGTCAGAGCGTTCGACGGGACATGCAGGATCGAGAAGGACACCGTGAAACTGGGACCCATCGCCATCGAATTCGATGAAACGCAAGAGCCCATCTTGAAAGGGTCAACACTCATTCTGCCAAACAAGGGAGACTACATGGTGTCGTTTAGAAGCATCGAAGATGCATTGGACGGCTGCGAACCAAGAGTGCTTCTCAACTATGCACGTTAATTGCGCCTCCTCCTCGAGCGGCCGGTTCTGGCCATAAGCAGACATTGTCTGACCCCCAAAATAGTAACGATTGAGCGTCCATTTGACGGTAAATACGAATGATTTACGGATCTATTAATACGACACCGATAGAGCTGTTGCGCCCCTCAGGGAAATTACAACTTTTCGAATATTGCGCATTTCGTGAATATTCCGTCGACAACATCCTTGCTACTTCTGTTTTAAGGAAACGCCGAGGATTGGTGACTCTATGGTGACTCAAGGTTGCCGATTTTCACCGGCAACTCTCAAGCCCTTGTTAAATGGCGCGCCCGGAGAGATTCGAACTCCCGACCGCCTGGTTCGTAGTAAGATAGCTGAGTTTTGCGCGTATTGTCCTATCAAGGCAGCGGCCGGCAGTACTGGAACAAGAGGTTAGTGAGATTCTGTGGACAATTGCGGGGGAGAGCATCGAATTTCTGGCTCCAAATCTGATCTAGCCATACCCAATGTAAAAAGTGTGATCCTGTGCCGGGATTAGCTAGGCGCGGAAACGGAAATGCCTGTTTCGGAAATGAAACACGTTCAAAACACGAGAGTCGCAGTCCCATGGGCCCTTTTGGCCAGAAAGGACCCGTGCCTTTCAAGCGCATCTATTCAGTGTCATAGCGTATGCGCTCAACCTACGCGCCCTCATTGCGGACCACGCCCTCCCAGCGCCGCGACGCCGCGGCAAAATCATGGCGGACCTTAATCTCGATTCCGTCAATGTCCCACCCGGCCTTTTCCTCAACGTGTGGTGCCGTTTGGCCCCCAAGATATATTCGGGTGAACCGTATAAATTGATTCGGATTGCACATCACATACCAGGCAGTGGTGCTGTCAGCATCGAGCCGAGGGTCTACAACCAACTGGAGTTTGTTGGCGAATGGGTTCTTGGTTTGCTGATTAGCGCCAGCAGGATCCCAGATTGAGGACAACAATTGTTCAGCAACTGTCTCGAGGCTTGTAGGCACTAGCAAGATTGCCGGCTGGACATCGAGATAGGACTCTCCCTGCAGGCCTCGATGAGCACGCATGAATAGCGCCGTCAACAAGGCTTGCGGTTGCCATAGCTCGCTGTGCCGGGATGTGGATCAATAGTCCATCTGCGTCGGGATACTCGCGGGTAGCGTCGACGATAGTTGCTGCATGAGTTTCTGAAAAGAAGGGCGGCTGTGCCGCGATGATTTTTACGTTCATTTCCGGTTCTCCTTTGCTTACTCTTTTCGACGATCGCGAATCTGGCGGTCCATTACTGTTAATTGTTTGTCACTGGGCGTGTAACCGAACTTAGAATGGATCACTGTGCTGATTGACCCCCACTGTGATCCTCGGAGGTTCGCTTCGAGGCACGCTGCCAGCATCTCGGCGAACGGTGGTTGTCCTGATCCGTTGCTTGCGTTTTTCGTTTTTTCTTCGGGGGGACCGCACAGCGGGAGACCTCCTTTCCCCCTATCTCCTAAAGAACTACTTACTAACTCCTTTAGGGGTGAACTGACGTTCCCCTGTTCCGGAACTGAGGTTCCCCTGTTCCGGAACTGAGGTTCCCCTGATGATGGTTTTTGCGGAACTGAGGTTCCCCTACTATTGGTGGCGATGTCCTGAGAGCAGGTGAACTCAGGTTCACTCGATCTTTCTGTATTCGCCTCCAAGGCGCGTTTCCACATTCCCTTGCTAGGTGTCGTCATTTCGGTGATCGCATCCGTCGGCACCCAATCCGGTATCCGTAAAACGTATTCCCGGTAAACCCCAGGCCCGGTCTGATCTTTGTCACGAACGACCCAGCCGTCCTCCTGCAGCACCGCGAGCTGTTTTCTGAGTCCGCGAAGGGTCGTGTAGTCACAGAGATCGCAGAGCATCTTTTGAGTACAGTTTCGCGCAACGAGTTGGGCGTCGGGGTCGCTTTTGTCCGGCCAGGCAAATTCCGCCAGCGCGAGCCCTACTTTTTTCGCCGCAGATGGTCCAAACAGGAGCATCAAGCGACGCCAAGTAGAGAGTCTTCGGCCGATCCCAGCACTATGGGTCGTAGTCACGGTCGAAAAACCCAGGCGCCCCGATAGTCAGGGCGGCGATGTATGCAATCTTTGGAATCAATCCGGACAACGTTTGTCGGCGAAGGGGTGTCCGCGAATCAAATTTCGAAGCGCACGCTCGGCAAAAGATTTTGGCCCACCTGTGGAGCAACGTCCGCAAATCCGATCGTCCGCAGATTTAGGTATGAATGCGCGCGTGCATCGAACACACATTTTCTGGACGGGTTTTTGCTTCACGTCGACCGACTTCTCAGTTGTGGACACATTAGCCGCGCGATCGGGCAGAAATTGTTCTGCCGGATTGGCTGTCGCGTTTAGCAATGAGTTGTTTTTGCCATTCGTCGATCTCAAGGTCGACCCAGGCAACCGAACGCAGTCCGGTTTTTACCGGGCGCGGAAATCGACCTGCAGCCATCTCTTCGTAAATGCGCGCTCTGGATAGCCCGGTAAGATTCTCAACCTCGGGCCGGCGTAAAAGGCGGGCGGTAGTCATTAAGAACACTCCTGTCTTTACTGGCAGTGTTCATAATTGAAACATGCGTTTTTCGGGTGAGTGGGTACTAAACTGGCGGAATTAAATACCCACAGTCTCTGATCGGCGATAGAAGCTCGTTCAGAAATTCTGCGTCGAGCCTCAGCGGTCCATCCCGAATCGCATCAATTAAATCTACTAAACTTGGTATTGGTATGGATCCCGCAATTTTTTTGGCCTCTCCCTGGGTGAGTAATCTCGACCCGTCGTCGTGAGTAAACGTCCCAAGTAGTGTCTCGAGCTCAGCGCCGCGACGTGTCACTCTTGGTCCTTGTGCTACGAATTTCGCCAGACTTCGAGCGTATTTGCCGTAAAGTTTGTAGTCCTTCGCCACAGTGTCGAATGAAAGACCGTGATCTTTCGCGACGTCTTTTATCGCATCAATTCGAAGCTTGTTTTTTAGAATCATTAGTTGAGCAACTTCGCAAGCCCGTTCAAATTTCCTCTCGGGAACAGGAGGACGTCCTATTTTCCTCCGAAGGTTTAGCTTCCCGTCCTTTGCCAAAGCGTCCAGTATTAGTATCCGCGACTGTTTAGCAAATTCATCAGGTTTTGATTCTAGGAACTCGCATAGCTCAGCGAGCCAAAGTTCGGGCCACCCCTTGCTTTTGAACACTAGTGCGCTCGACGGATGCGAGCTACGGGCGCTTTTTTCTGGATTCGATCGCAGAATTTAGCCCAATCACTCATGAGCCGATTTCGTTTCTCAAACAGATCACCTCTCCTGTAAGCAGCCTCAGTCTTGTCACGCAACGTGTGCGCTAGCGCCATCTCAGCAACGTCGGCCGGATAGTTTGTAGACTCCGCACACCAGTCACGAAAGGTCGATCGGAATCCGTGCACCGTGATATCCGAACGTCCGAGGCGCTTGAGTACCTGCAGCATGGCGCCGTTCGAAAGATGGCTGTCTCGTTTGTGGCCGGGAAATACGAAACTGTCAGATGCGTGTGACGGTTTCAGCGCCGCGATCGCAGCTTTGGACAAAGGTACACGGTGCTCGCGTCTCGCCTTCATACGCTCGGCTGGAACCGTCCAGGTATTTTGGTCCAAATCAAATTCGGACCACTGAGCCAGAATGACTTCACTGGTTCGAGCAGCGGTCAGGATCGTAAATTCCAGCGCCCTGGGTGCGGTACCAAGGTCTGACCGGAGCTGGCGCATAAACTCGCCAATATCCGGATAGGAAAGGGCAGGGTGGTGCGTCACTTTCGCTACCTTCCCGGGCTTTGGCAGCAACATATCCAAGTGGCCGCGCCAGCGCGCCGGATTGTCGCCCTTTCGGTAGCCTCGGACCGTTGCCCAATCCAGCACCGATTCAATGCGGCCGCGGAGCCGGTTCGCGGTTTCTGTTTTTTTATTCCAGACGGGTTCCAGGCAGCGGAGTACGAGAGCAGTGTCAACCTGGCCAATCGGCAAGTGGCCAAAAACCGGGCCGGCGATATTCTTCAGTGTGCTGCGCCACTGTGCAACGTGCTTCGGATTACTCCAGCCAGGCTCCTGAGCATCGACATATTTGTCAGCACACTCGGCGAAGGTCATCATGTTGTCGTGTGCAACGCGTACCGCCCGCTGGCGCGTCTGTTTGTCTGTTAACGGGTCAATACCCTGGCGCTTTTTCTTTCGCTCAGCGGTCGCCAGGTCGCGTGCAGCAGACAGGGAAACGTCAGGGAACGGACCAAGCCCGAGCCAGGTATCCTTGCCGAACCTCGAGTAACGGAACAGCCAGGACTTCGTGATGACCACGGTTGCGTCTTTGCGAACTGACTCGGAGACTTGCAGGTAAAGGTTGCCGCCGTCCGGATACTTGCCCGGGCGCTTGCTGGTTCTCACAAATGAAGCGGAGAGTTTCTCCGCCATATTGGCCTACCTACAGTTGTAACTACAGATTAGGTCCGGATTGTGCCGGAAATACTCGGACCTTACAAGACCAACATTACGCGCAAGCATGCGGAAACAAAGTGGTTTTTGTATGTTTTCGGAACACGCCGGAATAACTACTTTCGGACACCCCCTCCGCCAACAAGTCCGGGTCCATACCGGAGACATGGGTTACAGATTATACCGGAGACATAGGTAACACTTTTGTACTGAACGGGTTTTCGATGGGTTCCAGCCTGCAGGTCTCGTGATCGAAGTAGCCGAGATCGTATTGCATGAAGCTAACCAGCCATATTTTGTCGGAGACCTGCTTGATGCCGACCTTTTGGCCGGCGAACA
>CAZMOM010000035.1:0-28018 GCA_964568075.1 uncultured Gammaproteobacteria bacterium
CAATCCAGCATCTAGCGCGACAATAACTGTTGAGTTTTCACACAGCCTCGGCCGTTAGCGGACCCTCATTTTGCTGATATTCGGGACGATTGAACGTCCGCTTTCGGGAAAAGCGGACATTCAAATTTTGGTCGCAGATAATTTGTAATCAGTAGGTCCCGAGTTCGACTCTTGGTGCCGGCACCATATAATCAACAAGTTAGCGCCCCGTCCTGGGGCGCTGATCTGTAATGTAGACACTATGTAGACAATCCGGATGAGCAATTCACCGACTTTGAACACGTCCTTTATTTCTCAGATGGATGCCTGATATCTGAAAAGTCATGCGTTGCTTGCGCTACCGAGCGTCAATCGAGAAGCTTGTGAAAGACGTCCCGGTATTGTACGCGGTCAGCACCTATGGGACAGATTTGGTTCTGGTTTAAGAGAGAGTTTTTGTTCATCCTAACCTGAGGAGTTGAGATGAGACAGAAACCGACAGGACGACCATCGTCGTCAGAACAGATAATCAAAGACATCAAACGCAAGACGCGCAAGCAATACGGTGCGGAGGAGAAAATACGCATCGTACTGGACGGCTTGCGTGGCGAAGACAGCATCGCGGAGCTGTGCCGACGAGCCGGTCTTAGGGTGGGTGTCTAATACGCGTCTTGGTCGGAGACTTGGTTAGAAGTAATAACTCTGATCCGACTGTACAGACACTGTCCGATTAGATCGGAAATAACGGGCAGCTACATGCTTAGAAGCTGCCTCTCAGGCGTTGGTATTTGCGTGAACTCATGCCAATCCACTCTTCCTCTTGATTTCTGACAGTTTGGAATTCGGGAAAGATTGCACATGAGCGTAATCTTTAAATTTTGACCAGTCTCCACCCCAATAAAGCCCTTCGGCTTTGGCAGCTTTCCCTAATGCGTCCCAGAAGCGGTTTCGTTCTGCTTCCTCACCCCATGCCCAGCGTCTGTCGATGATGTCGATAGCTTGAGCATTGGGTGTGCCGTTTTTCAATTGGGCATTGTGGAAACTGAAGCGGACCTTGGAATTTCCCGCCTCGAAAAGACGCCGTTGCACGGCAACGGAACGCCAGCCGAAGAATATCTTAGGTCGATAGCCGCCTGACTTCAGCGCTTCGAGAATTCGAACTGTCTTTGTTCGCAATTTGCTGTCGAGGCTGGCGAGTTTTTTCTTTTGCGACCATTTCGAGCTATCGCCACTCCAATCGTCTTGCATCGAGGGCGCCGCCGTATTCAGCCGTTTCAATGTGCGCCCGTCTGGATCCACCCTTCCGTCGGGCTTTTGTGTAAAGCGGCGCTGAAAGCGCTCAATTCGTCTGATTGTTTTCGAGCCACACTGGCCGTCTACCTCCAGAAGTGTTGCCGGATATATTTCGTTAAGAGTCTTTTGAATTTTTCGGGTGTCAGCCTTGCGGTTATCACCACCACGACCGACAGAACCAGTTATCGTAACGCCCATAAGTTCCTTGTTTGAAATCCGAGTGCTATGTAGTTGGTACTCTCAAGTTAACAGAAAAGCATGGACCAGCTGCACAGAATCGGGCATCTCCATGGCCGATAAGTGTATCCAGTCGCCTGCTGGGCCCCAATTTTGACGTCGAAGGACGACCGACATTCCCACTTTCCGGTTGTTGAATTTGTTACTTTGGTAGTACCAGTCATTAGTTCTGTATTAATATTGAAATGAATGCCTCTCTTGGTGCGAATGCACCGCAACGCGTGCCGGTATTCCGATGTTCATAATTGACGAAAAAGGAGGGGCGTCAATGCACTGTCATGAGCGGCCAAAATATCTCACTTCGGCGTGAGATTTTTTCGGGCTTCGTGACAGTTACTTTCTATAGATCAATGTAGCGGCAGCGTAACAAACGATAACGACCGCCAAGAACGCTGCATAGCGAAAGCATAATCCAAACAAGGACGGAGATATGGGCCTGCCTTTTTATGGAAGATACATTTTGTAGGTATTGACAAGTTAGGCGGTGTAAAACGGCAATGGTTGGATGAGCAGATTAACAACAATATACAAACGCCACAGGTTCCCACCGGAATTTATTCAATATGCAGTTCGGCTCTATCATCGATTCAATCTCAGTCATCGAAATATCGAAAGTCTGTTAGCTGAAAGAGGTGTTGTCGTAAGTTATGAATCCATCCGACTGTGGTGCAACAAGTTTGGACCCCAATATGCTAGACGTTTGAAACGCCGTCACCTTGTTTCAGCCAAGAACTATAGGTTTTACCGATTGCGTGCTTCGCGTCTTGGAATTGCGCTACAGCGTGATAGGCGATATCTGCTCAAATTTGCTTAGGCTGAGGAGTTACCTGGTCAATACCGTCTATTGAAATGGACTCGGTTTCGGAGCGATAGGAGGAAATGCTCGTGCTCGACCAGTCTCGGGTACTGCAAGTCACATTGTTTGGCTGTCCCAGGGTCATTCAGCCGCAGCTAGGAGTGCCGACCGCGCTCGGTCAGAAGGCCAACGAGCTGTTGGCCCTGCTGCTGCTGCGCGGCAACCACCCCCACCATCGCGAAAAACTTGCGACCATGCTGTGGTCAGAGGTGCCGCCGGAGTCAGCCGCACATTCCTTTCGCACCACCCTCTGGCGTTTGCGCCAGGCACTCGAGCCGCCGGGTGTGGTTAAGGGTACGTATCTGTCCATAACTCACCCGGGCGAGGTCAGTTTCAATTGGCAAAGCGAGCACTCGGTGGATGTGCTGGAGTTTCAGGCGACGCTGAGTCGCTGCAACGCCACCAACGTCGGCAACCTCTCGGACACCGATCTGCAGGTCATCGAGAGCGCCCTCAGACTGTATGAGGGCGAGCTGTTGGAGGGCCATTTCGACGACTGGATCATATACGAGCGCGAGCGCCTGCGTGATCTGTTCATTCGCGGCCTGAGTTACTTGATGCAGGCATTCATGCGACGGCAGAACTACGAGCGGGCCATTGCCTACGGGCGACAGGTGCTGACCGAAGACCCGCTGCGCGAATCGGTGCACCGCGACTTGATGGGGGCGTACGTCGAAGTCGGGCGGCGAGCTGAGGCCATCAAGCTCTACGAGCAGCTCAGTAGTATGCTGGATGCCGAACTCCAGGTCGCGCCGGCAAAAGAAACCACCAGCGTCTACGTGCGGATATTGCAGCTGGAACGCAGGACACCGTCGGCTTCGAAACCCGCCCACGGGCGTGAGATCGTCGAAACCGTGAATGCCCTGCAATCTTCGCTCGACGCCATGGAGCAGGAGCAAACCCGGCTGAGCCGCACGCTGGATACCCTGAAAGCACTACTGGCACTGCGCCGCAAAGCACCCGATTGAGTGCCGTGCCTGAGCACATGACGTCGCAAACCGCCCCTGCCGCACCTTGAACCAGGTCCTGCGGATGCCCGGGTCCGCTAATCAATCCATCTTCGCGGCGAGCCGTTGCTGGCCGAATGATGTTTCCGTGACAGGCCGCAAGAGTTGGTGACGCACGGGTGACGCCCGCCTGTTTGACTTGTTGCCATGAGCGGCAGCCGTTCGAGGAAGTGATGTTGGTACGGCCAGGAGAAATCCGCGTGGGGTGCAGCCTGCCTGTCGATCGTGTGGTGCGTGATCGATGAATCCCTTGACCGTGAGGCAGGAGGAAGCTCGAAAAAGCGCCAGCGATGACAGCGAAGTGGTGTTCATTGTGCGTGTGCGCCGACCGGTGGCGGCTACGGCGGTACAGATTCGCGGCCGGGTCGAGCATCTGCAGTCGCGCACGTCAGGCTTCTTCAAGGATTGGGAGGCGCTGTGCAATTTCATGATCGAGAATATGCATGTCGGTAACCATGAGTCGAGTTGAGTGAGGTTACGAGCAGCACTACCTGTGCGCACCCGCACCGACCGAAATTGACGATCCAACCTCAAGACGGAGGAAAGGTGATGTCAGACACGTTAGTACTTAATAGGAATAGCCATAACCTGCTGTGGATACGCCTGAATTACGGTCACTGCGTATCCATCCCACCCGGGAAAACCAATGAAGACATCGCTAAATCCAGTCTGGCTGGCAAGGCCTTGCTTGAGAAGCTCTGCGAATGCGGTCTGCGGCGACTAGTCCGACAGCCGTACAAATTGAATTGGCGGATAAAGAAATTTTCTAGAGTTACGAGCGTTCGATAACGGAGGTCACTGATGGCGTATTTACATCCAGGTGTCTATATAGAAGAAATTCCAAGTGGTTCCAGGCCGATCGAGGGAGTTGCGACATCGGTTGCTGCTTTTGTCGGAAAGGCAACGAAAGGGCCTGTTGGCGAGGCGGAACTGATCCAGAGTTTCGATGATTACAATGATGTTTACGGTGACATCGCTTCGGAAAGTGATGCGATGGGTTTCGCTGTACAGTCCTTTTATCTCAATGGCGGTAAATCCGCTTTCATCTGCCGACTAGCCGGTAATGGATCTTCTGCGTCCTCAGCTGATGTCGATGGTGAAGGAACCGGCGGCACGCCTACCGCCAATCCTGTGATCACGGTATCCGCATCTAGCGAGGGTGATTGGGGCAACAATGTCTATTTCAAAATCATAAAGCCGGATCAGGACTCGCTGACTTTCGATCTGGAGATTGGGCATCACGATAAAGGAGAATTTTTCGTCGATGAGGAATTCACCGAATTGAGCATGCGCGCTGGTGATGATGACTATGCGCTAACTCGCGTCAACCATGCCTCGAATTACGTGCAGCTTTCGCTTGGGGATGCCGCCAACCCAGATGAAGCAGACGAGCAGTATCAAGCTGCGGTGCTGACCGGCGGGGATCTGGATACCGCCGACAATTTCTTCTCCGGTGCCATTACCGGCCCTGTGACATTGGGAATCAATATCAATTCGCTCGGTGCAAAACAAATTACCTTGATTCCCGCCAGCTTCACTACAGCGCTGGTGGGAACGAATCATGTAGACGACGCAAACTCGCTGGCCAGCGAGATTGAAAAGGCAGTCCGCGCACTTGGCACCGAAGCCGCTTATCAGACTTTTACCTGTGCTTACAGCACCGATCATCTAGTGTCAACGGCTCTTGAGCCGACAGCGAACGAGGACAAGCCTTTGGCGTCTATCGAGATCACCGATGGTGCGCTTGCGACTTTGTTGAGGTTGGACAAAAACCAGAAAGCCTCATTTAAAAGCTCAGGGGCGGCTGTGACCGACGGTCCTACCTATTTTCAAAGCAATGTCGTTGATGGGGGCCTCGTAATCGACATCGACGACCACGGCAGCGAAACCATTAACTTTGTCGCCGCAGATCTTGGTCTGCAAGGCGTGAATAAAGATGACGGAGACGCCGTCGCACTGGCCATCCAAAATGCGGTTCAAGCGCTAAATCCCGGCATTGCTGCATACAAGGATTTCAAATGCAGTTATACCGCTATCCCGGCAGCCGTGCGCGGATTTACGCTAACCTCCGGCAGTGGTTATGCGCGCGTCTCTTCGGTACAGGTAACGGGCGGAACATTGCGAAATATTCTCGGACTGGATGCCGGAACGATGACCGCCGGTCGCAGTGTCTTGCAGGGTACTTCCCGCGTGATTCCCCTGGAGACGCTTGGTCATCTCGAGCAGGGTAGTGAGCTGACCGGGGGTTCGGAGAATCCGGCGACCCAAAACGATTTTACGGACTTCTATGATAGCGTCCTGCGAAAAGTTCGCGACGTCAGCATCGTCCTAGTGCCGGGCAAGCACTGGGCCGATGATGGGTCAGGAAACGCGATAATCAGCGCCACGCTTGCGCATTGCCAAAAGATGAAAAGCCGAGTGGTAATCATCGATCCACCACCAGGCCTCGAACTCGACCAGGCGGCAACGGTGAATGCACTGTCTTTGCCCTCTTCGACATATTCCGTGCTCTATTACCCATGGGTGAAAGTGGCCAATCCGTTCTATCACGCCGAAAAAAACCCCACTGCCGACAAGACAGTGGATATTGCTCCATCTTCATTCGCAGCAGGCATGTGGTCCAGAATTGATGGAAAGCGAGGCGTCTGGAAGGCGCCGGCTGGCATGGGGGCCGGGTTGATCGGTGCCGCTGGCCTAAAATATATCATCGAAGATGGCGAGCAAGATCAGCTCAATCCTTTAGGAGTGAATTGTTTTAGAAAAATGCCCGGAGGCGGTCGTGTGATCTGGGGTGCCCGTACGCTGGCCACCAAGGCCGATCCGGAGTGGCGTTATGTGCCGGTGCGGCGTACAGCGATCATGATCGAGCAGAGTATTTATGGCGGCATTCAATGGGCTGTGTTCGAGCCCAACGATCACCGCCTCTGGTCAGCCCTGCGCGGCAATATCGGTGGTTTCATGAACAGCCTGTTCCGCGTCGGCGCTTTCCAGGGTGAGAAGGCCTCGGACGCCTATTTCGTTCGTTGCGGATTGGGCGATACGATGACCCAGACCGACATCGACGCCGGTCAGGTCATCGTTATCGTAGGTTTCGCGCCGCTCAAGCCAGCCGAGTTCGTCATCGTCCGCATTCAGCAGAAAGTAAACCAGCAATAAAGGAGAAATATAATGGCCGCACCATTATTTCCTGCGAATGCGCATCGCCACGATCCGTATCGCACGTTTAAATTTCAGGTTCTGATTGACGGCCAGCCCGTGGCCGGATTGAAAAAGATGGGCGCATTGAAAAAGACCACCGAGGCGGTGGATTGGCGCACTGGCGGCGACCCTACGCATGTACGCAAGTTGCCGGGGGGCACCAAATACGAGGCGATCACTCTGGAACAGGGCCTGACGCACGATCCCGTGTTTGAAACATGGGCCAATCTTGTGAACAACATTGATGGAGATGCCGGCATGTCCCTGGTCAATTTCCGCAAGGATATTGTCATCAACGTGCTGAACCTCCAGGGGGTGGTTGCAATCAGCTATCAGCTCAGGCGTGCTTGGGTATCGGAGTATCAGGCCTTGCCGGATTTCGATGCAGGCACCACCAACACCGTCGGCATCCAGACGATCAAACTGGAGCATGAAGGTTGGGATCGTGATGAGGCGGCTGTCGAGCTCCCAGAGTCTTGATGAGCCAAAGCTGTGCATCGCGTAGAAGTCACACTCCCCGGCGGCCTGCCGAAAAACGGATCCATTGAACGCCAGGCCAGATTCCGTCCACTGACCGGGAGGATAGAGCAGGCGCTGATCGAGTCCGAAATGACCCTTGATAGGCCCGGCTACGTGACGGCCGTGCTCGGTTCTGCCCTGGACACCATCGGAAACCAGCCGGCGGATACCGCGCATGTGGCGGATTTATGCGTGGCCGACCGCCAGTATCTAATGTTGCGACTGGCCGCCATGCTCGACGGCGAACAGGTGTGGCTGAAGGTCGATTGTGGTCACTGCGAGGCTCTGTTCGACGTGGACATTCGGCGATGCGATCTGCCGGTGAAGGAAGCCGGACCGGGCTTCCCGCTAGTGACGCTTCGCGTAAAAGAGGGGGTCATTGTTGCCTGGGTGCCCACGGGTGCGAATCAGGAACGCATCGGAGAACAATCCGAAGAGGAAGCCATGCAGCAGCTTTTGCAAAGCTGCATCCGCTCGGTGAATGGCGAGCCGCCCGGCAAGGAATTTATTAACAACCTCTCCGAGTCTGATATCGAAGCGATTGACGAGGCCCTCGATGAGGTATCACCCGCCATTTGCAACCAACTGCTTGTGACTTGCCCAGAGTGCGGAAGGGAACAGTACGCTGAACTGGATCATTATGCACTGGCCGACATGAACGTGCACTTCTTCTATGACGAGGTGCACACCCTGGCCCGCCATTACCACTGGAGTGAGGCAGAAATCCTGGATTTGCCGCAAGCCAGGCGCCGTCTCTACCTGGGCATGATCAACCGCTCAGCCGGAATGACCGAGCAGGGGTGAACGGCATGAGCTTCCTTCGATCCGTCATCGCCGATGCGCGTCCTCGCAAGTCCATGCTTGAGTCTTCTGATGCCCCGGCCTTCCAAGCGGACAACCCGGTCAACCAAGACATTCAGGATATGGCAAGTAATGTTGAGCCGACAAGCCCCCTTTCGGTGATAGCAAATGAGTCCAGACTGATTTCCGATGAAGAAAGTTACGCGCGTCTGGATACTGGCGACCCCTCGAATCGGGAGCCAGATTCCGAAGGGGATAAAGCATCAAAAGCAGAAGGGAGCATGACTCCACAACCTTCCGGTACGGTTATTCCAGACAGTAGTATGAACTCCCCAAAAGGCCAGGACCGTGATCCTTTTATCGCTTCTCCGGAAACGCACGGAGCACGAAATCGAGCATCCGGTCATGAAGAGATAGAACCTCTCAGTTCCCCGGCACGCATCAGGGATACGCCTGGGAAAGAGTTAACTGACATCGATGGCAACTCCACGCTTCAGGCAGAGGAAGGCGCCGGACAACTCGGCGTACAGCAAACGATGTCATCAACTGCTGAGGAAAACGCGCCTGCTCAAGGTGAGGTTGCCGGAGTAACAGCCGCTGATGGTCGGCAACACCTTGCGTCGGTTCCACAATCAGCAGACAGGAAAGTATCGACTTCGGCCATTTCTCCCGATCTCGGATCCTCAAAGCCCAGCAGCCCCGTACAGCATATAGCCAGGCCCGCAAGGCCTTCGGCAAGTCCAGAAGTACTTCGTTCTGTTCCCGCCAGGTTGTTTCAAACGGATTTGATGCCCAAGGATGGCGACTCCTTTCATTCAAGGGCACCGCTGAGATATCCGGAAAAAAAACATGAAGCACCAAAAGTGCAGATCGGCCAGATTGACGTCATTATCGAAGCGCCGGCGCAATCAGCCACCAAACCAGCCCCGCCACCGTTACCAATCGACCTGTCCAGCCGCCATTACCTGAGGAGGCTGTGATGCTGCCGGTCCTGCCGGTCAGCGCCATGTCCGATGCGGCGAACAAGCTTCGCACTCTTTTGTTAGATCGGATTGACGATCTGCATGATGTCAAACGTATCAGGATCGGGCATCCGAAATATACGCTTAAGGACATGGAAAACAACAAGGACGAGAATCAACTTAACCTGTTTTTCTACAACGTGAGCTATGACGGTTATCCCGCGGATGGCTTGAGTGAGGACCCGTTCTACGTGCGGCTGCATTGTCTGATCACCGCAGTGGGGGCGGAAAAGGAGGGCGCTCCCAGCCCAGGCGAAAATGACCTCAGGCTTATTGGCGAAGTGATGCGCATTTTGCATGAACAGCCGGTGATCTCCGTGGTTGGCGGGAATAACAGTGAAATCGCCCAGTTGCAGATCGTTCCTCATCCATTAAATCTGGACAACCTCAATCATATCTGGTCCACGCAGGGCGATACGGCATACCGCCTGTCTGTCGCCTATGAGTTGGCCTTAGCGCCGATCCCGCTGGCCGAAGCGGTTGAGAGAAGCTCGCTGGTTGGTGAGACCGGGACAAGGGTCCAGGGTGATATGGATCGTGAGCCGCTGCCTGAAGATGGATTCGGCATTGAGACGTCTGCGCCAGTAGTGCCCAAGATTACCGTGGATGTCAGAAAACCGGACTGGTCTCCCCATATCTGCTTTGTTCACGAGGCAGACAGTAACCTTGCTTATACCCTTTTAATGCCTAAATCACAGCTGCCTACGTCCGGGTTTTTGCAACTGAAAGTCCTTGTTGCCGGAAAGCCACCGAAGCAAGTCGATTTTGTCTGGGAGACATGGAATCCCGGCGACGGGGGCTGGGAACGATCCGACTCATCGCAAAACCATACCATCGACACCGACACCATTGATCCGGAAAATTTTGATCCAGGTCTGGCGGCCGATATTGATCTTCCAATTCAGGACAAGGGGCAGGCCACTCTTTATGCCGAAAGGGCCTGGGAACGGCCGGATGGTTCAACTGTCACGCTTCGCAGCAATCCCTTACTTGTCACAGTATACGAGGCAGGCGCATGAACAACTGTGCATTGCTTGCCCCGGAATGGGACCGTATTGACCTGCTGGGCACGAGCCTGGCCGCGGCCAGGAGGGGAGCGGGCATCCCGGAGGAGATGGGGCACCGCCTTCGCGTGCTGCAAGAGGAAGTCCAGACATTGCGACGCCAGCCTCCCTGGCGGACTGTAGTAAAGGAATGCAGCTTGGACCCGCTGGATCAGGATATTCTCGCCTGCAGTCTGGCGCCGCAAGCGGAGCCGCGGCTGGGATGGATGTATCAGGAGTTGCAGCCGGGCATCACCTCCACATACCCGACTGCGGCATTGATCCGCGAGATGTTTGTCATGGGGGCTGAGGAGTCAGCGGCGTTCAGTCAACGCCTGAGCGTTGGTTCTCCGTTGATGAAGAACAGCCTCATCGAACGCCATTCGGCCGATATCTATCATCCCATTCGTCCCTCCGCCCGGGCATGTTCCGGGTTGCTCGGCTGGTCCACCCCGGGTTCATCTACCTTGCTTGGCGCTGTTGAGACACCTGCGACAGGCACCTGGGACGATCTGGTGCTGCCGTCACATTGCATTCAAAGTCTGCGGGAGTTCATGTTATGGGTCACCCATCGGCGGCAGGTCGCACAGGAGTGGCAAGGGCGGGTGACTGGTGGACCAGTGGCGCTGTTTTCCGGCCCCTCCGGCACGGGCAAGACCTTTGCCGCGGAAGTGTTGGCCAATGCTTTTGAACGGCCACTGTTTCGGGTCGATCTCGGCCTGCTGGTGAGCAAGTACATCGGCGAAACGGAAAAGAATTTGAATGCCCTGTTCGATGCGGCCCATAGCCGGGACATAGTGTTGTTGTTTGACGAGGCCGACAGCCTTTTCGGCAAGCGCGGCGAGGTTAAAGAGGCCCGCGACCGATACGCCAACATGGAAGTTAGCCATCTTCTTTCCCGTATCGAGCGGCATCAGGGGCCATGCATTCTGACCAGTAATCTGCGACAGCATCTCGATCCGGCATTTGCGCGCAGGTTCCAGATGGTGATTGAGTTCCCCCGGCCGAATGCGGCGGCAAGGGGTGAATTATGGCGCCTCTACATACCCGCCGGCGCGCCGTGCGATGGAGATGTAGACCCGGTGTTGCTTGGCAAGGAATTGAGCCTGACTGGCGGCCAAATCAAAAACGCCGCCTTGCATGCGGCCTTTCTCGCTGCGGGCGAATCTTCGGCAATCAACCTTATCCATGTCGCCCGCGCGGTGTGGACTGAGCTGGCAAAGGAAGGGGGCGAGATGATGACTGCCAGTCTTGGCAAGCTTGCCCAATACCTGCCGCAGGAGATGACTGATGTTGCGTATTGAGCGGATGCGGATGCAACTACCGGCAGGCTTTGAGCATCGGGCCTCTACGATCGCGCGCCTGGTTGGAGAATCTATGGCCGAAATCCAACCCTCTGAAAACCGCACGCTAGACAGGCTGTCCATCAGCCCCATCCAGGTCTCGCCAAACGCGACGGATCAAGAGATCGCACACAGCGTCGCCGAACGAATCGCCTCGACGCTCGGGAGAAGACCATGAACGGAAATGCTGTGCCTAGTGGTAATTTTTCAAATCTGAAGGTTACGCGTGGCTTATTGCGTGAATTTACTAATGCGCCTTACAAGCTTGAACTCTATTTTGAATTTAATCCATCCACCATAACGCGCACGCGATCGGTCGAAATCAATTTCGGCCGAGGCCAGGCGATCACGGGTGGCCGTGACTTTCATGAGGCAAGCGAAGTACCCCGTGTGACGCAGGGGGCTACTGTCAAGGCAGAGAGTTTCACGCTGAAGATTCTACTGGATGCCACGGACCGCATGAATGCAGGTGATAAAGACGCACAATCAAAGGGAGTCCAGCCTGAGTTGGACATCCTGTACTACATGGTCGAGCCAAAGCTGCAGACGCCGGAAGGCGCGACTACCCTGGCAGCGCTTGGGGAGGGAGGATCGGTTTCTCAGTGTCACCCATATCCCTCCATACTGGAATTCCACTGGGGTGCACAGGTTTTGCCCGTGTTGATGACCCAGTTGCAATTCGATGTAAAGGAGTATCTGCCGAGCCTCTTGCCCTACCGGGCCGAAGTCACGCTGACTCTGCAAATCATTCAGAGCGATAACCTATTTTATACACCCGAGATGATTCGAGTGTTTGCTTCGGCCCAGCAAGCGTCGGGCGCGCTGCAGGGCTACCAGGGCTCGGGAGGCTAAAGATGTTGAAATATTCACTGTACTCAAGGGGCGAATGGTGATTGCAAAAGGATCGAGGTATGAAAGCGCCAGGGAATTTACCGGTGAGAATGGCAAAGAGTCGGTGTTTGGTGGTATTCGTCCGCGAGAGATCGGCCCGGCGGCAGGCGTGCTCGAGTACACGGTAAAAGAAGGGGACCGCTTGGATCTTCTTTCCCTCCACTTTTACAACAACACTCGCCGATGGTGGCGCATCCTGGACGCCAATCCGCAGGTTATTTTCGCGGCGGACCTGATGCTCAGCGAATACATCGGTGAAACGATCCTGATTCCCAGGTCATCGGAACCGGGAGGCAGACGATGAGCGCCGCGCAGGAATTCAGGCAGCCAGCAACGTACATGATTACGGTGAGTGCGAAGGAAATAACCGATCTCTACCCTTTCCTGGTTGACGTGACAGTAGAGAT
The DNA here is from genome assembly GCA_964568075.1 of uncultured Gammaproteobacteria bacterium. Classification (GTDB taxonomy): domain Bacteria; phylum Pseudomonadota; class Gammaproteobacteria; order Steroidobacterales; family MnTg04; genus MnTg04. The sequence goes on from CAZMOM010000035.1 coordinate 12,597, forward strand.
GAGCAGAAGTGCGCCCTCCGTGTGCACATTGACATTCGACACGATTCGTTTGGACGATTCTACATGGAAGGTTCAGGACGCCGGTTTTTTTGAGCCCTGGAACGAATTCAAGATCGAGGCCGACTTCGGCGACTATGACGAAGAAATCATGCGCGGGTTTGTCAAGACTGTCAAAGCAGATACCCCCGAGCAGATGGGGGAGGCGAAGGTGACCGTCACCTGCCAGGACGAGACCATGCTTCTTGATCGTGAGCACACCCGGAAGACATGGTCCACGGAAGATGAACCTATGACGGATGGGGACATTGCGCAAGAGATAGCCGGGGAAAATAACTTAGGCGTTGAGGCCGAGGATGGGCTGAGCAATATCACTCTTAATCAGGACAGTACCCATATTCAATTATTGCGCGACCGGGCCGAGGCGAACGGGTTTGAATTTTATGTCCGTGAGGGCAAACTTTACATGAAGCCGCCTCAGCTTGATGAGGATCCCCAGCCGCCGATCATGGTATATGCGGGAGCGAAAACCAACTGCATACGTTTTTCGGTCACGCATGACGGGCACCGGCCGGATGAAGTGGGCTTTATGCGTGCCGCGGAAATCGGAACGGAAATGGAGCAGGAAACATTAACGCCGGACCTCACACTATTAGGTAAGAAAGCTGCGACGAGTGAGGATGCAGGCCTCGTCCCTTTTGTTTGGCAAACGCAGCGGCCTGCTGGTGGCTCACTGGAAGAAGCCAGGGCAAGAGCCCAGGCCAAGGCCAATGAAAATGCCTGGAAACTCAAGGCCGACGGCGAACTGGACGGGTCCCTGTACGGCCATGTACTTCTGACACACAAGCCAGTTGGTGTCTATGGCGTTGGTGAGACCTATAGCGGCCTGTATTACGTGGATACGGTTTCGCACATCTTCGATCAAAACGGTTATCGCCAGTCCTTCAAATTGTTGCGAAACGCAACGGGACAAAACACCGAACCGGAAAGCGAAGACTCGCTTGCGGCTGTGAGGTAACTATGGAAGAAACTCTGATCCGTTTGGCCAGGCATACCGATGAAAAGCGTTTCGGGAAGAGCCGAGGTATTGTGACCGACAACAAGGACCCGCAAAAACGCGGCCGTCTCAAACTCCGTATTCCCTCCGTGCTGGCCAACCAGGATACTGACTGGGCGTTGCCCTGTTTGCCCTATGGCGGCGCCGACCAGCAGGGCATGTTTATGGTGCCGGAAGTCGATGCACAGGTCTGGGTGGAGTTTGAGGAGGGTGATATCCACCGTCCGATCTGGGTTGGCACCTTCTGGCAACAGGAAGGCGATCCGCCCGAAGACGCGGCCAAGGAAGAACCGACTACCCGCCTGCTGCAGACCAAGTCCGGCCATATTCTCCAGTTTGATGATGCCGATGGTCAGGAGCAGTTCCGGCTGCACCATCCGACCGAAGCGGAAATGGTGATCGACCCGAACGGCACGATATCCCTGACCGACGCACAGGGAGCCACCGTTACCCTGGATGCAGACGCTGGGGAAATATTGATTGAGGACGCGAACGGTAACTCGATGCTAATGAGCTCATCGGGCACGACTGTGGAAGATGCTAACGGCAACAAGATCGAGATGACCGCTGCAGGAATTACGGCAGAAGCACCAAAAATTGTCATCAATGGCGGTCAAGTACATCTCGGTGATGAAGGAGGAGAGCCTGTGATTAAGGGACAAAGTTTCCTTGCCCTGTTTGCCACCCATATTCATACCGTGGCGCCGATCGTAGGTGGACCAACCTCGCCACCGATACCACAAGGAGAGATGAGCAGCCTCTCTACAACAGTGATGACCATATGAGGAGGGGCGTATGCCGGGCTTGAGCGAATCGCAATATCTAAAATTCCCTTTCTTGGTTGATGCTGATGGGCCGAAGACCAGTTCGCGTTCCGAACATGTGCGCGAACAGATTGAGCAGGTGTTGTTTACCAGTCCGAAAGAGCGGGTATTCCGGCCGGAGTTTGGTGTTGGCGTGCGCAGGCTGGTTTTCGAGCCCAATAATACCGCTCTGCGGAATACCACACTCAAGCAGTTGACCGCATCCCTTGCCGAGGCATTGCACGGCGAGGTGGACCCCAGGACCCTTGAAATAGATGTCATTAATGAAGATGAGAAACTGATCATCCATATTTCATACATTCTTGCTGCCATCAACAGGAAGGAATCACATACATTTCCAGTCGGTTCTCCGGGGGATAATAATGGCTAATTCACCACCGGTTGAACTGAATTTCCGGGGAACCTGCCCGGACTGCGGCATTCGCGAAGTGCATTTGCCGGCGCCTCTGGCCGAGGCGGGCGATGATTTCGACTGGCGGGTCCGTGATTACGATGGTTTCCGCACGTTCATGCTGGAGGAGCTTGCAGCGCGCTTTCCGGAGCGTAAACGCTGGACGCCGGCTGATCTCGAAGTCGTCCTGATCGAGGTGATGGCCACGATTCTGGACCATCTGTCCGATATGGCGGACAGGGTTGCTGCCGAAGCATATCTGGAGACGGCAAGTAGACCGGAAACGGTTCGTCAGCTTTTGGATTTCATTGGTTACGATGCCGTGGCCGTAGCCAAGGCTAGGGATCAAATTGAGGGCACATCGACGGGCAATGCCGCCTTAAAAGAGCTTGAGGACTACTGGCGGATCCATCCGCATGCCATTGAGCAGGCGAGGCGGGCGGGCCCGCGGGAAATCCATACCCAGAAGCGCATGGTCACGACCGATGATTATGCGCTTCGCCTGCGCGAGCATCCGCTCGTTTTGCAGGCCCATGCATGGAGCGAGTGGAGCGGCTCATGGTTTACCGTCCGTCTGGCCGTGATTGCTTGGGAAAATATGAAGTTGGATCCCGATCCCGATGGTCCTCCCCTGATCGAATATACCCAGGAACTGAAGGAGGAAATCGTCAATTTCCACGAGCGCGTAGGTGTCACTTCACCTAAGTTGGATGTCTCGCCATTGCCGACTGTTCGCATGGTATTGAGGCCCTATATCGATGCATTTCGGATGGCCGGCCAGGAAGTCGTGCTACACGACGCCGTATATATTGGCATTTACATGTCCATCTCGGTCAGGGTGGCGTCAAACTTCTTTCAATCCGAGATGCGCCATGCCATCGCCCAGGTTCTGGGTCATGGTCCCGCGGGCTTTTTCGAGCCTGGGCGACATGGGTTTGGCGAAGACCTGTATGCCAGCGATGTGATTGAGGCACTGATGGCGTTGGACGGGATCGAGCATGTATGCCTGAACCGTTTCAAACGTATTGGCAGTCAATATCCGGATCGCGCAGAGGCCGGTTTTATTTCACTGGATGGTCTGGAGGTTGCGCTCTGCAATAACGATGCAGTCGAGGCGTCCAAAGGCTATTACCAGCTCAAGCTGCATGGAGGCGGCCAGGGATGAGCGAGCGCGTGGATCTCACACGCTGGAATCGCGCCGGCCTGACCCGTTTCAGATATGTGGACGGCAATGCAGTCGAATACCTGGAAACGCTTCGGCAACAACTTGTAGATAAATTTAAGGACCCGAAAACAAAACGGTGCGAGTGGCTGAACCCCGCGGAGAAGATACCGGCGAACGAAATGGAGCCGGAAAATGAAACCGAAACCTTGATTCAGCGACAGGAGCGTTTGAGTCAAAAGCAGGAGCGTATTCTGGAAACGTATCATCAGGACCGCCGTGCCTGGGCATGGGAGATAACAAGAACCTTTGCCCGTGCCTGCCATGTCCTTACCGAACATACAAACGCCTACGCCAACGAGGGATATCTGGGCACGGCCACGCAGTGGGATCATGTCCGGCGGCTGGTCAAGATGCTGGATTATCATCCGGCACCGCCTGCCTCCGCCTCCACCCCGCTTGTGCTTGAAGCCAAGGAAAAAAAGACGGGAATTGTTGCCAAGGGATTTCAAGTCAAGCATAGCCCGGAGGCGGGTGGCGCCAAGATCGTCTTTGAAACACTGGAGGACCTGGTCATCGATCCAGCGCTTAACGAGCTTCGACCCAAGGGTTGGAACCAGTCAAACGAGCGGACCGTGCCACAAGATGGGATACAACCACCCGCTGAAGAACGGCAATTTTCAATAATTGCAAATGGACCGGCAATTGATATTCAGGGTGTAGGTGAGACATGGGCCACACAACTTAATACTCTGTCTGACGACGGAGGCTTCAAAATAAAAGATTTCCTTAATCATGAGCTGGACAGTTTGTCAGGCCTTGGCATAGGAATGAATAGGCTGAGGGAGCTCAGGGCCAGGGCCACGGCTATCAGCGAGTTCGAACTTGAATCTGGTTGGTCAGATATCGCTGATTGGTTACTAATTCGTATCGCCTCGGAAAGTCCTGAGGCACTAAAGGACCTTACGGATAATTCACTGGCCAAGGTCAAAGCGCTTCAACAGAGGATTGAGTTGATCGGCGCGTATCTTGATCACACAGTGTATGAAAACGCGAAACTCATAGATTTGCTTCAGCCCACAAGTAACCGCGAACTGGATAGCGTTCCGACATCTTGGAGTGCGAAGAAAAAATCCAAAGTCGTACCCGACCAGGTCGCGATGGTTATGGATGGAAGTAAAAACATCGCCGAAGCTGTCACGATTGACAGTGTTGAAGAAATCAGCGCTGACGAAACCAAAGATGATGAAGCCAGCGTGGATATCCATTTGCTTCCGAGCCCGGTGCAATATAGTTGGGGAACTTGGCCCAAGGGTGAATTAGCTTTGCATTTTTCTCCGCGCTGGAAGAGAAAGTGTTGGTTAAACGGTAGCAATGTTATTCGCACCGTGGACCCCCACGGTCTTAGCGATGGGGCGTTCATTAGCTGGAAGCAAAACAATCAATGGAAATTCGCCAAAGTCATTGAGGCTGATGCAAGGAATTTGCGCTTGGATCTGACAGGAAGTCTTCCCAATAGTGAAACGCCTATATATGAAGCCCTTCCGCTTGAAGGGCCGAAAGTTCCAGCTGTAATGGAGGCATTTGGAGCTGTAGCTGATGAGCCGCTCGTGAACCTGGTGGATTATACGCTCAATGTAGTTACAGAAGCATCAGAGCTATTTACCCTTCTTGATCCGAAACCAGACGAAAACTCACCCCCTTTGATGCCACCAGGAAAACTGGATTTTGGTAGTTTTCTGTTTCCATCTCCGATGCTCCCGGTCGATTTGGTAAAAGCTGCGGTGGAGTTGCTGCTTAGCATGGGCGTGATGGAAATACCAAGTACTGGTGAAAAGGTTTTTAAGTTTCTGACTGACCCCGCGTCAGCCGCAACAAAAATAGTATCTGAGATAAATAAGGCTATTTCGGAAACAGACGGAATAGGCGGAAGCTGGTTGGTAGATCCACCATACGACAACGTATTGGACCTTATTAACCCACCGGGAACGGAGTCTGTTCTGTATAAGGAAATTTCCACCGAACTGGCTGATCAACTAGAGAGGATTAATAGTCCGTTACTGGGCATCCGAAAAGACCCGCCCATAAAGGCCGTTGTCGCCTCAACACAACCCAGATACGTTTTTAACGGCAGCCCCGGCAAGATAGTAAGCGGTCACTGGGTGGTGGGTGAGTTTTCAGATGGACTCAGGGCATTAAAAGTTAGCGCTATTAACGAATTTACCGATAGCGATGAAACAGAAACTTTTTCCTTGAGTTTTGAAAACCTGGTTGGCAATAAGGGAGAACTGAAAAAGGTCTATGCCGATTTTCGCGGTGAGCTCATCGCCGAAGGCGCTGCGGTCAACAGCGCTCAGGTTGATCCGGAGAAGATAGAACTGGAAGACAGTGTACTTGAAAATCTAAAAATAGGACGCGAAGTATTATTGGCATGTGATGGTAAAGATCCTGTTGCGGCGAAGATTGTAAGTATTGATGGCAATGCCATAAAAATCGATCCACCAGTATCTGATTGCACGTTAGGCGAGTTAGTAATTCATGGAAACGTTGTACTGGCCGGCCATGGCGAGGGCAAGCCCGAAAAAATCCTGGGCAGCGGCGATGCGGCGAAGGTCAATCAGGAATTCACGCTTGAAGTTGAAGAAGTGTCATTTACGCCGGATGCCACCAAGAGTTCCGGCGTTGCCGCAGCCATTGAAGTCGAAGTTGCCGGGAGAGTTTGGGAACAGGTGTCGACGCTAAAGGATTCAGCCCCTGACGATCATCACTATGCCATTCGTATGACCGAGGAAGGGTATCTGAAAATCCTTTTCGGTGACGGAGAATATGGCCGCCGCCTGCCGTCGGGAAAAAACAATATTCGAGTCCGTTATCGTGTCGGTTCAGGGCCCGCCGGCAATGTCCCGGTAGGAGGGCTTGAAAAGCCGGTCAATCCACACCCACTGGTCGAGACAGTGCTCCAGCCGCTCCCAGCGGCTGGTGGCGGAGACATGGAGAATGTCGCTTCATTGCGCGAAAACGCTCCGTCCACCGTGCTGGCACTCGAACGCGCCGTTTCCCTTTCAGATTTTTCTCACTTAGCGGCCGCCCAAAGCAGCGTTTGGCAGGCGAAAGCGTACAGCCAGATTCTCCATGGGGGCAGGACGGAAAGCGTGAAGGTGGCGATAGTTCCCGCCGGTGGTGTTACATCAGAGGATATCGAAAACGATGTAGAGAATTTCCTCCAGAAGCACGCATTGCCTGGCGTTCAGGTGACTGTTGATGATTGTGTCAGAGATCGCTTTAGCATCTCAATAACTGTGAGAGTCAAAACCGATGAATTTGTTGCTGAAGAGGTGGAGAAGTCAGTTGCCTCCGCTCTGTCAGATCATTTCACTTTGCAGAACAGGAAGCTTGGGGAGCACCTCTACGTCAGCGAGGTCTACAAGATTGTCGAGGGCACCCAGGGAGTCGAGAACTCAATATGTGTACTGAACGATGATAATACCTTGCAACTCATCAGGGCCGATAATGAGAGCACGGTCGTCTACTTGGATACCGATGCAGATGAAAACCCATCAACGCTTACAGTGACTGCCGAGGAATACCTGCCGTGAGTTACGCATTCGATTCCCGGCTCGGCGAGCAGCTCTATCAATTGCTGCCTGAAGTCTACCGCACCCGCGACAAGACGGTGGGACAAGCTGGCGTAAATTCCGGCGATGAGTTCCTTGCCAGGTATCTGGACGCCCACGGCCATCTGCTGGACATGATCCATGCAACGCTGGAACAACAGCTAAGCGATGTATTGCCGGAATCCAGCCAGGACTGGCTGTTACCCTATTTTGCTCAACTACTGGCCGCGAACATCGTTTCCCCGGACTCCGAAGGTAAACATGCCGAGATCGCCCATGCCATTTCATGGCGTCAACGCAAGGGTACGCTCCAGTGCGCGGAGGAGATTGCCGAAGCTATCGGGCAGATGGAAGTGGAAATCCAGGAAGGCTGGAAACGCGTGGCGATGACGCCGCGTATCGGCATGCCGATAATATCGGCCGCAGCGCTGGACGACACATTCGATCTTGATATGAGCCTGCCATCTGAGGCCATCCTGCATCCGCAATTACCAGCAGCGATGGTTGATTTGCGACGTGCGTCACGGGCGGTCCAGACTTCAGCCACCAACCCGGCTGCAAAAAGTTCAAATTTCCGCGGTGAAAGGAAAAGCTGGCGGCAGATAAACCTGCATGGGGTGCCCTGCTTTCGCGACAGATTTGATGATGTTTCACGCAGAACAGTGGATATCCGTACGCCTGATGCGGTAAACGGACATTACCATCACAAACGCTTGCTGGCCTATGCGCCGCCTCCGGCGGGATTGTTTCAACGTGATCCACTTCAGTTGGAATGGAGTAAGAGAAACGATTCCCTGTATGAGCATCTCATCGAAGAGATAGAGGAAAATGGTGCTTTGCTCATCCGCAACAAGACGGATCGGATCATCGAGATTACCGATGCCGTGACTCTAAGTGGTGCCAGGCCATACCAGATTGAAGGTTTGAATTTCAAGTCGACACTGTCGGTGGATGGTGGCGGCAGCTTGGAGCTGAAACTGGTCGAAGCCGTGGAAGTGCGGGTGGATACCTTTTCCACGGATAAGCCTGTGCTGACCGCTAACGACTGCATGTTTAATGTGCTGTCCGTTGGCGCTGGAACCGCCGAACTCGACGGTTGTACGATACTCGACAAAGCGATTCTGAAAGATGTGGATGCGGTGAACTGCATTTTTACAGATTTCGAACACAACGGGGATAAGTTGATTACTGGGAGGGTGCGATATTCACGCATTCCTTCAACGTTGAGTGAACACTTTGATAGTAACAGCAACTCGAACGACGAAGAAAATATCAAGGAATGTACAACAACAGATCCCAGATGGTTTGGAATAAGTATTTCGTACACAGATGAGAACACAAGAGACAATAACGGCGCTGGCGTACTTCGGCCAAATTGCGATCCATCCATCTATGCCGGCGCCAGCGATGGCGGCGAGATGGGATACTTTCATAACGGGAGAGAGGGAAGGCCGGTTTGCATTGAAGATGATCAGTCATTGGACATCCCTGTAGAGGGTGGATACCCGCTGGAAGATATCATCTTTAAGGGCGCTGTCGACGCGGGTGGTGGCAAGCTCGTGTTAGATCGCTCGGCTGCGCCATCGCTGACAGTCAATACTGAACTGTCGGATGACGACAATGGCGACGTCAAACCCTCATTGAAGGCAACGGACTGTTTGTTCGACGATCTCACGGTTGCCGAGGGTCTGGCCAGTCTTGAATACGGCACCGTGATGAAGACTGCTGACTGCAAGCACCTGCAGGCCAGCGATTGCATATTCGCTGGATCAATCATAAGCGTTACAAAGCCAAATACCGGCATGCAACCGCCATCGTTTTTGAACTGTGTACGCTATTCGAACATTCCTGCCGATCTTGACCAAGGGATTGCCAATGCGCTCAGACTGATGGATGAGAGCAATAAGATAACGCTTGGATCCAACACTTCGGAAACGCCCATCTTTTCCGAGTTCGATTATTGCACAGAGGACAACGGGGGCTGGGAATCCATCCGCAGGTCGGCGGTATTTGGAGAGCCGGGTTACGGCGTGCTGGATCCGGTCACCCTAGACGTCATCCGCTTCGGCGCCGAGGACGGCGGCGAGATGGGTGCCTACCATCACAAATATTACAGCCTTAAGGCGGAGGCCGTGCTGGACAAGATGCGGGAGTTTCTTCCGGTCGGCATTGAGCCGGTGCTGATTCAGGACACGCGTCTGCTGCATGTGCCGCCTGAGCAAACAATTTCAGAAGAATCGACAGATAGCGGGGGAGGATCATGAAAACTGAAATTTCCAGGGATAGTCATCAACTGGAAAAACGCTACTCCGGTGTTTATCAGCAACAAGGGCGCATGCTTACCGATGCCGACTGGAACGAACTGGTCGAAATCATCAAGGGGCGTCTGAACGATGCACTCAAGGATGTTGTGGGGAGCAAAGAGGGTGGCATCGGTGGCGCGCCGCGACACCGGGCTCTGAAAATTGTAGAAGATGGTGCTGACGCGTTCAAGATTCAGCCGGGCCATGTCTATGCAGATGGAGTGGCCGCACAGGTTCCGGGTGATGCGGACATCGCCTATGGTGCCCAGCCGGATTTTCCTTCGCCGCCAGATTTGCCAGACAACTATGTCCTTTACGCCGACGTCTGGGAGCGCACCGTCACCCACCTGATGGATGAACGGCTACGCGACGAGGGCCTGCACGGAGCAGATACCTGCACTCGCAAGCAGATGATGGCCCAGGTTAAATGGTGCCCGTATGACACGGGTAACCCGGCAAACCCGGATAATGATCCCGAGCAATCGGCCAAGAATCCGGCAAAGGGCGATGCGGAACTTACCATCACACTACTGCAAAAAAGTACCGAGTCTGATCCGTGCGATCCCTGCGCGGCTCAATTGGATGTCGAGTCGAAGATCGGCAACTATCTCTTCCGCGTCGAAGTGCACGATGTGAAAGGTGATGCCAATGGTCCAACTAAAATCACGCTGAAGTGGTCCAGTGAGAACGGTGCCGAGCAGTTCGAAGCCCTAGCCACAAAAGAGAAGATGCCTGCCGGATTTTTCAGCGATAAATGGGTCTATGAATTTTTTGACAAAACCAGCGAAAAACACCTTGGCGTGCATTTAGTAGAAACCCCATGGGAACCGGCTCGGGATATGCTTAAGGAGATAAAGGAGCCATCTAGTCCTTATTCTGTCCCGACAATACCCGGTTCGAGTGAGACGAAGAAATTTGTTCGCCGCTGGGATGGATATTGTACGTTGGATCTGAGTTCAAAAACCCTGACAGAGGGTATAGACAGGGGAGTCGCTTTATCTACTACCAAAGCCGCTGAGGCATTGGGTTTCGTAAAAATCGATTCTTCACTCCAGATCATTCTTGCCTCGATTAGGCTTGATATGACACTCGATGGCAAAAAATTCGTTGCCGGTGATTACTGGCTGGCCGATGTGCGTGAGGCCGCGCATGAACCTAATGCTGTATTAATCGAGGACGAAACACCGCATGGCATCGATCATCATTACCTGACGCTCGGAACAGTGGAAGACGGCGCACTGCAAGACAATCCCGAAGCGGACCGCAAATATGCCTACCCCCCTCTGACCGAGATGACGCGGATATTCCTGGCCGGCGGCGACGGCCAGGAAGTAATGCCGGGAGAACCGTTGCCGCAACCGATACGTGTCGGCGTGGCCAATGGCGAATGGCCGGTAGAAGGGGCAACGGTTCGTTTTCAGATCGAAGCGGGCGGTGGCTCCTCGAGCCCAATAAATGGCGGAAAAACCAATGCCGATGGTATCGCCGAATGTACCTGGACGCCGGGAAATGCGATGGACGAAGATTTTCGGGTCAAGGCAACGTTGGTCGATCCGGATCATGCGAACGATGCAAGCATGGACATGGATCCGCCGGTTTATTTCTATGCCAACCTGATTACGGCGGATCAAGTGGCCTACGACCCGGTATGTGAACCCATTGCGGATAACACCGTACACAAACTGCTCGTTGAGGATACTTTGACACCTCCCGATCAATTAATCCTAGGGGCTGATGGGTATTACACGGTAAAAGAAGTGCTCGATGCACTGTTATGCAGACTGAAAGCCAAGCACATTCCCTATAATCCAAACGAGAGTTCCGCTACTACCTCAAGATGGAAGGATATCAAGGAACTATCCGAAACAGGAGAGCTGACCGAGCCCAACACTGTACAGCAGGCCATTGATGATCTGATCAAATGGCTGGAAAGCACGGATATCCGATATCTTGTAAAGGATTGTGGGGACGCAGAAAATCCATCCGTGCGCTCCAAGCTTGGGCTTGCTGCTGTAGAGCATAAGATCGATAGAATCCTTGATGAATTACTCTGCAATTTCAAAGCGACGCATCTTCCGATCGATAAGAATGAGGTTCTCTGTGACACCCTGAATCAGGCTGACATAAAGACCGTTCAGGATGCATTGAATGCCTTGTGCAAGATGGATCGTGGGTGTGCGGTTACCGTGGGCGAGGGCGGTAAGTACGCTTCTCTTGAATTAGCTTTCGAGGAACTCAAGAACGAAACGCAAATCAGCATTTGTCTACTTCCAGGAAAACAACACATCATAGAGAATATTGAGGTTTCGGATAAGCAAAGTATTTCGATAACGGGTAATGGCACGATCGTTTTTGTGCAGGGCCAATTATCACTGGAGGCCACCAACGTCACTTTGAGCGGAATTCATTTTTCAGTTATCGACAAAGAGTCGGAGGATGGAAAGGGAACAGGAAGTATCACTCTTTCCTCTCCCAGTGGCGGAAATGTAGTCGTTGAACATTGCATATTTTACCGGATTTTCTCCGGCGAGGCCGCCACGTGGCATCCTCTCGTTACAGTTGGAAAACTGACAAACCTGACATGGGTAGAGAACCGCATGCAAGCTCGTCGCCAGGACGAAGAGATACGCTCGGCCGTCATTCTAAATCGTGACGAGATTCCGGAAGTCGCACTCGCCGCATACGATGGGTTGGTGGCGGTCTGGCTCATGAATCCTTACGAGGATTTAGATGCATATCACGCCAAGGTAACTGCTGCGGCAGAAATGATTTCAGGTTTGACCAGTGCAACTCGTGAAGAATGGTATGCGAAACGTCCTGTTACTCTGATCAATAAGTTGCGAATTGAGTCCGTCCGTGTTTCGCTCCCTGGTTTTGAAAGAGAGCGTTTAGAGCCAATACCGGGAAGGGGAGGCCCAGAGCCAATACCGGGACGCATAACTCCAAGGTCCTTACCAGGATTGACCGCAACACTTGACCGCCGGTCTGAAGTGTCCGAGCTTTCACCCAAGGGGGAAGTGACGAAGTTCTTTGAATTTCTGAACTTGGCTGAGGAAATAGACGTCGTAGCTTTCGCTGACGTAATACATACCGTTGTTGCATTGGTAAACACATTCGATTACGCACTGGCTTTAGAGTCGAACGATGTGTGGGGGTGGATAACGAACAATGATATCTCGGGCTATGTCGCGTTGAATTACGGTCAAAAAGCCCGCGCCCGACTAGCATGGACCTCGACAGCATCCGATACGCGCCAAGGAAATAAGGATGCGTGGGCAAAAAACCGCCTCGCCAGTGACTTGTCTGCGAAAAATCAATTGAGTTTGCGCGGTAATGATTTTGCAGCTGTACATAGCATGATTCACCAAATAACGCTGAATAACATTCACAAAATTCTTGATTCAGGGTTTAATTCGGAGGAAACCCCGCCAATTACCATACCGGCGTATAAATCCATGACAGTGCGTGACAATACATTTTATGAAGAGAGCAGCAGTTTCATCAGTCAGTTCTTGAATGTGAGTGGAAATCAGTTTCCAAATTCAGCTGGTGGAAACGTCGTGGCTTATACACTGGGATTTTCGGGGGTCTTTCTTGGCGGCCAGGCGTTAGTGCCCACGGCGGTTATCGAACAGATCCTCCGTCGAAAGCGTCAAGCGGCCAATTTTCTGAAGATCGTATGATCTATTTGGGAAAGAGCGATGAAATTAAGTGATAGACAGAAACGGACGATCGAAAAACTTAAGGGCATCGATTCGGCTAATGATTTTTTCTGGGATAAGAAAACGGGGACAGCAAAATTCATTAAGGGAAAGCTGAGTAAGCCATCGAATGATGTACCCGAAACAATCGCGCGAGCCTTTCTCGAAGACAACTCCGGACTTCTGGATGTGCAGGAAGATCTGATCGAATCACTGCAAGTTTCGCACATAGAGAAAGACAAGCAGGGTTATAGCCATGTCTACTTCGCCCAGTCTTTAAACGGTATACCGGTATTTGAAGGTTCCACGCAGGTACATATCAATCCTGCTGGAGAAGTCATTGCCTATAAGGATTACCGGCTTGCGGCACTCGATGTTTCCGTTGAACCCCGGATCGCAGAACAGGATGCAAATGAGACAGTTTCAAAGGATCGTGGAAAGGAATCGGCGGCGATAACGGAAAGCAAAGCGCGCCTCATACTTTTCCGAGACGCAGAGAAAGAGACACATCTTGCATGGGAGATTGAATGGATCGGGGAGGGCGATCTGGCAGCGAGCCTTCATATCGTCGATGCTCATTCCGGCAACATTCTGTTAAAACACACGCGTATGCGTGGGGTGATCTCCCGTCTTACCTACTCGGCAGAAAACTCGACGAATTTGAAGGCTGAGCTGATGGCCCAGGATGACCAATCCACCACGGATAATGTTGCCCAGGCTGCGCACGATCATGCCGAAACTGTTTATAACTATTTTCATGATACGTTCGGGCGGGATAGCTACGACGGACGAGGTGCAGGTTTGGTTTCCACCGTGCATTACAGGCAAAATTACAATAACGCCTTTTGGACCGACTGGTATGAACAGATGGTATACGGTGATGGTGACGGCTACTTGTTTGCACCATTGGCCCTGGCGCTGGATGTTGTGGGCCATGAATTGACGCATGCCGTAAGTGCTAGAACGGCGAGGTTTGTCTATGCGGAGGAGGCTGGTGCCCTGGACGAGTCATTTTCGGATTTCTTCGGCGTCATGGTTTCCAATGAAGGTGAAATTGGTGACTGGAAGATGGGAGAAGGCGTCTATACACCATTCCGGTCCGGGGATGCATTACGGGATGTCTCCGACCCTGCCAGATACGGTCAACCGGACCACATGAATGATTTTATGGCGCTTGAACCGGGGGAGCAGCCTGACCGAAACAAAAACGATAATGGTTACGTCCATTCCAACAGCGGTATTCCGAACAAGGCGGCTTATCTAACCGTTGCCGGAGGAACTCATCACGGTATTGCCGTCGAAGGTATCGGCAGGGAGAAGGCCGAACAGATCTATTACCTGGCAATGACCAGCTACTTAAGCAGTGCAACTGACAGCCGTTGGACCTTTATGCAGGCCAGGTACGCTCTATTGAACGCCTGTCATCAGTTGCATGGTGATAGCGGCGGTGAATATGCAGCGGTGAAGAATGCATGGGCTGCTGTTGGTATTGGCGAACCCGCTGATACGTTCGGCATCATCCACAAGGAGACATCTCCATACCTGGCAATTCCGGATAACGTTCCGGTCGGCGTGGAGAGCACCCTACACGTCGAAGATACGGGCCTGCTCAAGGATATCCTTGTGGGCGTTATTATCGAGCACAGCTACATAGGTGATTTGAGGGTCGTACTGAACTCCCCGTCGGGTGAATCCGTGGTTCTGCATGATCGCCAGGGAGGATCTAGGCGTGACATCGTCAAGCCATATGAACTTGATTCCTATCCGACTTTGGCCGCGTTTATTGGCGATGAGGTCCAAGGGGACTGGACGCTCTCGGTGTCCGATCATGCGTGGGTGGATACGGGGAAGCTCATGTTTTGGGAGCTTGAGCTATCGGCACAAAAGGTGGATAAGAAGGAACTGACAAAAGAGGCGACCCCGATTCAACAAATTCCTGACAACGATCCGGACGGTATCGAAAGCCCGATAGAGGTCCAGGAATCAGGAAGAATCGTCAGGCTGGATGTTCCGGTGGATATTTCCCACACATGGATCGGCGATCTGCGTGTGCTGCTTGTTTCCCCATCGGGCGCCGAGGTCGTCCTGCATGATCGGTCAGGCCGGAGCAGGAATGACATCAAAAAGGTTTACAGCACAACAACGGACGAACCTATGCTGGCCCTGCTCGGCTCGGAGATTCAAGGCACTTGGCGACTGAAGGTGGTTGACACCTATTCAAGGGATATCGGCACGTTGAATTCGTGGGGCGTCCATTGTGTGTATGAATAAGGTCGGTTCGACCATTCTGCTTTTGCTCCGGACATGTCCCCATAAGGCTAGGGGGTGATTAGATGAAGACCTTTGCTTCGAAAGAAAAGCACCAGACGCCTG
>CAZMOM010000036.1:0-27477 GCA_964568075.1 uncultured Gammaproteobacteria bacterium
CGATACTGTTGCGGCCCGACCCCAGCCCGCGGGTCATCAACTCCCGATTTCAGGCCCGAAACGACTTTCTCGAGGTGCGCTCGGCGGGCGTATTTGCCACGCATCCGGCGGCGTTACTCGAAATATTCAAGGTTCTGCAGCAACAAACCGGGTTGCGCGGAGTCAGCGCCAGCACGATCAGGCTGATCCGGCGAAACCTGAGACGTATCGATGACCGATTCAGGACCGACCCGGCTCACCGCAAACTTTTTCTGGACATCATCAAGGCCCCGGCCGGCGTGACTCATGAGCTGCGGCGCATGAACGATTACGGGGTGCTCGGCCGCTACATCCCGGCATTCGGCAGAATCGTCGGCCGCATGCAATATGATCTTTTTCATGCCTATACGGTTGACGCGCATACCTTGTTCGTCGTCAGCAATCTGCGGCGCCTGGCTCTGTCCCGCTATGACGACGAGTTTCCGGACTGCAGCAAAATCATGCAGTCGCTGGAGCATCCGGAAGTCGCCTACCTGGCCGGCCTGTTCCATGATATCGCCAAGGGTCGCGACGGAGACCATTCCACACTCGGCGCGGTCGATGCCGAAAAGTTCTGCCAGGCCCACGGTATGACCCAATTTCAGTCGCGGCTGGTGGGATGGCTGGTTCGCCATCATTTGCTGCTATCGGTAACTGCACAGAAAAAGGATATTTCCGACCCTGAAATTATTCATCAATTCGCCAACCAGGTCGGCGATCAGCGGCACCTTGATTTCCTGTATGTGCTGACCATCGCCGATGTTCGCGGCACCAACCCGAAACTGTGGAACTCCTGGAAAGCCAGTTTGTTCAGGGAGTTTTACCTGCGGGTCAGCCAGGTCCTGCGCAGAGGGCTGGAATCACCGCTGGATAAAGACGAACTGATCGCCGGTCATCAGCAGGAGGCCTTGGCAATTCTCGCGGAACAAAGCGACCCGCAGCTGGCGGAAGATACAACGCCGTCGCCGTGGGAAAACCTGGGAGATGAATACTTTCTGCGTCACTCGCCGTCTGAAATCGCCTGGCACACGGCGGTTTTGCTGATGGCCGATCGCTCGGCCGACCCGGTAGTCGCGGTCGGCGAAAAGCAAATGCGCGGCGGAACACCCTTGCTGGTGTGTGCCGATCAGCGGCATGACAGCTTTGCCCTGGCCACCGCTACCCTCGATGAAATGGGGCTGAACATCGTGGATGCGATTATTTCTCCGGCGGGCGACGGTGGATCACTGGATTCCTATCTGCTGCTGGATCACGACGGCAAACCGATCAGCGACGAGCATCGCAGGCAAGAAGTCGAGCATCGATTATGCAAAGCCCTGCGCAGCGAAATGGGTGCGCTTCGGGTTACCAGAAAGGCGCCGCGCCAGGTCCGCATGTTCAGCACGATGACCGAGCTGAGTTTTTCGACCGATGCGCGCAGCGGCACGATTATGGAGCTTATTACCGGTGACCGCCCTGGATTACTATCCGAAGTCGCTCAGGCGTTACAGGCGGTTCACGTGCGGATTCGCGCCGCAAAGATCATGACGGTCGGCGAACGTGCGGAGGATGTTTTTTATATCACCAGTCTGGACGGCGGGCCGCTCGGCACGGAGCGGCAGAACGAGCTGAAGCAGCGGCTGATCACTGCGCTGGACAAAACGGGTCAGGGAATATCGAGACGATGAACCCCATGCTGAAAAAACTTCACCGCTACCCGTTCGAGCGCCTCGCCCAGTTGAACGCCGGGATCCAGCCACCGGCGGACAAAAGCCATATTGCGATGTCCATCGGCGAACCGCAGCACCAGCCGCCGGGGTTTATTATCGACGCGTTGATCAAGGGACTGCCAACCATAGGCAGTTAC
This sequence comes from uncultured Gammaproteobacteria bacterium, assembly GCA_964568075.1. GTDB lineage: Bacteria > Pseudomonadota > Gammaproteobacteria > Steroidobacterales > MnTg04 > MnTg04. The sequence goes on from CAZMOM010000036.1 coordinate 1,865, forward strand.
CCGGTCGCGCTGGGCCTGCCCGAGTTACGCAGCGCGGCAGCCGGTTGGCTCGCCCGCAGGTTCGCGCTGGGTGACGGCCAGGTTGACCCGGAGACCATGGTCTTGCCGCTAAACGGTACTCGCGAGGGCTTGTTTGCGTTTGTACAGACGGTCGTTGACGGCAGAGGCGATTCGCTGGTGCTGATGCCGAATCCGTTTTACCAGATCTACGAGGGCGCGGCGTTGCTCGCCGGCGCGACACCGGTCTACCTGAACACGCTGGAGGAAAACGGGTTTTTGCCCGATCTCGACGCCATTGGTGAAAAGACCTGGCGGCAAACGGCGATACTTTTTCTGTGCTCTCCCGGTAACCCGACCGGCGCGATCATGGACCTTGAATATCTCCGCAACGCGCTGGAGCTGGCCGAAAAATATGATTTCGTCGTTGCCGGCGACGAGTGTTACGCCGATTTGTATTTTGATGAGGACAAGCCGCCGGCCAGCCTGCTGCAGGCCTGCCTGGCCAACGGGCACGACCGGTTCCAGCGCTGCGTCGTTTTCCACAGTTTGTCGAAGCGCTCGAGCGTGCCGGGCATGCGCTCGGGGTTTATCGCAGGCGATCCGCAGCTTATCGAACCATTTTTACTGTACCGTACCTACCACGGGTGTGCGGTTCCTTTGTTTACCCAGCTCGCCAGTGTTCCGGCCTGGCAGGATGACGTTCATGCGACCGAGAACCGTCGCCTGTATCAGGAAAAACTGAACGCGGTCTGGCCCATTCTGGAACCGGTCATGGATCTGCCCAGGCCGCAGGCAGCTTTTTATTTGTGGCCGCGTACGGATCAGGATGAAGAAACCTTTACCAGGGAAGCTTACCGCCAGCAGAATCTTACCTTATTGCCCGGCAGTTACCTGGCCCGCGATACCGCGGACGGCAACCCCGGGAAACACCGTGTGCGCATCTCGCTGGTCGCCCCGCTTGCCGACTGTGTGGATGCGGCCGAACGTTTGCACGATCTCGTGAATCAACTTTAATATTAGATGTTAACTTTATGAAAAAGCTAGAAACAATCATCAATACTGCTTTCGATCATCGGGACTCCCTCGGCACGGACACGCCGTCATCCGAGCTGACGCGGGCGGTCGCAACGACGATCGATATGCTCGATGCCGGGCAGATACGGGTGGCGGAGAAATTTGGCGGCGACTGGCTGGTCAACCAGTGGGTCAAGAAAGCCGTCCTGTTATCTTTCCGCCTGAACAACAATATCGTCACCGATGGTCTGTTTACTCGCTTCTACGACAAGGTGCCGATGAAATACGTGGACTACGACGAACAGAAATTTGTCGCTGACGGCGCACGCATCGTCCCGAACGCCCTGGTGCGCAAAGGCGCTTTCGTCTCCCCCGATGTTGTGCTGATGCCATGTTACGTCAATATCGGCGCCTGGATAGGCTCCGGCACGATGGTCGATACCTGGGCGACGATCGGTTCCTGCGCACAGATTGGCAGCAACGTTCATATCTCCGGTGGTGCCGGTATCGGCGGCGTCCTCGAGCCGTTGCAGGCGTCGCCGACCATCATCGAAGACGACTGTTTTATCGGGGCACGCTCGGAAATTGTCGAAGGCGTTATCGTGGAAGCGGGCGCCGTGATCTCGATGGGCGTATTCATTGGTCAGAGCACGCGGATTTACGATCGTGAAGCAGACAAAGTCAGTTATGGCTTGGTCCCGGCGGGCGCCGTCGTCGTGCCGGGCAGCTTGCCGGCGGACAACGGAAAATATCAGCTGGCCTGCGCCGTGATCGTCAAACGGGTGGATGCCAAAACACGGGAAAAAGTCAACATCAACGAGTTGTTGAGAGCGGCAAAATAGCGATCCAAAAGATTCAAACGGTGAGTGAGCGGCGCGTGATCCGGCTGTATGGAATAAAAAACTGCGACAGTTGCCGCAAGGCTCTGAAGCTTCTCGATGAGCTGGGAACTGATTGCGATTTCGTCGATTTTCGCGATTCGCCACCTGACCTGCCCACCTTGAATCGCTGGGCGGCGAAAGCAGCCACCGGCTGGCAGGCACTGCTTAATCGGCGCAGCAAGAGTTGGCAGCAGCTCGACGAATCTCTGCGTCAGATTAATGGCCAGGAGGCTGCCTGCCAGTTGATGCTGCAAAATCCCTTGCTCGTAAAACGGCCGGTGCTGGAGGCCGCTGATTTTTTTGCAGTGGGTCTGCATCCAGGCGAATTGGAAAAACATTTCGGCAAGAACAGAACGTAATGGGCAAGGAAGATAAAAAAACGGTCGAACTCTGCCAGCAATTGGTACAGATACCATCGGTTACGCCTGACGATGGCGGTTGCCAGGCCATCATGGCGGATCGCCTGCAACGGCTTGGGTTTGCAACAGAGCAAATGAATTTCGGCGAGGTCAGCAATTTCTGGGCGACCCGCGGCGATGGCGGGCCGCTTTTTTGTTTTGCCGGTCACACCGATGTCGTTCCTCCTGGTGACCTGGACAAATGGTCGACCGATCCTTACTCGGGCGAAATCAAGGATGGCTTGTTATTCGGTCGCGGCAGCGCCGATATGAAAGGCGCTCTGGCGGCGATGGTGACCGCCACGGAAGCGTTTGTTACGCAGCACCCAGCTCACAGCGGGACGATCGCGTTCCTGCTGACCAGCGACGAAGAAGGCCCCGCTGTCGACGGCACGGTGAAGGTCATGGACACATTGCTGGCAAGAGGCATTGCCATCGATTATTGCCTGATCGGAGAACCATCGAGCCTGGACAAACTGGCGGACAACATCCGCACAGGCCGGCGAGGATCGCTGACCGGGAAACTGACGGTTTTTGGCGAACAGGGACACGTGGCCTATCCCGAGCTCGCGCACAACCCGATTCATCACATCGCCCCGGCGCTGGCCGAACTGAGTGGCCACGAATGGGACGACGGGAACAAGGTCTTCCCCGCGACCAGCCTGCAGATAGTCGGCATCGACGCAGGCAGCGGCGCCACCAATGTCATTCCCGGCCAGCTGGAGCTGCTGTTCAACTTCCGCTACTCACCGGAAAGTAACCGGCAAAGCCTGGTTGCTTTTTGTGAGGAGATTCTCGACCGCCACGGGCTGAATTATCAACTGGAATGGGAGCATGGCGGCGCGCCGTTCCACACGCGCGGTGGCAAACTCATCGACGTGGTTTGCGAAATTATCAATAAAGAGACCGGACAGGCGCCGGAAACATCGACCAGTGGCGGCACCTCGGACGGTCGTTTTATCGCTCCACATGGCGTCGAGGTCGTCGAGCTCGGCTTACTCAATAAGTCGATTCACAAAGTCGATGAATGTACGCCGGTTGATGATCTCGAAGAACTCAGCGGGCTCTACCGCCACATTCTCGAAAAAATACTGCTCAAGGACAGGTAGGAGGGCCTTTAGGCCCGATCAGGTTTTCCACCGAAGCCGAAATCAGCACACCGATGTCTCACAATACCTAAACCTTCCGTTCCTGACACTCTGGCGGCTACCGCCTTTTGGTGACATGCGGGGTAGGTTTGACCCGCGGTCGTCCACTTCTATTTGAAATCCATCGATGCCCTGAGCTGAAAAACATTCGGCTTTTCGTCGCCATTGATGCCATTTTCAATATCTGCGTGGACATAGTTAGCCATGAATCGCAGCTGCGGATTGACGTAATAATTGACGCCCAGCGTGATGTTTTTCTCTTCCCCGCCGTTGAACACGCCGTCATCCAGATCGATATTGCTGAAACGAACCCCGAACTCCCAGGCCCTGGTCGCTTTTGCCCGGCCGAAAGTCCCATTTTTGTATGGCCGGAATTCGCCGCCTGGAAACCAGCTGACGAAAGCGTAGTAACCACTAAAGCCCGGATCGCCGACGCCCGCCGCCGCCTGATCCACGTCGACCGACATGATTTCCGCTTGTGCCGCCAGGCCACCCCAGCGGGCCGCAAACTCCAGGCCCAGGCTGGTCGATGACCTGGCCTGCGTCACTGTTGTGTCGACCAGGCGTTCGCCGGTCACATGCGACTCGGGGCGTACCCTGTATCTGATGGTGTCGTCTTCGGTGCTCGGTGGTTCCATCCACATGGCGGCCAGGCCAACATGGTACAAAGTCGAATCGGTTTGCGTGTGCCAGGCAGCCCTTCCTGCAAAACCGATTCCCTGGTCACCATTGATACTCTCGTTGGGCTCTTTCCCGAACAGCATGGCGGACAGCGCCCAGTCGGATAGCGCACGATCCCAGCCAATGCCGATACGTCTTCCCGGAGCAAAACTCGTGGGCGCCATGGCCCGTTCCATAAAAGGGATGTACTTGCTGCTGGTCAGCACATCCAGACTGAACGGCGGTTTTTTGTTGCCGATGGTCAGCGATCCCCAGTCTGCCGAATACTTTATCCAGGCATCCTTGATGTCCGAGTTGCTGGCAAAATCATATTCGGCCTTGTAGCTCCAGTTCTCATCGATATCGCCACCGACGCCCAGGCGAGCCCTGCGCAATTCGGTGCCGCTGTCCAGCGCGGTAACATCTTCGTCATACATCGCCGCATCGACATGGACTCTGCCGAAAACATTGACCGTCATTTCCTCTGTATGACCAGCAACCGAAAACACGCATAACATGACAATCCCGGCCCATTCCGGGAAGAAAAATCTTTTATTCAATTATTTATCCTCTAAAAGAAGGTACGTCGCGATCCGTCTTTTCCATGCGGGACGGGCGCCATTTTCGCTCAATATTTCAGCAATTGCATCAGTACTTGTTACTGTCGCCAGCCTGCGGCTGACTCGGACGCAAGTTGTTATAGATTCCTGCGGCGCCCAGAAGCAGCAGCGATACCAATACCCAGCCCGGCATACTCAGACCGAGAAAAGTCCAGTGTACTTCCGCACACTCGCCCGAGCCTTTAAAGATCATTGAAAATGCCTCTTTTAACGGAAAGGCATCGAGAATGTATTCCAGCCCCGGGCCGCAGGATGGCACCTGGTCGGGTGGCAAACTTTGTAACCACAGGTGTCTGCCGGCAACTGCGATACCGCCTGACGCAACCACGACAATCATCGCGGCATAAATTCTTTTGCCCAAACGCCCGGGATCGTGGATTGTAGCGATAAGAAAAATCAGACCCAGGCCGATGACCGAAAATCGCTGCAAGACGCACAGCGGACACGGATCCAGTCCACCGACATGCTGGCTGTAAAGTGCAAAAGCCATCATCGATGCGCAGGCCAAAAATCCCGCCAGGTTTACAAGTCTCTGACTCACTAACATTCTCCGACTAACCCGCATGTCACCAAGGATCGCGATCCTTGGTGACATGCGGGTTAAAGCGTAACCTTGTCTCGCAAATAGACCGGCAAGGCCTGTTCGGGTCTTAGCGGCTCCTGTTGCCCGGCCAGGGCAACCGCCAGTAGCGCTATTTCCGTGGCCCGCGGCAGGCAATCGGTATCTGCGCCGGCCAGTTTCCGGCGTACCCCGGCAAGCTCGACAGCATAGGCCGAAAAGCCGTCCCCCGCACCATACCAGCCAGCTTCCCCGGGTACTTCGACCTCGGCCGGAAGGCCTACCGATTCCGGCCCCACCAACTCGACCAGATTCTGCCCGTCAGGAACCCGGTATCTGCCCTGATAGACCTCTTTCATGCGGGCATCCGTCAACACGAGCACTTTGTCCCAGCCATGTTTTCTACCGGCCCGCAGCGCCAGGGCCGCCAGGTCGGATACCGGAAACACTGGGATATCCTGGCTCAGTGCCAGTCCCTGTACGACGCCTGCCGCAATTCGCAGGCCGGTAAACGCACCCGGCCCACGGCCGAACGCCAGGTAGTCCAGTTGTTTTAGCCGCACACCTGACTCAGACAACAACTCGTCGATCATCGGCAGGATCAGTTCGTTGTGGCGGCGTGGCGCAACGACATAACGATCGGTGATATCGCCATCCAGCAGCAAAGCCGCTGAACAGGCTTCGGTCGCTGTATCGAGCGCGAGAATTTTCACGATCCGGTTTCCCCGCCTGCCAATATCTCGAGCGCCTGGCTCAGATCTTGTGTCACCGGCATATCAGGAAGGCTTTTAAAAAACAATTTACCGTAGGGCTTACTTTGCAAACGAGGATCGCCCAGAACCACGACACCGGTGTCGGTCTCCGAGCGAATCAGCCTGCCGACGCCCTGCTTTAACGCGAGTACGGCCTGCGGTAACTGATGTTCGAAAAATGGGTTGCCGCCGGCTTCCGATATCGCGGCAATGCGCGCCCGGGTCAGCGGGTCGTCCGGGGATGCGAACGGCAATTTGTCGATGATGACCAGACCCAACGCCGGCCCCCGCACATCGACGCCCTCCCAGAAACTGGCTGCGCCCAGCAGCACCGCGTTGCCAAGACGCCGAAACTCATCCAGCAGCAGATTGCGGGGCATTTGTCCCTGTACCAGTACCGGCCGTGCTGGATTGTCTCCCCAATGCTCGCGGAGCAGGGCTTCTACCTCGCGCAACGCGCGGTGGCTGGTAAACAAAAAAAACACGCCGCCGCGGCAGGCATCGATCAGCGGCAGACAACGCTCCAGCAACCGCGAACAAAACTGAGAGTTCGACGGATTAGGCAGATCTTCTGGTATAAAAATCAGAGCGTTATGGGCGTAATCGAATGGACTATCCAGCTTAAGATCGTTGCCATCTTCCAGACCCATCCTGCTCCTGAGGTGGGTAAAATCATCGCCTACCGCCAGCGTGGCCGAGGTAAAAATCCAGCTGCAATCCAGGTCGTTCACGAAGCGCCCGAGGCTTTCCGAAACGTCAAATGGTGTCAGATTCAGACTGAATCCGCGTTGACCGGTTTCCAGCCAGCGAATTCCCGATTCATTGCTCTTGCGAATGGCTTCCAGGTGTTCCACGGCGGAATTCAGCCGCCGGCAACACTGCGCCAGACCCACTGTTTTTTCCTCTATTTGATCGAGCCGCCCGATCAACTCATCGAGACGATCATCGAGCCGAGACAACGCCAGTTCGCTGTCCGAATCCAGGTTTTCGTAGTCGTTGCGTCCCTTTGGCAAAGTCAGGCGAATATCGGCAAGACGCAATGGCAATCCATCGAGAAGTGTTTCGGTGTCGTTGTCGTGAATCGCCGCCGCCAGTAGTTCTGCACGCGCGTCCCGGGCGATGTTTTCCAATTGCCGGCTGCTGACACTGACACCGAAAAACCGGCCTGCGATTTCCGGCAACTGATGCGCCTCATCGACGACGACGACATCGACGCCGGGCAACAACTCGCCAAATCCCTCTTCCTTGAGCACCATATCGGCGAGCAACAGATGATGATTGACGATAACGAGATCCGCATCCATCGCTTCCCGCCGGGCCTTCACCACAAAACAATCAGAATAGAACGGGCATTCCTGACCCAGACAGTTTTCGCTGGTCGATGTCACCTGCGGCCAGACCGGAGATTTTTCGGGTATCCCCGATAACTCACCGATGTCGCCCTTCGCCGTGCTGCCCGCCCATGACCTGACATTTTGTAAATGCCTTGCGGGTTGCCCCCGCATATCGTCCGCGATCGACATGCGATGTAGACACAAATAGTTCGAGCGCCCTTTCAGTATGCTTACCGATACCGGCCGCCCGAGCGCCCCGGATAACGCGGGCAAATCTTTTTGAAACAGTTGGTCCTGAAGATTGCGCGTGCCCGTCGAAATAACAACGCGTGCGCCGGAAAGCAGCGCCGGCACCAGGTAAGCGAATGTTTTTCCGGTGCCGGTGCCGGCCTCAACCATCAAGCGCCCACAGCTGGACATTGCGCCGGCGACGGCATCGGCCATTTCCTGCTGTGCCGGGCGCGGCGTGAAGCCGTCTATCGCGGCGGACAATGGCCCATCCGCGGCAAAAATGTGATCGAGATCGTGCATAAGCCCCAGGACGAATTCAATCATCGCCCACAAACCTAAACCAGTGGAATTTCCGGCAATATACCTGTTTACCGATACTCACGGGTTGAATGATGCGGAAAGCGGCAGTCTGTCTGGCTTAGGCGATCGTAACGAGGCACGTGGGAAATAGAGACGAGATTTTCGATCATTGGAGGCGAATAGTGGTGCTATTCAACGAGAATGATCGAAAATATGGGCCGATTTCCCGCTGCCGCAGCAGATTAGTCCTGAGCGAGACAGACTGCTATCAGCGCAAGGCTTTCATGCCCTGCTTGAGCCAGTCCTTTAGCCCGCATATTTCACCAAGGCGGTAGCCGCCGGAGTGTAAGGAACGGAAGGTTCAGGTATTTTGAGGCATTGGCCCGTTGATTGGTGATTACAGTTTGTACCCCATCGCCCACCTATCGCGGCCCTGGTTGATTCTCGGACATCCGAGCTTGGCCTTCACTCAACTCATAGCTACCGCTATGGGTTTCGCTCCAGGCCTGCCCTCAGTCGCCCGAGCCTTCACCCAGAATCCGCGATCCCTGGTGAAATATGCGGGTTAGTGAATCCTGATCGGCCTTGATACGGAATTTGATGTATGGACCCTGAGCCGTATACCGCGCTTGAGTGAAATCGCTGTCATGGAATCCAATCACGTTGTAACCGACACTAAGCCACGCGTTCTTCGTAATGGTATAACCGATATCGGCGCCCAGGCCGTATTTGAGAACCCTGGACTCCCACGAATGCAAGGCGCTCAGATGAACACCCCAGTCCCACTGACTGTCGATATCGTGCCGCATGTCCAGCCCATACAGATCGGTGAAGCCGGTGTACTCGGCAGCGGCATAATTACTGCGTACCAGCTTCGCCCCATACTGGAACGAGTACTGCCTGCCCATAACGGGCATCCAGTTGGCGTTGAAGTTATTCACGACCTTCCAGCTGCGCTGATCGAAATTAGTCCGGTCCAGCTCCTCATAAATAAGATCAAGGCGATCGAGCAGTAACCAGCGGCTGTTGTTCGGCCGGTAAGCCCAATTCAAACGGAGGTCGCCGTTAACGGTCCGGCCACCGATCGTCGGTTCATCGGCATATATTTGCAGACCGGCTGAGAAACCGTGACCGGCGGTCGCTTCGCGATAAAGACCGCCCAGTATGCCGAAGCGATCGCCGCTGTCGGCGTCCCGGTATTCGACGCGAGCGGTTGCCGACCAGACTTCCGCACGGTAAGCGGCACCGGCCCAGGTCGCGACGAAGTCGTCGTCGCCGCCGGACGCCAGCGGGAAATTTTCCTGTAGCGGTTGCGCGGTGTTGCCTGCGATCGTGTTGGCATGATCAATGCCAAAGTCCAGCAACAGGTTTTCGGTCAGCTGCACCGCCTGGGTCAGTCCGAGCGTGGCGAACGTCCGCGGCCCGTGTTCGCTGTACCGCTGGTTCAGCGTGCTGCTGAACTCGGCCTGGTTCCAGGGTTTCGCCCTGATGCCGACCCGCGTCATCTGGGTTTCGAGATCGGCGCCCTCGGTGGTTTCATATTCGGTAAATATCGTGATGCTGTCGCGCAACTTGTAATCCACGCCCAGCGTCGAGCGTTGCGGGAAATCCGGATTCGCATCATTCCCCGACAATGTGACTTCGGTTGCGCCGCGCAGCGTCAGGCGCCGATCCATCAGGTCGATAGCGCCGCCCAGGAACAGTTGCTGTGATTCCAGCTTATTGCCGGTGGCATCCTCATCGGCCGCATCGATAAAGCCGATCGTCGCGCTCTTGTTGTCCTGACGATAGGTCAGTTCGGTCCGTATAGCGTCGCGCGTGACCCCGGACTGCAGGTTTTTCTGCTGAAACACATCGGCCGTCAGGTCGATCTGTTTATTAATCTTGTAACGTCCGTCGATGCCCGCTTTTTGCGTGCCCTGTTCGCTGGCCAGCTGATGTCCCAGTCCGAATCCGGTTTCCTGTTTGCGGAAGTAGACGCGTCCGCTCAGATTCGCACTTTGATGCTCCAGTTCGGCGAGATACGCATTGCCATCGACATCGGTCCCGGCTCGCGTCGCTTCGCTATGGGCGACCTCGACGGTCAATTCGGTGGCCTCGCCCATCTGCCAGCGAAAATCGGCGGCGCTGAGATCTCCCTCGCTGCCATTGTCGCCCTGGTGAATATAGCTGGCGCCAAGCTCGGTCGCCCCGTCGCCGGATCGCAGCGACGCGCGTACGCCACCGCTGGTGTCCTCGCCGCTGGAATTTCGGCTTTCATATTCGGCCACGATGTACCGCGGGTTGAATAATTCGTCGCGACTCGGAATCGGCTTCTTGAAATAAATCGTGCCCGCCAGGTAATCGATATTGTAATCGAGATAGCGAGCCAGTTTTTTGCTGCTGACGATCTCTTCACTACGGAAGCGATCCCGAACGACCAGCGTGATCTGCTCGCTGTTGATGACGATATCGGCGGCGCTGAGCCGGTACAGACCGGAAGTACCGTCTCCCTGAATTTCGTCTTTGATAAAGGATTGCGCGGTTTTGGCGGCGAACGCGTTGTAAGCAAACGACTCGCCGCGATATTCAGAACGTATCCCGTTCAGGCGGCGGTTGTAACGTGCGAGCTCTGTCACCGTCAGCCCCGTTTCATAATCACCGAACAGCGCATAAAACTGCTCGCGCTCAAGCTTGAGATACAGTTTTTCCTGGCTCGATGCTTCGTAACCCTGCTCGGTGTTGTCACCGTAAAGCGTGTAGAACCGATTGGGGTCTATCTTGCCAAACAATTTGTCGCGGGCAGCTTCCGTGTCCTTCGCGCTGTCGTATGCCATGGTCAGCAAGTACTCGCCCTTGATCCGGCCCTTGGCGAAGAAAGCGACACGGCCATTTTCAAAATAATCGTCTTCCAGTCCGGCCAGGTCCGCGAGCTGAACGTTGTCGCTGATGTCGTTATAGCCGAGTGTCGTCTCCGCAAGTCCGACCATGATCCAGTCGCGTGCTTCGGGCCTCAGCCACACTCTGAGTTCCTGTTCGCGCTGATCCGCAAATTTAAAATGCAGCACGACTTCGCCGGACACCGTGGTCGGTTCGAGTTCGATCCGGGCCATGCCATCTTCACCGACGGTGTAAACCGGCTCCCGCTCGCCGATCGCGATAAGCTGATTTTCCTTCAGCGACTCGACCTCCCACCAGGACCGGTACGGCGGATCGACGTAGAAATTACCCACGGTGCGCGGTCTGGCCGGCTCGCCCCAACGGTCGGTCATCTGGATCGCGATCACCGGACGCGTTCGGCCATCGGCGCTCAGCACCGATGCCGACGACATCAGTTCGGCACGCTCGGGGCCGCCGGAATAATGCAGTTTCCGGGTCAGGCGTTTTATTTGATTGCCATTCGCATCGCGAACCACCGCATCCAGTTCGTTGCTGCCATCGACGAGGTTGATGCCGCGCCAGCGACTGAGGCTCACCGTTTTCGCATGCGAAGTCCGGGTTCCGTCAAAACTCAACGCGCTGATCTGTAATCCGTTAACGAATAACTCGACCCGCTGATCCGGCGCGTGGCTGACGGCGATCTTGAGACTCGGAATCGCCGGCCGGTAACCATCTTCCGGCCAGACCCAGTCGATTTCCGGCTGCAGCCTTTCGACCAGCGACGGGTCGTCATACGCAAGGTCGGCATCCTCGGCGGGAGTATCGAGAATAATCACATCCTCCTGTAAGTATTCCTCGCGCGGCGATTGACTGATCGTATCGGTGCCCAGTGTGCCGCTGTTCGCCTGGGTTATCTGCGCTTGTTCGGGGGTCAGCGTTCGCTCACCCCAGACATGCAGCTCGACGCGCCGGTTCACCCGACGGTCATTGGCCGTTCTTTCCTCGACCAGCGGCTGGTCGGGGCCCACGCCCACGGCAGCTATCTGTTGTGCGGGTATATTCAAATGCGAGGCAACGTAATCGGCGACACTTTGTGCCCGCGCTTTGGACAGCGCGTAGTTATCGGCAAACAGATGCCGGCTGCGCGCTGAAATACCGCTCTTGTCCGTGTGTCCGATCGCACGTATCCGCAGATTGGCCACCCCGGTCCAGTCGCGCACGACGATATCCAGTTCAGCCTCGTCCTGTGCGGACAGTTTCGTTCCCAGGACCGGGAAGTGCGGTGTAAATACATAGTCGAAACGATCGAGCGTCGCCGGCGATAATCGCAAACGGTTTTCGGCAACCGGCGTGCGTAAATTCTTTTCGGTGGGCGATGCAAAATTAATCAGCGCTTTGCTGATCAGCTCACCCGATAAATCAGGGCCTATCGCAGCGCGGAAGCGAATTTCCTGTTGCCAGTCCGCGCCATCGGGCAGCGCGAAATTCAACATGCGCCCGCTTTGTGCGTAATCGCTAACCGGCTGGCCGTTAACTCGGGCGGTGCCCGAAACATACGTGAGCCCCTGCGGCAGCAACACCATCGCCCGGGCTTTGCGGACCGGAACGTCGATTACCGTCGCCGTCAACCGGTAATCCACTTCGCGTTTTTGTGCGATCAGCCTGCTGTCCAGACTGACGCTGACCTGTCCTTCGCTCGGTGCGATTTCACGCAGATGGAAATCGGCTCGCCACAACGAACCGGGCTGCAGTTCGACGAACTGCGCCGTTTTGCTGCCGGCGAATCTGGTATTTTCCTCGCAGGCAACGAGTTCAAGATAGGGTGGGATCGTAACCGGATCGACCTGAACGACATGCGTGCCAGGTTCCAGTCCCTCGAAGTGGTAGCGCCCATCTTCGTCGGTCACCACATAGCGGCCATCTTCGAGATACAGTCTGATCCCGCCGACGCCCTTGTCGTCATTACCCGTGTCGCCATCGCAGCTGTTCAGAATCGCCCGTCCCACGAGCAAGCTCTGCCCGGTAAACAAATCTTCGGTGATGGTTATTACCGCGCTGGCAACATTGGATATCAGGCCGCCATTGGTCGCAGCCTGAGCCTGGTTGACCACACGGCTGGCGGGTGTTCCTGTCGTAATTTCGACAACGTAGCTCACCGCTACGCTGCCGCCTGCGGTCAGCAGTCCGATGTCGATGGTCATCTGTCTGCCGTCTACGCCGAGCGGCGGATCGGCAGCTGTCGAGCCATCGATGCGGATCGATCCGGCCTGGTATCGCAGACCTGGCGGTAGCTGGTCGGTAATCACGACGCCGCTGAGATCGCCAAGCACCGAGGTATTTTCCAAAACCAGCTGGTACTGGACGAAATCACCGATCGCAGCGATCGGGCTGCCCGTGGTTTTTTGCAGGAACAGTTCGGTCGTCACCGGATCGAGCGGCAGATCCAGCGCGAAGCCGGGTCCCGGGCCGCTGGTGAAATCGTTGCCGAATGATCCCGGACCGAGTGCATACGGTGCGCCCGGAAGCAGTTGCAATGCGGGAATCGTCAGCGTCGATGGCGCGATGAATCCCTGTGGTGGTGTTATCTGGATACGGTAATCACCCGCGGTAACGACGGGGAAACGGTATTCCCCGCTAGCGAAAACATAGTTGTTGCCACCGCTGTCGCTGACCGTGCCACCGGAGATGATCGTCGATGGAAAAATACTGACTCCATCGTCGCCAAAAACCTGGGCAGGTATTCCGGTCGCCGCATCCAGCAAAGTAATGCTGGCTCCGTCGACGGGTTGGCCGAGTCGCGAATCGAAAACACGACTGGCCGGATCGACGACGACATTGTCGCCCGACTGATCCGTCGGGTCTGCCGGATCGACATAGTCGGCAAACACCTGACCGCCGGCCGACAACTGGAGCACACAGTCTCCCGCGAGCGGACCGCCAGTTGCGCTTTGCAGATACGCTGCAAACTCGCCACTGTCCACAGCCGTTTCAGTCAGTCGTATCTCTTCCTGGTCGCCGCCCGGTGAACCCTGCAGGATCACGGTGACGGTTTCGCGCGCCAACGGATCCAGGTTCTGGTCTGCATCCCTGACCCGCACGAACACCGCTTCGCCGGCGTGGTATTGCGTACTGTCCACGACGGTTTGCAGTTGATTCGGATCGACGGTGACGCCACCGACCAGCACTGGATCAGGCAGCGCGATGAAGCCGCTGCCGGACAGATTACAGCTGGACGGGCCGATGGCCTCCACGGCCCCCGGCATACCCGGTAGAACCCGGGTCAGATCCAGCACACTGAGGGTCCTGGGCAAGACAGTCACAATTTCGAGCAGATTGCTCGTCACCGTTTCTGGCTGACCAGATGGCGCTAGATAGTCGACTGTAGCGAGGTTGGGAATAATGGTTCCGGGCGGGGTCTGGGCCGCCGCCGGCAGTGCCGATAGCAGTCCCAATAAAAGCAAAAAAGCCCGGACCGGGCGCAAAAGAGATGGCGAATTTGTCGCCGGATAATCACTGTCTGGCGGTCTCCTCCCAGGGCCTGAGCCCCGGTCTGAACGCAAGCCGGGGCCGCCGGCCGGACCACCGGAATTTCCGGTGGTCCGGCCGCGTCCCCGTAACAAGTATGCGCCCATAAGGATCAAGAGGAGAATTCCCGGATTACAGTATCGTGACCCGGAAGCCCACCGTGGCGACATCGGCCGGGTTCAGCGTGACGTTGCTGACCGTCACCGCGTTACCGGCGAATACGCCCTGATCGGCATCGGCTTGTTCCGTCAGATCGGTAGGGGTTCCGTTGATATCCAGCCGGATATCGAAGGTGCCGCTGTACTGATCGGGCGCGAACGCAACCGTGCCATTGCCGATTTCCGTCGACAGATCATCGGATATCGTGACCGTGGTCGCTTGTGCGGTGCCGATATTCGTCACCGTGATCGTGTACTCGACGATCGCGCCGGGAACGGCCAACGGATTGGTCGTGCCGTTGAACGGATCGGAGATCACCGCCGAGGCCTTGACGATCGTTAGCACCGCAGCCGCCACCAGGAATGCATCCCGGTCGGAAGCCTGACCATCCACAGCACCGTCGTCCGTCGAGGTGACCACGGGGAAGTCATCGGCAAACACCACATCAACCACCAGCGGCGTGTCGGGCCCGGCAGTCTCCACCGTCAGCGCGTCCAGTCCGGCAGCGATCGAATCATGCGTCGTCGCCTGTAGCGAAACACCGATCACCGAGCCATTGAGGGCGCCAATCGGAATATCCGCGACTATCCAGACGGTGCGCGTTTCATCGGCAGCCATCGCGTCGAGGAAGGTCACGACCACATCGGCGCCATCGAAAGTGCCGCTGCCGTCATCTTCATACATCGTGATGCCGGTCGCGTCACTGGTACCGCTGTTGCTATCGGTCAGCGGCGTGCTGAACGGCACGCTCGCGCCATCACCCAGGTTGGCTGCTACCAGGGCATAGTCCTGAGCCGTATTGCCTTCGTTGGTCACGGTAAAACCGAGCACCTGTGGATCGACAAAGCTGGCGACCAGCTGACCGGGTACGACCAGTGCCGCGCCGTCGGTGATCTCGGCAACCAGCACGTCGACCATGTTGTCCACGACGAAAACCGTGGGCAGACTGGTCACCGGCGTCTGCGCGATGCCGCCACTGGAATAACTGACCGTGGCGTCGTTGGTGATCGACGTACCTGAAAAGGTGCCGACCGCGAAGGTCGTCTGGGCAAACACAAGGCCCGTCAGACCGACCAATACACCGATCAGGCGTATGGTCATTTTTTGCGTTTTCATTTTCTTTCTCCTCTTTAATTACCCTTGCGGGCGCATACAGGCTCAAATCAGACTCACAGGTGCCTGCACTCCGTGCGTCATCCCCCGTTTCAAAATTAAATAAAAAAGACTTTCTTGTTATCAGGCAGCTGCCGATGCCGGCCTGAACCGGCCATCGTCAGCCCACTGTCTATTGCAACCGCGTACGGAATCGGGCGAAGCCCTGTGCGCCCGGCTGCAGCGTGTTTCTCAATATCCACCGGATATCGGTGTACTCCGTGGCCATTGCCGGCCGCTGACTGCCATCCGCGGCGGTCACCATCAGCTCATCCGGCGTACCCCAACTCTGGCCGCCATCGATTGAGAAGCTGATATCCGCTCCCGGGCCGAACGCCGTACCTTCGACGTACTCCATATGTCTCGGGACCGGATTGGTAATGACGACGTTTTCCGCCGGCTCACTGCCGGTATTCGAAAAAGTCACGGTGTAGATCACGATATCGCCTGGAATGACCTTGCTCGCCTGTTCGAGGCGGGTAACGATTTCACCGTTGGCGTCGGTTTCGACAACCTCGATTTCGGCCGTCGTCCGTATCTGGATTGCCCCCGAGTCCTGGGCAGACAACGCGAGCGGCATCATCGCCAGCATTACGGACAAGCACGTTGCTGATTTCCTATCGCTCAATTTCCTCTGGAAAATGCTCATGATTTAATCCCCTCAGTCAATGACTACGGTAAATGCGATGGTTTGCGGTCCGGCCGCCTGGGTGAGATCTCCCAGTGCCACGACAACCGCTCCGCCGGAAAACTCACCTGCGTCTGCATCGGGGGCATCGGTCAGCCCGCCGCCGTTGAGACTCAATGATCCTGTCTGATAGGTGGTAAACGGCGGGATGAGATCCGTAAAACTTGCGTTGATCGCGGTACCCGAACCGCTGGCCGTTACCACGATCTGGTAGGTGATCAGCGCACCCGGGACAGGCTCGGTGCCGCCGAACGGATCGACCACCGTCGCCGATTTGACGATGCTCAGTGTGACATTGCTGACGATGTAAATGCCGATGTCTGCATCGTCGCCGCCGTTCGCACCGACCACCGCATCGGTGCCCAGGTCACCCTGACCGCCGAACACGTCACCCGGGTTACCGGTTCCGGTCAAGGACGTCGCCGTCAGCTCGCTGAAACCCTGATTTCCATCCAGCAGGCCGGCGGGTATGTCGTTGACCAGCAAGACGTTGACCGATGCATCGGGCGCCAGCTGCGGATCGTTGACGCCAAAACTATAAGGCGTATCGCCGGCCGACAAATCGCCGCTGCCGTCCGTATCGAAATAAATGGAAGTCGGCGACGGGGTCGGGTCGAAATCATCGCCAGCCAGGGCACTGTCTATTGCGAGACTGAAATCTTCGTTGCCGTTACCCGTGTTGGTCACGGTGAACAACAGGGAGCGATTCACATCACCGGGGGTCACCGGGACGGTTGGGCTCTGCAACAACACGTTGACGTCGAGAATCTCTGCGACGGTGACCACCAGGACATTCGAGCTCTGGGACACCGGCGTGCCGGCGACCACGTAGCTGACCTGTGCCGAGTTGGCAATGTCCGTCCCCGCGGTCGTCCCCAGTGCAAACACCGCCGGAGACCCCGTAAGAACTGATAAAACCAATATAATCAAGGAAATACGTTTCATGGTATTGCTCCCCGGAGCCGTTTACCGGGTTCTGCCGCGCTCCGGATGCCGGCAAAACCAAAAAAATCCAAAAAAATTAATACCTTGGCGCGATAACTTTAGGCCCGTCGACGCGAGACTATAATGAACTGGTACCGATTTTCCATAATCTGCCAAAAGCAATGATTTAAACTGTGAATAGAGTCACACACCCCGTCCCAAACGGCCGTGAGAAGCGTCACAGGACGGGCTTTTTTTCCCAAAGCGGGTCGTCTCGGCGGACTTGCGATTTGGGCAAATCAGACTGATACTGCAATGCAATATATTGCAAATCCGAATGTCGAAATGAGCAAGGCAAAAATTCCTGTGGCGGAAGCGGACGGCAACGCAACCAAATTTCCGGTCGAAAACCGCAAAAAAAGCGTGCGGGCCAAGGCGGTCAAAAGAAGTCAGAAGGCGCCAAAGAAAACCGCTGCCAGGAAGAAATCCGGACAGAAAAAAGTCCGGGATTCATCGGCGAAGGGGGCGCAAGCGAAGCATTCACAAGCGGAGAGCGCCGCTGCCGGCGCTACCCTCGAAGACGCTCGCCAGACTTCGGAACAGATTCTTGGCGCCAATCCGGTCGTCGGTTTCGACGGCCGCGAGGTACTTGGCGCGATCAATGGACTGTTCCGCCTCATGGCGGTCAGACCCGACCTCGTGATTCGGGAACAAATCGGGCTGCTGACCGAACTGATGCAGGTCGCCATCGGTGACTCTGTCGTCGCTCCGGATCCTAAGGACCGGCGTTTCCGGCACGATATCTGGCAAAAAAGCCCATTTTTCAAAAGAGTCATGCAGAGCTATCTGGCCTGGCGGAAAAGCCTGTTCAATATCCTGGACTCGTCGAGTGTCAGCGACCGTGAAAAAGAACGCGCGCGGTTTGCCCTCGGCCTGTTTACCGAAGCCGTAGCGCCCACCAATACACTGCTGGGCAACCCGGGCGCGGTTAAGCGTATGGTCGAAACCCGGGGCAAGAGCCTGCTTTACGGCGCCCGCAACATGCTCGACGACCTGCTCAATAACGGCGGCATGCCGAAACAGGTCGATGAAAGCCAATTCAAGGTCGGCCACAACCTGGCGGCGACGCCAGGCAGCGTGGTTTTCCGCAACGAAGTACTCGAGCTCATTCAATATCGGCCCACCAGCAAACAGGTTTTCAAAAGACCGCTGTTGTTGATCCCACCGCAAATCAACAAGTTCTATATCGTCGATCTGTCGCCGGGCCGAAGCTTCGCCGAATATGCGGTTCGCCATGGCATGCAGCTGTTTGCGATCAGCTGGCGAAATCCGACCGCCGCCCAGAAAGACTGGAACCTGGAAACCTACCTGGCCGCCTGCAAGGAAGCGATGGACGCGGTTTGCGAGATTACGGGTCATGACGACCTGAGCATAATCGCCGCCTGTGCCGGCGGTTATACGGCTGCCGCCTTGCTCGGACACCTGGCTGCCGCTAACGATCAGCGAGTACACAACATCACCTTGCTGGTCACCGTGCTGGACACGGACTGCCCTACCCTGATGACGCTGTTTTCGACCAAGGCCGGCATCGCAGCGGCGATCCAGCGCAGCCGTTCGAAAGGCGTACTCGAAGGTCGCGACATGGCGAGAATTTTCGCCTGGCTGCGCCCCAACGACCTGATCTGGTCTTATGTGGCAAACAACTGGCTGATGGGAAATAAGCCGCCGGCATTCGATGTCCTGGCGTGGAACGCGGACTCGACCCGCCTGCCCGCCGAATTTCACGCCGACTTATTGTCCATGTCCTTGCACAACCCGCTGGCCCACAAAGATAAACTCACAAGGTGCTCGGCACACCGATCGATATGAGTAAAGTCACACAGGATAACTATGTCATCGCCGGCATTACGGATCACATTACGCCATGGAAAGCCTGTTACGAAACACGGAATATATTGCCCGGCAAGACCGAATTCGTACTCAGCTCGAGCGGTCACATTCAGGCGATCGTCAATCCGCCGGGCAATCCGCGCGCCAAGTTCTATACCAATGACGACCTGAGCCTCGATGCCGACGACTGGCTCGCCGGCGCCGGGGTCGTCGCAGGCTCGTGGTGGGACCACTGGCAACAATGGTACGCCGAACGCGGCGACGGCAGGCGTAATGCACCGAAAGCCCTCGGCAACAAGAACTACCCGCCGATGGACGACGCGCCGGGCCGCTACGTGCACCAGAAATAATGGCGGCCGTTATCGATTCACCAAAAAAACCAAACCCTTCGGCACCGGATCCGCTGGTCGAGTATGTCGATGTCGATGGCGTCATGCTCAGGGTCGCGACCCGGCCCGGCAATGGCATCCCGTTGCTCTTGCTCAACGGTATCGGCGCTAATTTCGAGCTGGTCTTTCCGTTCATCGATGCTTTGCCGGACCGCCAAGTCATCATTTTCGATATACCCGGAACAGGCCGTTCGTCGATGTGGCTGCGGCCGCGCCGTTTCCCCGGCCTGGCATCGCTCGCCAACCGCTTGCTGGACAGGATGGGTTTCCAGCAGGTGGATGTCGCCGGCGTGTCCTGGGGCGGTGCACTGGCGCAGCAATTTGCCCGGCAATACCCCGATCGTTGCCGTCGCCTGATACTCGCCGCGACATCGCCCGGTGTGGTCAGCGTTCCCGGACGACCGAAGGTGCTGCTGAAAATGGCGACCCCGATGCGCTACCTTTCGTCGCAGTACATGCAGGACGCGGCGCCTCATATCTACGGTGGGGAAATCAGGAGAAAACCACACCTGGTCACCGAGCACACGGCGCGACTCATCCCGCCATCGATCGTCGGCTATCTCTATCAGCTGATCGCCGGGGCCGGCTGGACCAGCGTGCACTGGCTGCACAAACTGCAGCAACCCACGCTGATCCTCGCCGGCGATGACGATCCCATCGTGCCCGCGGTCAATGCCCGCCTGATATCGATGCTGATACCGAACAACCGCTTGCACATCGTCCATGGCGGTGGCCATCTTTTCCTGCTGCACAGCCCGCACAAGGTCGCGCCGATCATCAGTGAGTTTCTCGACGCACCCGAAGACGATCGCTGAGAAACAAGGGTCCCGCAGCCGATTACCGCGACAAGTTACTGCGGAAACATTTCCTGGAAATTACATGAAGAAGTGCGTGTAAGTCGCTTCAGCGACAGGGCGATCGAGGTTAGTTTCGACCCAAAGCGGACATCATTCCCCATGTTGAGCACACAGCGGTGCGATAGGCCGGTTGCCCTCAGGCGTACGGGTTTCCACCTATATAGTTACCTGTCCGATCTCAGCTACATTTCTATCGAGCAATTTATTTTGATAAAGGCAAATCTAGCTAAGGAGGGAGAATCATGAGCGAACATCCAAACGCAGCGTTGCATCGAAAGGACGACGAGGTTTTTTTCGACGGCGATATAGAAGAGAAAAAAGTAGCGTTTGTAAAAGTAGTTGAAGAAAGTGAAGCTACAGGAATAGTCAAAGAAACTTATGAAGATATCAAAAAGACCCTTGGAATTGATTTTATTCCAAATATGTATAAGGCAATGGCAAATAATCCGGTGTACTTAGACACTGCTTGGAAAAAAATCCAGGCCATAATGACAAAACAAGGACAGCTAGACAGCAAAACAAAAGACATCGTTGCTCTTACAGTATCTATAATGAGCGGATGTGGTTATTGTATTGGTGTATATACTGAAACAGTAAAACACGCTGGATTGGATGACGAAGCTTTAACAGAATTGTATTCAATTATCGATATTTACACTGGACTTAACAGACTAAATATTGCATGGGGAGTTAAACCAGATAAAAAACCATGGTATGGGTGCGGGGGAAATAAATAAAAAGTAGTGCACTGACAAAAACACATAACAATTCGCTGCACCGGCCATCTGGCTGATTTGTATTTCGACAGTCCGCTCCTGGCCGAAAGCCGACATTATATGGCTGAGAACCGCTAATTCTGCCGGTAGGTCTGCTAACCAGCCAAAACGGGCATTCCTGTCGGTTGAAAAAGCCCATCAATGAACAAAAATCATGGCTTTTTCACCTATACGTAATATTACGTAATATTGCGTACCCTTTATACGTAGTAATACGTATAGTAGCGACTCCAAACAATACGAAAAGCCAAACCCGCCGAAAGACGGGGACGGAAAACTACGGGTCCTCACTTCCTCCGAGAAGCCATTGAATGCCCCTCGAAGGCCCAGGGACCCGTTCAACCAACTGGAATCGGGAGATTCAATCATGAAAATATATGCCACGCGCCGTTGGTACGTTCAATTAGGGAGTTACGATAATGAAAAACAACATTCTTAAGCTGGCTGCTGTCGGGCTTTTTATCTGGTCGCTGGGCGCCCAAGCGGACAATATTGTTTACCAGGTCGACCGCGCATTCGGTGGGGCAACCGTAATCGGAACCATCGAAACAGATGGGATGATCGGTTCCCTTTCTATCGCAAATATCCGGAGTTGGTCTTTTGAAGTAGACGACGGCTCAGGGGAACATGGTCCCGTCACCTTCGGCTCAGATTCGGGGGGAGATCTGACAGGTTCCGGTTGGCAATTCCTGATCGGCACGGAGACCGAACTGCTGTTCGATTTCGACGCGGCCTTTGCGGTTGGATCGTTCCAGGATGTCCAGTTTTTCAAGGAAGGCAGCGACTTTAGCTACAATTACGGTTGGGCTGCCAATCCCGGCTTAGGTTGGAAAAAGGAACAATTCGTCCATTTTTTCCCTGGCGATTTCCACCTGGCCGAAGCACTGCGAAATGGCGTTGAAGTGGTGGGCAGGGTCGACGGCGAGCCGGCACCGGCCGGCTACATTTATCGGCTGCTCGACCATCCTGGAACGGCCGAAACTCAGGTCTTTGGAGTCAACGAATCGGGCGCCGTTGTGGGCATCGGACTTGATGGGCTTGGTGGGTTGCCATTCATTTACTCATCGACACAGGACACGCTCACGGACGTAGCGCCAGCGGCTGGCTATGCCAGTACGGGCGTCCTGGATATATCAAATCCTGGCGTTATGGTGGGATCGGTCACGAGTCAGGATTTATCCACACGCAGCGGATTCCTTCGTGACAAGGACGGTACATTTACGTTTTTCTCACACCCGGACGCGGTTTCCAGCACGCTGCCTAGAGGCGTCAACAGTGATGGTCTGGTTAGCGGCTATCGCGATTCGCCAGATGGTACGGTTGGTTTCATCTACGATCCTGCGACGGAGACATTCACAGATATAGTTCCGAGTTTGTTCACTATTGCACACGGAATTAACTCAAAGGGCCAGGTGGTCGGCAGCGCCATTTTCTTCGATAGCGATGCTCCATGTGATTCACCAGACCCGTCAAGCGGAATCGAACGCTACGGGTGGCTGCGCGCTGCCGACGGGTCCGTTACTTATTTTCAAATCAATGGCCAGAGGACCCAGACCCGCGGTATCAACGATGCGGGCTTCGTCGTCGGTGATTTTCTTGACCCCGAATCCGGAAAGCGTAAGGGCTTTACCATTAAGCTCGCCGGGGGCTCGTCTTGCGAATTGGTCAACGTAGATAACAGCGACGCGCTGGAATTCCCCGGATTTTCCTTGACCTTGCCCGAAGGCATCCGCAACTCAGGAGATATCGTCGGCATCGTTATTGACGAGTCTGGCGTGCACGGATTCATTGCTACGCCACGGTAGGCCGTGTCGAAAATATATCAAAGCAACACGTTTTGACTACGAGACCCCGGCCCTGTGCCGGGGTTTCTATGTCTGGCAATAATCTGTTGCTGGCCGTTAGCTGCCCGTCACAGCATTGGCGGATATCGGTGGCGGTCATTAAGTTATTTAGTTGTTTGGACTTGGTATAGGATTAGAATTTCGATAACTTAATAACTAAACGACCGGCACCAATTTTTGCTGGGCTGACCACGAGGATCGTCAAAGATGAACTGCGCTGTTTGTAACAGGGAGATGGAGAACGGAGGCTTGTACGTTCGCGGGCTGGGCGGATCGCTCTTTTGGTCCATCGAAAAAAACATCCCGTGGTTCTCGAGACGGGACCTGAGCCAGATCGATCTGAGTAAAATAAGCCTCACTGGCACCGGGGCTCAAGCCGTCGTTGAGAGTTGGCGATGCAGATGCGGGCTGATCACGTTCAAGGCAAATTATGTTGGCGAATGACGGAGCACTTCAACATGCCGCAGCAACGGAAGACGCTCACGAGTCGCCGCTGAGTAGCAAACCCGTCGGCTATCAATCACTGAGTGGCCACTTTCGATCCGAAGCGGGCACAGGCGTTTTATACTGCGTGGCATAAACGCGAGGGGAGCACTGATGGCATTGACTCGATTGCGACAGCTGGTCGCTTTAACGTTGTCTGCTTTGGCGCTGTATGGATGCGGGCAGGCCACGCCCACGGCCGAAGATCCATCGAGCGATCCAGCGGCCGAAGTCAACGCAATCGCCGATCGCTCTTACGCGGTAGCTCTGGATCGAACACCCGAAGTCGCATATTTCTCGGGCGTCGAAC
Source organism: uncultured Gammaproteobacteria bacterium (assembly GCA_964568075.1). GTDB lineage: Bacteria > Pseudomonadota > Gammaproteobacteria > Steroidobacterales > MnTg04 > MnTg04. The sequence goes on from CAZMOM010000036.1 coordinate 25,618, forward strand.
TGGATCAACATGACGGCATGGAAGACAACAGTCCGGAGGCCAGGCAGGCCGGCGAAGCTATCCTGGACGACTTGTTACAGCAACTAGAGTCGGTCGATGTCGACTCGCTCGCCGGGCGTACTGAGTGGATTACGCACGCGTATCTGTTACAGGCGCTCAGAGCTTCGGTCGCGCGACGCGTTTGCCGAACTGAGTTATGGAACGTCAATCAGATGGATGGCTGGCATCTGGGCTACTCGCAGATCGCGCAGCTGCAGCCGACCGGTTCGCCGGAATACAGGGAACAGTCGATCACGCGCTGGTCCAGGCTGGCCGGGTATATCGATCAGGAAATAGAAAATCTGCAATACGGCCTGGAACTGGGCTACTCGGCGCCGAAGTCGGTGGTGCAACGCGTGGTCGACCAGGTGGATGGCCTGCTCGACCTCGATACTGACCAATCGCCATTTTATTCGCCCGCCACACGTGACGATGACGAAGCGTTTGCAGCGGCGACGCGAGACATCGTTACCAATCAGATCTACCCCGCATTGCACAGATACCGCGATTTCCTGGCAGATATTTATATTGGCAGCGCGCGCGAGGAACTTTCGGTGACGGCCAATCCGGACGGTCTCGATTGCTATGAAGCGTCGCTGCGTGCCTATACGACCCTCGATCGTTCCGGCAAGGCAGTGTACGAATTAGGACAAGTTACGGTCGCCGCGAACAAAGCGAGGGTCATCGAGCTTGGCCGGGCCGCTTATGGGCTCAGTGATTTCAAGGAGATCATGGATAAGGCGAAAGCCGATCCGGCCGACCGTTTTGCGAATGCAGATGAGTTGCTCGAGTTTTCACGCGCCGCGATTCACCGGGCCGAAACTGAAATGCCGAAATGGGTTGGCAGCATGCCGGAAAAAGCGATCAATGTCGTTCCGTTCCCGAAGCACGAAGAAGGCACCGGCCGATCGGCCCACTATCGGCCAGGGTCGCCTGGCCGGCCCGGAGAGTACAGAATCCCGTTGCATCAACCCGAGGAACAGTCACGCGGCAACGCCGAAGCGACGGCGTTTCACGAGGCCTGGCCGGGGCATCATCTGCAGGTTGCGGTCGGACAAGCGGTGGAAGGGTTGCATCCCGTCACGCAAATCATCTGGTTTTCCGGTCCGGGAGAAGGCTGGGCACGTTACGCCGAGGGTTTGGCCGAGGAAATGGGTCTTTACGCAACGACGACGGGTCCGATCCGGCGCCTCGCGTGGCCGGCGCGGGGCATGGTCGTCGATCCGGGCATTCACCTGTTCGGCTGGACACGCGCGGAGGCTATTGACTTCATGCTGGAGTCCGGACGATTTGCCGAGACCCGTGGCGATGAAATGGTTGACCGTATCGCAATGCTTCCGGGTCAGTTAACCGCCTACGATTCCGGTGGCCTGGAAATTCTGGCGCTGCGCAGGCAGGCTGAAGACGCCATGGGTGACGACTTCGATATTCGCGAATTTCATGATCGAATTCTCGAGAACGGCACCATTCCGTTGGTCCAGTTACGCGCCCATATCGAGGCCTGGATCGCGACATCGGAAATCCAAAGGCGATAACAACACGCGCCGCCCAAACCCCGGCGCGTAATAATTCGCTGACCCGGGATCATAGGCGCCCGTTCATATTTTGTATGCCAGTAGAAGGCTGGGGGTCAATTCGGAGAAGCACCTGACAAACAACGTCTGCCTCTGGCCGAAAGCGGACATTATGGGCTTAACTCAACTGTCCACTTTATCGAGGCAAGACCACCTGGCCGTTAGCGGCCCATCAAGATCCAGCATTGCCACTGATTGACTGGCCGCTTTACCCTCAAGAGCGGCCGTTGAGCTGATACGATAGCGA
>CAZMOM010000037.1:0-27271 GCA_964568075.1 uncultured Gammaproteobacteria bacterium
CACTTGAAATCCAGCGGCTGATCGGCCGCTCGCTGCGAGCGGTCATGGACCTGGGCGCGCTCGGCGAGAAAACGATCACGATCGATTGCGACGTGATTCAGGCTGATGGCGGAACGCGGACAACAGCGATCACCGGCGCTTACGTGGCGCTGGCCGATGCGGTCAAATGGCTGATGGAAAACAACGGTCTGCAACGAAATCCGCTGTTTGGCCAGGTTGCGGCGACATCGGTGGGCATATACCGGGGCCAGCCTGTACTGGATCTGGATTATAAAGAGGATGCGGATGCAGAGACCGATATGAACGTCGTGATGAACGATGCCGGAGCTTTTATTGAGGTGCAGGGCACAGCCGAAGGCCATGCCTTCCATCGCGACGAACTCGATCGGTTACTCGATCTTGCCGCAACCGGGATACAGTCATTACTGTTGCTGCAAACGCAGTCGCTGGAATCGGCGGAGTAAATCGTGGCCAGACTGGTGCTTGCCACCGGCAATCCGGACAAATTCGCGGAGATAAGTGAAATCCTTGCGCCGCTGGCCATCGAAGTTTTTCCACAGTCAGAATTCGCTGTCCCGGAAATCGAGGAAACCGGGTTGAGCTTCGTCGAGAATGCGATTCTCAAAGCCAGAAACGCCTGCGTGCATAGCGGCCTCCCGGCGCTGGCCGACGATTCGGGCCTCGAAGTTGATGCCCTGAAGGGAGAGCCGGGTATTTATTCGGCCCGCTATGCGGGCCTCGACGGCGACGACCAGGCCAATAATATTCAGTTGTTAAAGCGGCTCGATGGCGTTGGCGACAGACGACGGAAGGCGCGCTTCCAGTGTGTCATTGTCTTCATGCGATATGCGTCCGATCCGGTTCCCTTGATCTGCCAGGCAAGCTGGGAAGGCAGCATCGTGCGGCAAGCGAGGGGCGACAACGGATTCGGCTATGACCCCCTTTTCGAGGTCCAGGGTATGAATGTGACATCAGCCGAACTGAGCGAAGCGGAAAAAAACCGCATCAGTCACCGAGGCCAGGCGCTGAGCAAACTCGCGAATTTGTTGCCGGCGAGGATCGGCGGGTAGGGCATGGCTGTGTTGTCGATACCGCTTTCTCTTTATGTGCACCTGCCCTGGTGTGTCAGAAAATGCCCTTATTGCGATTTCAACTCACATGCGTTGCGGGGAAAGTTACCGGAGCGGCGTTATCTGAAATCATTGCTCGAGGATATCGAGCGCAGCGCGACCGGGCTTCGCCGACGGCCTGTAACCAGTATTTTTTTCGGCGGCGGCACTCCCAGTCTTTTTTCAGCCGCCAGTATCGCAACATTCCTGGATAAGGCTGGCGATCTGCTGACGCTCGCGCCAGGCGTTGAAATTACGCTGGAAGCCAATCCCGGAACGATCGAGCGTGACAACTTCAGGGACTATTTGGATGCCGGAATCAACCGTGTGTCACTCGGCGCGCAAAGCTTCGACGACAACAAGTTAAAGGCGCTGGGCCGGATTCACCGGGCAAGTGAAACGCTGATCGCGGTCGCCGAACTCGAAAAAGCGGGTCTGGAGAATTTCAACCTGGACATCATGTACGGATTGCCCGGGCAAACTCCGCCAGAGGCCTTGGCAGACATGGAACAGACTCTCGATCTGCAGCCGACGCATGTTTCGCATTATCAACTCACGCTCGAGCCAAACACATTATTTGCCCGCAATCCGCCGATCCTTCCCGATCATGACGCCTGTTGGGAAATCCAGCAGCAATGCCACGAGCGGCTAGCGCAGGCTGGCTTCGATCACTACGAAATTTCAGCCTTTGCGAAACCGAACCGACAGTGTGAGCACAACGTGAACTACTGGACATTCGGGGACTACATGGGCCTTGGTGCCGGAGCCCATGGCAAAATAAGCGACGAACGCGGTGTGATGCGTTACTGGCGATTCCGGCAACCGGAAAAATACATGGCTGTCGATGACACGGTAGAAGGCAGCAGCATTCTGCGGCCGGATGACCTTATTTTCGAGTTTATGTTAAACGCCCTGCGACTGGAAAAGGGTTTCCCCCTCGATCTGTTTGCAAGGCGAACGGGGTTGGCGCGCGCAAAATGCGCTGTCATGCTGGAACAAGCAGTCGATAATGGGCTGCTGACAATAAACGGAATTCATTGTCAACCCAGCGCGCTGGGGATGAATTTTCGCAATAATCTGATGGCCATTTTTTTGCCGGAGTCCTCCGCTACAAGTCCTGCAGGATCGGCCTGAGGACCCGAAAGCCCCGGTTTTTTATAGGATTTTTGGTCAGCGGTCGGTAGAAAAATCGCCACGAATTCATGCTGCATCGCGTAACTTATGCACATTGTCTGGATAATCAAGAAAAACCGGCTGTTTTACCTTTCAAGATTGCCGTTCCCGGCTACGGAGAAAATTTAACTGATTGAAAAATAAGAGGAAATTTGAATTGGTCAAGAATTCGCCAATTTGATTGAAAGGACTCTTTTTAGCCTGAAAAATCGCCTCAGCAACAATTAATCCACAAAGTTATTAACAGATTTTGTGGATAAGACAGAAACCTTTTTAGAACTGTTGGGTAAAGCCAAGAAGTTAATGATTTCTCTCTGCGGTATTATATAAAGTAATGAAATTTGGAAGAAAAACAGGATAGCGTCTGGCCGCTGCTGGCTACAGCCAGTCTCTGCCTTGCCAGGACCTCCTGTGGGCAGTACACTACGCGGCCCAATTTTTCAGGCGCCGGGCGTATCCGGTGCGTTTGCCAGAGGTTTCGCCATGAAGGCCGATATCCATCCCGAGTACACCGATATGAATGTGACCTGCAGCTGCGGGAACACTTTTTCGACCCGCTCGACAATGGGTGGCGAGCTGCATATTGAAGTGTGCTCAAAATGCCATCCGTTTTATACCGGCAAGCAAAAAATCGTCGATAGCGGTGGTCGGGTAGACAAATTCCGCCGTAAATACGGAATCGGTGGCTGAGCCATACCGATGCTTGGAAGAATGGGCGCTGCGGCGCCCTTTTTTTGCTGCCTCGGTTTCGGTGCGGGAACCTCGCTTCAGCCAGTCGTTCCGCACCGAATCGACAACGGACGCGCTTGCGCTGGTCACACGACGCATCACTAACCTATAATCGATAGGCTCCCGGCGGCGTCTTCGGTGCCATTATTTTTACGTCCGGCCGATACGGGGCGCAAAGACACAGGGACCACGCACACCGGCATTTAGGACAGGAAATCAAATGAGTGACAGCAACTTTCGACTTCTGACCCCTGGTAGCGACGGGGACGGCCTGCAACTGGAAGCCAGGTCAGGAACCCTCGGTCCGGATGTCATCAGTATCGCTCCGTTATTCAAGGAAGCAGGCGTTTTCACTTTTGACCCCGGTTTTATCGCGACCGCAGCTTGCGAAAGTAAAATCACATTCATCGATGGTAATAAGGGCATTTTACTGTACCGCGGTTACCCGGTTGATCAATTGGCCGCAAATTGCAACTTTCTGGAAGTTGCCTACCTTTTGCTCCACGGCGAATTACCGAACAGAGAAAAACTGGACGAATTTGTCTATTCAATAGGGCATCACACGATGGTCCATGAAAGTCTGCTGCGTTTTATCGACGGCTTTCATTATGACGCCCACCCGATGGCGATGGTATCGGGTGTCGTAGGCTCGATGGCTGCTTTTTATCACGACAGCATGGAAATTAAGAATCCGCGCCACCGGAGTATTTTTGCGCACCGGATTATCGCCAAAATCCCGACGATTGCCGCGGCAGCTTACAAACATTCGCTGGGCCAGCCCTTTATATATCCGCGCAACGATCTGGATTATTGCAGCAACCTGATCAATATGTTTTTCGCGGTTCCATGCGAGACTTACGAGATTGATCCGGTTATGTGTGAAGCGCTTGACCTGCTGTTCATCCTGCATGCCGATCACGAGCAGAATTGCAGCACGTCGACGGTTCGGCTGGCCGGCAGTTCGGGGACCAATCCCTATGCGGCGATTGCGGCCGGTATTTCCGCACTTTGGGGTCCGGCACACGGCGGAGCCAATGAAGCCGTGCTGAATATGCTTGAGAAGATCGGCAGCGCGGAGAATATTCCAAAATATGTCGCCAAGGCCAAAGATCGGAATGACCCGTTCAGGCTGATGGGCTTTGGGCATCGCGTATACAAGAATTTTGACCCCCGCGCGACTCTGATCAGGGACATGGCACACAAGGTGCTGGGCAAAATGGATCAGGTCGATACACCGTTTTTCGATCTGGCCCTGAAGCTGGAAGAGATCGCGCTGAAAGACGAGTATTTCATTGAGAAGAAGCTCTATCCGAACGTAGATTTTTATTCCGGTATTATTTATCGTGCGCTCGGGATTCCCATTTCAATGTTTACGGTGATGTTCGCCATTGCCCGTACGGTCGGGTGGGTTGCACACTGGCAGGAAATGATTGCCGACGAGAAAGGCCTTATCGGCAGGCCCCGTCAGCTTTACACAGGCCCAGTAAAAAGGGATCTGGAGCCGCTGGATAAACGAACCTGACCCGGAAAGGCTGTTTTGGCTCAGGACTGGCGTGATTCGATTAACCCTTTTAGTTCACCCGTTCCTGCGCGATGCATCGATTTGCCATCGACAGGCGATCTTGGTGCCTGCCTGATTCCAATATCAGGGAAAACCGTCAATTCGATCTGCACCTGTTCCCTGGCAAAGGCATAAGCAGGAAAGGATTCCGCTTTTTCCGCAAAGCGAACCTTGCGTTCGCAAATCAGGTAGGAAATATCCAACTCTATTAACCGCATCGCAACCAGTTCGGGGGGATCGGCAAACAAGTGCAGGGTTACATCGGAGTGGGGCGTTGCCGTTCCGTTCAGGACCGGCCCGACCAGCTTTGGCCTGAAACACTCGAACTGCTGCATCGCGGCCAGAGCCAGTCGCCTCAAGCTCAGCAAGTTGTGTTGGTGCATTTCGCCGGCGTACAGCCTGAGGTGCTCGGAAAGAGCAAACTCGATCTCCCGGTTCCCTGGGAGCGCGGAATGTGCGGTCACTCCCAGCCGTTCGGCAGCCTTGCGCTTGGCGAGTAAAAAATCGTCGATGCCCTGTTCGGCCATGATTCGAGCCGATTCCTGAGCCAGCACGAGGCGAAGGTTATCGATACGGGTCTGGCGCCGCGCCATTCATGCTTCTCCTGTCAATAGAAAGCGTAATGGTCTCAAGGAGCCTGACCGACTCAAGGCTGTTCTACTGTGGCGGCGGGAAATCAGCCCATTTTCCCGATCCTTTTCGTTAAATAGACTCACTATTCGCCTCAAACGATCGAAAAAATAGCCTCACTACTTACCTGCCTCGCGACAAACACCTAAATCCGACAAGCTCTTAGGTGCAGATAACTGGCTGTACTGGCTTTGCGAACCTATTAATAACCCAGAGGGCTTCGCTAGAACAAGTCCTCTTCGTCCGGGGCTTCCTGATCATAGTCAAAAGGCCGGTCTGAATCTTCCGGTTTGCAGTCCGGTATTCTCTCTCTGGGGACGATTTCAAAAATTGCCCTCGGGTCTCCCGCTCTCGCCAGGCAGCCATTGTCCGGTGAAATACGCACGGTGATCAGGCCGTCGGGAGCGGGCAATCTGCTTTCCGGCATCCCGCGCAGTGCGACTTGCATGAAATCCAGCCACATAGGTAAAGCTGTTCGCGCTCCCTCTTCGCCGACGCCCAGCGGGCGCGGGTTGTCGAAGCCGACCCAGGTCGTCGCTACCAGGCGCGAATTGTAGCCACTAAACCAGACATCGACGCCATCATTTGTCGTGCCTGTCTTGCCAGACAGATCTTTGCGGCCGAGAACCATCGCCCGTCGGCCGGTGCCTCGACGTATGACGTCCCGCATCATGTCGGCAATCAGGTAGGCGTTACGCGATTCGACGACTCTTGGTGCGGCCGGCGCCGGGTCGCTGTGAATAATGAGATCCTGCGGAAGGTCGTCGAGGTCCGGTAAGGATTCGTCGTCGTCATCGTCAGCGCCGTCCGCTTCCAGCCGAGTCCTGACCTGCTCGCACTCATAACATGCCAGCGGCGGATCCGCCTGATAAATCATCTCCCCGGAGGCATCCTCAATACGCTGGACGATATAGGGCTGAACCGCAAATCCACCGTTGGCGAAAACCGAGAATGCGGCTGCCATTTGTAACGGCGTCAGTGCCGCACTTCCTAGAGCCAGTGACAGATTCCGGGACAGGGCGCTCCGTGGAAATCCGAAACGATCGAGATAGCGCAGCGCATGTGGAATGCCGATGTCTAACAAAATTCGAATCGACACCAGGTTGCGTGACTTGACCAGCGCTTCGCGCATTCGCGTTGGCCCGTGGAATATTCTGCTGTAATTGACCGGGCGCCAGGTCTCTTCGAGCGCGGCATCCTCGAAAACCACCGGAGCATCATCGATGACTGTCGCCGGCGTGTAATTCAGGTCCAGGGCCGCCGAGTAGACAAAGGGCTTGAATGATGACCCTGGCTGACGTTTGGCCTGGGCGGCGCGATTGAATTTACTGGCGAAAAAATCGAAGCCGCCCGAAAGCGCCACGATACCTCCATCCTGGGGGTCGATCGCAGTCACCGCGCCTTGAACCTCGGGTATTTGGGTCAGTCGCCAGCCTTGCTCGACCAACGCCAGGCGTATCACGTCACCTGGAGTCAAAATGTCTGCAGCTGATTCCGGCGCATCGCCGCGCTGGTTATCGTCGATGTAAGGCCTGGCCCATGACATCGCTGTCCACGGCAGGGTGACGACACCGTGGTCCCTGACAAAAATCTCAGCCTTCTGCTCGTCGGTTGACAGGACCAGCGCAACCGCGAGATTACCAATTTCGGGGTAGGCTTGAAGAATCACGGCCCATTCGGATTCTGAATCCGTCTCCGCTTGCTCCAGGTCCGCTTGCTCCAGGTCCGCTTGCTCCAGGTCCGCTTGCTCCAGGTCGCTGGTGTGCGGCTGCGATTCATCAGTCTCCGCCGGAACATCATTATCGACGCCGGTTGCGGCGGGTTCATCAAAAATGTCGAGATGCCCCTCCGGGCCTCTGTACCCGTGTCGAGCGTCGTATTCCAGCAATGCCTGGCGCAATGCGATGATTGCCGCCCGCTGCAGGCGACTGTCGAGGGTGGTTGTGACGCGATAGCCGGCTGTGTATATCTCCGGCAGATCGCGAGCCAGCAATTCACTACGCACCATTTCGGCAACATACGGCGCGGCTACCTGGACCGTGGGACCATGAATTCTTGACACCAGCGGCTGTGCTTCCGCCTCATCCGCCTGCGCCTGGTCTGCGTAGCCTGTCTCCATCATGCGTCGCAAAACATAACTGCGACGAATCCGCGCCCGCTCGGGATCGTTGACCGGATTGTCTGTAGAAGGCGCCTTTGGCAATCCGGCGATCGTGGCTATTTCAGCCAGGTTGAGCTCATCCAGCGTTTTACCAAAATAGACTTCTGCTGCAGCCCCGACACCGTAGGCCCTCTGGCCCAGAAAAATCTTGTTCAGGTAAAGCGTCAGGATTTCGTGTTTGCTGAGTTCTCGCTCAACCCGAAGGGCAAGAAAAATCTCCCTGAGCTTCCTGACATAGGTCCTTTCCCGGGTCAGGAAAAAATTCCTGGCCAGCTGCATGGTGATGGTTCCGCCACCCTGACGCCGCTCACCGGTCAGCAGCAGCATCATGCCGGCTCGAACCAGGCCCTGGTAGTCGACACCCGGGTGTTCGAAGAACCGGTCGTCCTCTGCGGCCAGGAACGCATTGACCATATCCTCGGGTATATCCTCGAATGCGACCGGAATTCGGCGCTGGGCACCCAATTGCGAGATCAGGCGGCCGTCGCGGCTGTAGACCCGCAAGGGCACCTGGAGGCGCACTTCGCGCAGCGAATCCACCGCGGGCAGCCCAGGCGCCAGGTACAAATAGGCGGCGACGCCGGTCATAAAGAAAATAAAGCTGCCGACGGCAATAGCGCTGGCGCCCACAAAAAGAATCCGATGGTAAAGTTTCATGCTAAGTAACTGGCTTAAGTCCTTGCTTTATAACATCTGATTATGCATATTAAGGCCGCACAATGCAGGCAAACTCACCGAAAGGTGAGGACGCAAAGCCACCGGTCTAAGGGAGTCACCTAAGACAGCGGGGTTGCCGGTCAGGATGCAACCAGTTTGCCCAGACTTCTGCCAGGCCGCCCGCATCTTACCGGACTGATTTCCAAAAGCCTGGATTTATGCCTGAAATGCTAACACAGGTGGGCTAATGACCTGCGATTGACCGACCCTGACTGTGGTCGGGAAGTATACCGCAGCAACTGAAAGGAACGGGGGGAGACGGTTGCGGTACGGTCTTTGTCATAATGTGAGCGAGGTCACGTACCGATAACGGTGGATGAACTAGGATAAACGTGGTTGCATAAGCTAATGTGCTGGTCTATCTTCGACTTGCAAGTTACGGAGTTAAAAAGGAAAAACCGTGATTTTTGGTAGAAAAAGGAAGTCTTTGCTCGGATTGGACATAACGACTTCATCCGTGAAGTTGATCGAATTGTCCGGTGGGAATGGAAGTTACAAGGTCGAGTCCTACGCGGCGGAACCGACTCCGAACAATGCCGTCAATGAAAAGGCCATTGTCGATGCCCAGGCCGTGGGCGAGGCAATTCGCCGGGCGGTTAAACGTTCTGGCACTGCAACCAAAGAGTGCGCAGTCGCGATTTCCGGCGATGCCGCGGTTACCAAGCTTATCCAGATGCCAAGATCACTGAGTGCGTCCGAGATGGAAGGCCAGGTCGAATTGCAGGCTGACCAGTACATACCGTTCCCGATGGAAGAAGTTTCGTTCGATTTTGAAGTCCAGGGAGAATCGTCGAAAGATCCGGAAATGCAGGACGTGCTTCTGGTGGCGACCCGCAATGAAAACGTGGAACAGCGCCAGGCAGCCGTGGAAGCGGCCGGGCTGATCGCCAGGGTCGTCGATGTTGAAGCATTCGCACTGGAAAATTCCTGTCAGTTGCTGACTCACCAGATGATCGATGGCGGCATGGACCACACGATCGCCGTGGTCGATTTTGGAGCCAGTAGCACGACCTTCAGTATTCTGCGCGATCTTCGGGTGATTTATACCCGGGACTTTGCGTTCGGCGGCCAACAACTGACCGAGGAAATTATGAGAACCTACGGGCTGAGCCTTGAAGAAGCTGGACGGGCGAAGAAGGAAGGCGGACTGCCGTCAAACTTCCAGCCGGAAGTGCTGGACCCGTTCATGGACGAAATGTCGCTTCAGGTCAGTCGCTCATTACAGTTTTTCCTGGCATCCGGCAGTGGTCGGGAGCAGCCGGAATCCATTTTGATCTGTGGCGGGTGCGCCAATATTCAGGGTGTGGCAGATGTCATTGCTTCCCGGGTGGGTATACCCGCAGAAGTTGGCGATCCGCTCGGGCAAATGAAACTGTCTTCACGGGCCAAATCTCAGGGTGTGACAAAGGATTCCACCGCATTGTTGACCGCTTGTGGTCTGGCGTTGAGGAGCTTCGACTAAGATGCCAAGAATTAATCTACTTCCATGGCGCGAAGAACAGCGCAAAGAGCGGCAGAAGAATTTTGCTGTGGCCAGCGGCGCCGCCGTTTTGATCGGCGCAGTGTGCATCATCGTGGCGAACTGGACTTTTGACCGGTTTATCAATCACCAGAACAAACGCAACGGCATTTTGAAAAATGAAATTACACTTCTGGACACAATGATAGAAGAAATCAAGGGTCTGGAGCGCCAAAAGGAACGGTTGATCGCACGAATGGAAATCATCGAGCGATTGCAACAGAGCCGGCCTGAGGTGGTACACCTTTTTGATGAGTTGGTGCGTACGCTCCCCGAAGGAGTTTATCTGACATCGGTGAAACAGACCGTCCGAAATCTTGAAATAAAAGGTGTTGCTGAATCCACGACGCGTGTATCGGCGTATATGCGCAATATCGACAGCTCGGAATGGCTGGAAGATCCGGGCTTGCAGGTAATTGAAACAGTTGAAGACGGACCGACCAAACACGCTGAATTTGGACTGACCGCCAAGCAGCTGTCGACGACAGTCGAGGAAAACAACGATGAACTGCTGGAGACAGGCGGACTATGAACCTCATAGAGCAACTGCAGAGCCTCGACACCAGCGATATTGGTCGCTGGCCGTTAATTTTTCGTGCCTTCCTGATCGTTATCATTTTTTTCGCCGTCGCGGCGGGCGGTTCCTACTACTTTGTTTACCGTGACAAGTCCGAAGTGCTGCAGCGAGCCGAAAGAGAGGAAATCGATCTGAAGCGGACATTTGAGACCAGGCAAAGACGAGCTGCGAACCTGAATGCCTATAAGGCACAGCTTAGGGAAATGGAAGTTTCATTTGGTGCCATGTTGCGTCAGTTGCCGAGCCGCACGGAAGTCCCCAGCCTGCTTGTGGATATTTCCCAGACCGGTCTTGGCGCCGGCCTTGACGAACGGCTTTTCCAGCCCAGTGAAGAAATCAAAAAAGATTTCTATGCCGAACTGCCAATCAAAATTCGTCTGCAGGGCCAGTATCACGCTCTTGCAGAGTTTGTCAGCGGAATCGCCGCCTTGCCACGTATCGTGACGCTGCAAGACGTCACCATTCAGCCGGCCCGTGATGGTGGACCTAACGATCTGTCGCTCGATGTCACGGCCAAGACGTACCGCTACCTGGAAGAGGAGTCATAAGAAGAATGGACACTGGTACGCGTTCTGAATTCAGATTGATCCTGGCTGTTATGGCGGGACTGCTGACTGCTTGCACCGGTGGTACGGATGACCTGAATTCTTACATAGACAAGATCAAAGTCAAACCGGGCGGCCGGATTGATCCGCTGCCACAGATCAAGCCATACGACACCTTTGTCTATGAGGCGCATGATCTACGGTCGCCTTTCGTTCCCGCCACGCCGGTGGTGGTGCGCAATCAGTCAGGCTCAGCGATCAGCCCCGACGATACTCGCAGCAGAGAGTATCTCGAGCAGTACCCGCTGGATTCGATGAATATGGTTGGGACGCTTGCTCTTGGGGAGACCGTTTACGGCCTCCTGCAGACCAGCGATGGATTGGTTCACCGCGTGGTGGTTGGTAATTATTTAGGCCAGAACGATGGACACATTACGTCCATTACCGATAAAGAAATCAATTTGCTTGAAATAATCTCAGACGGACTCGGCGGCTATATCGAAAGGCCGGCTGCCGTAGCGTTGAGTGAGTGATCGTACAGGGAGAAACCGAAATGAAGTTCTTGAATCTGCCAACACGTGATTTCCGCGGGGGCGAAGGATTTGGACGCCGCGCGGGCACATGGGTTATTGCAGTGCTGGCCTGTCAGCTGGCTTTACCGGCCTTAGCCCAGGATTCACAGCTGGAGGATATCAAGGTAGTTGCCTTGCCTGGCCAGCAGGTGCAGCTGGAATTGCAGATGAGCGGCGCCGTGCCGGAACCATTAAGTTTTACAATTGACGATCCCGCGCGAATCGCCCTGGATTTGCCGGGCACCGGCCTGAACATGGATCGTCGGCGAACCAATGTCGGAATTGGGCCTCTCAGTTCGGTGGTCACCGCCGAGGCCGGTGGGCGGACGCGTGTCGTTTTGAATATGGACAGGCTGGTGCCGTACGAAACCCGGGTGTCCGGTAACAGCATTATCATTCTCCTCGGTCTTGAAGATCGTGCAGTTCAGACGGCAAGTTTTTCAGGCGGTAGACCGACCAGCAGCCGGCCCGACACGGGCTCCCGGGACATCGAGAACATCGATTTTCGTCGCAGTCCCGATGGAGCCGGCCGAATTATGGTAACCCTCGGTAATCCAAATACCGCGATAGACCTGCGGCAGCAGGGTAACCTGGTTCTGGTCGATTTCAAGAACACCAGTCTCCCGGACGAATTGCTGCGGCGCATGGATGTTGTGGATTTTGCGACGCCGGTTTCGTCAGTCGACACGCTCAAAGTCGGTAACGATACCCGCCTGATAATCGCCGCCAGGGGAGACTTTGAAGAAGTCGCTTATCAGTCTGACAACGTGTTTACCGTTGAGATCAGCGAAGTGGTCGTCGATGAAGACGCGTTTGTTCCGGAAATTGAAAGGGTGTACACCGGCGAGCGCATGTCTTTGAATTTCCAGGATATTGAGACCAGAGCGGTTCTCCAATTGCTGGCCGATACCAGTGGTTTGAATATCGTGGTCAGCGATACAGTTCAGGGCAATGTGACGCTACGCTTGCAGAACGTGCCGTGGGATCAGGCGCTGGATATCGTTTTACGCACCAAGGGTCTCGATATGCGTGAGCAGGGCAACGTAATAATGGTTGCTCCGGCGGATGAAATTGCCGCACGCGAACGGCAAGAGCTTGAAACCTATGCTCAGCGACAGGAACTTGAACCCTTGCGGGCGGAATTCGTACAGGTTAACTACGCTAAAGCCGCCGATCTGGCGGGACTGATGGCGGCGAGCGGCGAGAATTCGATATTGTCCGATCGCGGTAGCGTCGCAGTCGATGAAAGAACCAACACATTGCTGGTGCAAGATACGGAAGAGAGCCTGGCCGATATCCGTCGTTTGGTCGCGATTCTCGATATTCCGATCCGCCAGGTTCTGATCGAAGCGCGAATCGTTGTCGTCAATGACGACTATGCCAAGGAACTGGGTGCGCGCTTCGGCGTTACCTTTGTTGATAGTTTCGGCAGCGGCGGACTGGTGACCACGACCGGCGGCTCAGCGGGTGCAGGGGTTATCGTCGACTCGGCGCTGACCAATATCCAGGCAACCGGCCAGCCGTTTCCGGTCCAGGCCCCGTCGATCACCGACCGGTTTAATGTCAATTTGCCGGTAACCAGTCCTGCAGGCCGTGTTGCGATGGCTATTCTTGACAATGATTTTATCATCGATCTGGAGCTGTCGGCGTTACAGGCTGAAGGTCGCGGAGAAATTATTTCGACACCGCGCGTTATCACCGCCAATCAGAAGCAGGCCAGCATCGAGCAAGGGGTCGAGATTCCCTTCCAGGAGTCCTCGTCCAGCGGAGCGACGACGACCCAGTTCAAGAAGGCTGTGCTGAGATTGCTGGTGACGCCGCAGATTACACCTGATGACCGGGTGATCATGGATCTGCAGGTAAATCAGGATAGCGTGGGTGAGAACGTACCCAGCGCGACCGGCGGTTTCGTGCCGACCATAGATACTCGCGAAGTTATTACCCAGGTTCTGGTCAATGATGGCGAAACCGTGGTTCTCGGCGGCATCTATGAAACGGAGGTCCGCGAGGTGGTCAGCCAGGTGCCGGTCCTGGGATCGATACCGATAATCGGTCGTCTGTTCAGGTCTACGATCGACGAATCCAACAAATCGGAACTGCTGATATTTGTCACGCCCAGAATTTTGCGCGATGGTGGAAACGCTTACTGAGATTCGGACCAATCGGTTTATAGCAAAAGCCTTCCGCATCGCGGAAGGCTTTTTTGTTGGTGGCGCACGTTCCGGTCCGGGATCAGGACAACACGGCAGGCAGCGAGACCGGCATTTCTACTAAGCGCAGTAAAGTTGGTGGAGGACCTCGATGATTTTCGCCGATCTGCCGTCCGCGAGAGAGTAAAAGATCGTCTGGGAATCTCTTCGGGTTTTTACGAGCGCATCCCGCCGTAGCACCGCCAGGTGCTGCGACAATGCTGATTGACTGATATCGACCCGTTCGTTCAGCTCGCCCACCGACATTTCCTGTTTAGCCAGCGAACAGAGAATCAACAGCCGGGTTTCGTTTGCCAGCGCTTTTAGAAGGTCAGCGGCCTCACTTGCGTGCGCCTGCATTTCGTCAATATTCTCCGGGACTAGTGATTGTCTTACTGCCCGACCCATAGCATCCTCCAGAAAATCGTAAGACAGTTTATCCGGAAACACTAAATTATTCAAGACTAATAAAAAGATTGCTAAATTAGTAATAATTAATATATAATTCACACCACAATTGTAAAGAGGTGACTGGCATGCAGGTTCACGTGAAAAGTTTCTTTCATCAGGGAACCTCGACTGTTACGCATGTGGTGGCCGATCCCGACTCGGGCCAGGCAGCGATTATCGACCCGGTGCTCGATTTCGACACGCGGTCCGGCCGTACCGGAACAGAATCGGCAGACGAACTGATCGCCTACCTTGATGATCGAGGGTTCAAGGCGGAATGGATACTCGAAACTCACGCGCATGCAGATCACCTGACGTCGTCCAGCTATCTGCGTAAAAAACTCGGCGCAAAAGTTGGTATTGGCGAGGGCATCAGATTTGTCCAGGAGACCTTTAAAAAGGTCTTTAACCTCGGCGCAGAATTCATACCTGATGGAAGTCAGTTTGATCATTTGTTCGGGGACGAGGAAAAAATTCGAATCGGCAGTGTCGAGGGCCGGGTGATGCATACACCGGGGCATACCAATGACAGCGTTACTTACGTCATCGGTGACGCTGCGTTCGTGGGCGACACCCTGTTTATGCCCGATTTTGGGACGGCTCGTTGCGATTTCCCTGGCGGAGATGCGCGTCTGCTTTACGAGTCAATTCAGAAGATCTACGCGCTTCCCGATGATACCCGGTTATTTCTTTGTCATGATTATCCGCCGCCACAACGCGATCAAAGCTGTATGACCACGATCGGGGATGAGAAAAAAAGCAATATCCATATCAACCAGGCCGCCGACATCGAGCAATTTGTTCAGATGCGCGAGGCCAGGGACGCCCGGCTCGACATGCCGGCGCTGATTCTGCCGTCAATCCAGATCAATATTCGTGCCGGCGCGTTGCCGAATCCGGAGGAAAACGGCACCAGTTATCTCAAACTTCCGCTCGATCGTTTTTAGGGAGCAGACTGCCATGGCACACTGGATCGCCAATCTGGCCACTTCGAGACCCAAGACGGTCTATCTTTTCGTCGCCCTTTTGACCTTCGGGCTGGGTCTGCAAATACCATCGATCGCAATCGATACAGATCCCGAGAACATGCTCCCGGATGAACAGCACGACCGGGTGTTTCACAACGAAACCAAAAAGGAGTTCGGTCTTTACGACGCGATCGTGGTTGGCGCGGTCAACAACGATGACCCTGACGGTATTTACAACATTCGCTCACTGGCGGCCATGCAGCGTGTTACCCAGGAGATTCTGAAAATCGATGGGGTGGTGCGCCATGATCTGATGTCGCTGTCCGTAGTCGATAATGTTACCCAGGATGGTCCAGGCGCAATTCGCTTCGAATGGCTGATGCGCAAGGCGCCGCAGACAGACGCGCAGGCGGTGGCTGTCCGTCATGCGGTAGAGCGTTTGCCGCTGTTGATGAATACGCTGGTTTCCGGCGATGGCAAGGCGGCCGCCATTTATGTCCCGATTACCAGCAAGGACCAAAGCTACCGCATCTCCCGCGAGATCGAGCAGATTATCGATCGGTCGCTGGCCGAGAGCGGCGCAACCGATAGTTACCACATGACCGGTCTGCCGGTCGCCGAGGACACTTTCGGCTACGAAATGTTTGTCCAGATGGGCATATCGGCGCCGCTGGCGGGCTTGGCTATCTTCCTGTTGATGTTGCTTTTTTTCCGCAATGTCACGCTGGTGCTTGCGCCGATGATCGTCGCGATGGGGACTGTCATCGCGGCCATGGGCCTGCTGATCGGAATGGGCTACACCGTCCACATCATGAGCTCGATGATTCCGATTTTCCTGATGCCCATCGCGGTAGTGGATTCTGTACACATCCTGTCGGAGTTCGCTGACACTTTTAGCGACGGTGACGACGCCGGGGAGACGATCCGACAGGTCATCGGCCACTTGTTCAGGCCGATGCTTTTTACCTCGATTACATCGACCATCGGGTTCCTGTCGCTCGCCATGACGCCGATTCCGCCGGTTCAGGTCTTCGGGATATTCGTGGGTTTCGGCATCATGCTCGCATTTCTTCTGACTATTGTCTTTGTCCCCGCCTACGTTGTGCGCATGAGCCCGGCTCAGCTAAGGTCATTACGAGTATCACACGACGGGGAGCGGACGGCCGGTCCGCTGTCGCGTTTTCTGCCTCCGGTTGGCCGTTTTTCGACAGCCAACGCCGTGCGGCTGATGGTCGCCTTTATGATTGTTTTTGGCGTAAGCATCCTTGGCGTAACCCGTATCCAGATCAACGACAATCCAGTGAACTGGTTTAAGTCCGATCACCGCATCCGGGTTGCCGACGAAGCGCTCAACCGCCACTTCGCCGGAACATATGATGCGTTTTTGGTGTTACAAGAACACGGCCAGGATGCTTATAAACAATTTTCCGTGCAGGCAGAGACGATCCTCGACCGTGCCCGACAGGATGGCGTGGATCTCGGGAGCATAGGGCAACAGGCGGACCCGGGTGATCGAGGTGAGGGGATCGACGCCATGGTCATGGCGCTGGACGATGCCCTGTTCGATGCTGGCGATGCTGAAGTCCCATATCTTGAGGAGCTGCTTGCAGTTGCCGAAATCGCGCAGAGTCGGGGCCGGTATTTCCAGCAGCCGGAAGCCTTGCGACTGATCGAGACCCTGCAACAGGTGCTTGCGGATAGCGGCCATGTGGGCAAGACCAACGCGTTACCGGATCTTGTCAAAACCATTAACCGCGAATTGCTCAGTGGCACGGCAACGGATTATGCGATCCCGGCCACCGCCGCCGTGATCGCTCAGAATTTGCTGGTCTTTCAGTCATCGCATCGTCCGCATGATCTTTGGCATATGGTCACACCAGACTTTCGCTCCGCGGTTATCTGGCTGCAACTTCGCAGCGGAGATAACCAGGACATGAGTGAAGTCGTAAAACAGCTCGACGAATACCTGGCGGACCACCCGTTACCGGCAGGTCTGAGCAGCCGATGGGCAGGCAAAACCTATATCAATGTCGTCTGGCAAGACGCGATGGTGGCGGGCATGGCCAAAAGCCTGTTGGGCGCTTTCGTGGTAGTGCTCATCATGATGATCGTACTGTTTCGTTCGTTTATTTATGGCGTACTCGCCATGTTGCCGTTGACCATCACGATCACACTGATTTATGGCCTGATCGGCTGGATCGGCAAGGACTATGACATGCCGATCGCGGTGCTCTCGGCGCTGACGCTTGGTCTTTCGGTGGATTTCGCGATTCACTTCCTCGAACGAGCGCGGGCGATCCATCAGGAAAGCGGTTCGTTCATCTTGACGATGCGCCAGATGTTCGAAGAGCCGGCCCGGGCTATCACGCGCAATACCATAGTTGTCGCTGTTGGCTTCACGCCATTGCTGGTTGCGCCACTTCTGCCGTATGTCACGGTTGGCGTGTTTCTGGCCGGGATTATGGCGGTCTCGGCGATCGTTACGCTTGTTTTGCTGCCGGCGATGTTGAGCATTCTGCGCAATCGCCTGTTACCCGAGGCAGGTGCCGGCCCGCTGGCGCAAACCGATCATGGTCTGGAGGTTGAACATGAAAGCTGATTACGTGGCAAGCCTGGCGTTGGTGCTGATTGGCCTGCCTTTATATTCGCACGCTGAGGATTTGACCGACGTCGGTGAAATCGTCCGGCGGGCGAATCTGGCCGCCTATTATGCGGGCGCCGACGGCCGCAGCGATGCGCGGATGCGAATCAGGGATAGCCAGGGCCGGGAGCAGCTACGGCAGTTCACGATTCTAAGGCGCGACCGCGAAGACGGTGGCGATCAAGATTTTATGGTGTTCTTTAGTCGCCCGGCCGATGTGCGCGGCATGGTGTTCCAGGTGGCGAAACATCTGGACAGAGATGACGATCGCTGGCTGTACCTGCCCGGTCTCGACCTGGTGAAACGTATATCGGCGGGCGACAAGCGAACCAGTTTTGTTGGCTCGCATTTCTTTTATGAAGACGTTTCCGGACGCAATCCGAGCGACGATCATCATGTACTGACGGGCAGCGATGCTCAGTATTATGTGTTGGAGAACACGCCTAAGGATGCGGCCACGGCGGAATTCAAGAGTTATACGCTGTGGGTCGATAAACAGACCTTTTTGCCGATGAAAATCGAATATGCCAATGAAACTGGCCAGATTTACCGGCGGGTTGAGGCTCTGGAAGTCAAACTGATACAGGGATATCCGACGGTCACACGTTCGAGAATGGACGATCTGCAAGGCGGCGGGCATACCCTGTTGGAATTTCGCTATACCAGCTTTGACCTGGGGCTGCCCGAGGATGTTTTTAGCGAGCGTTCGCTGCGTAATCCACCACGCCAATGGCTGCAGCGGCCATCCAAATAGCCGCAGCATCATTACGGACAGAGGCACGGACGGAGTCACAGAGTTGGACCTGCGCCTGATCATAGTGCTGTTGTTTTTCTCGCCTGCGTTGCTTGCTCAGGATGGAGCCGCAGCTGTTGAAGACGACTGGGGCGACGACTGGGGTGGGGCAGGGGCGGAGGGAATGCCATTCCATGGATTCCTTGAGGCCGGTTTCGGAGGCCGCCTGCAGAACGATCCCGCCGCTGGACGGCGCGCAACGCTGGGCGAACTCCGGTTCCGCGGTGAGACGGAAATTGTTCGTGAACGCTGGTCGCTGGCACTGAAAGCGGATATCTATGGTGACGATGTGGAATCGTCTATAGATGGTGATGTTCGTGAGCTGGTGTTGGCACTTGCGCCAGCCGGCAACGTGGATCTAAAAATCGGCCGGCAGGTACTGACCTGGGGAACCGGCGACTTCCTGTTTCTGAACGACCTGTTTCCGAAAGATTTCGTTTCTTTTTTTAGTGGCCGTGATGATGAGTACCTGAAGGCTCCGGCAAGTGCGGTGCGCGTTAGCATGTTCAGCAAGCTCGTCAACATCGATCTGGTTTGGACACCGATTTTCACTCACGACGAATACCTGACCGGCGAACGATTTTCATTTTTCTCTGCGTTTGCCGGTGGTATCGTTGCGCCCGATCCGCCGTTGGCTGCGCAACAACCGGCACGCGACTTTAGCAATAGCGAACTGGCTGCGCGCTTGTACAAAACCGCCGGCGCTGTCGAATACGCCGCTTATGCGTATTCCGGCTTCTGGAAACAGCCGCTGGGCATCACGTCGCAGCAGACGCTCTTTTTCCCCAGGCTCAATGTTTACGGCGCGAGCTTGCGCCGACCGGTTTTGGGTGGAATCGGGAATGTCGAATTTGCCTTTTACGATAGTAGGGATGACCGCTCTGGCACCGACCCGCTGGTGCCCAATTCACAACTACGACTGCTCTTTGGCTTCGAACGGGAATTGGTCGCGCGCCTGGGCCTTGGCCTGCAGATTTACGGTGAATGGACATCGCATCACGGGCGGTTGATACAAAACTCACTCACACCGCAATTCGAGGCAGATCGACTGCGCACCTTACTGACCGTGCGGCTGAGCTATCGCGATCAGCGGGAAAGGTGGCGCCTGTCGCTGTTCGCATTCCTCTCACCAAGCGACAGCGATAACTACTTGCGTCCGCAGGTCCACTATCGGCTGAACGACAACTGGATTTTCAGCAGCGGTGCAAACCTGTTCGGCGGTACTCAGTCACACACGTTTTTTGGGCAGCTCGAAGACAACACCAATGCCTTTGTCCGTGCCCGTTACAGTTTTTGGTGAAGCAAAAGGAGAAAGTGACATGTCACTCGAACGAACAGTTGAGGCATTTGCAGGATTCATGGTTCTGCTCTCGGTGGCACCGACCTATGTTGTTCATCCGGCCTTTGTCTGGCTAACCGTGTTTGTTGGCGCAAATTTGTTTGAGCAGGCGTTTACTGGCTTCTGTCCTGCAGCAATAGTGATTCGCAAGCTGGGCGTAAAAAGCGAGCGGGAGATGGCCGCAAATTCGCCTAATTGATCAATCAGGAACCAGACCGGACGAGCCGGGCGAGGGAACAACTCGCCCGGGTTCGCGGAAACGTATCGCGACGATGACGACACGCGAGTAGCGGTGCGGTGCTTTCGCCGGTTAAGCTGATCCTATGAAGATGGGAGCCGCAAATAGGACCGGTCGAAGTGTCTTTCTGATCGGTCCCATGGGGGCCGGGAAAACTGCAGTTGGCCGCCGGCTCGGCCTGGATCTGGGGCTTGAATTTCATGATACAGACCTCGAAATCCAGACACAGACCGGTGTGGATATCGGCTTTATTTTTGACAAAGAGGGCGAAGAGGGATTTCGCCGCCGCGAACGCGAGGCTATCGATCACTTGACCGGGCTGCCGTGTATTGTGCTGGCTACCGGTGGTGGGGCCGTTCTGGACCCGCGAAACAGGGCCTGTTTGTCTGGTCGCGGGCAAGTGGTGTACCTACGGGCAAGTATCACTCAGCAACTCAGGCGCACACGACTGGTAAAAAACCGGCCCTTGCTCGAGCGTGAAAATCCCGAACAGGTTTTGGCGGATCTCGCCGGTCAGCGTGAGCCGATCTACGAGGAGCTGGCCGATCTGACCGTCAATACCGACGGACGTCAAGTGCCGGCTGTCGCAGCTGAGATCGCTGCCTGGATGCAGCTCGGGTAACCTGGTGAAACAGCGATGAAATCCCTGACCGTAGATCTGCAGGATCATTCTTACCCCATCTATATTGGCCATGGGTTACTCGGCGATGGGGACCGGCTCAAAGACATCCTGCCCGGCAACCAGGTATTCCTGGTAAGCAATGAAACCGTATCGCCGCTGTACGCGAAAACGCTGCTTGAATCGCTCGACCCACTGGAGACGGCACAACTAAACCTGCCGGATGGCGAGCGATTCAAAGACCTGCATCACTGGTCGCTGATTCTGGATAGCCTTGCAGATGCCGGAATGCATCGCGATGCGACTGTTGTCTCCCTGGGGGGAGGCGTTGTTTCCGATATCGCAGGGTTCGCGGCCGCTTGTTACCAGCGGGGCATCGCTCACGTGATTTACCCGACGACTCTGCTTGCCCAGGTCGATGCAGCGATAGGTGGAAAGACCGCAATCAATTTTTCCGGTGGCAAGAATATGATCGGTGCATTCCACCAACCGCTGGCCGTCATTTCCGACACGACAACATTGCGCACACTGGATGACCGGCAGATGAGAGCCGGCGTTGCGGAGATTATCAAGTCCGCACTGATCGCTGACGATGCGTTTTTCGCCTGGCTGGAACAACATGCGGACAAGGTATTAAAGCGTGACGATGAGGCACTATGCCATGCAATAGAGGTTTGTTGCCGTATCAAGTCGCGTATTGTATCGGCCGACGAAAGGGAAAAAGGCGAGCGGGCGTTACTGAATCTCGGTCACAGCTTTGCACATGCAATCGAAGCGGCCTCAGACTATCGCTATCTGCACGGGGAAGCAGTGGCGGTGGGTTTATTGTTGGCCGCCGACCTGTCTGAGCGCCTGGGTCTCGCGCCTGGAGACCTGCCCCGGCGAATCCGCGCTTTGCTGGAAATTTGCGGCCTGCCGACCGGTGTCAGCGGGCTTGAAGCTGCTGATATTGCCAGGTTAATGAACATGGACAAGAAAGTGTCGTCCGGCAAACTCAAATTGGTGTTGCTGAAAAAGGCCGGGCAGGCCGTACTTATCGATGAATTCGATCCCGCTCTGCCTGAGGCTGTGATTCGCGAGTATTGCGACTGATGCATTCACCGACGTTGGCTACCGGGCTTAAACCCTGGGCTGCACATGACGAGCATAGCCGGGGCCGGCAGTATCCGGAACCGCCGGCCTATCCACGGTCCGAGTTTCAGCGTGATCGCGACCGGATCATACATTGCGGTGCTTTCAGGCGATTGATGTACAAGACCCAGGTTTTTGTCAATCACGAAGGCGATATGTACCGAACGCGACTCACACACTCGCTTGAGGTTGCCCAGATCGGTCGTTCGGTTGCCCTGGCATTGGGTCTTAACGAGTCGCTGACTGAGGCGATATGCCTTGCCCACGACCTGGGCCACACGCCGTTCGGGCATTCCGGCCAGGACGCGCTAAACGACTGCATGAAGGAGTACGGCGGATTCGAACACAATCTTCAATCGTTGCGTGTCGTGGACGAGTTGGAAGACAAATACGCCGAGTTTCCGGGTTTGAACCTTTGTTTTGAAACCCGGGAAGGGATCCTGAAACACTGTTCGAAGCGCCATGCGAGAAAACTTGGTGAGCTCGGTGAGCGATTCCTGAACGGGCACCAGCCTGGGCTTGAGGCACAGTTAGCCAATCTTGCTGACGAGATCGCCTATAACAATCATGATGTCGATGATGGTCTGCGTGCGCAGATGATCGATATCGAGCAGCTACGTGAGCTGGATTTGTTCAGCGTTTGTTTCACGGAGGTTAACAGGAAATATCCGGACCTGAGCATGAGAAAAGTGATTCACGAGACAGTCAGGCGAATGATCAATCTCGTCGTACAGGATCTGATTGAAACTACTGGCAGTGAACTGGCCGGGTTATCGCCGGATTCGATTGACGAGGTTCGTCTGCATGACCGCCCGATTGTGGCGATGAGTCAGGCGACCCGGCAGGGGCATCGGGATCTGAAAATTTTTTTGCAGCAGTCTTTGTACCGCCATGAACGCGTAAGGTATATGACAGCCAAAGCGGACCGCGTGGTTCGCGACCTTTTCGCCCGCTACCTGTCATCACCCGAAACGTTGCCGGACCATTACAGATTGCCGAAAGAACCAGCGAAGGATCAGGCGCGTATTGTTGCGGACTATATTGCCGGAATGACTGACAGGTTCGCCCTCGGTGAGCACGAACGCCTGGCGGAGTTGGGAGGGACCTAGATGAAACAGACAAGCGTCTGTTTTCTGGCCATGTTACTGCTGGTTGCCTGCCAGGGGAATATGGCTACGGAATCCAATGAGCCGCTGGCAGACACGCCTGAAAAGGAGATCGTGCTGCTTGCCCTTGCGCGAGCATTGGTAAACAGAAGAATTCCCGACCATGGCCTTTTGGCCGACCCGAAAAATGTTGTGTTATCGGATAAGAATATCCCGGCCGATTGGACGCCGAAATTGCCGGATATAACACTGATTATGATGAGTAGGGCTCAGATCGAGGCCCGAGCCGATAGCCACGGCGACTTCCTTTATCTTTATGTATCGGAGCTGAGTTTTACGGATGACAAAACAGCCAATATTCGCGTACACAGCATGTGGGCGAAGGCAGAAAAGTCGACTGTAACGTATCTTAGTGGCGGCGGCTTTTCAGTGATTTATGAAAAAGACGGGGGCGAATGGAAGGAAGGCAGCAGCGTAAGCTGGATATCGTGAACATGGAATTATCGGTCAGGTGATACAATGCGCCGAATTTTTGCCGGCACGAGAGACCGTTATTTATGAGTGACCGCATTTCTCCCGAGGAAAGACTGATTTTTGCGATGGACGTACCCGATGCCGACAAGGCCAGGTCGTTAGCCATCGAGCTGGGCGATTCGGTAAGGTTCTACAAGCTCGGTCTCGAATTAATGATGAGTGGGGGTTATTTCGAGTTACTCGACTGGCTGGTCGAGCGCGACAAGCAGGTCTTTGTGGACCTGAAGTTTTTTGATGTGCCGACGACAGTGGCAGCGGCGGTCCGAAGACTTAACAACCGCGGCGTGACATTTGCCACCGTCCATGGAAACCAGTCGATTATGGAAGCGGCGGCGGCAGCCAAAGGCGACGTGAAGATACTCGGAGTCACCGTGCTGACCAGCCTTGACCGGGGTGACCTCGACGACCTGGGGTTCGCTTGCGATGTTGAGGACCTCGTGTTATCGAGGGCGCGGCGTGCGCTCGAGGCGGGTTGCGACGGAGTTGTTTCGTCCGGCCTCGAAGTGCCGCGATTGAGAGAGTTTATTGACCATCGGCTGCTGGTGGTGACACCGGGAATCCGCCCGGTTGAGAACCGTCCTGTTGACGACCAAAAACGTATTGTCAGCGTCGAACAGGCGTTTAAAAATGGAGCAGACTACATCGTGGTTGGACGGCCGATTCGCGATGCGGAAAATCCCCGGGCGGCGGCGGAAGGCATACAGGCCAGCATCGCCAAGTGCTTCTCCGGCAAGGATCAGGAATAAGCCAATGAGCGATCTAAAAAATGATTTGTTGTTGCGTGCCTTGCTTCGTGAACCGGTGGACAGGACGCCGGTCTGGTTTATGCGGCAGGCAGGTCGTTATTTGCCCGAGTACCGGGAAGTACGAAAAGCGGCCGGGGGATTCATGGATCTTTGCCAGAATCCGGAACTGGCTTGCCAGGTTACAATGCAGCCGTTGGAACGTTTCCCGCTCGACGCGGCGATACTTTTCTCGGACATACTGACTGTTCCCGATGCGATGGGTCTGGGCTTGTATTTCGAAACCGGGGAAGGACCCCGGTTTGAGAGGCCGGTACGCAGCGAGGCCGACATCAGAAAACTTGGCTTTCCCGATCCGGAGCAGGAACTTGGCTATGTAATGCAAGCCGTCCGTACGATTCGCGATGAACTGGATGGAAAAGTTCCGTTGATTGGATTTGCTGGCAGTCCGTGGACGGTAGCAACGTACGCTGTCGAAGGCCGCGGCAGTAAAAACTTTCCATTGATCAAGGGCATGTTGTACGGGCAGCCGAATTCGCTTCACAGTCTGCTGGAAAAACTGACTGACGCAACCATCGATTATCTCAATGCGCAGATTAATGCCGGAGTGCAGGCCGTTATGGTGTTCGATACCTGGGGAGGCACGCTAACGCCGTCCGCCTTTAAAGAATTTTCATTGCAATACATGCAAAAGATCTGCGTGAACCTGATTCGTGAAAAAAGTGGTAGAAAGATCCCGGTGTTACTGTTCACCAAGGGTGCGGGGAGCCGGCTGGCTGACATGGCCGACTCAGGCTGTGACGCTCTTGGCGTCGACTGGACCATCGATCTGGCAGACGCTCGAACACTAACCGGTGATAAGGTTGCTTTGCAGGGAAACCTGGATCCGTCGGTACTCTATAGCGGGCCTGCTGGAATTCGGGCTGAAGTGGAGAAGGTGCTGGCAAGCTACGGAAACGGACCGGGGCACGTGTTTAATCTCGGTCACGGCATACATCCGGAAGTGGACCCGGACAACGTGGCGGTGATGGTAAAAGCGGTGCACGAGTTGAGTCCGGCATGGCACGGGGGCCAGATGTCCGTCGATGGGCAGCGGTAACGGCGAATGAAATTCGCGCCGGCTGAGCAGGAGAAAGTACTCAGACTCAGGTCGATGAAGCGTCTTGCGACCGGCTTGCTGCTGCTGATGGCGCTGGTATTTGTCTTGGCTCACCGTGCCCAGGAAAGTTTTGCGTGGTTGTCCTATGTACGGGCATTCGCCGAGGCGGCAATGATCGGAGCGCTGGCCGACTGGTTCGCCGTGACCGCGCTGTTTCGACATCCCATGGGGTTACCCATTCCACACACTGCGATCATTGCCCGGCGCAAGGACGAAATCGGGGACAACCTGGCCGGTTTCGTCCGTGATAATTTTCTTGTCGAAGACGCGCTGCAGCCACGGCTGCGGGGCATCGATTTCGCGACTCGGGTCGGCGGATGGATGCGCCAGACTGACAACGCCCGACGACTGGCAGGCGACGCGGGTGCGTTCGCCCGCTGGTTTCTCGGTGTATTCGACAGTACGGCGCTAAGACATTTTCTCAGGGAAAATCTGCAACTAACGATGCGCGAAATCCGGATCACGCCACTGGTGGGACGCTCGCTCGACTTGCTGACTACCGGCGATCACCATCAGGAGTTGATGGACGCTCTGACCAGGGTGGCGCGCCGCCAGCTTGAGCAGAACAAGGACAAGATAAGAGAGAAGATCAAAACCCGCAGTCCATGGTGGTTGCCAAAATTTGTCGATCAGGAAATATACGACAAGCTGGTTGGTGAGTTCGAGGAATTACTGGACAAGGTTGGCGCCGATTCGGAAAACGAAGCCAGGAAAAATTTCAACCGGGAAATTCGTAAATTCCTGGATACGTTGAAAAACGATCCGCAGGTAATCGCCAGGGGAGAGCGTCTGAAGGAAGAATTGCTCGCCCATCCGGATATTCAAAAATATTTTTTCGATATCTGGAATGAGATCAGCATTTACCTTTCGCGTGAATCGGAAAACCCGGACTCACGAATCCGGCGAAAAATAGAAGCGGGGATCGTTCAGTTTGGTGAGGCCTTGTTAACCAGCCCGGAAATGCAGGTCCAGGTCAACGATTGGATCAGCGATATCGTTATCTATGTTGTCGGGCATTATCGTGGCGAAATCTCAAATGTCATTTCGGATACGGTCAGGCGCTGGGACGCGGAAGCGACGTCGCAACGGATCGAAATACAGGTGGGCAGTGATCTTCAGTTTATACGCATCAACGGTACGCTGGTCGGCGGTATGGTGGGGCTGTTGATTCATGTTGTCATTCAGCTATTGCCATAGGATGGTGACCGGTGAAATTATCAGTCGGGGATAAATTCGATAATTCGGATGCAAGCTCACTGTACTGGCTGCCGTTGCTGGTCGGTCTCGTACCGACGGTGCTGATCGGCGTGACTTTCGTGATTTCAGCCAGTCACGGCCAGGTTCCCTGGTGCATGCCCTTTGTCGATGGCTGTACCTCGATCAGTCGGGCCGGTCGCAATCCACCGGCGATATTCCTGTTTCGCTCGATCATGCTGCCGATTTGTCTGTTGCTGGCGGCCTACTGGATACTGAGCCTCGCCTGGATCAGGAGTCTGTTTGCAAATAGTGACCGGCGGCCCTCGGCCTGGATGGCGGTCGTCGGTGTTGCCGGAGCGTTATTATTGGTTATCTATGTGACGTTCCTGGGCAGCGAGGGGTCTGTTTATCAGTTGATGAGGCGGTTTGGTGCTTCCCTTTTTTACGGGCTGACCTTTCTCGCACAGCTGATACAGATTCGCTGGCTGACCATTCTGAGGCGGGAGCAGTCGATCAAGCCACCATGGTTGCCGCTCGCCCTGTCCCGGCTCGCTTTGCTTATGTTGCTGGCCGGTCTGACTCAGGTGATTATTTCAGGAGTCATCCCCAGCGAGGAATTTCAAAATATTGCGGAATGGAATTTCACCGCGATGCTGAACGCTCATTTCCTGCTTTGCGCATGGGGCTGGCGCGAGTCCGGGTTTTCGGCCGCAATCGGTTTGCGAGCCGAGCGCTAGCAGCGTGTCGAAAAATCCTCAGCCGGCACGATACGGCGTTAAGAATCGGTTCGAAATACTCATGTACTGGCGCGTACACTGCGCTGCCGGGCAGGACGCCCAAATGCCGCGGAGCCCAGGGACGGGCGAGAGCG
>CAZMOM010000038.1:0-3514 GCA_964568075.1 uncultured Gammaproteobacteria bacterium
CCCAGGGACGGGCGAGAGCGGCGCCGGGCAGGACGCCCAAATGCCGCGGAGCCCAAGGACGGGCGAGAGCGGCGTCTCGCCGATTCTCGCCTTGTCTCGCACTCGCCTGAGGATTTTTCAACACGCTGCCAAGCCTATTGCCAGGGCAGCTTATCCAGATCGAGATTACCGCCGGTAAATACCAGCGCACCTCTGCGCCCCTTCATCTCGTAGCGTTTTTCCAGCAATGCAGCCACAGTCACCGCGGCGGACGGTTCGATGACCTGTTTCATTCGCTCCCAGACCAGGCGCGTGGCTTCCAGAATGGCCGCTTCGGAAACCACTACGATGTCGTCCACCAGTTTGCGGATAATCGGGAGCGTTTTGTCCCCGAGCGATGCGCGCAGGCCGTCGGCAATCGTTGCCGGCGAATCGATGATGACATGTCGGCCGCTTTCCAGAGATTGCCGCGCGTCGTCAGCTTTTTCCGGTTCGACGCCAACAACCACGACTTTTGGATTCATCTCACGCACCGTGAGCAAGCTCCCGCTCAACAATCCACCGCCTCCCAGCGGGACCATCAGCACCTCGACATCGGGCTGCTGCTCGAGAATTTCCAGCGCGACCGTTCCCTGGCCGGCGATGACACGGTAATCGTTGTATGGATGAACAACATGTGCGCCCGTTTCATCGACCAGCGATTGCAAAGCGCTTTCCCGATTCGATAGCCCCGGTTTGCAACTGACGATGATGGCGCCATAGCCTGCGACCGCCCGCTTTTTTGTCTCGGGCGCGTCATCCGGCATGACGACCCAGGCCTGCGCTCCGCGTGAACCTGCGGCCAGCGCCACGGCCGCGCCATGGTTCCCCGATGAATGCGTTGCAACACCCTTGTCTGCCTCGCCGCCGGTCAGGGAAAACACGGCATTGGCGGCGCCCCTCACCTTGAACGCCCCTGCTCTCTGCAAATGCTCGCATTTGAAATACAGATCGCCGTCGAGCATCCGGTTCAGGCTCTGCGACTGCATCAACGGCGTGCGACGAACCAGTCCCGAAATCCTCTCGGCCGCCGCGCGGATCGTTGCCAGGTTCGGTCTGTCGCCGGTCTCACTCACCGCTGTCGCCCTGGTGGTTAAACACGAGAATCAGGTTATTGGCCGGCATCCGGTATTGTTTTTCCAGGCTCATCCCGGAACCGACCGCCACCCTTTTAATATCATCCAGGTCTCGCAGCCCCATCAGCGGATCCTGCCCTTTGAGCCAGCCATCGAATGTCCGGTTGGAATCGCTCGTATAATCGCCATTTTTATTAAACGGCCCGTAGAGGCAGAACTTGCCACCGCCGGTCAGCGCCAGTTGACGGCCGACTCCCCGGATCATCCCGCAGGCAACATCCCAGTGCATGATATGCGACGTATTGGCACTGAAAACGCCATCCGCACCGGTATCCGGCCATTGCTCGCTTGCCGCATCCAGTTCCAGCGGTTCAGGTATGGGGACCGCATCGACCTCTGCAAGCCAGATCCGAATACCGGCAAGGCTCTCCTCAAGATCGCTGGTTTGCCAGACCAGGTGTGGCAGGCGCGGTGCAAAGAACGCCGCATGCTGCCCCGTTCCGCTGCCCACTTCGAGGACCTTCCTGGTGTTTGCGAATTCCTCGATCAAGACATCGAGTATCGGCTGCTTGTTTCGTTCACAGGAATCTGCAAGCGGCTTCATTCAGTCTTCCGCGGCCCGGCGATACTCGCTGGCAATAAACTGCTGGCGATAATGCCTGAGTTCGTTGATCGAATCGTGGATGTCGGAAAGAGCGAGATGCCTGGACTCTTTTTCAATGCCATCCAGTATTTTTGGTGCCCAGCGGACGGCCAGTTCCTTCAAGGTGCTGACGTCGAGATTCCGGTAATGAAAAAATTTCTCCAGCTCCGGCATGTATAAAGCGAGAAAGCGTCGATCCTGGCAAATGCTGTTGCCGCACATCGGCGATTTGCCGGGCGGTAGATGGTGCTGCAGAAATTCCAGGGTTTTCTTCTCAGCCTGTGCTTCGCTGATCTGACTCGCCCTGACCCGCTCGACAAGGCCAGACGTGCCGTGCTGTTTCGTATTCCAATCATCCATCCCGGCCAGCAGCGTCTCCGGCTGATGGACGGCGAAAACCGGGCCCTCGGCGATTACATTCAATTCCTTGTCGGTGACAACCGTCGCGATTTCGATGATCCGGTCGGCTTGCGGGATCAGCCCGGTCATTTCGAGATCAATCCAGATCAGATTGTGTGCTTCGGCCGCCATTGATTTTCCCCGGTTTCCTATCTTGCGGCCAATTCTAGCAAAGGCTAAGCTGTGCCGCGCCTATCCCGACCGCGCATTCAACGGACACAACATTTATGCATTGGCTCACCGGTCTCTTCCTGTTTTTTCTCGCTCTGGCCACGGCCCTCAGGCTTTACCTGGCGAATCGGCAAATCAACAGCGTCCGTGAACATCGCGATACCGTGCCAAAGCCGTTCGATGAGACTATCGCATTGGAGGACCATCAGAAGGCCGCCGATTATTCGGTCACCAGGGTGCGCCTCGGTATGCTGGATACGGTCCTGGATACCATCGTCCTGCTGGGATGGACGATCGCCGGTGGCCTGAGCCTGGCGCTGGGTTTCTGGCAGACCTTCGGCGTCAACCCGATTCTCACGGGCACTGCGGCCTGTGTCAGCGTGTTTTTTATCATCAGCCTGCTCAATTTGCCGTTATCCGCCTACTCCACGTTTTCCATCGAAGCCCGGTTCGGATTTAACCGGACCACGGTTGCGACGTTTATCGGTGATCTGGCCAAAGGCTGGGCGCTGATGCTTCTGCTGGGCGGGCCGTTGATAGCCACGATCTTGTGGCTGATGGCCCGGGCCGGGGACAACTGGTGGCTTTATGCCTGGGGCGTCTGGTCGGTATTCACGCTGATTCTGACCTGGGCCTATCCGACATTGATCGCACCGTTGTTCAACAAGTTCACGCCGCTGGCGAACGAGGAGCTCAAACAGCGAATCGAGCATCTGATGATTCGCTGTGGTTTCCGCAGCAAAGGTATATTCGTCATGGATGGTTCGCGCCGTTCGAGTCACGGCAACGCCTATTTCACCGGTCTTGGCAACAACAAGCGCATCGTGTTTTTTGACACGCTGGTCAGCCGGCTCGAGCCGGCGGAAGTCGAGGCCGTGCTCGCGCACGAGCTCGGACATTTCCGTCTGAATCATGTCCGCAAGAGAATGATCCTCAGCCTCGCCCTTTCACTGGCCGGCCTGGCCCTGCTTGGCTGGCTGAAAGTACAGCCGTGGTTTTATACCGCGCTGGGGGTCGGTCAGGAATCGGATGCGGCCGCTCTTTTGTTATTCGTGATGGTTCTGCCGGTTTTTACCTTTGTGTTCACGCCGCTGGGCAGCTGGATGTCGCGACGTCACGAGTTTGAGGCGGACGCCTATGCGGTAGCGAAAAGCGATGCCGAGTTGCTGGCGATCGCTCTGGTCAAGCTTTACCGGGACAATGCGAC
>CAZMOM010000038.1:3524-26928 GCA_964568075.1 uncultured Gammaproteobacteria bacterium
CTGACGCCCGATAATCTGCATTCCTTGTTCTACGACTCTCATCCACCGGCTCCGGTACGCGTGGCGCGTTTACGCCAGTCCCCGGGCTATGCCTGAACCCGTCAAAAAACCCGGCAAAAAGCAGATCGCCTCGAAACCGGGCCGGGTCGTCGCCAGTTATGGCAAGCGCGTTCTCGTCGAAGACGACCGGCTGGAACGGCACAATTGCCTGCTCAAGGGACGACGGCTAAAGGCCGTCTGCGGCGACCGAATCCGCTGGCACCAGGACCACGGCGGTGGGATCGTCACGGAAATTGAGCCGCGCGACAATGAGCTCAGGCGGCCGGACAGTCGCGGCAGGGTCGAAATACTGGCCGCCAATATCAGCCAGCTCGTTGTGGTCATTGCGGCAACACCCAAAACCGACGAATTCCTCGCCGATCGCTATCTCGTCGCGGCGCGGCTGATGGGCGCTGAATGCCTGGTCGCCTGTAACAAATCAGACCTCGAAGCGGTGCGCCTCGCCGATGAATATGCGGCGATCGGTTATCCGGTCATTACGGTTAGCGCGAAATCCGGTGACAATATGGCGCAACTGGCATCCGCGCTGAACAATCACACCAGCGTGCTGGTGGGTCAGTCCGGGGTCGGCAAATCCTCGTTGAGTAATACACTGATCCCGGGTCTGAGCGTCGCTACGCGGACCCTGTCCAGCGCCACCGGCGAGGGCCGGCACACGACCAGTACGGCGATCCTGCACCATCTCCCCGACGGCGGAGAGATTATCGATTCACCGGGCGTTCGTGATTTCGCTCCGCCACCGACCGCGCCAGACCGTGTCGATTACGGCTTCCCCGAGTTTGACGACGCGGTCCGGCAATGTCGTTTCAATGATTGCCTGCACCTGAAAGAACCTCAGTGTGGCGTCCGCGCCGCCGTGGACAGCGGTGAAATCAGCGCCAGGCGTTATCGCAGTTACCGGGAGCTGGTCCACCTGATGCAAGGCTTGCAGAAAAGATCGGGCCCCTGAAAAATATCTGTATCTGAAAATCAGCCGGGTGGCCAGTGCATCGGCCGGCCGCCGAGCAAGTGAAAATGAATGTGGAATACGGTTTGCCCGCCGTCTTCCTGGCAGTTCGCGACCAGGCGATATCCGCCTTTCGCGATCCCTTCTATTTTTGCCACTTCCGCCGCCGCAAGAACCAGTTCGCCCATCAGGTCCCGATCGCCGGCCTGCAGTTCATCGAGCGTCGTGATATGCCGGCGTGGAATAATCAGGACATGCGTCGGCGCCTGCGGATTCACGTCACGAAAGGCGAGCAATTCGTCAGTCTGGTAAACGATATCCGGCTCGATTTCGCCACTGGCCATTTTGCAAAAAATACAGTCGCCCATTGTTTGCTCCATGCGTTGGCTCCATTTAACTCATCGTCTGTCGCCCGCTGATCGCGTGCGACAAAGTCCCGGAATCCACATACTCCAGTTCGCCACCCATCGGCACGCCATGGGCTATCCGGCTGGCTTTGATCTTATGCCGCGCCACCAGTTCGGCGATGAAATGAGCGGTCGCCTCACCCTCGACGGTCGGGTTGGTTGCCAGCACGACCTCGCGAACCTTGCCCTCGTCCAACAAGGCTTCAAATTGTTTGAGACCCAGTTCCTCGGGACCGATGCCATCAAGGGGAGACAAGTGCCCCATCAGGACAAAATACAGGCCGCTGTAACCGGCCGACTGTTCGATCGCGGCGACATCGGCCGGCGTCTCGACGACGCAAAGCAGACTCTCGTCCCGTTGACTGGATTCACAAACAGAACACCGTTTCGTCTCGCAAAACATCCGGCAGCGCTCGCAATGACCGATCTTGTCCATCGCATCGACGAGGACGGCTGCAAGGTGCCGCCCGCCATCGCGATCACGCTCAAGCATCTGGAACGCCATGCGCTGGGCTGTTCTCGGCCCGACACCGGGCAAACATCGTAAGGCATCTATCAGTTGGGTCAGCAGCGGGCTGTGCGTCATCGCGACCTCTTGCCCGCAATCAAAACGGCAGATTCATGCCCGGAGGCAGACCTAAACCGCCGGCCAGTCCGGACATCTTTTCCTGGGTCGTCTTTTCGACCTTCCGGCAGGCATTATTGACGGCCGCCGCGATCAGGTCCTCAAGCATCTCTTTGTCGTCATCGAGCAGACCCGGATCGATATCGACCCGCCTGACTTCATGTTTGCAACTCATCGTCACCTTGACCATGCCGCCACCGGCTTCTCCGGTCTCCTCGAGTTTCCCGAGTTCATCCTGGGCCTTTTTCAGATTGGCCTGCATCTCCTGCGCCTGGCGCATGAGCTGTCCCAGCTGCGCTTTCATTCTTGCACTCCATTTTTTTCAGTACGGGTCAACGCCAAACCGGTCAGTCCAGCGGTTGCACGGATCCTTGTTGCACCGAGGCGCCAAACGCATCCTGCATCGCCTGTACATTCGGATCGCTGGCGATGGATTTTTCGGCGGCCTGCTGCTTTTCGCTGGCTTCGCGGCTTTTCCTGCCGGCCACTGTTTCGGCCTGCGGCTGACCGATTTCGACATGCAATTTCAGGTCACGGCCGTAATGGTCCGCCAGCGCCTTCTGCAGGCGCTGCTTGAGCCGGTCGGTCAGCATACTTTCCGAGGAAGGCTCGAGCCGCAGCCAGATCGCGCCCTCTTCCTGCCGTTCGAGTTCGCAGTTCGCTGCCAGTTGTCGGGTCGCGCCGCTGACCGGCAATTTTTCGACCAGCGCGGCCCAGTCTGTCGTCGCCGGCTCCGCCGGGGCTGGTTTGTCGGTCTCCGCCGCCACTTTTTTCGTCGTGGCTGTCGCTTTGGCCCTGGTCTTTTTTGTCCCGGAAACAGCGCGTTTTTTGACCGGTTTCGCAGGGCCCGAATTAACTTGCCCGTCACCCGATTCGACTTCGGCGGCAGGTGCGAACACGAGCATCCGGATCAACAGCATTTCAAATGCCGCGCGGGGATCGGGCAACTGCACGATGCTCGATCGACCCTTGACGCCAATGTCGTAGAAAAGCTGAACGTCTTCGGCGGGAATCAGACCTGCCAATTCCTCTATTCCCTCGGCTCCACTGGCCGCTTCAGCCACCAGCTGCGCCAAAGCGACGTTTTTCAGCAACGCCAGCATCTCATCGAGAACTCCGCCATAATCCGGCGCCATTTCGTCCATACCGGCGATTTGTTCGAGCACACCAGGCCCATTTTTTTCCGCGAGCAAATGCAGAAGCTGCAAAACCTGTTCTTTGGGGATGGTGCCGAGCATCCCGCGCACGTCCGCTTCGGTGATCTTGCCGCCACCATAGACGATGACCTGGTCCATCAGGCTCAGCGCATCACGCATACTGCCATCAGCGGCATCGGCCAGCAGTTTCAATCCGCTATCTTCCGCGTCAATCTTTTCCTCATCGCTGATCAGCCTGAGGCGTTCCTCGATCAGGCCGACCGGCAAGCGTTTCAGATTGAATTGCAAGCACCGCGAAATCACGGTAATCGGCACCTGCCGGGGCTCGGTGGTCGCCAGCAGGAACTTCACATGCGGCGGCGGTTCTTCCAGTGTTTTTAACAAGGCGTTGAAAGAGTGCCTGGAAAGCATGTGCACTTCGTCGATCAGGTAGACTTTGTAGCGTCCGCGGGTCGGTGAATACTGTACGTTGTCGAGCAATTCGCGCGTGTCCTCGACCTTGGTCCGCGAGGCGGCGTCAACCTCGAGAAGATCCAGGAACCGACCCTCATCGATTTCCTGGCAGGAGGTACATTTGCCGCAAGGCGTGGAGCTTATGCCTTTCTCGCAATTCAGGGATTTGGCAAAGATTCTGGCAATCGTCGTTTTACCGACGCCACGGGTGCCGGTAAACAGATACGCGTGATGCAACTGCTCACGGTCCAGCGCATTGATCAGCGCGCGGACGACGTGCTCCTGGCCAACCAGTTCAGCGAACTTACGAGGCCGCCATTTGCGTGCTAATGCGAGATAAGCCATTGATTTTGCGTTGTTTTGTAGTCAACCCTGTGAAATATTCAGTGGTCCGCGCCAGCCACGCCCCGGCACCCGGTAGCACCGCTACCGTTGCTCCCTTCCGGGCCTGGCGGGGTTCACGGCTGACCGTCGCGAGGGAACCGACGCGGACCAAAACGAAACTCTATCGGCTTGGCCAGAAATCGCAAGTAAAACACCGCCTGGGCAACAATATTGACCCGCTCCCGGAATGATTGCATTGACACCAGAGCCGATATCCGCGAACCGGATTTGCACCGGGCGAAAGAACGCAAGATGATTGGGGCGACTTGTTCACACCCCGCACCGACCCGACATGACAGCATTAAATACCCACGCGAACAACACCAGCAGCGACGCATTCCCTTGTTGCGACGCGATTTATCTGCGAGAGAATATCTGAAAATGTTTTATCGACTCGCCGCCGATTCTGTTCTGATCTTCCATTTTCTATTTATTGTATTCGTCATGCTGGGAGGGTTATTCGTTCTCCGCTATCCGTGGGCCGTTGCCGTGCACATCCCAGCCGCCTGCTGGGGTACCTTTACTGAAATCAGCGGGCGCCTGTGTCCGCTGACCACGCTGGAGGTTTATTTTCGGCAGGCCGCCGGTGAACTAGCCTACAGCGAAAGTTTTATCGAACATTATCTTTACCCGGTTATTTACCCGGCCGGCCTGACCCGCGAGACCCAGTTTCTGCTCGCGGGGATCGTCATCATGGCCAATGCTGTCATCTATGGGTGGGTTCTGTATCGTTACCTGACCAGGCAAAAACAGGGTTGGAAATGAGACGCATGCCGCACGGGCGACTGTCGTTCGGGATAAGATAGCGGCGCCTTCTTTGAAGGGTGCAGACCACTATTTTCGGTCGCAACCGTGGTCTTTCCCCTAAACAGCAACCTCACCGTGTACTCGGGAAACATCGAAAAGGAATCATTCATGTTAATTAAAACTCTGGCGGTTTCTGCCGCAATAATGGCAGCCGGTCTTTACGCAATGGATGCGATGGCCGATGACAGGGAAAAACTTCAGGAAGCCTACGACGCCATCGAATCGCTTGAAGATGCGTCCGCGCTGGAGGACCCGGCTGACATCATGACCTGGATCGATATGCCGCGTGCGGTTGACTTGGGGAAGACATTTGATATCACCGTGATTGTCGAAAACGGTCGCGCCGACCGACCGCTGAAGATGAACGCCGTCGATATCAATGACGATCTGCTCGCAGGTATCGAAGTGATCGCGGTAACCCCCGAGCCAAGATCCGCGGACCACTATGCCGACGGGTACGTACGCCTGGAATACCCGATCGATATCGAGCCAGGCAACACCTGGCAGGTGGTCATTAGCGTACGCGCGCGACAAAGCGGCGTCTTTATCGACGATATCGATATCGTCGAGGGCCAGCGGTTCCTGTCCCGGTCGGCCCAGATCAGGATTCGGTGAGTTACGCCGCTAACATCGACCGGAATTAATGCCGTGCCGGTATCACGTCTCAAACACATCACCAAAATCGGCGTCGAGCAGATGGGGGACCTGGCCGACAGCCTCGATAATCCCGAGGTATTGCGGCTGGAAAACCTGGATACGGACCTGCGACCCCCACAATCTGCACTCGATTTCACCAAACAGGCGATCGACGATGACGACGCCAACAGCTATTTGCCCTTTTTAGGGATGGATTCGTTGCGCCGGGCGGCCACGAAACTGGTTGGGAAATCAGCGGGACACGAATACGACTGGAAAACCGAGTGCGTCATCAGCGCCGGTGGCTGCGCGGGCATCCTGAACGTTTTTCTCGCCACGCTCGAACCGGGCGACGAAGTCCTGATGACCGACCCGATCTATGTCGGCTTGATCAACCGCGTGCGACTGGCCGGTGGCGTACCGCGCTTCGTGCCGCTGGTCCCCTCTGCCGATGGCTGGCGGCTGGATACCGGTGCGCTGGCCGCTATCGATCCGGGGCCGGTCAGGGCCGCGCTGATGATGAGCCCGTCGATGCCAAGCGGCTCGGTTTTGTCCGACGAGGAATGGCAGGCGATCACCGAATTCTGCCGGCGAGCTGATTGCTGGCTGATCAACGACTCGGCGATGGAAAGCATTCTTTATGATGGTCTCGATGTCATACACCCGGCCTCGTACACCGGCATGCGCGACAGGACCATTACCGTCGGCTCGGCATCCAAGGACTACCGGATGATCGGCTGGCGCGTGGGTTGGGTGGTCGGGCCCGCCGAAATCGTCGCCGATGTGGCGCGGGTCAGTATTTCCAATGTGGTTTGTGAGACCGGAATCGCGATGGGCGCGGTGGCAACTGCAATGCAGGACCCGGATAACGGCATCCCGGCCTGCGTCGACGAATGGCAGCGACGCCGCGATCTGCTGCTCGACGAGCTCAGTGCTTACGACGTGATTCCGCCCCAAGGCGGCTGGTCGTTCCTGATCGATGTCAGCTCGCTGGGCATGGACGGCGCCGCCGCAGCGAAGCGACTGCTCGAACACGGAAAAATCGCGGCGACACCGATGGTCAACTGGGGCAGCGAAACCGCCAGTCGTTACCTGCGGGTGGTATTTTCCAACGAGCCGGTCGAACGGCTCCGCGACATCGGTGAGCGCTTCAGGAAGGCTCTAGGCTAGCAAGCACACGGCGCCGATTTTCCGGCCTCGTCCGTTACACGGTACCACTCCCAATCTATTCCATCCGGTTCATGTGCCCAGACCTTGGACTGACGCGAATAACAACAATCGACATCGTCTTCGACGAGACTGGTCAGTTCGGCCTTTTCCAAACGATCCTTCGCTTTCTCAACATCGGCTTCATCGAATACCTCGACACCCAGGTGATTGATCCGTTCGCTGGCATCCGGGTTCTCGATCAGCACCAGTTTCAAGGGTGGTTCTGTCAGCGCAAAGTTCGCATAACCCGGTTTTTCCTTGGACGGCGGAACGCCAAAGATCTTTGCATAGAAAGACTTGGCCGCCTCGATGTCTTTGACGTTCAGGGCAAGTTGAAAGCGCATGGTCGGTAACTCCTCGATATATCGATAACTATCGATTAGTTTACATACATATCGATGAATGTCAATATGTTCTGATGAACATGCATACGACTTCTGCCCGGAGCCGCCCCGCAGGCTGTTGCCGGTCGATCAAGACCCTGGCCCCGCTGCCCGAACAGCAAGCGAAACGCTATCTGCGGCTGTTCAAAGCGCTGGGCGATCCCACGCGGATGGAAATCCTGAGATTGACTGCCGCGCAGGAAAATCCGCTGTGCGTCTGCGACCTGGTCACCCATTTCGATCTGTCGCAGTCCACGATTTCGCATCACCTCAAATCCTTGCGTGACGCCGGACTGCTGGCGGTGTCCCGCGCGGGTATCTGGTCGGTTTGCGAGATCGATCCTGAGGCGAGAGCGCTGCTGGCCGATGTCCCCGCCCTCATCTGAGCCTGATTCGCGTATTTATGAGCGGCCCCACTGCACAGTCGTATTGATGCAGCTCAAGGCGAAGCGCCCTGTCAGGTACTAAACTTGAAATACTTGGGCATACTACCGACGATTGACAACCGTATCGACCATCCCACGATACAAAAACCAAAGTAGAGGGAAGTTCCAATGAATACAGTGAACCAGCTTTTACACGGCAAGGGTCATGATATTTGGTCGATTGGACCCGATGATTCGGTTTATGACGCGATCCACCTGATGGCCGAGAAGGGAATCGGCGCGCTCGTGGTTTTGCAAGACGAATCACCGGTGGGCATCATTTCCGAA
Source organism: uncultured Gammaproteobacteria bacterium (assembly GCA_964568075.1). GTDB lineage: Bacteria > Pseudomonadota > Gammaproteobacteria > Steroidobacterales > MnTg04 > MnTg04. The sequence continues at coordinate 11,305 of CAZMOM010000038.1, forward strand.
CGGGATTATGCACGACAGGTTATTCTGAAGGACAGATCGTCCAGGGAAACGTTGGTCAAGGACATCATGAGCGACAAGGTCGTGTATGCCGATCCCCACCAGACCGTCGACGAATGCCTGGCCGTGATGACGGAAAAACGAATCCGGCATTTACCGGTAATGGATGGCGGCAAGATGCTTGGCCTGATTTCGATGGGCGACCTGGTCAAGGTAATTATTGCCGAGCAGAAACTGACGATCGATCAGCTGGAAAGATATATTACGGGGTAAGGAGTGCTAAAACTGGGAACCAAGCACGCACACTTGTTCTATTACTAGATACTACTCGCCCGTTTTAGCGGATAACTAATTAACTTAACGCGGGCACCGATTTCCTAAAGATCATATCCACGCAAACGTTCCCAAGTGACCCTTTTGCGAGTCTCAGAATTAGTCCTGGTTCTGTTCAGCATTGTTGGCTGTGATTCCCACACTGATGCGCATGGGACAATTGAAAAAGGGTTGTACTATCATGGACACGAGACGAGTGCGTTCATTCGGTGCGGATCAACCGACATTTGGTGGGTAGACGGTACTGGGGACGCAATGAATTCGATTCGCCATATCTATGAGCAGGCTGAAATAAGGGAATACGGAAACCTGTACATTGTCCTCCGAGGAAGGTTTACGACTTTGAGCGACAACTCGGATTATGCCGGACATAGAAAAATTGAAGTAATTTAAGTACGCGGCGGACCCCTTCGGAGATCAGTGCAGGGACTGCTAGTTACGACAGCTCGGCAAAGCTAGAATTAAAAGTAGCCGAACGTAGGGGCGCAACTTGATGAAATACGATCTCTTCATGTTACTAATGTTTCTTACCGGAAGCGCTTGTTGCAACGAGATTGTGGGAAAGGACTATATAGATGTTGAACTTGATAAGGCGACTTACGAATTCGTATTGCCACCACCATTCGGTCGCTCATCCGTCTTGGCTACGCTGTCGAACGGAGAGATTTCGGAATTGGCTGTAACAACAGAGGTTTTAGATATTTCGATCGAATGTGCGATGTTGGCAGAAATACACATCACTGGCATCCCTGAAGTCTCAGTTCCACTTCGAGATAAATGGTTGGCTGTGGGAATAGAGAGCTTTTCACTTTTTTTCGAATCTGGAAATAAATATGAGATCACGATTAGCGATGTTCCAGGCTGTCCGGGCCCCTGTACTGATTGGGTAAAGGACATAGTCATATTGACAATCTCAAAGGAAGGTAATGTCCAACTCGAAATCCTAAATGTGGGAGAAATAAGGGGCAGTCCGTGAGTGCGACGACAGTAATTGCGTGAACTCTGAGAGATAACGATGCCAGTGTGAAGTGATTTATTTAATGAAACTCACCCTATAACTGCGCATCCGTCGCAAATAACCTGAAGGTCGGCGATTCGGTAAAAAATGCCTCGCTGATCATGATGCCGCTACCGGTAAGTTCCTCCACATGACCGCAAGCGCCATTAAAATCACCATGCTGGGGAATGACGAGGCTGGCAACCGGAATTCCCGCGTTGCGTTCGATCAGTGCAATATCGAGATCCGTTATCTTGTAGGCGACGCAGCCGCGATACAGGTTTCCCGATGTGGGCGTTACGATCAAATAGTCCTGACCGTTAACGTCCACAAGCTCAGACGCCGAAATCCCGTCATAAGAAGCGCTGATCGTGTCTGCCTCACTCCCGTCCATGAGATCGCCTAAATAGGTGCAGTTGTTCATATCGTGGTCACAGCGCAGCAGGATAATCTTTCCAGGCGGTATTTTGGCGCAAACTAACGATACAAAGACGCCATTACTTTTGAGCAAGACGCCGGGCTCGGTGAATGCCACGCAATCGCCTAGCGCCGCCGGCTCCAGCGTAGCCAGCGGATATTCCGGCGCACCTAATGCATCCGCATTATTCGACGTGTCGTAACCGATTCCGGTAAATAATTTGCGTTCGTTGCCCAGGGTCGTTGCGGTTGCCCCGCTTTTCATACCGATCCAGCCATGCTCGAACAAACGGACAGTCTGTCCGCCGTTTAATACTGACAGATAACGGTGCCATAACATGAGCCATGGATCGGCACCCGCAGCGACTGCGAACGGGTTGTACACGAGCCTCGAAACCTCGTGTGCGATTGCGTTGACGTCATTGGGTGCCGGGAGCGTCAACGATGTGGCTTCATTCACCAATACGCCCGCGTCCTGCCAGTTAAGACCACCGTCAAACGTGGTCGCCAGGCGGGTTTCGACCAAAACGATGCCAGATACGCTCAATGACACATGGGAGTAACTCATCCAGACCATCCCACCGGCGTCTACCGTCGGTGCGGGGTCGAAATGTCCGAGATCGACACTGATGCCGGAAAGAGTAATCGGTGTCAGGTTGGGTGGCACTACAGGTGGCGGTAAAATAATGTCACCGCCGGATCCACCGCCGCAGCCGGCGAATGCACACAAAGCATGCGACAGGACTATCCGCCGAATGGATACCGATTTGAGCCTTGCGTCTAATTTGAGTTTCATGGAAATGGAAACGATTCCGGTGCCGAGTTGATTAGTTGTGAGCCGGTTTCCAGCTTGAATTCACTCATTGTAATTCAATCCCAACAATTCTCGATAAATATTCAGGTAAGACTCGATATTTTTCTGGTAAGTAAAACTCAGCGCGTATTCGATTTGCCGCTTCCTGAATTCGGGTCTAAATGAAAAGTCCGCCAATCCAGCTTTTATGACCGATGCCATATAAGCAGGATCGAAATGCTCCCAGAAATAGGCGAAATGACTGCCAACTTCTTTCAGGCTCGTCATTTCTGAAGAAAAGACCGGTTTACCATGTTGCATGGCTTCAATCACCGGTAATCCGAAACCTTCGAATTTTGACGGAAAGACAAAAGCCTGACAGTTCTGGTAAAGCCACCCTCTTTCCCCATCACTAATCGTTCCTGGCAAAAAGACGTTTCCAATTTTTTCATTTTGAATTCTATTTCGAATTTCCATCGAATACGGGGTCTTAGTTTCACCGCAAATATACAAGTTCTTTTCCGGAAATAAATTCATCACATCAAGCAAGGTATGAAAATTTTTCTTTTCCATTACCTGGCCGATCGTAAAAAAGAAGGGAGTGCCGGCTGCTGCGAAATCCGGTTTTTTATAAGTATTTGGATCACTCTGCTGCACGCCATTGTAAATTACACGCATTTCTTTTCCGCGCAAATCGATATGCTCACGTACGACCGACGCTGTGAATTTGGAAATGACGGTAACCATGCAAGCCCGATCTACACTTCTCTGAACCCTTTTTAAATATTTTTCTGCTTTGTCCGGTTTTTTTTCATACAAAAAGTTCAGGTCGTGAATCGTAAGCAGCAGAGGCGTCTTGCTGCTTCCGGAAAAATATTTCGGTAGCTGATGAGTTGAGTGCAACAGGTCGAATGAATTTGCTAATACCGGCAAGTGCCTGTTAATCAGATTGGTATTTATATAATCGAATTTGGGGCCGAAAAATCCGTTAAATTGTTTTGGTGTCAGTAAACTAAATTGCAAATCGGACACAGTCTGTTTACCTAACTCCATTCCGAAATTTAGAGCGGTCTGCCCCAATCCGGCATTCAATACCTTCAGCTTGGACAAATCGATTAAAACTTTTTTGTTCATTTTTTAACGATTACAGAAAATTACAATAGACAGAAAGGAATAAGTGCCGGTGTCAAGTTATTTAGTTATTTGATGCTAACAAAGAAGGCCCCATAAAGGGGCCTTCTTTGTTTTTGGCAAAGAGGACGGGACATGCAACACAGCTTTGTCATTGCACAATATTGGTTTCGATCCAGATGTCCAGGTCGTTCAACAGGCCATCGACGAGCTGGTACCTATGTTCACTCATCAGAGCTTCGTCCATCAAGCTGTGGCCAGTGTCAGGGTAAACCCTGACGGTCAGCGTCTCGCCATCAAGCTCATCCTTGAGTCGCTGCACACTGGCCTTCACCGGTACGTTGTAAGTTTCGTCGAGCTCGCCGTAGCCAACAAAAGAAGGAATGTTGAGTACATCGACGACTTTGCGCCAGTACGGTATCGGATCGAAATCGTGAATAAATTTCCAAAGTGTCCAGTAAGAATCATCTTTCGCCGTCGGCCAGGAATCCGTCGTCATCGCGCCATAGCGCTTTGTTACTTTTTCGCGATAGGCAAGGTACTCATCGAATCCACCGCCAGTTTCTATGTAATCGAAGCTTAGCGTTGTTAACCTCTGTAGATACTCGATATCTGCATCACTAAAGCCAATATTCCTATAGGTCTGCTCCAGCTCATGGAAAAGCATCGCCTTCATGGGTAACGCGCCCCCAACGAAATCGATGACGAACTGAACGTCTCCCATTGACGCGGCTAAAGGTGCTATATGGCCACCCTGGCTTAGCCCCAAAAAGCCGAGTCGGTCCTGACGAATTCCCTCAATTTCACGCAACGCGGCCATCCCGGCCAGACCATCTTTGGCGAGGTCTTCGAACGAAGATGTGCGCCAGTCGCCTTGTGACTGGCCACTGCCGCGTTTGTCTGTCAACAAAACTGCCACGCCTTTGGACGCGAAAGTCTCTGCAATTAGACGCGCCCAACCATTACTTCGATCGCTGGTTCCGGAGCCTTGAAGGAGGACTGCCGCCGGATATTCGCCAGTCTCAATTGGCGTGAGTAAAACTCCCGCCAACTGGACATCCTCGTTCGCATAGGTGATTTCTGTCTCTTTACAACATGTCAGCTCGGGAGAGTCAGCCTGGCTGTAGGGCGCGTTCATGGCAATGCCAATGACGAACACAAACAATGTCACTGCTGGTTCTGTTTTCGAATGCGACATTCTAATATTCGTCATGGTGCGAGCTCGATTGTTTGCCTTCAGCTAAAAGTGGGCGTCACAAATCAGTTAGCGAACACTTCCTGCAGAAATGTGTCCAGTTCAGCCCAGCTTTGCTGATCAGCCGCCTCATTATAAGCCAGCGGCAATTCAAATTTCTCACCCAGTCCTGTAGCGGCCGGATTGGTGAAGGAATGAACAGCGCCGGGATAGGTAATGAATTTGATATCGACGCCAGCATCTGTCATTTCCTGTCTAAAGGTTTCAACTTCCTCTGCCGAAACAAAAGGATCATCTGCGCCGTGCGCTACCAGCACTTTCGCAATGACACGCCCTGGTTGGGCCGGTGTTTGCGTTGCGAGACTGCCGTGAAAGCTGGCGACCCCTTTGAGATTCGCTCCCAGGCGTGCCATATGCAGAACGATGCCACCGCCAAAACAGTAGCCAATGGCTGCTGTGTTGGATGCGTCTGTAGTCGCGTGTTGCTCCAAAAATGATCTGGCTGCATTGAATCGATTCACCCCGGTTTCCATGTTGTTCAAGACTTGCATCATGAATTTCTGCGCGTCACCGGGATGGTCCGCCTGTTTGCCATCACCATACATATCGAGTGCAAAGGCGGTGTATCCCATTTCTGTCAGCATTCGAGCCCGCTGGCGCACGTAGTCGGTGTGTCCCCACCATTCATGAACGACCAGAACACCAGGACGCTCGCCCTCCTGGTTTGCGTCATAGGCGAGATAGCCGTTCAGCGATACGCCATTTAATTCGTAGGCGATTTCCTCACCATGAATATCGGGTTCTATCGCGGGTTCCGCAATCGGCGGCTCACCGGTCTGTCGATCATCGCCGCCGCTGCAACCAAGCAACGCGAGTACAATGAGGAGGTTACTGGTTCTGATCATGGCGATTCCCCTGTTTTATGTTATGAATTATAGGACAATGCGATAGCCAGCTTTCCTTACCGTGACGATCAACGATGGTTGTGACGAATCGCCTTCAAGTTTTCGGCGCAACTCTGCTATGTGCGTATCGACGGTACGGCTTACAATAGTTGAGGAATGCCCCCAAACAGTCCTCATCAACTCGATTCTCGATACCACCGCACCGTTGTGCCGTATAAGTTCCAGCAGCAAATCGAATTCCTTTGGGGCCAGTTCCACCAACTGATCGTTTTTTCGCACGGTGCGAGTCTTTGGGCAGACCTCGATGTCATTGATGTGAATACTTTCTGTCTCCTGAGCGGTGCTTCGTGACGCCGAATCGCTACTGCGCCGCAGTAATGCTTCAACACGGGCGAGTAATTCCATGAGGCCAAAAGGTTTGGTGACGTAATCATCCGCACCCAGTCTCAGGCCTCGTACTTTGTCCACTTCCTCGCCTCGCGCGGTGAGAATCAGTACGGGCGTTGAGATGCTTTGCTTGCGGAAGGCTTTGAGCACTTCGAAACCATCCATTTCCGGCAACATCAAATCGAGAATCACGAGAGTGGGCAGGAATGATTTCGCCAGCTGAATACCTTCCAGGCCCGTGGCTGCTGTGGCGACCTCGTAGCCTTCAATCTCCAGGTTGCTGCGCAGCCCGAACGCCAGATCCTGGTTGTCTTCGACAATTAGGATGCGACTCATCGTAATTCTTCCGCTTTCAGATTAGCCTGCGGCCCATCCCGATCTGTCGCCTTCTTTTCGTGCTGCGCGGCTTTCGGAAATTCGACGACAAAACGTGCGCCACCGCCATGGCCACCGTCCACCCAGGTTTTCCCGCCATGCTTCGCAACCAGTTCGCGGACAACCGCTAATCCGATCCCGGTACCTGCAATCGCCGATCGGCGCTCGCGATCGAGTCGGTAATAGCCGCCCCATATTCGCTCACGGTCCATCCGTGGAATACCCGGCCCCTGATCGGTAACGCTAATTTCTACATGTCCCGGAAGCTCGGTTAGTGTGACCTGCACACGTTGATCCGATGGTCCGTATTTAATCGCATTGTCCAGCAGGTTCAGCAATATTTGACGTAGTGCATCGCTGTCGACCGGCGCAGTAACTTTAGGGTCAAGTTTCACTCGCACGGTGGCACCAGAAGACTCGGTCAGCGGCTGAAACTCGTCCACAATGGACTCGATTAGCGGCGCCAGATGGCTGTCAACGAAGTGCAATTCACGCTGATCGCCCTTGCGATCCGAAAACCGCAGCACGTTCTCGACCAGGTGAATCAATCGTTGCGACTCACGATTGATGATCTCCAGCGCACGACGCTTGTCATCCGTTGTTTTGAAACGCTCAAATAGAAGGGTCTCGGTAAACATGCGTATCTGGGTCAGCGGAGTGCGCAGTTCGTGCGAAACTTCAGACACGAAATCGGTGCGGATTTTCATCAGGGCGTGCTCGCGTTGCAACTGACGAATTGCCGCTATAAGAAGGCCAACCGTTAGGGCTATCACGGCGATCAGAGCGGGCAGCCGTGAGCGGGGTAGCCCGCCGATGACCAACGAACCAGCGATCAACGGATCGATGGCCGCACTGATCGTGTGCGCTTTGAATATCCCCTCGTATTCATCCTTCATTGTCTTCGAAACAAGCAACAACGGGTCGTAGTCTTGCCTGGATTCGAACAAGATGTGATCACTATCATCGACGAACCGGAGATAGATAAACTCGTTCGTAATTGCGCCACTGGCCAGCGACTTTGGCAGTAATGAGTCTTCCTCGAATGTCTGATGCAGCCAGGATGACAATTCGGATCGGTCGACTTCGAAACCAAAGGCGCGGCCGGTCTGATCGACCGTCGAAATGACAAACGTATGTGGACGTCCGCCAATATTGACATGATCGATAGTGAATCCCGAATCAGGCAAGGGTTGCCGCAGCATTTTGCTTGCCCGTTTGTTGAGATATTCCTCGATACCACGATTGTCGTCCAATTTGCTTGAAGTCTGAAAGACCGCATTCGACTCATCGACTAAGAACACGTAACTCACAAGTCGGCTGGCGCGCGCTTCGGGGCTGTCCACGTCGGGTTTTGTGACCGGAAACGGAAAGATGGAATCTTCGAGTATGTGCCGACGTAGCACATTGATATAAGCGTAGTAGCCGTAATAGCCGATTTCCCCCATCGCTCTACGCGAAAATTCATCGGCGACCAGCCTTGCGTAGTCCTGAAGCACATTGGTTGCAGTAGCGCTGTGTGTTCGCATCGTCCGGTTGGCCTGCCAGGCGAGGCCCAGTACCAGAAACAGAATCAGCACCAACAGGCCGATGATCAGCCGTGACCGGGACGCTCCCGCTCCAAAGGACCTGCTTCGCTTGAAGGTACCCATGCCGAAAGGATATCCCGATTTGACCGTAAATTGTTTGTCTCAGGGGCGCACAAAAGGCCGCTCTGACAATTCCCTGACGTTCCGCTCGCAAGTCTCGGACAATTTCCTTAACGGTTCCCGATCTTCGACTCGCCGTTGCCCGCTACGCTGCTCCTGCTTAGAAGCCGACGGAGGCGTTGTGATGAAGTCGACCAAACTCCAGTTTTTGATAATTGCCATTTTGATATCGCCAGTGTCTTTGGCACAGGAGGCAAAAAGGAACATTTACGCTGATCCTGAGAATCTGAAAGTGCTACCGGAAAATATCAGCTCCAAAGACCTGGGGAACACGATGAAGGGATTTGCCATGGGCTTGGGTGCCCGTTGCGAGAACTGCCACGTCGGCGAACCCAATACCCCCCTGGACACGTTCGATTTCGCATCTGACGAGAAGGCGATGAAGCGAAAAGCCCGCCTCATGATCAAGATGGTGCAGGAGATTAATGGCTCCTTCGTTCCTAGGCTGGATGAGATCGAAGAATCACAGCGCGTTGAAGTTCGCTGTGTCACCTGTCATCGGGGTCAGCGACAGCCGAAACTGATTGAAGACGTGTTGGACGAACAGTTGGCGGAGAATGGCCTGGACGCAGCAATCGATAAATATGAGGAGCTCCGCGAGAATTTCTACGGCAGCCACAGTTATGACTTCAGCGAGTTTACGTTGCCGATGTATGCCCAGGGACTGGCCGACGAGAAAAAAACACAGGAGGCGATCGCCATGACGAAAATCAATGCTCGACACTTCCCTGATTCCTATTACACATTCTTCATACTGGCAGAGCTGTATAAGATCGCTGGTCAAACCGAACCGGCTATCGAGAGTTATACCAGGGCGATCGAGCTGAAACCGCGAGCGAAACCGTTTCTTGAAACCAGAATTGCTGAGCTCAGGGATGAATCACGGTAGAATCGGGAATAAATGCCGGTGTTAAGTTAATTAGCTTTTTTATGCTAGCAAAGAAGGCTCCATAATGGAGCCTTTTTGTTTTTGGCGAATCTTGCGTGCGATTAAACACGCTTAAAAATACGTCGCCAGGCGACTCTTACTCAAGGCCGAAGGCCGATGGATGGATGTATTTGCACACGCTTTGGCGTGTGCTCACCCGCAAGGGGTGCTGACTGCGTCAGCGTGAAAACGGCTCACGCCGTTTCGGCGAACCCGCCTGTGTTATTCAAATATCAATATGTTATGTATGCACCGCGCCGAAACCATGCCATCGATTTTTCAATTGTCGCAATCGAAGATCGAAACCAGCTGCATCTGTTCACAAGCCTGCCGCTCGACGCGGTTGTTAGGTATGATTCGTGTGACACGACGCGTCGTAGCGATCAAAACACTATGAAAACAGTCTATATAAAGCAGCTGGTGTGCACGGAGAGTCCCGAAGCAAGGACGACCCAGGATCGTAGTTTCATTGCTTACCTGCCGAAGAATCACGATGGAGCAACAAGACGTACGCAGCATAATAACCTGTGACCTGGAAGGTCGTATTCAGACCTACAATAACGGTGCTGAACAGTTGTTTGGTTACGCCCCTGAGGAAGTGATCGGACGCAAACGGGTCTCGGTATTCTCTCCTGGACAGATTGTCCTGGGCCACATTGATAAGTGGCTCATGATGGCGCGGAACAACGGTGAGTTTCAGACGAAGACTGTATTCCTGCGAAAATCCGGAACACGATTCGCGGCCGAAATCCGGATTACACCTATCTACCAACGACGCGAGGGCGAAAAGAAGCATATCGGTTACTGTGGAGTCACGACTGCATTACCAGACGTCGCGATCGATGACGTCTTGCCGCGCACCAGTTGGGTCACTCGGGCTCTCGGCTGGATGGTCATTACGCGGGCGCCTTTCCTCACGGCTACGTTAATGCCTGTACTGGTCGCGTCCGCATGGGCTGCATCGAATTTAGAGGCCGGAGCATTTCCATGGGGGCTATTCGGGTCGGCGTTAGTGGGAGCGTTGTTGTTGCAAGTATCCGCCAATACATTCAATGACTATTTCGATTGGAGGAGCGGCGCCGATCCAGCCAACAACGATTATTTCGTTCCTTACTCAGGAGGCAGTCGCGCGATTGAGCTCGGTCTGATTAGCGAGCGACAGCTTCTGCGGGTCGGGATTATGGCCCTAATAATCGCTGCACTGGCCGCAGTTCCGGTGTTATTTGCACGGGGACCGGCCCTATTGGTATTCGGTATGGTTGGTGCTGCGCTCGCCTATTTCTATACTGCACCCCCACTGCGCCTCTCCGCACGCCGGGGCCTTGGCGAGTTGAGTGTGATGCTCGCATTTGGGCCGCTCCTTACCGCCGGCACGGTATTCGCACTGACCGGAAGTATAGAGACCGGTGCATTCTTGATAGGACTGCCGACAGGTTTTTTAGCCGGTGCCATTCTATGGGTGAATGAATTCCCGGATGTAGAGGCCGATTCCGCCACGGGCAAGGTCCACTTGATGGTTACGGTAGGAAAGAAAACCGGGCGCTGGGTCTACGTGGCGCTTGTCTCTGCTGCGTTCATCAGCGCCTTGGCGCTGGTGTGGACTGGGTCGTTTCCGGTTGCGACGCTCGCGATGTTTATTGGTTTACCCCTGGCAGTCTATGCAATACGGGTCGTGTTCAAGCATTATCTCGACAGGGAGTTAATTAGAGCGAATAAAGCGACGATACAGCTCCATTTCCTTTGCGGGCTGGCGCTGGTTGCGGGAAATATCTGGAGCACCAGCTAAGGCGCCCGGGCCACCACGCGTCGGGTCAAGCATCAAGCGCCCACCATGGCCGTCCGCCAAAGAGATATGGGTGTCTTGCGTCATGGCTCTCGGGACGCGTTAGCCGAGTGTGGGCATTCCTTTGCTTCGGCTCGTCTGCTGCTCACTGGAGTATTCGCCCGCCGCACTCAAGCTGTCCCGCGCGGACAGCGTGCGTACCGCGTTCGATTCCGAACGAATATGGCTTCGCATCTCTCTGCGAAAGTTGTTCACTCCCGATAGAAACTCACGCATCATGACGACCCAATAGTACATACCACGCCGGCTCAGTCTATAAACACCACCCTCGCGCTTGAACGCTCCCAGCATCGTGAAAAACAACAGCTCCTTCCACAAAGCACGACGCCAGGCTTTCCCATGCTTCTGGGTCATGGTGTTCCCATCCAATATCAGACTGAACGGCTTGAGCAGGAAGTCATAACGCATTTGCTCGATCCGATCGAAGCGCCTCTCACTGACAATAGCGACTCGACCTTTGCCAATATTCTCGATGTAGCGGTTGATGGAGAAAGTCGTGGAGTAAAAGACGCCATCCAGGTAGCTGAACGCCCCGCTCCCCACACCGAGATATTCGTCATACTCGACGATGTATTCATCGAGCATCGTGGTAGCCCCGCGAGAGAAACACCACCCGGTAGTTGGCCGATATTCGTTTTGCATTCCCGCTAGAATCAGTTTGTAAAACTCCTGTTCTCGTCCGAACGTAACCTTGCCGATTGTTTTGGACATCGCCTTTTGTGTGGCGGCCGCTGCCATAAGGGGGTAGAAAGTTATTTGGTCGACTCGCAGCTCGTCACGCAATATTTGAATGTCCCGGCCAAGCGAAGCGATCGTTTGGTGCGGAAAGTTAAATATCATGTCGACATTCAGCGTATCGAATACGCCCTGGGCACCCTTCAACCGCCCAACAATCTCCTGCCCGCTGCCGTAGGGCTTATAGCGCCGCATTTCGCGAAGCAGTGCGTCGTCAAAGCTCTGAACACCCACGGACAGCCTGTTCACGCCCATTTCCTTGAGACGCCTGATCGTCTCCGGTACCAGGTGATTGGGGTTGGACTCGACACAAATCTGCTCGATCGAAAATAATGAGCGAATCAGTGTGAGCGTCTGACATAGCTCCTCCGGCAAGATCGTCGGGGTTCCGCCTCCCACGTACACAGAAGAGAAGTCAAAACCCCGCTTGTGATACCGTCGAATCTCTTCGCGTAGCGCGGCAAAATAGTGCTGCGCCCTGTCCCCCTTCAGAAGAACTCGATGGAAAGGACAGAAGGGACAGATCGACTCGCAGAAAGGGATATGGACGTAAAGCAAGTATCGTCGCTCAGCTTGAGGCCGGGGTGGCTCCGTTTGCTCGAGCGAGTGATCGAACCGCATGCACGCTGCGGTCGCGTTGCGCAGATGCGAAGCCAGTAGGGAGCTGATCATGAACCGTACCGCACCTTGATGAGTGGCAACGGCACACATTCCCCCTCACCGCAAGCCAGGGATTCCAGGATCATTGGCCCTTGGCCCTCGTCGCTGACGTGCTCCACGCTGGCCGCGATGGTGGCGGCGCCATCGAACGCCCGTGAAGAGTGCGAAAATTCTATCGGAACCATGGTATGACCAATAATGCCTTGTTACACACCTTATTTATGAGAATATCTTACGGGATTTTTCGATGATGTGGTGCCTTGCGTACGCTTGCAAAACCATTTTCAAGTTGGTAGGGGGAAAAAACGCTGCCACCAAGCGACAACATGCTGGATCAGCCAGCGTATCTAGTTTTAGACTTGGAAATAATAGCAGCTGAACTCGCCGTCAAACAAAGCGCATTAAATTGGATATTCTATATCTCATTCTTGTTTTGCTTGTCGTTACCCGAGTCTTCGCGGAAGTCGCAGAGCGGGCCAATCTCCCAGCGATAGTCGGGGAGTTGGTCGCCGGTGTGGCTTTGGGTTTGGTGTTGCAGCGCTCCTACGATTCCCTGGCTGTTCTGTCGTCTGCCTGTCAAAGCGAAACGTACACATCACTCGTCAGTCTGGGCATGTTTTTCTTGATGTTGCTGGCGGGGATTCGCATGGAACCGCTGGAATTCGTCCGGTCCTCGAAGTCGGCTGTCCTGGTCGCACTCGGCGGAATGATTGTCCCGGTCAGCGCTGGCTTTATGCTCGGTCTTATTGCGCTGCCTGAATCGCCATTCAAGCTGCTACAAAGCCTCTTTCTCGGGATAGCACTCGCCATCACCGCGGTGCCGGTGGCAGCGCATATATTTTTTGATCTCGGTCAACTCGAAACACGGGTCGGGAAGACGGTCATCGCGGCAGCGCTCTGGGACGATTTGCTGAGTCTTTTTCTGTTGGCGTTGCTGCTCGCCGCGCTCGGTGAAGACTTATCCAGCTCTTTTCAATCCTGGACCCTGTTCTTATTGCTTGGAAAAGCAGTGTTGTTTTTCGCCGTGACGATTCCGATAGGCCTCTTCATATTCCCTCTGATCGGAAGGTATCTCAGACACCTACACTTTCCAGAAGTTGATTTCAGCATGCTGCTCATTGCAGCGCTCGCGTATGCAGTCTTCGCCGAAATAATGGGGCTGCATTTTATCCTCGGCGCTTTTCTTGCTGGCATGTTTTTTCATCCGAAAGTTGTCGACGCAGACGTGTACCAACGTGTCGAGCAGCAAATGTCCGGCATCACGCGTGGCTTCCTGGCGCCGATCTTCTTTGTCTCCGTGGGTCTGCATTTGGACCTCAGCGCAATCAGCCAGGTTCCGGGATTCGTGGCAGTGCTCATCTTGATCGCGTTTGCAAGCAAACTCATCGGTTCCGGATTGCCGGCCTTTTGGGTAGGGCTTTCGAAGCGCGAGTCAATGATGGTCGGTATCGGTATGAGCGGTCGAGGCGCCGTTGAATTGATCGTAGCCGGCGTCGCTTTGGAGGCGGGTTTGTTTTTACAACCGTATCCAACGCCAGCAATTGTAGAAAGTCTCTTTTCAGCGATCGTGATCATGGCGTTGGTCACTACCATGGCGACGCCGATTTTCCTGCGTTGGCTGATCCACCTTCCAAGCCACGAACCGGCCGATCACGGCGAATAGCAGCATGCTGGTTATGCCGAGGATGACGGGGGCAACCGGATCGCCGCACCTATGCTCGCAGGAATGACCGGAGGAGCTTCCATGGTGCTCAGCAGATGCGGGGCAGAGGATCGTCCTCCAGTTCTTCGATGAATCGCTCACCACCTAATGGTGTCTCGAGTACCACGCGCTTTTCGCTGGCGACGATGCGGCCGATTCTCGCCGCATCCTGGCCCGATTGAATGGTGCGCCATGCGGCAAGTGCGGCATCGGCTTGATCTTCGGCAATTACCGCCACAACGCGCCCTTCGCAGGCAAGGTAATACGGATCGTAACCCAGCATGTCGCACACGGACTGCACCTGGTCACGTACCGGTATCGTCGCCTCGAAGCGCACGCCGAATCCGGTTGCCCGAACGATTTCGTTGGAAACCGAGGCGATGCCACCACGCGTAGGATCGCGCATGAACCGTAATCCGTCGAAATGCATTAACGTTTTGGTCAGCTCGAAAACGCATCCGGCATCCGACTGCAGGTCTCCCCGCAGGCCGAACTCCTCCCGCGCGAGCATTACGGCCGTGCCGTGATCGCCAACCGTGCCGCTGACCAAGATGATGTCACCGTCCCTAATCAGGCTCATCGAGGGTTTTACCCCGGGAAGCCGTACACCGACTCCGGTCGTCGCAAGGTACAGACCGCCACCCTCGCCTCGTCGCAACACCTTGGTGTCACCGGCGCTTACCTTTACACCGGCATCTTTCGCTGCTTTTGCGAGACTGCCCACGATACGATCGAGCAGCGCAATCTCCAGACCTTCTTCGATGAAAGCATTTAGGGTCAGATACAAAGGACGTGCACCGGCAACGGCCAAATCGTTGGTCGTTCCGTGCACTGCCAGTGACCCGATGTCGCCGCCCGGAAACTCGAGTGGCTGAACGGTAAAGCCGTCGGTCGTGATCATCACTTCGCCGCCGTTCAGCGCTATCGGCACTGCATCGGCCTGGATATCCAGGTCGGAGTCGATCAGATTACGGACGAACACTTCCTCGATCAACTCGCGCATGAAACGACCGCCGTTTCCGTGAGCAAGAGAGATTCTGTCATCTTCCATTAATCTGCCCCGTCGTGCTCGCGCGCAGCAAGCTCCGCTGCCTGACCGAAACTGAGCGCCGCATCGTTACATGGCAATTCACGGGCCAGATAAACCTGGAAGTCGTTAGCTTTCAGCAGCGCTGCAACCTGCTCGGTCAACGTCCGATTCTGGAAGACACCGCCGCAAAGTCCTATCTGATCAACCCGCTCTTCCTCACGTATTCTGCGCGCTTGCTCGAGCAATGCAAAAGCCATGCTTGAGTGAAATGCCTCGGCTCGCCACGCAGCACTGCGCCGGGCATCTGCCATCACAGTCAGTAACGGCTCCCAGTCAGTGCGCCAGATTCCGTCCTGGCCTTTATCGAGCGGCAAATCGCGTCGCTCACCACGTCCCTGGCACAGCGACTCGAGATACATCGGTCCCTGTGCTTCGAAAGTGACGTGAGGCAGGTCGCATATTAGAGCCGCTGCGGCGTCGAACAGTCGCC
>CAZMOM010000039.1:0-26922 GCA_964568075.1 uncultured Gammaproteobacteria bacterium
TGGGCTCCGCGGCATTTGGGCGTCCTGCCCGGCGCCGCTCTCGCCCTTCCCTGGGGGCTCCGCGGCATTTGGGCGTCCTGCCCGGCAACGCAGTGTACACGCCAGTACATGAGCATTTTGAGACGATTCTTAACGTCGTATTGTGCCGGCTGAGGAATTATCAACAGGCCGCTAGTCGAACGTGCCTTCCTCGCTCATCGCGGCGAGCTGATCGGCCTGGTACTCCTGCGTCAGTGGGTTGACGATGGGCTCGAGGTCGCCCTGCATAATTTCCGCCAGTTTGTACAAGGTCAGGTTGATGCGGTGATCGGTCACCCGGCCCTGGGGGAAGTTATAAGTACGAATTCTTTCCGAGCGATCGCCGCTGCCGACCAGTTGGCGCCGCTGGCTCGCTCGCTCTGACTGCTGTTTTTCCTGCTCCGCAGTCAATAGACGGGAACGCAAAAGCGACATCGCTCGCGCCTTATTCTTGTGTTGCGAGCGTTGGTCCTGGCATTCGACGACGATGCCCGAGGGCATGTGCGTTATTCTGACCGCCGAGTCGGTCTTGTTGACGTGTTGTCCTCCGGCGCCGGAAGCACGGTAAGTATCTATCCGCAGGTCGGCATTATTGATTTCGACCTCCTCGACCTCCTCCGCTTCGGGCAATACCGCCACGGTACAGGCGGAGGTGTGGATGCGGCCCTGCGATTCTGTTTCGGGAACCCGCTGGACGCGATGAGCGCCCGATTCGAATTTGAGTTTTGCATACACTTCGCGCCCAACGACCCGGCTGATGATTTCCTTGTAACCACCGTGTTCGCCTTCATGCTCGCTGAGTATCTCAACCTGCCATTTATTGCTTTCCGCAAACCGGCTGTACATGCGAAACAAATCACCAGCGAATATCGCCGCCTCATCTCCGCCGGTTCCAGCACGAATCTCCAGGAATACATTACTGTCGTCGTTTGGGTCTTTTGGTACCAGCAACCGTGCCAGCGAAGATTCCAGCTGTTCGCGCGTATGTTCAGCTTTCTGTTGTTCATCGTCGCCAAGTTGGCGAATTTCTTCGTCAACGTCGGCTGCCATTTCACGGGCGGCCTGTATGTCCCTGATCGTCGCTTCATACTGCCGGTATTGTTCAGCGATTGGCTGGAGACGTGCGTACTCCTTGGACAGCTCGCGAAATTGCGGCTGGTCGGCGATGATGGCGGCGTCGGAAAGCAGGTGGCCAACTTCCTCGAAGCGTTCGACCAGACTGACCAGCTTGTTTTCCAGTGATTCCTTCATTGCTCTTCAGGGCCTGAATCGTCCAGCCCAAACAGTTTTTTCGCCGCGTGGACCAGGTCCATGTCGCCTTCTTCCCCTGCCTGCCGCAGGCGTGAACTGGGTTGATGAAGGAACTTATTGGTCAATTGTTTTGCCAGATGGTTAAGGACGGTGTCCGGATCTTCGCCCGCTGCCAATTTTCTTCGGGCCTGATCGAGGACTTGGTCGGTGTCGATCTGGATTTGCGTTCGAAGGCTACGAATCGTGGGTACGGCGTCCAGTTCACGCATGGCCATTGCAAAGCCGGCGGTCTCGGCCTGTACGATTTGGCGGGCCTGTAGTGCCGCCTGCTCGCGGTTTTGCATATTTTCGCGGATGACGTCACCCAGGTCGTCTACGGTGTACAGATAAACATCGTCCAGTTCTGCAACGGCAGGGTCAACATCACGGGGTACGGCAATATCAACAATAAACATCGGTCGCCGGTGGCGCTTTTTAATTGCGGCTGCGACGGCCTCTGCGGAAAGCAAGGGAACGGGACTGGAGGTCGAACTGATAATAATATCGGCCTCGGCCAGATGCGCAGGAATTTCTCCCAGCAAAATCGCATAGGCGTCGAATCGCTGGGCCAGTTCGCGTGCGCGGCTGATCCTGCGGTTGGCAATTACCATCCGGCCGAGATTGTTGCCATGCAGATGACGCGCGGCCAACTCGATCGTCTCTCCAGCGCCGATCAGCAATGCGGTTCGCTCATCAAACCGGGAAAAAATTTGCCGGGCGAGAGAAACGGCAGCGTAGGCAACCGACACCGGGCTGGATCCAATTTCTGTTCCGGTTCGAACCTGCTTGGCGACCGCAAAAGCACGACGGAAAAGTCTTCCGAGCAATGGTCCGACGGTTCCCGCTTCTTCGGCCAGCTGATACGCATCTTTGAGCTGACCAAGAATCTGAGGTTCGCCAAGCACCACCGAATCCAGTCCCGAAGCTACCGAAAATACGTGCCGAACGGCGTCATAGTGGGTCAGCGTATACAGGCAGGATTTGGCTTCATCAGCAAGCTGGCGGTCTTTGATCATCCATTGCGCAACCTGATCGATGGCGTCCGCATCAACAGAACAATAGAGCTCGGTACGATTGCAGGTGGAGACGATCAGCGATTCGCTGATCGACGAATGTTGGCAAAGATCCTGCAGCGCCTGTGGCAGAATTTCGTTTTCGTAGGCAACCTGTTCGCGAATAGCGACCGGGGCACTGCGATGATTTATTCCGACGACAGCGAGCGACATGCCGGTATTGTAATGAATGAGTCCGGCGATGTCCGTCCCGCCTGCGCGGATTGGGAGAAAATGTGGCGCGTGTGCGCGCCAAAACCGGCACAATGGGACACTATAATGGGAGTTGTATGAACGTCATATCAAGATCATTTGCTTTGCCTGCGGTGGCCATTCTGGCTGCAATATTGCTGGCTTCATGTGCGGCTGGGCCGTCGGGTAAAGGCGCTGCGGGCACGGCAAGAGTCGTCGATAGCGCGGAATCGGATCACCATCTTCTGTTGGCCGAGCTGGCGTTGCAGGACGGCGTTGTGACGACCGCGATCAACGAATATCTCCTGGCGGCAGAGTATAGCGACGACCCTGAGCGTTCCGCCCAGGTTGCCCGCATCGCCTATCAGCATGGTTTTTTGAGACAGGCGCTGGCGGCCTCCAACCGCTGGGCCGAACTTCAGCCCGGCGACATGGTGAATACGATGACCATTGCGCAGCTGAATCTCCAGCTTGGCAATCGCAAAATCGCCACCCGCCAATTTGCATCGATTATCGATGAGCAGGAGGAAAACCGTGACCAGTTGTTTCTGGAGTTGACCGGTATGTTCCTTGACACGGACGGCATCTGGCTCGCGAGCCAGGTCATGGAAGATCTGGCCAGACCGTACGCCGGGCTTGCACAGGCTCATTACGCCGTGGCGGCCGTGGCGATGAATGCGAGCCGATTTCAACTGGCGCTGGTGGCGGCCGGAGAGGCCGTGCAGGCAGATCCTCAATGGCTGGCTGCATCGACCTTGCTGGCGCGGGCCCGTATCGCTTCCGGTCAGATCGACAGTGGCCTCGAGTTTGCGGAAGAACTGGTGCTTGACAGCCGCGATCTTGAAGTCCGGCTGGATTATGCCTACATGCTGATGAGCGTTGGTCATACTGACGACGCGCGCGTCGAGTTGATGCTATTGACGGAAGAGACCGGATCGGCCGGAGCGTTGCGGGCATTGGGCTTTCTGGAACTGGATACGGGGAGTTTTGAGCAGGCTGGCGCGCGGTTTTCGGAACTCCTGGGTACCGGAGAATTTACTGAAGACGCAATGTTCTACCTGGGCCTGATTGCCGAACGCATGGAAGACTATCAGCGGGCCATGCGAGCTTATTCAAGAGTCAATATCGGTTATAGCGCGATCCCCGCGCAGGCGAGGCTGGCCCATTTAATGAACAAGCTGGGCGATGAGCAGGGGGCGCTCAAACACTTACGACGGTTTGGCTTACAAAATCCGGTTTTCAGAGTGGATATGATGGTTGCCCGAGCCGAGTTGCTTGGCGAACTGGG
Source organism: uncultured Gammaproteobacteria bacterium (assembly GCA_964568075.1). Classification (GTDB taxonomy): domain Bacteria; phylum Pseudomonadota; class Gammaproteobacteria; order Steroidobacterales; family MnTg04; genus MnTg04. The sequence goes on from CAZMOM010000039.1 coordinate 3,841, forward strand.
TCGGTATGACGAGTCATTGGCGTTATATCAGGAAGTGCTCGAATTGCGGCCGACCGATGACGGAACAGCCTATGCTATGGCGTTCATGCACGAATCATCGGGAAATCTCGGCGCCAGCATCAAGCTGCTGAAATCTTTTGTCAGAAAGCGTTCGGACGATCCGCTGGCGCTGAATGCGCTGGGTTACACACTGGCCGCGAGTACGGACCGGCTGCGCGAGGCGCGCCGGTATATAGACAAGGCGATAAGACTGGCTCCGTCCAACGCCGCGATCGTGGATTCCAAAGGCTGGCTGCATTTTCGAGCGGGCGAACACGAGCAGGCGCTGCAGTATCTGCGCCAGGCCTATGCCCTGGATAATGACCCGGAAATCGCTGCACACCTGGGCGAGGTGCTGTGGACAATGGGCGACGAGATTGAGGCGAAAAAACTCTGGTTCAATGCGCTGGCAATTAATCCGGACAGCGACTCTTTGCTCGAGACGATGGAAAGATTTGGATTGTGACCCGCCGTATTCGGTTTGCAGTTATCTTTCTCCCGTTGTTTCTGTCGGCATGTGTCGGCCAGCGAACGAGTATGATTCCGGATGAACTGGCCTGGTCCGAACTTCGGGAATCGCTGCAACTCGAGGACGATTGGACGCTGCGCGGGCGTATCAGTTTGAAAAAAGCCGATGATGGATACAGCGGCTCACTGAACTGGGTACAGGCGGGAGACGCAGTTGATCTGAGCTTTCGCGGTCCGTTGGGCATCGGTGGTTTTGAAATATCGGGCGATCCGGGCCTGCTGACCATCCAGACCAGCAATGGAGAACATTTTGTGGTGACCGATCCGGTCGTTGACCTCGAAGCAGGTTTCGGCTGGAGCCTGCCGGTTCACAGCATGCGCTATTGGGTTCTGGGTGTTCCTGACCCGGACGATGACTACCAGGCGCGTTTGGCCGAAAACGGTCAGGCTCTGAATTTTGATCAGTCGGGCTGGCAACTCAGCTTCCGGAGTTATCGTGATTACGATGGCCAGACACTGCCGCGAAAAATGGAAATGAAGCATAACGATTTAAGAATCCGCCTGGTGGTGGACGAGTGGTCCTTTCGCTAGATTGCGAAACCGGCGCTCGTTTGCCCGAAAATAAAAAAGGGAAGTTAAATCATGCATTTGGACGCACACGCTGGATTGCGATCGTGATGGGGGCCATCCCTGGTGCCTGGCGCTGACAGAAAGGATGCCGGCCGGGTGGCAGATGACACGGACTGGCCCGCGCCCGCCAAGCTCAATCTTTGTTTGCGCATCACGGGCCGCCGCGATGACGGTTACCATCGATTACAGACCGCATTTCAGCTAATCGATCTTTGCGATTACCTGAGTTTCTCGGAGCTTCCCGACGGGCAATTTTCGATAAGCGGTGCGGTTGAGGCCGACACCCCGGAAAACGATCTTTGCCTGCGGGCAGCGCGAAGCCTTCACCAGCATTGCTCACCGGGTCGGGGAGTCGCGATATCCCTGCGGAAGAACATACCGGTTGGTGGCGGGCTGGGCGGCGGCAGCTCGGACGCCGCCACGACCTTGCTGGCGTTAAACCACAGATGGCGGGCGGGTCTGGATCGGCAGATGCTTGCGGATATCGGCCTGACGCTAGGGGCGGACGTGCCGTTGTTTGTTCTCGGGCACAGCGCCTGGGGCGAGGATCTCGGGCAATGTCTGACGCAAGTGCAATGGCCACAAAGGTGGTTTGTTATTGTTAATCCCGGTATCGCAGTCTCGACCAAAGAAATCTTTTCCGCTCCCGAATTGACACGCAATTCCACGCCAATCAGAATACGCAGTTTCCTCGAGGCCGGTGCCGGAAATGACTGCGAAGCGGTGGTTCGGAGTCGCTATCCGGAGGTAGGTCGGGCAATGGAATGGCTGGGGGATTATGGAGAAGCGCGACTGACCGGGACCGGCGGCTGCGTTTTTTTAGCCTTTGAAAGGCGCGAGGACGCGGTCGCATGTCGGGACGAAGTGCCCGGCATCTGGGGCCGTTGGCTGGTCAAGGGGCTGGACGCGTCCCCGGTAGGTGATTTTTTAATGACGGAAACTGATGGATAAAACCCCGGATTGGTCGGGCGCGAGCAGGAAATGGCAACTGGGGTGTAGCCAAGTGGTAAGGCAACGGGTTTTGATCCCGTCATGCGCAGGTTCGAATCCTGCCACCCCAACCATCCTGGCCGCAGGCCGGGTTGAACGGTAAGACAAGCACCTGGCGCCGGAGCGTCATCACGGGAACAAACTATGGTGGAACAGGGAGATTCGGCGGCGACTGCCAATATGGTGGTGTTTACCGGCAACGCCAATCCGAAGCTGGCGCAGAGCATCGCTCAATTCCTGCATATCAGGCTGGGCGACGCACAGGTCGGTAGTTTCAGTGATGGTGAAGTGATGGTCGAGTTGATGGAGAACATCCGTGGCCAGGATGTTTTTATTGTCCAGTCGACCTGTCCGCCGGCGAACCGTAATCTGATGGAGTTATTGGTGATGGCCGACGCGTGTCACCGCGCATCGGCGAGACGGATCACCGCGGTTATGCCTTATTTCGGCTATGCGAGGCAGGACCGGCGTCCACGCGCCAGCCGTGTTGCGATTACGGCCAAGCTGGTGGCTAACCTGATTCAGACCGCACATATCGATCGGTGTTTGACCATCGACCTGCATGCCGACCAGATTCAGGGGTTTTTCGATATACCGGTCGATAACGTGTATGCATCGCCGGTGCTGCTGGGCGAGGCCTGGCGGCAGAAATACGAAAACATGGTCGTGGTCTCGCCGGATGTCGGCGGCGTTGTGCGGGCGCGCGCGCTGGCCAAGCGTCTTGACGATTCGGATCTCGCGATTATCGACAAACGTCGACCGCGCGCGAATGAAGCGCAGGTCATCAATATTATCGGCGACGTTGACGGGAAAACCTGCGTCATCGTCGACGACCTGATCGATACGGCGGGCACGCTTTGCAAGGCAGGGGAGGCCTTGAAAGACCACGGCGCTGAGAAAGTGGTGGCCTATATTACGCACCCCGTGTTGTCCGGGCCTGCGGTCGAGCTTATCGAAAAATCGGTGCTCGATGAACTGGTCGTCACCGATACGATACCATTGAGCGAAGCGGGGGAAAAATGCAATAAAATCAGGCAGTTGAGTACTGCCGAATTGCTGGCGGAAACGATCCGCCGCATTGCCAGTGACGAGGAGTCCGTCAGCTCGCTGTATGTCGATTGACTGACCCCGTTACAGCGGTCGCGAAACCTTGTTGTGTGACTTCCTGACTGGTCGCGGAAAGGGAGTTTTTTGAAAAATCCGGCGAGAGCCGGCTGAAATTCAGGAGTCGTAAAAAAATGAGTGATTTTATTCTTCACGCCGAATTACGGGACGATCGGGGCAAAGGTGCGAGCCGCCGCCTGCGTCGTTCCGGAAAAATTCCGGCGATTTTGTATGGCGGTAATCGGGAATCCCGGTCGATCACACTGGATCACGGCACGCTGATGCACCAGATGGAAAACGAGGCGTTCTTCTCGTCGATCCTGACGGTCAAGGTCGGCGACGAATCACAGGACACCATTCTCAAGGATATCCAGCGCCATCCGGTGAAACGGCAAGTTCTGCATGTCGACTTGCAGCGTATCGTTGCCGATCAGGACATTCGCGTTACCGTGCCGCTGCACTTTATCAATGAAGAGGATTGTGTTGGTGTGAGAGCAGGCGGGGGCGTCATCGCGCATATTATTTCGGAAGTCGAGATTACCTGTCTGCCACGTTTTCTGCCCGAATATATCGACGTCGATGTTGCCGATCTTGAACTGGATCAGATTATCAACCTGTCGGAAGTTAAAATACCCGAGGGCGTGAGCCTGACAGCGAACACCGAAGAATACGATCAGCCGGTCGCTTCGTGTCATATCGCCAAGGAAATCGTCATCGAGCCCGAAGAAGAAGAGCTCGAAGTCGAGGAAGGCGTGGTTGCCGAAGGCGAAGAGGTCGAAGAGGGCGAAGAGGGCGAAAAGGCGGAAGCTGGCACAGAAGATCAGCCCGCTGCCGACGATTCTTCGAAAAAGTCCGAATAAGCGGTCCGCGGATAAGGACGCAAGAGAGGTGAAAGGCAGGTCGCTCGCGCCGCGGCCTGCCTTTGTCTTATGGCGGGAAAAGAAATCAAAATCATCGTTGGCCTGGGTAATCCAGGTTCGGAACATCAAAATGACCGGCATAACGTCGGCTACTGGCTGCTTGACCGGCTAGCCGCTGACGCGGGTGTCCCCTTCAAATCCGAGAAGCGTTTTTCGGGCGATTTAGCCAGGGTACGGATCGGGCAATCCGATCTTCGCCTGCTGAAGCCGACGACTTATATGAACCTCAGCGGGCAGAGCGTGCAGGCAGCGATGGCTTATCATCGTCTGCTGCCTGAACAAGTGCTGGTCGTTCATGACGAAATCGATCTTCCGGTCAGCACGATACGACTGAAACAGGGCGGAGGACACGGAGGCCACAATGGCCTGCGCGATGTCATTAGCCACATCGGGGCCGAGTTTCTGCGAATGCGCATCGGGGTTGGGCACCCCGGGCAGGCCGGAGAGGTCACCGGGCACGTTCTCAACCGGCCTCAGGCCGATGAACGGAAAGTCCTGGATGACGTGATTAAAGACGCAGTCGATGCGCTGCCAGTACTTCTCGAAGAAGGTCTGGGAAAAGCCCAGCATCGGCTGCACAGCCGTGGCAGCGAGCCAAAGCCATACAAAAAAGCACGCATCGGGGACGCCCCGGGCAGCGACCAGGGCGAAAAAGATGGCGATTAAATGCGGTATTGTCGGTCTGCCCAATGTCGGTAAATCCACATTGTTTAATGCCCTGACGGCTGCGGTAATCCCGGCAGAAAACTACCCGTTTTGCACAATCGAACCGAATATTGGTGTCGTGCCGGTTCCCGATCCCAGGCTCGGGCAGCTCGCCGCAATTGCGAAACCGCAAAAGGTACTGCCGGCGACGGTCGAATTTGTCGACATCGCCGGATTGGTTGAGGGGTCAGCGAACGGGGAAGGGCTGGGTAACCAGTTCCTGGCGAATATCCGCGAAACCCATGCCATCGCACACGTCGTCAGGTGTTTTGCCTCGGACGATGTGGTGCATATCACCGGCAAGGTCGACCCGGCCGCCGATATCGAGGTGATCAATACCGAACTCGGCTTGGCGGACATGGAGACGGTCGACAGGAACCTGGCCAAGGCGACTAGAAACGCCAAGACCGGGCGGAAAGAAGAAATAGCGAAACGGGGTTTCTTGCAGAAACTGCATGACCACCTAGACGCCGGAAAACCGGCGCGAACGCTGGACGTCTCCGATGCCGAGCGGTCAATTTTCCGCGATCTGCATCTGCTGACTGCAAAACCGGTGATGTTTATCGCCAATGTCGACGAACACGGATTCGAGAACAATCCATTGCTCGACGCGGTCCAACAAAAGGCACGCGAGGAGCAGGCCGAGGTGGTCGCTGTCTGTGCCGCGATGGAGGCGGAAATCGCGTTGCTCGATGATGCGGACAAAAGTGGTTTCCTTGCAGAAATGGGGCTGGAGGAGGCCGGGCTCGACCGCGTGGTCAGGACTGCCTATCGATTGCTGAGTCTGATGACCTTTTTTACGGCGACTCCGAAAGAGGTCAGAGCCTGGACCGCCAGGGCCGGCTCGACCGCGCTTCAGGCCGCCGGGAAGATTCATACCGATTTCGAGCGGGGATTTATCCGCGCCGAGGTCATCGCGTTCGAGGACTATCTGCGTAATGGCGGCGAAAGTGGCGCGAGAGACGCGGGGCGCCTGCGTCTGGAGGGCAAGGATTACCGGGTCCAGGAAGGCGATGTCATATATTTCCGCTTCAATGTCTGAAACGAGCAAGGAATAGTGGCGTTTGCTGGCCGGGGATTCTCTAGGCGCAGCGGGTTTGTTAGAATGCGCGCCCCCCGTGTTATATGCGGCGGGAAACCAATACTGGTGATGTAGCTCAGATGGTTAGAGCGACGGACTCATAACCCGTAGGTCGGTGGTTCAATTCCACCCATCACCACCAAATTGAGAGGGCCGGTTCCTTTTTGGAACCGGCCCTCTCAATTTGGGGCATAGGGGGAATCCCCACCATGGGCTTGGTAGGTACTCCTGTTATGTGACTAAAGATCAATCGGCAGCGGCCCTAACTGCGTATATTGAGATGGTGGGCCGATTGGGTTCAATTCCACCCACCAACTTTCTGAATAAACGACTCGAATAATCCGATGTCACTGGTACGTCGACGCGGAGACTGTGGATGTCCTTGTTTTTATTGCCCCCGAGTTCGTGCCATGCACATCGCAGCGGTATCCGTGTATGATCGGACGCGTTATTGCACTAAAGGTACTACTTGATAGCGGGAAGCAAAAGAAGTGAAAACTCATTCAGTAATTTTCAACTTAACGATTATTCTTGGCTTATACGGTTGTGCAACACCTGCCACAAGCACATTTGATTACCGAGATAAACCTCCAACGAAAGTAGAAAACGAAATAGTCGTTAACAGAGCATTCGAAAAAGTATGGAACGGGTTGGTAAGGCAATTGGCCAAAGGATATTTCGTTGTCAACAACATCGAAAAAGAATCAAGACTAATTAACGTGTCCTTTTCTACGACATCGCCAGAAGAGTACATTGATTGCGGCAGAACGATGAGAACGTTCACGAGAGGAAAGGAAGAAGCAGAATATGACTACGAAGTTGCGGCCGATTCTTCTTACAAATATGGTGCTGGAAAAACAACAGACGGCGTATTTTCATTAGTTGGTTATGTTGATCGAGACACATCTCTTGAAGGAAGAATCAATATATATATTGCACCAAACGACCAGATTACGGAGGTCACTGTAAATATACGGTACATACTTACGCTCTCAACAAGCGGCCAACTGACCTATGTAAATATGTACGGCAAAGCTGCGCAATCGCAGGCGTTACCACACTCGTCTGATACGATCTCTTTCAATACCAATCAACCTAACAAGTCACAAGAGGGAATTTCATGTTTCTCTAAAGGGCTCTTGGAGGCCGAAATCCTAGAAATGGCAAAGGCGGATGAAGCCAACAAGCCCCTGTGAAGATCCGCGACACGGCCGTAATGTCTACGAGTCTGAAAGATCGACCATGGAAAAACTGAAAAGCTTCTGATAGACGTCATCGTATTTTTCGAGGAAATACGAAGAAAACAAAACAAAGGACACCCACAGACTTTCTGCATCGATTATACAAAAAGACCGTTTTTTGTCGTAGATTATGGATGTCCTAGCTTTTTCGCGAACTCCGTCGCGGCGAGACTAACAAGAGCCGACGATAATCATGAATCAAATGTTAGTCAATAAATAATATGAAGCTTCAATACCTGGGGGATTCAAAAGACAGTTTCAAATGGGATTACCATGATTACTTGGTGTCCCAACTGGACTATCCAATATTCAAGATCGCGTTAATGATGACGCCAAACGACCGTAGCACTGACGGACAAACCCGTCCTTCACTTTTTCCAGCAAGAAACGAAATAATTGATTTTTGCCATGAATTACGGGACAGCCGTTCGATAGAAACTATTAAGGTGCTTCCGGCAAAATCTGGAGCATCATATAAGGTGATTCTTCACAAAGATGGCGATCGTTTCAACAACAGAAACCGCGATCAATATTTTGCCGGTTTCAACGATTCGAAAGCTCAACTTGTTTTTCTTGACCCTGATAATGGATTTGAGCCAGAAAAATCTTTTAATGAAAAACATGTGACGTATAGCGACGTTTCGAATCTCTTAGAGCAGTTGTCTAACGGATCAGTCGTTTCGGTTTTCCAACATTCCAGGCGCGTATCTTTTCCAAAGGATTTTGCACGAATTAGAAAAAGGTTAAGGTCAGGGTACTCCACCGCAATTTTCTGGCATTCGCTAATGTTTGTGCTAGTAAGCAAGTCAGAAAATGTTCTGGACCGCGTATTATCGGCAAACGAACAATATGCAAAAACTTACCCAGTAAAGATAATTGCCTAAAAAGGGTTTGTCCACCAACTGAATGACTGTTTATGGCCGATAACAATCGCCCAAAGAATGAAACTCGATGATCCTGACGGAAAATGGGCATTTGAAGACCTATATGTTCAGGTGACTGACCGACCCAAATCGAAGTTATTTCGAAAGAGACGATCGACGCAGAGATGAAGGCCGCAGAGCTGAATATTGCAGTTATGTGAATAAAAAAAATTGGAGATAGGAGGTAAGCATGCAGGTGTATAGAAAACCAGCAACTGCCGAGTGGTACGACAACAGCACCAAGTTAGTGGATAATTTCCCTGTGACTGTTGAGCCTTGGACAGGCGCGCTTAGTATTACCTTTGATGCCACTAAGGATAAATCCGGTGAACGCCATACAACGATGAGTATCTCATTAGATGAAAAGGACGTTGAGAGTTTATATAACCGACTAACTCAAGGGCGAAAGAATGAACTTCGCGAGACTCAAAGAGAAGTCAAAAAACTCGTTAATAAAATGGAAAATGTCTACGATAAAATCGCAAGTCATCAGGATAAATTGTACGAACAATGGCTTCAGTCGCGCGCTAATAGCGATGAGGAAGCAGTCTGGGAAAAACTTAAGACGCCAATCGAGAAACTGCTTGAACAGAGATATATCAGTTAACAACCATCGAATCGCTGACAAAAGCCACCCGTTCATGGCCTGTTATCGCTTGCCTGTGTTTCCCTTCTCCACCCTCGTTCAGTCCAGGTTTTGCGATACCTCTTGCGTTCGCAGACATATTCCAGCGCTCGAAGAAAACAAAGGACATCCACTGACTTTCTGCATCGATTATGCAAAAAGACCGTTTTTTGTCGTAGATTATGAATGTCCTAGCTTTTTGTCTGAATAATGATCGTTATGACGGAGGACTTTACACGCTTTCGGCTGATTCGTTTCGCCCTAATCAATACGACCGGCTTGAACTTGCATTTCCAGCGCTCATACGACTGGACAAAGCCATTGAGATCGTCAAAAAGACGAAGAACAAGCGATAAATCTGGAAAAGTTAGCGAAAATGGTTGAGGAGGGCCTCGGCCCTCTCTCTTAATATACTCGGCCCAACCTGCACTTTGTCCGAGAGGTCTTCCTACTTCGGATGCTCAGCTAGTATTTGCCAAGCATAGCGACTTACGCGGCTCCATGAAAAATCGAACCGGATTTGCGAAGTCCTCTCTGATAGAACTGAAGTCTGGATCGTATACGACATCCTTACCACGAAAATATGTTGCATCACCGATCGTCAGATAGTCATTAGGGCCCTTAACGTGTCTTCTACGTGCGTCGAATACGACAAGATATCCAACTATGTATCGTGCTGGATTGCTGCCCTCCTCTCGATCAAGGTAGTCCGCCAACTGTCCGGCACCGTCTCTTGCTCGTGCCGGCCCGTAGTCCGTATATGTTTGAGTGTCGCTATCTTTGTCTCTTGACTTTGCAAGTGATCGTCCCAACCACTTGATCTCTACTAAGGATGTTGACTTGCGACCAAACCAGTCGATTCGAATATCCACCGGCATACTTTCATCGGTATTCTGCTCCGGTCGAACACTCGCGGATCGCAACATTAGGGATAGCGCTTGACACAGCGAGTCACGCATCCAGTGTTCAGGCTTGTTGTTAAGCACCAACTTCGGATCATCAACACCAGCCCATACACACTCTAGGATCTTACACTTGCTATGCTCAGCGCATCGATCTCGATAGTGAGCGAGCGCATCGTCTAAATGTCGATTGGTGGGCTCGGCAAAATTGCTAGCTAGAATCGGCGAGACCTTCACTATGAAGTTTTGAAAATCTCCGATTAGAATTTGCTCGCTCGAGTTTTCAAAGTTATACACGACTGCTGTTAACGCTAATTCCTCCAACGGAACAGGCTTACTGCGCATCAAAGCTCGCAAGGTACCGTCTCGGCAAATCTCGACATAGATATGGTCGTAACCGATGGAGTTTTGAATACTGTCTGCAGCTTCAGCAACACTTCCACATGTATGCGGCTCTCCATGTTTGTCTAACGCTGCTTCGGTTGGCGTAGCCTCGGTGTCACATAAGACAGTCAAATTCCAATCGATACTCTCCGGGTCCAGTTCGTGATAGAAAAGCTTTACCGTATTGAGCAATGACCTAATCGCAATACTGCCGTTTTCTCCAAACACCTTGTGCGCGTGCTCAACAAAGCTCACCTCAACCAAGGCCTTTATGTTCTCGATGTTAAGCTGAGTCACTTACAGCCTCCTCCTGACCCAATAGTCTGGCCGACAACCAGATAACTGCTGGAGACAGCGGGTCTGCCACCCCGTCAGCAAACGCTTCTTCTAACAGGCGAAATTCGCTATATAGCAACTCAATTTCATCTTCATCAAATAGGGCTTGGTTTTGGGCAAGAATCGAAGCGGTCCTGATCGCCGGCAGGCTGCCCACGGCTGACCTAATCGATCCCATAGGCAAAGCTAACGTGCACTCTAATGCTGATTTAATCCATCCTGAACGACGGGCAAAGCTGGGGATGCCGGATAAATTTGTGAATTCTGCAGACGCCTCTTCTGACACGTCGTCTAGCCACCCCTCCGCATCACTAGTTACTATGCCTCGCCGTTCGAGTAATCGGCGAGCGCATTCAAAATCTCCGCTAAATGGAAAGCCCTCTGTGGTTACAGCAAATCTGTACCCCCACTCTGTTACTGGATTTCCTTGATATAGCGCGAGAATGCATCCTAGATAGGAAAAGAAATGCATCTCAATGATGGCGAGCGGACGAGCGGAATGGGGCGTCTGACAGGCAATTGACAGGCAATCAAAATATGCCTCCGGCAGTATCTGGCTAGGCGAATCACTCATATGTCAATTTAAATGACTCTCGATCTCATCGTATGCTTGTTTGAATAGAGCCTCTTCAGCAGTCTGCACTGAGGATAGTTCAGTCCAATCCGTCATTCTTTCAATGCCCATCTTTGCTTTTCCACACTCTTCCGCAAGGCGTAAAACAAGCTGTGAGCTTTTGAGGTTCGCGGTCATGACAATCCTGCTACCATCATCAATGAACGTCGCGAACATGTGGCCCGCTCGAGCTTCATAAGCAATATCCAGAGATCCTTCTGGCGTATCGATCAGCAGCGTCGCCGCGGGCGCCATATAGGCAGAAAGCGCCATTCTCAGCGCGATATCCAGAAAGAAGCGTTGGCTTTCCGACATTTCATCAGGCGATTGTCGAAGCTGTTCACTTATCTGCAGCTGCATCCTGAATCCCGCCTCATTTTTTCCTCGCCGATACTCCAATTCGATATCGATCGGTAGACCAATAAAGCTTTGAGCGAGCTTTCTAAAAGTAGGCACAAATTCCTCTTGCGCGTCTCCGTATTGCTCCTGGAGCTTTTTTTCGTGCCCGCGCAATTTATTCCGTAATCGATCGCGCTTCTTGTAGTGCTCCTGGCTCTGAGAAATCAACGTCTGCTTCTCCCTCTCAAGCTTCGCTATTTCTTCCCGAACGAGATCGAGATTGCTCCCGGCATTTTTTCTCGTTAGCGAGGGCGCCTCAGCTTCCTCGAATGTGCCAAGTTGGTTTTTCGCTGCACTTAGCGCTCCATCCGCGGCAAGAAGCTCTGCCTCAACGCGCTCACGAGCCGCCAGAATCTCTGATATTCGGTCTCTCAAAGACGCCATTTCCACATCAAGCTTCTTGAGCGTGTCAATTGAATCCTCTTGGTCCTTAACCAAAGGCTCCAATTCAGCACTACAAAACGGGCACTCGCCTTTGTCCAGTGATACACGAATGCGATCGGCCGCCCCGCTTATGCCACAGACCGCGCATATGTCTTCCGATATTGTTGCTCTGGTTAGCGGGTGGTGCGCCGCTGCGCTTGTAGATGCGAGGCGGGATGAAAACACCTGCTTGTACTCAATCTGCAGCTCAGAAAGGTTTGCACTCCACTCTGTCCACTTAAGATCCGTATCTCGAAGTTCACTCTTCTTCCTCTGCAGTCGAATCCGTGCATCCTCAGAGTTTTTCAACAACTCGTCATGTCGCGCTCTAAGCTCTTGTTCGGATGTGCCTTCTGAACTCGACACATCTTCGTCTACGATCTTTATCAGTTCTTCGATTCGATTTGTCACGCCTCTTGCCGCAAATCGTGTATTTCTCCCTCGCGAACTCGCTCTCTCCATTGATCTACGGAGTCGATCCGCTTCTTCCGCCGCGCTAGATTCAGTTCCAAATGCTAGATACAGGGTCGACGTGAGCGCCGTGCTATCCCACATGATTAGATGCCGGCCCTCATCAAAAGTCATTACGAAGTGCATTAAGAAAACAAACTGAGCAAAATCACTTAGCCCCGTCTGCACTAGAAGTCGCTTTTGATACTCCGCAGCTATCGATTCGGGATCGTACTTTCGACCCGTCTCGAAAACCTCCAGGTCCTGATTGCCGTTGTCTACTGTCATTCGCAACACACCGGGACTACCGAAGATTTCTCTGGTAATCTCGATGCTGCACTCAGGCCATGTTAGTACTACCGAGACTGTAGCGGTATCGCGGCTAGTTTCTGAAATGCGCCCGGTGAAATAGTCGTTTCTTCGCTCAATCCGTATCGCGTTGGTGTAGTAATCTTTTATTGAGGAAAAGGCGCGACTCGGGTCAGGAATTGCACCGGTAACACCGTAGTTGAAGGTATTCAGAAAGGTCGACTTACCTAGCCCATTGGCTCCGATTAGGCAAAAAACGTTTTTATCGATATTGACTTCGACATTCGGCCGTCGCGAGTACAGATCGAAATCGTTTAGCGCCAATCGCTGGAATATTGGAAAGTTTATTCGCCGTCTCTGCAAAGAACTTGCCATCACTTACTCAATCTCACGCTTGTCTCATCGAGAATTGGCGAAGACCGTGCAATGCTCAGACAATTCGAAATCCCCTCCATGTTGTGGGCTACATCGCATAGATCTAATTGGAGCGGATTCGACAACGGTAAATCCAACCTCTCCGACAACTTCGGCCAGAATCTCTGCCACATTGATTCGAATACCAGCATATTGGCTATCCCCAATTACAACCACTGCGTGATGCCCTTTTGGCAATATACGCCCCAGCTGGGTGAAAATTTTTCGAAGGTCCGAGAAATAATACACAACCATCTTGGGTAAATCTTTGTTCCATAGGTGTGATTGTCGCATCTCAAGCGCTGCGAAAGTACGCTTGAGCGCCGGAGATGATACGGCAAGTGAATCATTTGCCCACCTAATCTGAACGTGTGACCGTAAAGTGTTAAATCGCAGATTTCGATTGTCTGAGGATGACTCGAGGTACCCGAGCATCCAGAGCTCAATGTTATAAATGTCAGTATAGTCAAATGAATTTGGATATGGCGGGGAAAATACTGCCACATCGGCTTGGCCAATCTGATCAAGACTCGTTCTCGCGTCACCGCAATAGACGTCCCACCGCGAAGCTCGTTTCGCTGAGTACCCTATTAAATCTGCGACAGCATGATCCACGGCGCCATCTAGCGAGTCTATTACGGTACTCGGTGATTTTCGCTCCAACTCCCACTTGCGCCGATACTTGCGGCCTTTGCCATTGACAATAACGTTGCTGCAGGAAACCAAAACGCTGCCCAGCAAGACCTTCAATAGGCGAGCGACGTCATGATTCTCGAGTGCCGATATGCCTTCCCGCAATGCGACGATGGTATCAAACACGTCGCTCGCAAAAACATACTTTCCACCGACGCCCGGTTCTCTAAATGTTCGCGGCATTTCGTAGTTCGACGAATCATCAGGCAGGTATGATTCATGAGTATCAATAACACGCTCATAGCAGTGCATTAGTTCACTCGCAGACACTCGCGCTAGTTTCGCCCGGATAAGATCGGCGAGAAACGGATTAACTTCAATACTCTTGCTATCGATACCCATGAACTGAGCCGTTACTGCAGTTGTGCCGGATCCCGCACACGGATCGAGGCAGGACTCGACGTCATGCGGTACTGAAGACAGCACATCTGCCACAAATTTTGGGGAGAATGCTTCCTTAAAGCGAAACCACCGTTGAAACGGCACATCCAACGATCCAGTGTTGGATGAAGTGGGACTTTCTTCCGCCAAATTCTGGAGCCAGCGCCGGATATCAGAACTAAAGGTGCGATCTCTTGAGCTTTCTACAGTACTACTCATAGTTTCCGTCAGCGTTCTTTCCCAGCTCAGCATGAAGTGTACACTCCCATCGTTGCTATCGTGAAATTCGTTTGATTTCATCAAGAAGGCCGGGGTTGTCTTCTAGTAAATGCCAGAGAATCGCCGACCTTTCACGCAAGGGCATCTCTTCTAGCTGCCTCGCCCATCGTTTCGCCTTCCGCCTAATCCTTTCACGCTCTCGAAACGAATTTCCCACTGTCGAGTAGTCGTGCAGATGGTGATCGGGCCGATAGTTTGTCCATACGTTCTCTAATCGTTGACCAGCATTAGAAACGTTGACCAGCTGCGTTACGTGCCAATCGCCCAAGAAACTTTCGTACAGTTTACTTGGGTACCCGGATATCATTACTTGGCAATTCAACTCTCCAAGCACACTCAATAGGTCGCAGTGCTGTCGATCCGAATACTCGAATTTGTAGTATTTTCGACTCTTCAATGTCGACAAGTACGGCGGGTCGACATAAATGAACTCAGTACCGACGAATTCTCGTCGAGAAATAAACTCGATCGCGTCTTCTTGAAATAGCGTCAGATTCGGAACTGACCAGCTTTGTGCGGCGGCAATTACTCGTTCATCGAGATCGATGCCTATATTTTTGAAAGCCGGCCGTTTCTGACGCATGACTGCACCACCACCCAAGTGCGTTTCGATATAAACGTCATGCGGTGGAATGAGCGCTACTATTCGCTGCCACAGACGACCCTTGCCTCCGGGAAAACTCATTCGTCAATCATCGTCAGAAATGGCGATGAAGTCAAGCAATCCGTGAATCAGCGGCATAACGAGTATTTTGAACTGATACACATGGCCAATAGATTCAGGGGACGGCAAGTTTCAACTAGGACTAGCAGCTTCCTCTGGCGTGTGGTTTACAGCTTAAGCTGGCAACTGTATTTTGGGGGTCAACACACTGGCTAATCGCGGAGGCGCAATTTCGACGAGAATTGATTAATTTTAAGCGCCCGTTCTCGGTAAGCGTCATTTGAAAACGTGGACAACAGCGACTGAAGACCTTTAGTGCCTAGGACT
This sequence comes from uncultured Gammaproteobacteria bacterium, assembly GCA_964568075.1. Classification (GTDB taxonomy): domain Bacteria; phylum Pseudomonadota; class Gammaproteobacteria; order Steroidobacterales; family MnTg04; genus MnTg04. Next base: position 19,141 of record CAZMOM010000039.1, read on the forward strand.
TGTCATCTGGCTATTTTGGAATATTGCGCCCGACCCTCTGGTGTATTATATACAGGTCGTATGCGACAGTACTTAGATATCCTATCGCACGTGTTGGCGTCCGGGACAGACAAGGGCGACAGAACCGGTGTCGGGACTCGCAGTGTGTTTGGTCATCAAATGGTAATCGATCTGAGTCAGGGATTTCCAGCGCTGACAACCAAACGCCTGCCGCTTAAAGCGGTCATTCACGATATTCTCTGGATGCTGTCCGGTAGTACGAACATAAAGTACTTGAACGACAATGGCGTGCATATTTGGGATCCATGGGCAGATGCTTCGGGCGACGTTGGGCCGGTTTACGGAAAACAGTGGCGCGAATGGTCGAATGGCGACGGTGACGGATTCGATCAGATAGCCTGGGTCATCTCAGAAATAAGATCGAATCCGAACTCTCGCCGCCTTTTGGTCAGCGCGTGGAATGTTGTAGAAATCTCGAAAATGTCTGTGCCACCTTGCTCGACTATATTTCAATTTAATGTAACTGAGGGTAAGTTATCCTGTCATTTGTATCAGCGTAGCGCGGATGCATTCATTGGTCTCCCGTTTAATATCGCCGGATTTGCTTTGTTGACTGAAATGGTCGCTCAAGTGTGCAATTTGAGTGTTGGATTTCTAACAATCAGTTTCGGCGACCTACACCTGTATTTACCGCATATTCCTTTGGCAAAAGAACAGTTGACGCGTAACCCGTACGACCTACCCCAATTGAGCTTCGGTAATGTCGGTCGGGATATTTTTGCGATTCGGTATGAAAATATTGTCATATCGAACTACAGTGCTCACCCGCACATTAAAGCCGATGTCGCAATATGACACAGGAGGTTTTTATGGCTACCACTGCTCGTATGTTCAAGGACAATCGCTCAAAAAGGTTTGTGTTGGTTCCGTTTTGCAGTCTAGCTCAGGCTTTCCATGCTGAGGGGCTTGTCAAGTACGAATGGGGAGGTGTAATAAAACCAATCATTCAATTATTACTGGATCAAGACATAAACATCATCCAAATGCCCTGCATGGAAACCATGTTCCACGGTGGAACCAAAGCCGGATTAAATCGTAAACCGCAGGGGATGAAAGCATACGACGTTCCGGCTTTTAGAAATTTTTGCAAGGCGCAGGCAGAAAATGTGGTCGAGCAGGTGAGTGGCATTATTGCGAATGGATACGAAGTAGTCGCGATATTGGGGATGGAGTATTCGCCCTCTTGCGCCGTGAAGATTCAATATCCGCCCAAGAAAGGAGACGCCAATCGTGGCGTGTTCATGAGGGAACTCATGCACAGTTTGGGGGAAGAGGGCTTCGATATACCCGTATTAGGCATTCATCGTCGTGGATTAAAGCCAACCCTTGGCCGCCTGAAGTCAATCCTTGACGGACCCCTGCCCGAGGCAGCACTGCGAGCGCATGGCAGTTAGAATATCGTAGGTAGAGTGGAGGCACAATCCGTCCACGCAAACAAAAATCGCTTCATGTGCAGTGATACCAAGACCTGTCGCTTTTTTTTCATCCCACATCTTTGTGAAATTTGACATTGTCGCCCATGACAGAATGCGATAGCTTGGCGTTTTGTTCGGGAATAAATCTGCGCCTTCGTCGATTCGAACTAACAAATTTATCATTCGCAGCTCTTCATCATCATTTATACTGGGATTTTTCCCCGAACCCTTTGGGTACTTCGCGCGGCCTCGCTGGCGACCGGCCAGCTCGACGGTGAAACTGAGCTCATCCAACTCCAGTTGATCTGCCAAGCCCAATTTGCGGGCCATAATGCTCTCTACCGCAAAGATCATTGAATCGTGGCCATTGACATCTTTATTGGAAGCGCTCATGGACGCAAGTAACTGAGTTTCCCCTTGTGTGCCATTGTCTGTTCCCCTGGCCATCAGTTCTTCTCCGAAGGATGTCGGAATCCTTTGCGTTGGTATACTAACGACGTCGGGGTGCGTCAAGTTGACTTGTTGATCTCTCACGCAAAAGAGAATTTCATCCTCTAGATTGTTTCCGTTTGCGCTGGCTTTGGCCGGGCGCACGATGGTCAACGCCAGCACAAAAGGGGGAAGACTTTTTTTATCAGGATCCATGCGTGCCTCTCTAGAGCCGGTGTTGATTTAGTACACTATCACGATCAGTAGACATCAATGTATTAGAAATACGATCTAACATGAAGTTTCAGAGAACTCTTGCCCGCCTCTTAACTCTCGAAGGACAATGTCGCAGATTCGATCATGTAGTAATTCCCGCTTCAGCGTACCGTCGAACTCGACGATACACTCAAAATGATGGTTGAGAAGTAATTTATATCGTTCCCGGATTAGTCTTAGGCGCTGCTCTGATTCGAAAACGGTTTTTCCTGCTTCACGTTCGCCAATTCGCCTCATCGCTTCTTTCTCATCAACGTCAATGTAAATAAACATGTCCGGTCGGGGCGCTATGGCCTGCTGTTCCGCGAGCATCGAAAAAACATCTTGTGAATTCTCTGCCTGATACGCTGGTGCCGAAAGATAACCTCTATCCTGTAGTAAAACGAACTTGGTATTGGCATTTACTAGTCTCAGCAAAGGATTGATCTTGTCGCGTACATGTTCTTCACGATCCCGTGTGAACAATTTGTGTAGCTCACCTGCCTCGAGGTCACTCGTCGTATTGATCAGTCTCCTTATAAGGCGGCCTGTTTGGCCGTATGATGGCTCCTGCAGATGAATAGGCGTATACCCGATCCTTATTAGGCTTTGGCCTAGCAAATCGCACTGAGTGGATTTGCCTGAACCATCGATGCCTTCGAAGATGATATACATGTGCTAATTAGCATCCTAACGAAAATGCCCCATAAATCGTACACGTTGATCCGCGCGAGTAATTAGTACACCTCACAAAAGGATCGCTCCCACCTTGGAAACACCGGGACATCCACTGTCTTCGGAAGGCATCGGCACCCAATGCTATTCATAGCATAAAGCATTTCCCGTGCTAATGGATTCGGAGATCACTCAGTTACTGACACGAACTGATGGCGACAGCCACCAGCCGCCGTTCGGATCGCTTGGGCGGCGAATCGAGCTTTACGAATTGGCGGCAGCACGTCTGCTTGATGTCAAATAATAATCAGTCTTTTCAAGCATTGTCGCCCAGGATGCTCACAATATTCCTCCAGTGCTGCGATCGAGCCGAAGACACGAACATGCCAGGAGTCAATTCGCCTATTTGCGCCAATCCTCCGCCTCACAGAATTTATCGATGATGTTCAGTAGTACGCGCCCGGCCGGTTGCGTCGCGCGAACTAGCATATTTTGTTTCCTCGCACCGCTCGTCCCCTGACCTACGATAGTCATTGTGCAGCAAGCGAGATCCCGATTCTTATATTCCACGACCGTTAGCCGAATATCCTTTTCATCGTTGCACTTCGCTTTTTCCATGAGCATTTCTTTTATTTCTGGATGCGCCTCGAAGGACTTTTCCAATTTGTCCTCTGGACAACTGCTCACCAACGTAATTCGTCCTTCTTCCGTTAGGTCGGTAACTATCTCGCGCAAACGCCTATTCTCGAGTAGCCAATCGAAAGATCCAGCGAAGATGATCGTGCGCCGAGCATCCTTCAACAGGTCCAACAAGGTTGCAATGTCGTCGTGCCCGGGATTCTCAATCTCTCGAATCTCAACTGTTTGCGTGGCCAGGAGCTGACGTCTACGGTTGATGTGCCCGAACCAGGCAAGCAATGCAAACCACACAGTTACCAATACGAACGACAAGGATAGCAAAGCTGACACAAGCGATTCAGAGTCCGCAGCGAATTTCTGGAGCCCCAACCACTCGAACGTGGTTTCAGTTGCGAAAGTTGCCCAACGTGGACTCTCTACGCCAACCTTAGTCGAAAAATCAACCGCGACGAAAGCAAACATCATTAATGTAAAGGAAACGCAAAAAAGAGTACCGATGAAAATTATCACTCCAGATAACCGATTGATCCACGCCGTTAGAAACCGTTTGCACCTACCGAGCATATCTAGTCCTCCAGTAGCCAGTTCAGACCATAAGGTACCAGCTACCGACTATTGATTGAATGTTTTCGGTGCCTTGACGTCCGTAGTTACGAGCATCTGGGAAAACCCACACTTGAGGTGCATACACTGTCGGCAGTAAGTTCACTGCGAGAAATGGAACATTCGGCTGGAGCGAGATTGCGTAAAATAAAGGACATCCACAGACTTTATGCATCGATTATGCAAAAAGACCATTTTTTGTCGTAGATTGAGACAACAAGGACACCCACAGACTTTTCTGTGGAGCGTGTGGATGTCCTTGTGTTTGGTAGTCATAGCTCTGAATGGCAACGACATCTATTGACTTGGATGTGAAAAAACTATTGCGCAAACGGTGGGTAGCCATAGACGGGTGACGCCAAACAGAGACACCCCATGGCTCACAAAAACCGCCAACAAAACAACCTCCTAGACCGCATTTTGTGAAGCTACAACGGAATCTCTGAATGTGAATTGACATGTGTGCAAAGCGGTGGTTAATATCCGGGCCGTTTCGCGGCGAAGCCAATTCGCGGGTTATAAAGCGAGCAACATTCAGGAGAGTTAGATGAAGAAGCTATTTCTTTTGGCAGGGCTGCTTTTGCAGGGTATTGTCAGCGCACAAACGGCCGAGCAAAAGCCAGTCGATCTTAGTTATTCCTACGCAGAGCTGCGTTTCGTCGACGTCGATTTCAGAGGCGGTGACGGTATTCGAATTAACGGCTCGTATGAGTTGGAAGGTAACTGGCTTATCGTCGGCGGTCTGACGGCGCTTGACTTTGACAACAATGTCGATTCAACCCTTTTGGAAATCGGCGGCGGCTACGTTTGGCATTATTCAGACGACTTCGACCTGGTAAGTACACTCCGTCTCGTTCGAGCCGAAATCGACGTCGGGGGTATTGACACCAACGACACAGGCTTTGCGTTTTCGGCAGGCGCTCGCGGCCTGCTAGCACCTGAGTTTGAGATACGCGGATCGGTTAACCATATTAACCTTGACAACAGCGACACCTATCTGGAGCTCGCGGGCGACTACTATTTCACTGAGCAGTTTTCTGCAGGCGTGAGCTTGGAGTTCGCAGGTGATACGGACGCCTTCACGATCGGTGCACGTTGGTTCTTCGAGTAAGCACGTCTCGCGAACTGCCGCTATTGGCCGGTTTGAGGCCGTCGCGGCGGCTCCATGCAGATCGATTGAGTGGTCGCTTACGCCAGAAGCGGCTGATTGAGCTGAGCTCCACCTGAACTAATCCTTGGGCTTGTTGCCGCAATTCGCGTGCCGCACGACGGCCGCCGATGTTGGGTACATGGTGGGGTACTCTTGTATTTGCTATTGGAACGACTCACCGGCGACGGGTTCTGTACGGTGTGATGCAATTCCACCCATCACCACCCAATCTAAAAGACTGGCTAGACCCCGGAGGGGCCCGGCCTTTTTAATATTTGGTGCGCGGGAATCCTGGCCGATCAAAAAAGGTACACTAAAGACCCGTCCACCCTCCAGACCCGGGAGCCTCGATGATGAGCATCTGGTCACAGGCCAAAGACTCGGCTGCGAAAACACCCGACGAGCGGAATCGATACGTCGATTTTCTTCGTGCCGTGTCGATTCTGGCGGTAATCACTGGCCACTGGCTGATCGTTGCTCTGTATTACCATGACGGTTCGCTAACGCTTGACACTCTCCTGGTGATTCGACCCGATACGCAGTGGCTGACCTGGTTGTTCCAGGTGATGCCGATATTCTTCATCGTGGGTGGTTATGCCAACGCCGTCTCACTTGAGAGTGCGCGCCGACGTGGGATCGATTACGCGGGCTGGCTGGCAGCCCGACTGAATCGACTGGTTACCCCGCTGCTTGCCTTGGTGCTGGGTTGGGCAATACTCGCAGCGACATTGCACTTTTGGGATGTTAGCGGTGGAGTCATTCGGCTGGCGTCGCGAGCCGCTTTGATCCCGATCTGGTTTCTGGCCATCTACATCATCGTTGTCGTGCTCGCTCCGGTTACCTACAACGTGTGGCGGCGCTGGGGTTTCGCGTCGTTCTGGGCTTTCGCGGCCGTCGGCGCGCTTGTCGATGCCGCCTTTTTCCTGGCGGACCTTCGCTGGCTGGGCTTTAGTAATTATTTCTGGATCTGGCTCTCTGTGCACCATCTGGGCTACGCATGGCGGGACGGGCGAATGGGGAGCCCGGCGCGGCTCATGACTTACTCGGCGCTGGGTTTGCTGGCGCTCGTGTTGCTAATTTTCATGGGGCCATATCCTTTCGCCATGGTGGGATCACCGGATGAAGGGCTGAGCAACACGGCCCCGCCGAAAATTACTTTGCTGGCGCTCGCTATTTTTCAGTTCGGATTGCTTCTGGCCATTGAGAAACCGATGCGGAACATGTTATCCGGCCTGCGTGTCTGGGCGGCAACGGTTTTGATCAACAGCATGATCATGACCGTCTATCTCTGGCATCTGACGGTTATGGTGATAATTGTCTCGCTGGCTTACCTGGCCGGAGGCCTGGGGCTGGGAATCGAACCCGGTAGCTCCGCCTGGTGGCTCACTCGTCCGCTTTGGTTTGCCGTTCTTTATGCAGCGTTATTACCGGTAGCTTTGCTGTTCGCGCCGCTGGAAAGGCGCGCCCGCGCGCCTGATGCCCGCGTGCCGGCAGCAGCGAGGCAGGTCGGTGGCGCCATATTTATTTGTCTTGGCGTTGCGCTGCTTGCCCGGTTCGGATTCGGCAGCGCTCCGCTGCCCCATCTCGATATCGCTGCATTCCTGATGGTTGTTGCGGGTGCCACACTCAGCGGTTTACTGCCGGGGTTTAACGGAGAAAGGCTTGTCCGCAAATGAAAAAATCTTCGCCGCGGTAGTGGCAGGGGATATAAATAAATTTCGCGAGCTACTGGCTGCGAATCCGTCACTCGCAAAGTCGAAGAATGAGCAGCGATTGTCGCTGCTGATGTGGATACTCTATAACCAGCGCACAGACTGGCTTGACGAATTGTATCCTGAATTGGGTGATCTCGATTTTTTTGAGGCGGCCGCGGTTGGCGATTCACAGCTCGTGCAGACTCTGCTCGAGAATACTCCTGATAATTTACACGCGATCGCTCCGGATGGTTTCCAGGCACTCGGACTGGCCGCATTTTTCGATCACCCGGATGTCGTGACCGTGTTAATCGAAGCCGGCGCCGATTTGAGTTACCGCGCTCCCGTAAGCCAGTTAACGGCGTTACACGGCGCGGTGGCCGGTGAAAGCCTGAAAAGCGTCAGGCAGTTGTTAGAGGCCGGCGCAGATATCAATGCGCAACAACACGGTGGTTATACGCCGCTGATGGGCGCAGCCGGGAGCGGTATGATCGACTTGATCCGATTGTTACTCAAGCATGGCGCCGATCCATCGATCTCCGATGACCATGGCAACAGCGCCCGTGACCTGGCATTAAGCAAAGGACAAAGCCAGGCGGCAAAAATCCTGTCCAGTTGAAAAACTTGTTCTTGCCCGGTGCTGCCGCAACGGTTTTTTTGGCCGGGTGTGATTCGGCACGACAGTGCGTTGTCTGCAAACGGCAGAGCGTTTGCCAAGACCCGCAAAGCCTCAGATTGCCCGGTAAGCGCCGTCCCGGTATCGACCGGTACCGTCAGAAGTAATTGATTTTAAAGTGGTTATGAGACAGTTCCGAGCGCCGGAGCAGGCTTTGCGACAGACTGTTTTATCGTCGGGTCAGCC
>CAZMOM010000040.1:0-26611 GCA_964568075.1 uncultured Gammaproteobacteria bacterium
ACCAGGCCATGACGATCGAGCACGGCGTGCACCGTGCTGATCGCCGGGCACTGCAGGTCGGGATACAGCCGCCTTAAGCGCTCACGGATCTTCGGTGCGCCCCAGTGCGGATACTCCTTCTTGAGCTTGACGATCAGCTTCTCGATCTGCATCGGTAGCTGGTTGGCATGGCGATAGGGTCTTCGAGAGCGATCCGTCAGGCCATCGATACCGCAGTCTTTGTAGCGGTTGTAGATCTTGTAGCCGGTCTTGCGGGCAATGCCGAACTCACGGCAGAGTCCTGCCATCTTCTCGCCGTCGAGCAGGCGGGCAATGAATCGGAGACGTTCTTCCACGATATTCCACTCCTTCCAGGGCATGACAACAATCTCCCGCAAAGGGAGAAAGTGTTACCCATGTCTCCGGTATGGAGTGTTACCTTTGTCTCAGGAAGCACACCGGCATTCGATTAGTCTCCAACCGGAGACTGTCGAATGCCTTATGTTTTCCGCGAGTTAGGCCGGCCGTTTGGCATTGAACCCGTCGTACCAGCAAGTGTTTTTACTCGAATGAGCGTGCTTCTGGCTGAAAGTCTCTCGAGCCCTGTTTGGTGGGACGAGGTTACGCTGGCGGGAATCGCAAACGGCGACGCTGATGGGCCCAGTCGATCGGCATATCATGCATCTTGAGGAGAATCGTGGCGGTCAGATTGACCGGCTGCCGTCCTTCCACGATTGCCTCGATGATGTCTGGTGCGAGGTACGCCAGGCGGAGTACTCTGGTGAAATAAGATCCGTTTACGCCATTGATCTTGGCCAGGTCCTTCATCGGCTTTGCCTGATCGCTCTCCAGCTGTTCCCGCCAGTGCTGGGCTCTTCGCAGCATCTTGATCATCGTTGCGTCCGGCTTCCTCGACAAGGGTTGATCTGGCGTGTCAATCACAATGCGTAACTGCTGGCCGCGGTGTCTCAGCTCGCAAGGCACCTCCCAAACCCAGATGTCAGCTTGGTCTGTTGAGTCAGTCTGTACAGTTCCGTCTAGCCATCGCATTAGCCCCGCGCGTGAAATATGTAGCTTCACCGCCCGTGGATGAATAATTACTTTCTTGAGGACACCTGACACATGCTCCCGCCAATGGTTCGAACTTGAGTGGCTGAGCTTAGGCCCGAGCTTTTTCGCGCGAGAAAACAATTGCTCGAGAGACCTTGCAGGCAGCCACATGGTCAGCGCTTTGCGCAGGATTGATGGCGTAGTGAGCAACTTTTCTATGCCATTTCGCACCAGGCCTTCAATCTGGTCAGCCGGGAGACGAGGTGGCTTTTCGTCAAACTTACCGCCATTTCGGGTCAACGCCTGGAGCACGTAATATCGGTAGCGTCTACCGTGGCGGCTGGTATGCGATGGGACGTACCGATTTCCGGATGGGTCGAATAGTAACCCAGTCAGCAGGCTGGTGTGCTGGGCGGTCTTACGTCTTTTATGACCCTGCCTATTCATCGCGAGCATTGTTTTCGTCCTTTCCCATACCGCTTGCCCGATGATGCGCTCGTGCAAGCCGGGGTAACTCAGGTTTTTGTGCACAATGCGACCGCAATAGAGTGGATTGTTTAGTATTCGATGTAGGTGCCCCCGACTGAAGATTGCGTTCCCTGTGATTGTTCCATCCGGGCGAGTTCGTTGCTTCGTGCGTAAACCAGCTCGTTTTGCAGCTTTCTGCAGCGCAGTGATGCTACCGATCTCGAGATACAGTTCATACAGTCGCCGTACGGTCCTGGCTTCACGCGGGTTAATCGACAACGCCCGGTCGGCAAGGTCATAACCCAGCGGCACCATGCCTCCCATCCACATGCCCTTGCGCTTCGATGCAGCGATCTTGTCCCTGATCCTTTCGCCGGTGATTTCACGCTCGAATTGGGCGAAAGAGAGCAGCACATTAAGCATCAGCCGCCCCATCGACGTGGCCGTATTGAATTGTTGGGTCACCGACACGAACGAGACTCCGCAGGCGTCGAAGCGCTCTGCGAGCCGGGCAAAGTCGGTCAATGAACGGGTCAATCGGTCTATCTTATAGATGACGATCACATCAATCCTCCGCTCATCGATCGCCGTCAGAAGTCGTCTCAGCGCTGGACGCTCCAATGTTCCGCCTGAAAAGCCGCCGTCATCGTATTTCTGCGGCAACACGCGCCAACCGAGTTCTGCCTGGCTTTTGACGAATGCCTCGGAGGCTTCGCGCTGTGCGTCTAGCGAATTGAAGTCCTGGTCGAGGCCTTCCTCGGAGGATTTTCGTGTGTAGATGGCACATCGGACACGTTTCATCATCGCTAGCTATCCGTTAACCCGAAAAACCGCGGCCCAGACCAGCGCGTCTTTGTGATTTGCCTGGCGATTGCAGAAAGGCTCTGAAACCGTTCGCCACGCCAGTGGTAGCCCGACTCCAGCACATCAACGATGTGGATGTCGCCTTGCCATTCGCGGATGAGCTGCAGTCCGGGCTGGAGCACGCGAGTCGACTTCGACGACGAGTTCCGTGGCAGTTTCAGCGCCTTCTGCGCGCGACGGGACAGCGCGCCCAGAGCATCGGACTGCAGGCGATACGCTTGAACGCGAAGCAGCAAATCGCGGCCAAGACGCGGTGGCGGCGGGCGTTTGAATACCTCTGCGTAGCGAGCCCTAAGTTCCGCTGTCGTTAGGGCTTGCAGCTCGGTTAGGCGATTTTCCAGATCTGCAGGGGACACGGTCCATTGACGCTTGCTGACGCCTGAAAGTCCAGTCCAATCACCGGTAATTCATCGAAATCAAGGCGCTTGAGGTCCCCTTGGTCTTCCGGTTCGTCGAAGCCGCTAACGATTTATTCGTCCAACTCCCGCAAGTATTCTGCATACTTGGAATAGGTGAACACGCCGTTGAGTTGCTGCTGCTTTGGTTTGTCCTCAGCGATGACGAGACCGCAATCGTCTGCCCAGTGCATGACGTTCCGGCACGCACGGGAGTCACCCTGCACGGCCTTCCTCACGGCCGCGCGAATCATGACTTCAAGGCGCGACATTCGCTTTTTCCGGGACCCCTGGCTAACGGTTACCTTTTCGAGAAGAATCTCTCTCAGTAGGGTTGCCGTCGTTTTGGAACCCGAAGGACGCCCATTGGGATTCCCCGATTGGCCCGACTTGAAACGGCTGTGTTTCGGCGGGTTTCCGTAACCAACCCGGTCACCGCTTTTAGTATTGGTGCTCATCGTTGGCGCCTGACTCGATTCACATTCACTTCGCGTTCTCCCCATCCGACAAAAACAGATGATCTGCTGGCATCGCTTGGAGCTGTGCATGTGTTTCCTTTGCCATCTTGAGCCACTCCTTCACGCTGACTGGATCCGGAACCAGCAAAATGCCGCAGGGCGCTTCAGCCGATGGGTCTTGACGTGGGGCAATCAGTCCACAGCGTTTTGCCAGCTTCATTACGAAGTTAAACGCTGTTTGGTCACCGTGCATCGCCTTCAGCACCTGGGCATATAGCACTGCCTTCTCCGCTGACATCTCGCGGACGACCTCGCCCTCGCGATAGGTGAACGGCTCGGCAAGCGTTCTCTCCAGCGTACTCTGGATGTCGCTCCTTTGCTTTGGGCGACCCTTCGGGTTACCTGATTGTCCCTTTTTGAACTGGGTACGCTTCGGTGGCCGTCCGTAGCCGACCTCATAGTTCAGTCTGTGTTTCTTGCTCACAGTGCTACCTCATTTTTGTCAGGCTCGGGCAAGTCGACTTCCTTGAAGGAGACGCCACTGTCTGCGTGTATTGCTGGGAGCTCTGAGTCGATCAGGCGCCGCAGAACGACATCGCAGTAATGCGGGTCGAGCTCAATCCCGTACCCCCGCCGACCGGTCTTCTCGGCTGCCAACAACGTGGTGCCGCTACCGGCGAACGGATCAAGAATCAACCCTGCGCGCCTGGAGCAATCCAGTATCGCGTCAGCAACCATATCCAATGGCTTGACGGTCGGATGCAGTGCCAGTTCACTGTCGCGATCGCTGCCAAAGGCGTTCATGCCGGCATAGGTCCACACATTTGTGCGGTATCGACCGTGTTTTCCCAACTCGATGTTGTTGATATGCGAAGCGCGGCCGTGTTTGAAAACAAAAATTAATTCATGCTGCGATCGATAAAGAGAGCCCATGCCGCCGTTGGTCTTCGCCCATACACACAGGTTCTTTAATTCCCCAAATGGATCCTGAGCGGCGAGCAAGACCTCGCGGATGTGCCGCCAGTCCATGCAGACGAAGTGGATGGCTCCATCGACACTGAAGGCAGCCATGTGACTGAATGCGGCCGTCAGAAATTCCGTAAATTGAGATTCAGTCATTTCTCCGGCCGCCATCGCAAACTCGCGGTGGCGAACCTGGCCCAGGCCTGAAACATGACCATCAATGGGTACGTTGTATGGCGGATCCGTGAAGATCATCTGCGCCCGCTCATTCCCAAGTAGCCGGCTGTAGACGGAGCGATCTGTCGAGTCTCCACAAATCAACCGATGTGGTCCGATCTCCCAGATATCTCCGGTTTGCGTAATCGATGGGCCAGTTCGTATCGGTGGGACTTCGTCCTCGCCACCGGCTGACTCGCCTGGGTCAAGCTCACCGATAAGCACGTCGATCTCTGCCATCTCGAAACCGATGACAGAGATATCGAATTCGACATCAAGATCGGACAGATACTGGAGCTCGAGCGCGAGCAACTCACGATCCCAGCCCGCGTTCTCTGCGAGCTTATTGTCAGCGATTACATAGGCACGGATCTGGGCATCCGAGAGCTGATCCAGGCGAATAGTCGGAACCCCTTCGAGGCCGAGCAGCTTTGCAGCCTCCAGTCGACCATGGCCCGCGATTACCGTATCGGATTGATCAATCAGCAAGGGATTCGTAAATCCGAACTCCTTGATGCTATTCGCGATCTGGCCAATCTGCTGCTTGGAGTGAGTCCTGGGATTACGCGGCGATGGCCTTAGCTCCCGGCAGCGGCGGTAATTGATATTCAGATCGTCGCCGGGCCGATAATGATTCGGGTCGGTACAGGAAGGTTCGATTGTCATATGCATAGCCCTCATATTGGCGGGCCACACAAAGACAATGAAAAAGGCGCGACCCGCGATGGTTCCTTTGCTGCGTCGCCTGGATATCCAGAAACGACGAGCCCATCGGGCGTCACGCCCTCTTATCAACCTACAGGTGTAACTTTCAGATTACCCACAGCGGGCAAAGATCGTGCTGCACACCCCTCAGTTGAGGTCGATTAAGTATACAACACCGATTATCAGAAGGTAATTAAAATTATTACAGATCATTGACCTGCTTGCCCTTCCTTCAAGATCAAAATGATCTGCTGCTCCGTGAACCGCTTTTTCATGTCCGTCTTCTCCTTTGAAAACGGACTTTACTAAGCTCATAGTAGCCCGGCTACAGGGGGGCAGGTCAGCACCCTCAACTGGATAGAGTACCTGGCTACGAACCGAGCGGTCGGGAGTTCGAATCTCTCCGGGCGCGCCAATTAAAACAAAGGGTTAGCCGATTTTTCCGGTTAGCCCTTTTCTTATTTCCGACACTTTTCCGACACTTCTGTCCGTCCTTTGGCGGATCAGCATCAGATTCGGCGTTTCGGTTCTGCCTCGACTCACAATTGATTCGGCAGCATTGATGAGCTCGGCGAGTTCTGCGGCCGAATAATGCGTTGTGATGTCATCGTTGGCATGACCGAGCAATGCTTTACGGGTTTCCAATGGAATGCCCGCACTTCGCAGTCGCCTGCCAAAGGTATGACGCAGATTGTGAACGCCTTTCAGGACGCCGGGTTCGGTCGGCAGGTTTACCGCTTTCCATGCTCGCCTCCATGCGCTGCTACGCAGTTTGCCGACTGGTCTGCCTCGATAGGTGAAAACCCGCTCGGCATGTATGCCACGACGGGACTCGATCACGCGACGCGCCACCCTGTTTAGTACCACAACACGTTCCGTGCTGGTCTTCGTAATGGAGGCTCCCAGTATGAACACCGAGGTCCCCATTTCGGGCAGTTGCACCTCCCAGTCCCAACGTAGTTGGCAAATTTCCTGTTCGCGGCAGCCGGTGTTCAAGCCAAACAGCGCCGCATCTGCCAGGTGCCGGGGCAGGGCCTTGATCAAACGGTCCTGCTCTGACCACGATAACGGATAGGCTCTGGCTTGCTTTCCTTTGACTGAAAGCCGGCTGATTAGCGCCGGCGCCTGAGTGAGCCATGGAATTCCATCCTTGTCACGCCAGACTCGCGCTGCCCGATTCAGCACCGTCGATACAATACCCAAAACATTGTTGATCGTTTTTGGTGCCATACCGCGTGCTTGCTCGTGCTCAACAAACGGCCGGATAGTACCGTCGTGGACATGAGCAATCGGCAGCTTGCCGATGTATGGAAATAGCCGATCAAGAATCACTGCGATGGTATTGGCCGATGACTTGTGTGCGATCTCTTCGAGATACCGCAATGCAGCTTCCTCGAAGGTAAAGATCACAGCCTCGTGTCGTCGTGCTTCCTCCTCAATTTCCGCCAGACGGCGGATCAAGTACTGCTCTGCCTCAATGCGAGAAGATAGGCCTGTACTTTCTCGGAGCCATCCTCCTGGTGCATTTCGGCAGCGTTTTTCAATTTGCCAGATCCCGCCTTTTTGGCGGAGCCCCGGCATTCGGTTACGTTTTGACATTTCTCGTCCTCCGGTTTTGAGGCCTTCGGACGACGTTCGTTGCGGGATTTATACTGCTCCCACCACGCGTCCAGTTCAAGCCGGTCAAAAGCGACGCCTTGGCGACCGATCCGAACCTCAGAGAGAAACGGGCGCACGTGCGAATTGAAGAGATTTCGGTTCATACCGAGATAGCGGGGCGCATCCCGGAGACGCAGAACACGCGGCATAATAAAAGTGCCGCGACTGCTGGGATCTTGCGCCCGGTCAGCAACAGGTTGATCTAACGACCCCAAAAGTTACCGCCCCAAATAGACACTGACAACTTCTTTCCGCTCATGGCCCATTTCGCGACTGATCGTGAGCCGGGCGTGATGGTTTTGGTCTCGTTGTTCCCGGGTGAGTGATTTGGACGATGGTCCCCCGGCAACTGGTGATTTCCAGCCGGTCAGTTCCTCATAGCGCTGCTGGGCATAGGCATGCCGCAGCCCGTGCATTTTGGACAGGCCCGCCCGAATCGTATGGCCTTCGTAAATGCGAAGCTGCTGCACATAGTTTCGAGAACTGGGAATTAGTGATCCCTTGCCCGCCAGCTTGTGGGCACGATTCAGAACTTCCCGCTGCTCCTCTGTCCGGATCGGAATGACCCTGGCCTTGCCGCCCTTGGTCCAGGAGGGTTTGAGAGTCAGACGATCCCCCTGATCCGCATAGCTGGGAATAAACTTGATGGCCTCCTCTCGTCTCAGGCCAAAGGCCTGCTGTAGCTCAAGACTCATTTTGACGTACTGGTCCCGTACCTTCGCCAAATCAGCCTCTATAACGGATTTGGCCTTGCTGGTGTTGGTCACGAATATCCGGTTTGGAATGCCGTAATGGTCATTGGATCGTGCCACCACGTTCTGACGATTCACCTTCCTCGCCCACCAGCGAACGGCGGACATTCGGTTTTTGATGGTGCCTGTCGTGACCTCATTTTCCAACCAGTGCCCAACCAAAGCTTCTACGTGCTTTGGTTTGAGGGAATGACTGTTCATGCCGCGATATCCCAGTTCGTGCAATTGGTTCGCTATTAACGTGAGATCTCGCTCTCGTTGTACTTGTGTTCCATAGCTTCCTTCCCGGTTATTCCGGCAGAGTTGTTTCAGTTGGTGGTTCAGGCCTCTCACAGTGTGTTTTCCTTACTTGGTTAGTGTTTCCGACCGCCCTGGGGTCGTAACCATCAGGGCTCACTTAAATGTGAAAAATAGTCTTGGGACACCACTCCCTTACGACCTGAAAATGCCTGTAGTACAAGCAACGCCGGATCTCACCTTTTGGGAGAAGGTCCCGGCGCAGGACCAACAAATGCCCAGAAACGGGCTGAGATGAACTTCGTAATACTTACCTCCTTTGAAGTAGGCGGAGTAAATCCGCATGAGTTGAAGATGGGCCAGGAACCGAAGCTCCCGTGCTTTTCGAATGGCCCGCAAAAGCACTGTTGCCACTTTATGCGCAGTGGCCGCGTCTAAATTCGTTCTCACAGCCTCACAATAGGACCGCATCATTCGCGAGTCATGTGAAAAGCTCGCCTGCAAGCGTTGTACTTATTGGCGTAGCCGCGCGCGTCATTACAGCGTTGCGGTAATGACGCGCGTCGCAGCAGGACCTGAGTGCGCCAGGCGTTCGCCCGGCACACTCATAGCCCCAGCATCTCAAAATGCCGTCGGAGCACTTCGATCGTCAATTCGCAGATGGAGGAGGCAAATCAGATTCCTCCGGAGGCCATGAGTCCGTTGCTGCTGGCTTCAAGGCTAGGTGTTATTCATTTTAACGTCTGTTTGCCTGGCAAACACACGTTAAAATCTTTAACACGTGATGCTCCATTCAAGTGACCGGTGATGGCAAACCTCATCTCCCACCGACAATTCGGAGCGCGAATTCATTAGCGGCATAGATCATCACCTTTCTAGGTGTTATAAATTATAACGTCTGTCTCCACTGGAGACAGACGTTATAATTTATAACCTGATGCCCAGGGCCCGCACAGAGGAAGTGCGCCCTCTCAGTACCAGTATGAAAAGTTTCGCATGCCACCGGTAATGCAGATGGAGCGCGTCGTAGCCTGCAACCAAATCCCATCGATAATCAATCAGAAACTCCGACAGTTGTCGTTCGAGTTTTCAGCATCCCAACGCCAAGCACGCAAATATCCCGCAAGACTCTTTTCCACGTCAGTGCTGCCGCACTGGATCACCTGGATAGTTGCCAAGTGATCCGCCACGGTTACTCATCGTGTATAGGATTGTGTAAGTCCGATTTAGCGTACGAGTTGTCAGTCAGATGATAGAAGTCCGGCGCGCAGCAAGAGACCCAAAGCTGATATTGAAGTACTGCAGTACTCAGGCAGATGCCGATCCAGCTCATTCAATGGGTTGTGTGATTCTCACCGGAGTTTTGCGGGATTATTGCGGGTCCAGCAGTCGCCAAGTCGCCAACGAAGTATCAAAAGTTAAGGTCCAGGCACTGTTCTTTCTCCATTTGACGTATCTTCACTAACCATGTAATGACTGAAGCTTCAGCCAGTGTCAGGCTATAGAGTGATGTCCGGTTCAAATGATAGAGACGAAGTCCTCGAGCCCTCTAGTGAAATCGAGGATGCCAACGAGGTTTACCGCAATTACAACGAAAGTAGGCGACCTCTACATCGGGCTAGAGTCGAAAGAGCGCTTAACGACGCAGCGGGGTTGTTGGACCAAGAGCACGATGACAGTCGAAAGGGGCGGGAAATAGAATCGGCAATCGAGCACTTGAAGCGAATAGCCGATTGTATGGCAGACGAGCCCCTTCCATGTACAACATCGGAAGCTCTCGAATCTGAGGACTGGTTAGCGTATGACGAGTTGAGGTATCAGTATGGCGTGAGTGGCAACATGCCCATGCTGCTCGATGCGTTTGTGATATTGGTCGAAAATGGCGTTTCTCCAGGACGGTGGATTCTTGAACCACTGGCCGAGGCATTTGGCAGGATACTGGATGATCAAGATGCATCTCTGGTCGCAACGAGGCTAGCGCTTCAGGGGAAAGGCAGCGGTTCGTCGTCGCCACTTCAAGATTACTCGCGGCAAATTGAGGGTGCTCAGATCAACTTGGAGATGAAGACGCTGATAGAAGAGTTTGCCGTCTCGCAAATGAATGCGGCAAATGCCGTGATCGAGAAATTCGGATTAGAGCTCCAGCCGAAAACGCTCGTAAATAGGTACCAATCCAGGACCAAATTTCCCGACCTTGTTCGAACGTTGCTAGATAAGCACACAGACGTGTTAGGCGGTTCTACGGTTTGGCTTACGGGTAGCGCTGCTCAAAATTTTCTGAATTCGTTTCCGCCGAGCGCGCAGAAGTACCTGAAGTCTGCGAGTCCCCCTAAAACGTAGTTTTCCCGGGACGATTTCTACCACACGCGATTCCCACCGCTACGTAAGGTGACCTCTGTAGGGCGCGAGCCCGCATGAGGGAACAGTGTGATGGAAAACTACATCTATTGCGTTCGCGAGCAAGCACTTCGTGAAAACGAATCCGTTTACTTCAAGATCGGGCACGCGAACGACCTGGACCGGCGAAAAAGCTCAATGCAGACGGCAAACCCACGTCCGCTCCGGGTTGTTTTCGTTCTCGGCCCATTCTTAGATCGGGATGAGGCGGAAGACATCGAGTCCCAGGCTCACAAGCTCTTGGCCGAGCACCGCGTCCGTGGGGAGTGGTTCGACACGAACCCGCTTGCAGTTCCCGAGTTCTGGGAGTGGATCGATGCTCAGATATTGCCGCTTTGCGTGCACGAGAAAAGTGCAATTCCCCGATCTAGGGATCGTCAGCAGCGCGGTCAACGCAGACAAAGGCAGCGTCGTCGGCGAATGTACGGCACCCGTACTCGCAGGAAGAAACCCGATCAGGGATCGTTTGATCTGAGCTAGGCGCTTGCTTTAGGCAGGTGGTGAAGGAATGCTCGAGCGGATTGGCGTACAGTCCTTCACCGCCTGCTCAGAATCCTAACGGCACCTGCCATACTCAGACAGGGGTCTCCTTTGCTTATTCAAAAGCTTATCCGCCGACTGATAGAAAATTGCGGGACCCGCTGATCCCAGGCAGCGCTCTAGTCAAATAAATCGATAGAACACGTGATGTGTCGGGCGGCGGCTTTTGTATCTGCCGGAATTGTGCCTGACTATCAGGCCTATTCGCATGAGTCAGCGCGACAGATCGCATATGCTATGGCCGGTACAGCAAGAGGGACTCCTGACGATCTAGTCAGGTTTCTTATCGCTGAACACTAACACGTCGAATTGGGAAACCACAAAATAATGACCAAAAGACAGCTTCTTCATGAAGAGCATAGCGCAGACAGAGAAAAACATACGAACGCCATCGTTGGCTCTTCAGCGAATCACGTAATTGTTGCTGCAGGTCCTGGGTCAGGTAAGACATTCTTGTTCAAGAAGATTTGTGAACGGAAACACGGGTCCATTCTTGTTGTTAGCTTTATAAATGAGCTGATTAACGACCTTAAGACGGACCTGAGTCAATTGGCAGAAGTTAGAACGCTGCACAGTTTTGCAACAAAGCAGTTAAACGCAGATTTCTTTCCGAAATTGACTGATGTTATCGAGAATGATTGGAATTTGTATGTCACGCAGGCAGTAGATTTTAAAGAAATTTTTTCTAATCTACAGATCGAATATGACGTCGAACTAAATTTCTATTCTGGGAGACGAAAATATTACAATCATTTCGGACCGCACTGCTCAATCTATACATTAATCAAACTGTTCGAAAAAAATCCCGATAAAATCCCAACGTATTCTCAAATCCTTGTAGATGAATTTCAGGATTTCAACAAGCTTGAAATGAAACTGATTGACAAACTTGCAGAAAAGAGCCCACTACTTCTGGTCGGCGATGATGATCAAGCGCTTTACTCGTTCAAGTACGCTGATCCGGCCGAGATACGATTACGGTTTAATTCCTATAATTACCAGTCATTTGAATTGCCTTACTGTTCTCGTTGCCCGGAGGTGATAGTTCAAGCGGCGAATAACCTAATTTCTGAGGCGATGAGACGTGGTGACTTGAAAGAGCGGATCGAAAAAACGTTCAAGTATTTTTGTTGCAACGACAAAGACCAGATTTCCGCACAACATCCAAAGATCATAATCCGACAACCAGTTTACGAAAATGCGGTGGCGTATCGCATCGAACAAGACCTTCGCGAGATAGCAGCTTTGGATGACGAATATTCTGTTCTAATAATATGCCCTCTAAGAAAGCAGATTCCCGCATTGGCGAAGGCCCTGCAGAAAAAGGGCTTTGGGAATGTGAAGACACCAGCAGACAGTGCGGGCCTTTCGAAAAAGGAGGGTTATAGACTTCTCCTTGAAAATGATGAATGTAACCTTGGTTGGAGAATCCTTGCACAATTCAAACTCGATAACACAGGACTTAGCGATCTGGTTAAAGAAAGCGTTGAAGACGGAATTTCAGTGAAAGACACTCTTGGAACAGAGCACCAGAAAAACATCACAAGAAACTTGAGAATCCTAAAAAAACTAAAGAACGGCAAATCGCTTAGTGGTAAGGAAGCCAACGATATATTGGACGAGCTTGATTATAATGCTCTGCACATCGCGGCTGAGAAAGTCAGGGAAGAGGTCGTATTGCCCAGTGTATCAGGCGTCGGATTTAAAAACGCGGCCGTGAAAATAGTGACGATGCTCGGGGCTAAAGGCCTTGCGGGTGACTACGTCTTTATTGTAAATTGTGATGATCGATATATTCTAGAAAAAAATTCTGTCACAGATGCGAGCATTTGCAGATTCCTTGTTGCAATTACGAGGGCAAGAAAGAAATTGACTATCTATAGCTCTAAAGAGGAAGTACCAACGTACGTCAAATGGCTGAAGCCAGAGCTCACTCAGTCACGTTAGGTGAATCGCCCCTGATTTGCTGGATATCTAACAATCGAGAAAGTGGCTTGCGAATCGGCATGCTCGATTAATTTGGCTTCAACGTCGGTTCATGCCAATGCAATTCACGAGGCCACCTGGTTACTAAGCCAGGTAACCGACAGAGCGGAAGCTATCGTACTCAGACAGCGGTTTCGATTTACGAATCAATTGCTTGGAATCGGCTTGAGGGGCCTATGCGGGAGTAATCGTCTCATTGATGTGACAGCGCGGGAATTGCACGTTCGCAAACAATTATTTGCCGAGTTTATAGAGTGTCTGCCATCGCATTATTGGCGATCCGATGGTCCGGATAGAGTTTTTGCGCCCTTCAACCGAATCATCGAAAAATCCCCTAAGTCATTCTTATTAATAGGGTGTGTAGCATCGCGTTATTGGCAATACTATGGTTCCGATTGAGTTATTGCGTACTACAGTACTCATTTCGCCATTGTCGCTCAGCCGCCGTTAATTTGTCAGTACCCGCTGCTGGCCAGAAAGTGGGTTACAATCGCTTGACAATTCCTTGTAAACCGCCTACCCTGCGTCCTTAGGACGCAGGGTAGGCGGTGCTGAAGCTTTTAAAATATTGCATTCAGTTGTTCACAGAAACCCGTGTGTTGACAAAGTGTTCGTTCATGTGTATATGTCCTAAGGACATATACACATGAAATAGAACATGAAGTCCATTGACCTCGCCCAAGCCGCAACCTTAAAGATCGCCGAACACCCGTACCCCGTCATTACCGCGTATGAACTGGGTAGGGCGGTTTTTGAATTGATTTCTGACGGCGCCATTCAGAAACGCCCACTCCGACTACAATCTCGTCAACCGGAGCGCAGACACTACCGACACGTCGTCAACGCGTTGACCGACAACGGCTTGCTTCAAGACTTGCGCGGCGTCACCGCCGGTTCGGTATTCGCATTATTCGGCAAGGATCAAAACACACCGGCCGATCAGATTGTCTGTCGCGTGGACCCTTTCGCCTATTTGTCGCACCTGAGCGCGATGGAATTCCACGGCCTGACGGATCGGATCTCCAATACCGTATTTGTAAGCTCGCCGTCGCCCGCCGACTGGCGGAGCTTTGCCGATGAGCGCATGGTAAGAGATCTTGGCGATCGCCTTCGCGACTACTGGAACGCCGACTTTCCCAAACTCGTGCGAACCCAGATGCGTAAGATTCGGCGCCGACCGATCAGCGTTTTTCATCGCAAGCACCCTGGTGCATTCCGTCAGATCAAGTCCACCGGTATCCGTGTTTCGACAATTGGGCGCACGTTCTTGGACATGCTGCGCGAACCCGATCTGTGTGGCGGTATACGGCATGTCATCAACGTCTTTCAGGAACAGGCGCCACAATACGCACAACTCATCATCGATGACGTAGACGCCCACGGCAACGCGATTGACAAAGTACGGTCCGGATACGTCCTGTCGGAGATAGCGGGTATAGAGCACTCGACGGTAGAAAGTTGGAAGCAATTCGGGCAGCGGGGCGGTTCTAGAAAGTTGTACGCTAAGAATGAATACAGTTCGACCTACTCAGAAGAGTGGTGTCTCTCGCTGAATGCGGACTGAGCGTGAGAAAGATACAGATCCAACGTTGGATACAGGCCGGCGACGTATCAGAGACGGAGTTTCGAGAGGCGGTGCACACAGTCATCGAAGCTATCTCGCTGTGTCCTTCACTGCCCGAGCACCTAGTGATCAAGGGCGGAATACTCCTAGCCATTGCACACGACGGTGTGCGCTACACACGGGACATCGACTTTTCGACAACACGGACCGTCAGAACGTTGCCGGTCAAAACCATACTTGAAGAGATCCAATCCACGTTAGCGCGATCAATAGAGTCACTCGAATACGATCTTGATTGCCGAATTCAATCCTCAGAGCTTCGCCCACCGGACCCCAACAAGAACTGGCCAACATTGATCATTAAGATTGGTTACGCGCCTTTTTCTGATCGGCGTCGCCATGCACGCCTAATGAGCGGCGCATCCCCCACCATTGTTCGCATAGAGTGCAGCTTCAACGAAGTGATCAACAATGTCGAGGCGCTCGAGATCGCCCCCGGGCGAGGATTGAGTGCCTATACGTTGTCGGATGTCATCGCCGAAAAATTTCGCGCGCTGATCCAACAACCCATCCGAAACCGCTTCCGTCGACAGGATGTGTATGACATCTATATGCTGCTCAAAGTCCATGGCGAACCCGATGACGTACAAAAAGCGAGCATCCTAGAGTCGTTAACGGAAAAAGCGATGTCGAGAAATATCCAGGTCACTAAAACCTCGTTGTCCGATTCCGACGTGGCAGATCGCGCGAGGAGAGACTATGGTCAGCTCGACGCCGAGATTGTCGGTAAGTTGCCGCCATTTAAGGATGCGTATGCCGCTGTCTGCAGCTTGTACGAGCGCCTTCCCTGGTCGGAAGAGCCGCTGTGACACGGGTTGATACACACGACAACTCAGATGATGTAACGAACACTGCAGTTGCGCAGTCGTTCTCCAGGAACATGTAACAATGAACGATCAAACGAAGCGCCCCATCGATCGTCGTCGTAATGCCGCGGTGTCAATGTCGATCGGATCGACTGACGGCGATGGTGAGATTGTCGAGATGATATCCATCGATTCCCGCTTGCATACGATCATGGAGAATGCGGTTTACGCGATACAGCTTGCGGACGACGTCGATCCTGCGCGAACTAACGAGTCCATTCAGAACAATCAACAGCGCGTCTTGGCCATCGGCGCCAATGATCCAATCGTCGGCAAACTGATCTTGACCGCGAACGTGCTTTTTAAGCACGAACGCCTTGGTGAAAACTTCGCCGAAGACAACGCATTGTCCTTAGCGTGGATCCTAACGAAACACGTTGCCGCGATGGCCACAATTCACTTAGACCTCTCTCTTCTACAGAGCGATGCGATCACAACGTTTGAAGAATCTGAGCAGAGCGGCGGTTCATTGAGATTGCCCTCAATCGAAAGTCTGGATGCCCAATTCGATGCCTTCTCACAAAAGCTCGGCCATGCCGTGGATGTGCTCAAGGAACTTTGCAAACTCTTCTATGAGGACCTGCCCAAAAAGTGGATCGACGGACTGATCCGTCTGACCCTCGAAAGATACGGCGCGGACCACCCGTTCAGTAATTTCGCGAACGAAGCTGGCCCCGTTCTTCTATTCATGCGGGAAATGCGAAACATGATTGAGCATCCAAAACCCGACCGGCGGGTGGTGGTGTTCGATTTCCGGCAGCTGCCAACGGGAGAAATACTCCCACCCTCTGTAGAGATTGTGGCGCCTGGTGAGGATGCATCGCCTATTTCTGCCACTGAGTTGATGTCGCAGCTGATCGACGATTTAGTAGCGATCGCGGAAGCGCTGTTCGCCCATCTGTGCGGTGTCAAAGTGCAGCCTTTTGGCCGCTTTGAGATTGGGATATCGGCACTACCGGAAAATCAACGATCGCACGTCAACGTCCAAATGTCGTATGTGACTTACATCAATGGCGAGTGGGTCCGGTTTGGCTAGTGCATACTCGTTCGCCTTTGTCGCGTTTGCGTCGAGCAATGAATTGTCGATGGCCACAACGCTACTGGACCTTTGAATTGTTATGAATGTGATCGCTCTCGATAAGTTCTTAAAAATAATACCGGCGACCGGACATGGCGGATTCGAGGGCCTAGTCGCGTACTTGTGCGAGAAGGCGACCGGACAATCCTTCCGCCTTTCCGGCAGCGGTCAGCAAGGCGGTCAAGATGCTCGCGCGGAAGCCGGCGTCGGCAACAGTATTAAGGTTGAAACCAAGCGCTACACCGCGGCACAGTTGAATAGCCGCGATCTCATAGCGGAGATCGCGCAGGCGACACGCGTCGACGAGGTGGATCTTTGGATATTGGTCGCATCGTGCCCTGTTATTGATCAGACCGCGAAAGAGCTAGAGGAACAAGCGCGACCGTCAGGAACCGAGGTCCTCTTCATCGATAAGTGCGTCAGTGGACTGCAGCGACTCTGGGTACTGATGGCGGCATACAGCGATGCTGTTGAGCAATGGATAAACGTCCATGACATCAATGCCGACGCCGCTCTGGTGCAGAAGGCACTCAGCACCGTGCGAGGCCACGTCGACTACGAAACTGATCGCGCTGCGCTGCTGGCGAAACTGAATGCGACAGCGCTGGGGTTCGATGATGCGAAGCGGCGCGTCAATCAGATGCTGAGTGAGGTACTGACGTCACCGCAACGTTCAAACGTGTTGTTTCACCAAAACTGGGCCATCGACGCCGATGAGGCAAAAACGGTACCTCGATTAGCGGTGAATCAGCAGCTTGACGACTGGTGGGCCTCAGTTACCACGGGCGTACTTCCTCGGGCGGTCGCACTGGGTGAGGAGGGCGTGGGCAAAACATGGTCGACAATAGCCTGGATCAAACGACTGCTTGAAGCCGGCACGACAATCGTCGTGCCCATTTCTTGTGCGATCGAAGCGATCAGCCCCACGGACACCGTCGGGACCGTCTTGCCGCGCGTGCTGGCGGCCCGAACAGGCATTCGCGACGCGGATTTTTGGCACCAGCGGATAAGTCATTGGTTGTCATCCTCAAACACAAACGTGGGAACACCCAAAATTCTGGTTGTGCTCGACGGGCTCAACGAAAAACCCGAGCACCGATGGCGCGGATTCCTCAGTACCTTGGATGACCCGCAGTGGACGCAGGCTGTCGGCGTCTTGGCGACAGACCGGCCCGGACACTGGCTACCGCATTGCACGGCTGCCGGCGTACAGGGCTTTCATGAAGTAACTGTTGATGGCTACGATGACACTGAGCTAGAACAGGCACTACGATATTCGTCGCGAACTGTATCGGATCTTCCGGTCGCACTCTTGCCACTGGTTAGAAAGCCACGCTATTGCCAGCTTGTACTTGAGCACTTCGATGATCTGGTCAAGGAGTCCGACTTCACTGTCGAACGCCTGATTTACCTCGACGCCCAACATCGCTGTGCGAATCATCCGACATTTCCACTGGTCGGTGACGAATTCGTCTCGATGATCAAGCACCTGGCGGCGCAATATCGCGATTCGACGGAGTTTGATCGTGTTCGGATCGCCGACAATATCCCTTGGACGGACAACAAGCGCGATGTCTATGAGGAAATTGTCACTGGTGGCCTGATGGAGGCACAGATCGAAGCGCCCGGTACCTTTCGCGTTGAACGCAAACGGTTGGTGTTCGGACTTGGCATGCTATTGGCCGAGGTCGTTCAGAAAGGCGTCGAACGATCAGAGTCCCGTGTGCAAGTTTCCGAGATGATTGAGCGATGGTTCGAGCCTCATCCAGAAATGTCGCTGAAAGTGGATATCGCAGGTTCGGCGATGTTTCACAGTCTTCTCCACAAGGGCTTTACCTCGCTGGGACGTCAAGAGATTATCCGCTACTGGCTGGGCCTTAGAAACTGGGGCGATCAAGCGCAGCCCGCCTTCGCCGATTATGTACGGCGTTGTCCGGAAGACTTCCTAAGCGTTGCCGAGGGCTTTTGGTCATCCGACCATGACAGAGGCGTTGCTCAAGATTACTTTGCAAGGGCGTTCTTGAAGCACCGTGACGATCCATTGGTTGAAGTAGCATTGGCAACAGCGATTTCCCAGTGGATGGGCTACGTCCACGCGGATGGCCCGCGTATCTCGTGGGCCGACAGTGAGGAAAAACGACTCGAAAATCGCCAGGTTATTGAGAAGCGCGCCGGTCAAACTCTCCGGCCGGGTCCCGTATGCGTTGATGGCGAGGCGTTAACCGTGGTCGGCGACGTCGCGTTGCTTCGACTGTCCCGATTCGCGATATTGTTGATGTCTGGAGGAACTCGCGCGCCGTATCTTCGCGCCCTCATACCCTGGGCCGTCGCCAGCGCCGTCATGGGTCGCGCGTCCGAGGCTCGCGAGGTCGCTTGGCTGCTGCGACTCGCGGATGAGGATTGCAGCGCCTTGTTGTTGGAACACGTCCAACCGTTGCTCGAATCCGACTCGCCCGTATCGGCTGCGGCCGGTCACACCTTGCTGCAGTGCCTGGGAAGCGCTGAGGCCAAGCAGCTGGCCAGGCAGTTCCCAAGAATTCCGTCAGCCAATGAAGTCGCACACCGAAAGCAACATCAGGAGGATCCTTGCAAGAGCTTTATGGCGTGGAACGACGACGAGTGCCAACAGTGTATGGACCGGGTCGACATCGGAGTCCATTGGGTGATCGGCAGAATGGAGAATCGACTCATGGACCCCGCCTATGAAGTGTCAAGTGCGTTTCTCAAACGGGTCGCCGACTCTATCCCCAAACCTAGCGACAAGCCGAGCGGCGGCTACGAAACAGAGTTTGATCGCGCTGTAAAAATAGCGATGCTAGCGCTCGCCGGCCGTAATCCCGGCCACCTGGCCGAAGCGCACCGGGGGGCTATTCGTAACCAGTTAAGCCGCTGCAACGAATCGAAAGAATTGTCCATCATGCGCCTTGATAATTTCTCGTTCATCTTGGACGAGACCATAATTGAGGACACCTTGAGAGTGATGAGGTACTTGAGCAATCACGCGACGACATGGACGGACGAGAACTCGTCGGACGAGTACTTTGCTGAGGCACAACTGTTTCTTGGAGTTTTGCCGCGCTTAGGCGCGGAACGTGGATTGCGCACCTTGTTGAATCGACCGGTTCAAGCGTTGGATCTGCTTACGCTTGAATACTGGTTTGAAGAGCTGTCGCAAGACGAATTGTCAAATGTATTGGAGGACATGCGCAGCGAGAACGAACCACGCCAATTGGTCCGCAGGCTTTGGTATCTCAGCGGCCACCAGTACAAACTCGATACTAAAGATGTCGAACTCATCGCCGGTTTTGCCAAACACGACGATTGGCGTGTTCGAGGGGCGGCCATGCAGCTTGCCTGTCGCTCGAAAAATCACGAGTTGTCACGCCGCATACTGTCCGATTGTGGCGCGTTTCAGAAAACGAAACCCGTATGGGAAATGCAACAGGGTGCAGCGCTCGTGATCGGCTCTGCTGACGCCTTGTCAATGGAGGAGGCGAGTAAGAAACTGCATCCAAACGCGATCAGCGCGTTCGTCGCGCAGCGAGGCTGCACAGATTCGGATGTCGAATTTTACTGCGAACTATTGGATCGCACGATAGCGAAGATATCCGGTTCAACCGACGGCGATCGTGCGCTCCCGGCCATACGTGTTCCTGGAAAACCTCATCGAATTAGCCGTGACTACCCCGACTTTGACGAACATCCGGCTGATTCAGTTGACTGGCGTGACGGAACCACAACTTGGACGTCGGGCCGCGATGACGACAATAACAAAGGCAGTTTGGCGGCGCTCTTTTCAGCCTCATCCGATGAGGATTTAAACAAGCTCGAGCGGCAACGAGTGGACTCAGTTTTTGCGGCGTGGGAATCCGATGCCTATCAATGGTTTGGTCGACGCTTCAACCATGACGCATTGGCAGCGATTTGCCGACGACATGGCCATATTGTCGAGGCGTGGGTTCTGCCTGCTTTGGAGCGCACTGAGCCTAGCCGACTGTATCGATCGCGTCTGGGTACGTTCTTGTGTTTTCTATGCCCTGGATTATTCGATAGTCGTCCTGATCTGGGATTGAAACTTTGGCGCGTACTTCGCGACGATCAAAGTAGTATGAATGTATTTGATGCGGTTTCCGCTGCTTTTCGAGCGCCGAACATTCCTCTAGCAAACGTCGCGCGCAACGAGCTACTGAGTATGGCTTGGAACGATGCAGAACTTGCAGCGATTGCCTATTACGCTGAACTCTTTGGGCGATTATCTTGGCTCGACTCCGCGGTAAACGAGAAGCTTTCTGGCTCGACACTGCACGAAATTGCTAAAGGTCTGACACTTGCGAGTTATTCGTGCACCAGTTTTGACGATTTTCGGGAGCTGACGGACCGCGCAGAAATCGCCGATACTTGGGTAGCAGATACTGTCGCAACGCTCGAGAGTAATATTCGACAGAACTCGAATGCCGTGCATTGGTATCAAGAGTTCATTAGCGCAGATGATTGGGACGTAGCGTGGGGCGCGCTCGACTTGACGCTGGTGTGTGCCGATGAACGATTCTTGCTATGGCAAGCGTCTTGCGAGTCGACCGGTGGTTTTGATCTGGACCACAAGCGTCGGTTTGTCGCAAGCCAGTCAGATCGCATCGGCAAGAAGCTGGATCGAAGCCGCGCACGAACCAAAACTCTGTTTGGCCAGAAAACGTCCGAGAAGGAGTTGCTGCCGTTCATCGAATTTTAGGTCCTCAACCGGAGTAACGGTTTCTCGCTGGTTGGCGGATGCCTGTTCGTGAGGCCAACTCCGACAGCAATATACGGTACTGACAAGTTATTTGTTCAAGCCGTGCGAACTCCGAGGAAGGATCTGATCAAGGTGCTGTAGCATATTTCCAAGACGCAAAGGCGCGTTGTCTGAATAGCCGATAGTGATCGGCCGATATCAAGTGTCGACCCAAATTGAACAGGTTGTACACTGCGGCGTGTGTACTCAGAAACCGTTGGGCCTGATGAGTGGTGAAGGGCGCAAAAACTCTATCCGAACCATGGTAATAGCAATCATACGATGCTGCACACCCTATCGATAAGAACAACTTATGGGACTTTTCGATGATTCGATTGTCACTCCTAAATATTCGTCCGTGGTGGTCTTGTTGACGTCTTTCGAGAGGGGCGGATTGTCGTTAAGGCGTCGACTTAGTTAATTGTGCTTCAAACACGGGAATCGGTGGTGCGAAAGGAAACGGAATTTCCGACACTTTTCCGACATCAGTTATGCATTGTTGTGCATCGTAGAGCGAAATCGCAACGAACGCCGTCTTTTGGGCTTTATAGATCAATCACTTACGGTAGCTATCGTGCTACGAACCAGGTGGTCGGGAGTTCGAATCTCTCCGGGCGCGCCACTAAATCAACAAGTTAGCGGTCCGTTCTGGGCCGCTGATTTTTCGTGTAGGCACTATGTAGGCGCCAAATATCCCACGTTACAGTCCTCATTCGTCCAGATACTACACGTTACCTTACGTGCACCGATTGGTGTGTTTTGCGCGATAATTTTCCACTCTTCTAAATAGGCTTGGAAAGCGAAAACCATTGTCCGCTTTCCGCCCGAAAGCGGCCGCTGAGGTGGTAGAGTTCTGAAGGGCCGCTAACGACCCAAAGCAGGCGTCCGATATAACGCCCTTAATTGGGATGCTATGCTTTATTTTTGCATTCGAATCGTAGCGAGGCATCATCGTGGTCACCGAGGAAACCACAACATCTCTGCCACTTAAGTGGACGAACGACTTACTTTCCGAATTTGCGGACCAAGCGTTCCGAAACATGCTTGCGACTTTCGTTCGAAAAAAACCGCAATTCGATACACTGATACAGATTGACCGCCTCTACTTCGAAATTGGCGAGAATCTGTCGCACCCCGAAAATATCTTTGCCCCGCTATTTGTGACGCGATCGCACTCGGCGTATCGAGCTGGGTGCCAACTCGCGTCAGGAGGTCAAATTAGCGAATCGTTCTGTGTTTTGCGCGCTTGTCTAGAGTGCGCACTCTACTGTTTGCATATTTATGAGCATGATTCGTTGGGTGAAGTATGGCTACGGCGTCACGACGACAAGGCAAGCCAAAAAGCGTCTAGAGATGAATTTTCACACGGTAAGGTGATGACTACGTTGCGTAACAACGATCCGAAACTGTGTGCAACGATTCAGTCGCTTTATGAGCGGACTATTGACTTTGGAGGCCATCCCAATGAGCGGTCAATAACCGGCAGTATAATGATGGAGACTTCCGAAACCGAGGTCGGAATTAAGCAATTTTATCTTCACGGTGATTCACTGTCTTTGGAGCACGGCTTGAAGTCCTCTGCTCAAATAGGATTAGGTGGGCTGTATATCTTGCGACTCGTATTTCGCGAGAGATTCGATATATTAGATATAACAAGCGGCTTGGATCAGCTTAGAAAAAATCTGTAATGACGCCTAGCGATGGACGGCACTCGCCATGGTGACGGGCCGCTCATGGCCGTTAGCTGCCTGTCATATTGCTGATTATCGAGATACTTGAATGTCCGCTTTGGAGAAAAGCTGTCGTTCAGATTTTGGTTTTTGAAAATTTGTTGCGGAACGGCCGTTATGCACCCGATAGCGGACCTTAGCCTGATAGACTATCTAAGGTCGGCTAACGACCCCAAGCCGACTCTAGTCACGACGGCAAGCTGTACACATTCATTTGGAGTGAGGCCATTCGCGATGGGTGAAAAAGCCGCAACAAGTGCTGAGAAGAGCGCGTTCGAGTACCAGTTTGAGCTACTGAAGTCCGAACTCGATCTTGTCGATTCCACGATTCGCCAGCACGACGAAATCACCAAGAGCATAAAGAATTGGGCAATAGTCACTTGGACCGCCAGTATCGGAGTCTGTTTATCGCAGGCCCCCCTGACCAAGTACCTGTGGCTCACAGCAACGATAGCGTTTCTCTTCTGGATTGTTGACGCGCTATTTCGTCGGATTCAGAAGACGTTCATCGAACGTACCGAGGAGATTTCCTCGTACATCAATAGCGCCGAGTTTAAATCCGCCGCTGCCTCGGGGAATCCGATGGATTTCCAACTCATGAAGATGCGTGTTCGACCGAAGCACTGGTGGCGAAGCTACTTCGCCATCTTCCGCTACTTTTCGGTTGCTGTTCTCTACGCGGGTCTAGCCGGGCTGAGCATATTGGTTTGGCTTTTTGTTGGGGTTTGATGGTATACGCCATTGACTACGGCCGCCCGAATGGTATGAACGGCCGCTCCTGGCCGTTAGCAGACTGTCAATTCAGCTATTTCGAAGGTGATCGAACGGCCGCTTTCGGGAAAAGCAGACGTTCAGATTTTGATTTTTGAAAAATCGTTGGGGAATGACCGGTATGCACCCGATAGCGGCCACTGAGCTGATACGATGATGAGCGGCCGCTACTGACCCTAAGCGGTCGTATACAACGAATCCACTAGAATTGCGACGTCGTTTGATAGATGGGAACACGGTGCCGACGCACGGACAGAAACAATGGACGCTCAGGGGAGCTGTTCTCACTCTTTTCACGCTTACGCAGTGTGCAAGCATTGCCGTGCATGGACAGGCCGCCCTTTCCGGAGGCCCCTGTCTGATCGAAGCACACCAATCGTGGTCGGACGTGGAGAAATGGGTCTGGAACCGCCTGTGCATTGGTGAAATTGCCGATTTGGGCCAGCGTGACGGGCGCAGCCTGGACCCCGCCTCCGCCGAGGGCTGGGATGACAGGCGCCTGTTGAGCCTGAGATTCCTGGAGAGCGTTCTGCTGCTCGAACCGTGGGGATCAGCGGTTCCCCGCCAAGGCGTACGAATCAACGGCGCGTTCTTTGATGCTCCTATCGATTTGACCGGAGGCCGCATCGAACACCAACTGTGGCTGGACGCCTCGCGATTCGATGGGCCGGTAACTCTGGCAAGTATCGAGACGCGAAGCCACGTTTCATTCGAGGGCTCGCATATCGCCGAAGTGGATCTCCGACACGCGAACGTTGGCGGTCAGCTCAATATGACTGGCGCCCAGGTTTCCGGTACCCTTAATATGGACGGGGTCACCATCGGCGGTGAGTTGTACATGCGCGAGGGTGCGGAGTTCGCCGACGTAAACCTGCGGGGCGCGAACGTTGGCGATCAGCTGGATATGACTGGCGCCAAGGTCTCCGGTACACTAATTATGGCCTCGGCCACCATCGGCGGCGACTTGTTCATGGGCGAGGGTGCAGCGTTCGCCGACGTCCTCCTGCGGGGCGCGGAGATCGGCGGTCAGCTGAGCATGATTGGCGCCAAGGTCTCCGGCACCCTTGATATGGGCACGGCCACCATCGGCGGCGACTTGTTCATGCGCCGGGGTAGATTTGGCAAAGAGATCAATGGCCTTTTCGTTCGGATCGGCAGGAGTCTAGATTTCAGAGCAGCTGAACTGTCCGGCCTCGATCTGACCGGCGCGCACATCGAAGACGAGCTAGGACTCGCGTCTCCAGGCAGGGAGCCTACGTGGCAGGGCGGGGCGCGTTTAATCCTTCGCAACGCAGCGGTCGATACCCTTCAGGACACTCCTGACGCTTGGCCTCAGGAAATTGACCTAGACGGTTTCGTGTATCGCACGCTCGGTGGGCTTGGGGGCAATATTAACGTCGCCGCCCGAGGATCGGAGTGGTACGTGAGCTGGCTCGCTCGGGACGAGCCCTACACGCCGCAACCCTACGAGCAGCTCGCGAGCGTCCTGCGTCGCATGGGGCATGGGGAAGAGGCGAACGACGTCCTGTATGCGGGTCGGGAGCGCGCCCGCGCTCTTGCCATTGAGCACGATTACTACTGGAGCTGGACTGGACAAACGACCCTCAAATACACGATCGGCTACGGCATCGGCAGCCGCTATTTTCGTTCTCTCTACTGGGTCCTTGGGCTGGTTCTCATGGGCACACTCTTCCTGCGACTATCAGGACAGCACCGAGTGACGGCGCAGGATGGCAACTCCCCGATGCAGATCGGCTTCTTCTACAGCCTGGACATGCTGCTTCCGGTCATTCATCTGCGCCAGCGGCATTACGACGTCGATTTACAGGGTATCGTCCGCTACTACTTCTATTTCCATCAAATCATGGGCTATGTGCTGGCGTCGTTTCTGATCGCCGGTCTTTCGGGGCTCACGAAGTAAACATGCGCCAGACGATCAGATGACAACCATTTCATCGCGTGAGTTATTGCGGGCGATTCAGTGGAACACGATTGGCCGCTTATGGCCGAAAGCGGCCGCTCAGATGCTAGAGCCTGGATAAAAAAGAACGGCCGCTAACGACCCAAAGCGGACATTCAAACTCGGGCCTTATATGCACCAAATAGCGGTGTTATATTGCTCCGTCTTTATAACTAACTGTTGGGCCTCACAGGATAAATGGCTGAATGTGTCCCAAGACTTTTCTACGGAACGGAGGAGGCCGTCGCTAAGCTTGCCGCGGCGCTTAAAAGACAAGCGGCGATTCTGGCCGCCGTTCGACTAGAGCTAATGAAACTCCAGCAAAAGACGACGGCATCGCTTGTGCCAATGATCTGGATGATTCAAAAAACCTGCGGAAGCGTGTTCTTTCTGGCTGAGAAAGAGCAATCTATTGGTGTGATTCTCGTCAGTCGCGCAGCATTAGAGGGAACCATTAACGCCCTGTATATCTGCGCGATAGGTCCAGACGCTAGCGACAAAGCCTTGCGCCATGCAATGCAGAAATCGTATAGAGATATCACCCAAATTCGCAACTTCCACAAAGAGTATCTCGACGATAATGGGAACGACCTAGCTGATTTTGAGCCGAGTGAAGCGTTGCAAAAGGTTATCGAAGAATTCAGTACCAAGCGCGGTAAGGAGCTTCCGTATTGGACACCCGACTCTCTTCACGACCGAATTGATTTGGTGGAAGAAAGGATCGGGCCAAGGGCTGCGAAAATTCTTAGAATTGCAGTGTCGGCCATCTATCGTCAGTCCTCTGAGATAGTACATGGCACCCTTTACGGCGCACTCCACGCAATGCATCAAGTACCAATTCAGCGCCAAATCGCCTCCGCTGACGAAATGCAAACACATAACAGACAGGAAATCTCAACTGTTGTCTTCCTAATAATCTGCCTCCTTGATCAATTGGTCGCCGGTATAGTCAAGGAATATCACGTTTCGGATCGTTCAGAAGATACGCGATCGACGATAGAGGCAATAAGGAATGAGATTATATTTGAGAATGAGGCCTAACAAGGCGCTGCACTGGCCGCTGGCTCAGCCACGTCGTGATGTCCGGTATTGGCCGAGGCTGTGTGAAAACTCTGTGGTTGATATAATCATCCTTTCCGGCGAGA
>CAZMOM010000041.1:0-23575 GCA_964568075.1 uncultured Gammaproteobacteria bacterium
ATTCAATTGGCGCAGCCAGGCGCTCTCGGCAAGACCGTCCGGGTCCGGGCAATCCAGCCAGGTCCGGCCACATTCCCAGTGCAGCGCAGCCGCACTGCGCCAAGGATCGCGCCCGGCTCGCTCGCCGCCCGGCAGGCGGAACGGACGCATGCTGCAGACGCGGCGCCAGGCGCCGGGCTTGCCGAGGAATGCCTCGCCACCCCACAAGGTGCCGTCCTCGCCAAAGCCGACCCCGTCCCAGGTAAAAACGAGCCAGCGACCGGAAACAGGCAGTTCGGCTGCCAGTGCGCTTGCATGAGCGCGGTGATGCCAGACTGTTTCAACGGGGAGCGACTTTTGTGCTTTCGCCCAGCGGTGGGT
The DNA here is from genome assembly GCA_964568075.1 of uncultured Gammaproteobacteria bacterium. Classification (GTDB taxonomy): domain Bacteria; phylum Pseudomonadota; class Gammaproteobacteria; order Steroidobacterales; family MnTg04; genus MnTg04. Next base: position 361 of record CAZMOM010000041.1, read on the forward strand.
CGTATAGCCGGGATGCGCATCGCAGACGATTCTTTCCACCTGTACGCCATAGAGCGATTGCAGGTCGGTCACCACCTGTTCGAATACAGCAAGGCTGCGCGGACTGTCCATCTCACCGATATGCGGCGACACCACGACACGGTTCTCCCAGCTTATGGCTACGGTCCCCTTCATGTGGCCACCGACGGCCAGGACCGGCTGTCGCTGTCGCCACGGGAATCCTAGTTCGCGGGGCGCACAGCCGCGGCCGATGCGTAACGGTCGCATCGCACCGGAATTCTCCCGATAGACGGGATCATCTGCCGGTCGCACGATCCGGCGATCATGATGGAGAAATGCATCTGCGATGTCGGCAAGACGACTTGCAGCTTCCTCATTGTCAGTCAGTACAGGTTCCCCGCTGATATTGCCCGACGTAGCAACGACCGGTGCAGCAAACTCCTCGAGCAAGAGCTGGTGCAATGGGCTGTAAGGTAGGAACACGCCCAGTTCGCGCAAACCCGGAGCGATATTTCCCGCCAGATCACAATCACCACTTTTGTCTGCAAGCACGATCGGCCTGACAGGACTGCCGAGCAGTTCAGCTTCCGGGCCGGAAAGATTCGTGTACCGACGCACAACATCGAGCCCGTCGCGACCCGAAACCGGGAACATGACGGCCAGCGGTTTACTCGGTCTTCGTTTGCGTTGCCGCAGCATTTCTACAGCATCGAAATTGCTTGCGTCGCACATCAGGTGATAGCCGCCAATACCTTTGACTGCGATTATCTGTCCGTTGCGTAAGGTCGACAGGGCGGCATTCAGCGCGGCGCCCTTTTCGACCGCGTGGTCCCGCCCAGGACGGCTGAAACTCAGTTGCGGACCACAGTCCGGACAGGCGACTGGCTCGGCATGAAATCGCCGATCGGCGGGGTCCAGATATTCCTCGGTGCAATCTTCACAAAGCGGGAAACGTGCCATGCTCGTATTCGGGCGATCGTATGGCAGCTTTTCAATCAGTGTGTATCGCGGACCGCATTGCGTGCAGTTAATGAATGGGTATCGATATCGGCGATCACCAGGATCGTCCAACTCGCGACGGCATTCATCGCACATGAAGTAATCGGGAGGCACAAAAATGCGTGCATTCGCCTGCGCCGAACTGGCAATGATTTCAAAACCAGCAAACGATTCTGAACTGACCGGTGCAACGTTGTCGATTCTCGGCCTTGATAATGGCGGCGCGCAACTAATCAAATCATGTTGAAATTTTTGCAACGCAGCTGTGCCGCCGCACACAATTATTTTCACCTCGCCGAGCCGGTTCTGAACCTGGCCCGTCAGCCCATGTTTTTTTGCCAGGCGATACACAAACGGTCGGAAGCCTACGCCCTGGACCTGTCCGGACAGGACCATCCTGACAGTGCGCTCAGGTGTAGATAATCGACGCGCTTTTACGGCAAGTGTTTGCTTGTCGGAGGCCCGAGCAGTCTGTTCTGCATGCTCAGCCAACGGACTGCCTTTTCTTTCTGCCGTCCCATTCATTCTCGCGATATCCCGACGACCACCAGATTCTGCAGGCCCCCTCATCCGATACCATGCAGGGACCGGCTGGCTTGCGCGGTGTACAGGCCAGTCCGTACAGTCGGCACTGGTTCGGGTAAATCTTGCCCAGCACCACTCTGGCGCAATCGCAACCCGGTGGCATTTCGCCGACCCGTTTGCGTGATTCATCGGCATACAAGCGGAAATGCCGGCGCGAATCGTGAGCAGCGAAACTCTCGCGCAGGGCATATCCGGAGTCCGGAATGATGCCGATTCCGCGCCAGGTCGCGTCACAGACCTGCATGACCTCATCGAGTTGCTGTTGTGCCATCCGGTTGCCCCCGGGGCGAACGACTTCCTGATAACAGTTGTCGAGGAATCGTCTACCGTCCTTCAGTTGCCGCAATACCGAGTACATTGCCGCGAGCATGGTGTCAGGTCTGAACCCCGCAACTGCTGCTGGAATGTTGTGTTTGTCCACGACAAACTGCCACTGCTCCGGACCCATAATCGTAGAGACATGACCCGGCGCGATCAGGGCATTGAAACCCGGTTTTTCCGAATCCAGTAGCATCGCGATCGCCGGCCACGTCAGGCGTCCGGATAGAAGCACGAATAGATTTTCCGGTACGCCTTCTGCGAGCATCGCTGCAACTGGCGCTGTCGTCGTTTCAAAACCTGCGACAAAAAAAACGACAGCCCGCGACGGGTTTTCTGTCGCCACGCGAACGGCCTCGGCCGGCGAAGCGATCGGCCGGATATCGCCACCGGCGGCCCGTGCCTGATCGAGTGACCGTGGCTCTCGTTTCGGTACATTGACCGGCACGCGCAGCATATCTCCGAAAGCCACCAGGACAACATCCTCATTCAGCGCCAGTTGAATTGCTTCGAAAACATCTTCTTCGGGACAGATGCAGACCGGGCAGCCCGGTCCTGGCACGAGTTCGATACTGTCCGGGATGGCGGTTCGCAATCCGGCCAGCGAAATGGCGCGTTCGTGTCCGCCGCAAACATTCATGATCCGGACCGGCTGGCTCAATTCCAGTCCGTGCAGCGCTTCGAGCCAATATTCTGCGGAGTGAATCACCGGCGGTCTCCCGCGTCGTGACCACGAGTGTGGCCGTGCAGCATCACACTGTTCGGATGCACTTGAGAACGATAGGGTTTTCCCTCCAGAAGTCTCCGCCGATTCAGATCGATCTCCTCCCTGATCCAGTTGAGCCAGGCCTGCATGCCGGCGCCGCTTCGGGCAGACAAGGTGAGTAGCGGCGCTGGATTCGCCAGTCGCCGAAGATGCGCGTCGGCACTGTCAGGATCGAAGTCACCCAGTACCTCTATCAAGTCCGACTTCGTGATGAGCACAAGATCGGCTGCCCGGAACATGACCGGATACTTGGCGGGCTTGTCATCCCCCTCGGGGGAGGACAGTAGTGTGACGTTGCGGTGCTGACCAAGATCGAAACTTGCCGGACACACCAGGTTGCCGACATTCTCTATGAAGAGGATATCCACCTCATTCAATGTCAATTCGTGCAGAGCCGTGTGTACCATGTGAGCATCCAGGTGGCAGGCGCTGCCCGTGCTTATCTGAATTGCAGCGATCCCTTTGTCTCGAATTCTCAAGGCATCGTTTTCAGTTTCCAGGTCTCCCTCAATGACCGCGATCCGCAGATCACTGGCGAGCGCATCGATGGTCGCCTCGAGCAGTACTGTTTTGCCGGCGCCCGGCGACGACATGAGGTTAACCGCGAGGACCCGGTGCCGATCGATATGCCCGCGATTATGTTCCGCCTGGAGATCATTTGCGTCGAGCAATCCCTTTAACACCTCGATCGACTCGGTACCTGATGACGTATGCGCAAGGTGGCCGTCTTCAGCGACAAGGTGCTCATTGCCGTGGGTCAGATTGCAGCCGCAGGTTTCACACATCGTTATTTTCCACCGTCGCTATTGGTTCGCATTACGACGCGCCGCAGCAACAGTTCGTCGCCGCTGATCAGTTGTGTTCGCCAGTCGCTGCAGCGCCCGCAGATCAGGCGGTTCGCTGCAACCTCAGTCTCCGCGCCGCAGTCCTCACACCTGACACGAACCGGCATTTGCTGCAGATGCAGCGTGGCTTCGCTGGCAATCGTACCCGCTGCGGCAAAAGGAAACGCATTACGCATCAAGGGGCACTCAACGCCGGATAACGGTCCGATGCTCACATAGATATCGGTGACCAAACTTGCGTGTTCAGCTCTGGCGACCTCCGAAACCTCGCCAATCAATGCCTGACATATCGCGAGCTCATGCATCGGCTGCCAGTATCTGATCGAAGAGTTGCCAGGAATCGGTAGCCTCGTCTTCAGAAACCTTCTGAATCGCGTAACCGACATGCACCAGCACAAAGTCGCCGGGGGCGAGATCCTCGCCCTGTAACATAAAGAGGCTTACTTCGCGTTCAATACCACGCGCCTCGCAGACGCATTGGCAATCATTGATCGTCTTAATTTGCATAGGGATGGCAAGGCACATTCTTCCCCCCCTTGGGCGGCGCTGGCGGCGCGGCGAAAAAATTCAGGCACGGACTAATCATAGTCGCGGCCCGTAGCCGCCTACAGTACGTAATAACACGTATTTTTTTGTGTCGGAACCACGCTTATTGTGTCCTTAAGGAAATCACAAGAGGCGGTGAACGAAGGAGATTTTTACTGCGCGAACCGCGGGAAACGACATGACCATCGCCAGCATCCTGGTGCCCGGAAAATGAAGACGCTCGTCCTCGGTGTCGGAAACACCCTGCTTGCCGATGAGGGCGCAGGGGTGCATGCGATGCACTTCCTGAAGGATCATTACGAATTTCCCAATACTGAATTTCTCGACGGTGGAACCCTGGGGTTCACACTCGCCGGCGCTATCGCCGAAGCCACCAACCTGATCATTTTCGATGCGGCACAACTGGACGCCGAACCAGGGTTCGTTCGTGTATTCGAAGGCGCCGAACTCGACGATTTTCTGCTGTCCGGTTGTCGCAGCGTTCACGAGGTCGGATTTGCCGATCTCATGGATATCACCCGCCTGCAGGACAGCATTCCGGAAAACTATGCCCTGATCGGGATCCAGCCCGTTGATCTGGGCTGGGGCGACAAAACGGGCGCAGCCGTTTCCACGGCCATACCGAAAGCGGCGTCGAAGGCGGCATCGCTCATTTACAGGTGGACAGGCGAACCATCCGCCAAGGTCGTAAATCAATGAATTCGCTGGATGCCATTAAAGTGAAAGTCGAACCAGCCACCGGCAACGTAGAGCCGCTGTTGCATGAAATTCGTCATGCATTAAGACGTGTCGCCGATGGCAAGGAAGGAACGGTTATCGATTTACGCAGCCTGCCGCTGGCGCCGGGCGAAGAGCAGCGAATCGAGGGTGTACTTGGCGAAGGCGAAGTGCGCGCTGAACTGAATGCCCTCGGAAAAACAGTGATTCAGGAGACGTCTTATCCGGGAGTCTGGCTGGTTACTCACCACAATGCGGAGCAGGCGGTGGTCGCCCGGTTCATCGATGTCACGCGGATGCCGGAGTTGTTGAAGTCACAGAGGGAAGATATCAAACGCGGCATCAGCCGGCTCGAGAATGAGTTGGCTGTCTTCAATAAAGCAACGGAAGCGCGGCGGGAAAATGTTGAGGTACGGGAGACGCAGCACACCGGTTAATACAGGCCGCACGCTGCCGTGAGGAGGCAGTACGATGCAGAAAAATCAGACGTTGGGCGAGTATTTGAATGCGCAGGAAGTATCGCGCCGCGGCTTTCTGAAATTCTGTTCCGCCACCGTGTCCCTGATGGCATTGTCGCAATCGACGGTTGCGCAGGTTGCGGAAGCGCTGATAGCTGCGCGTCGCCAATCCGTGATCTGGTTGTCGTTCCAGGAATGCACTGGCTGCACCGAATCACTGACCCGGTCGCACGCGCCCACATTGGAGTCGCTGATCTTTGACTTCATCTCGCTCGACTATCATCACACCCTGCAGGCCGCGGCGGGCGAAGGGGCAGAAGCCGCGCGCATCGCCGCGATGGAAGAGAACCGCGGCCGATACTTGCTGGTCGTCGATGGCTCTATCCCGATCGGCAACCCGGCCTACTCGACCATTGCCGGCGTGAGTAATCTCGACATGCTGCGGGAAACCGCAGCCGGCGCTGCGGCTGTCATCGCTGTCGGCACCTGCGCCGCATTCGGCGGTATTCCGCATGCGAGTCCGAATCCCACGGGCGCCGTTGCCGTATCGGAAATCGTCACCGACAAACCGATCATCAATGTCTCCGGCTGTCCGCCGATTCCGGTCGTCATTACGGGGGTCTTTGCACATTTCCTGACCTTCGGCACTATCCCGGACCTCGATTATCTAGGCAGACCAGTTGCATTTTTTGGCAATAATATTCATGACCGCTGCTACCGAAGGCCGTTTTACGAACGCGGTCAGTTTGCCCACACCTTCGATGACGAAGGCGCTCGCAAAGGCTGGTGCCTGTATGAACTCGGTTGCAAGGGACCGACCACTTACAACGCCTGCGCAACCGTGAAGTGGAACGAAGGCACGAGCTACCCCATCGGTTCGGGGCACGGCTGCCTTGGTTGTTCCGAGCCCGACTTCTGGGACAAAGGGAGTTTCTACACGCCGATCTCCGAAGGTCTCTGGGGATCCCGCGAGACGTTGATCGGTGCCGCTGCCGCCGGTGCGGCGCTAGGGGTCGGCTCGGCGCTGGCTGCCCGGTCACGAGTCAGGAAGGCCCGGTCGGAAGAGGAGGCCAAATCATCATGACGCTGCTCGATTTTGCCCGCGGTCCCGCTCTGCAATGGTCACTGATCATCCTGGTGTTCGGTATCTGTTGGCGGCTCCTGGGCGCATTACTCATCGCTGGAAGAAAGGATCTGTCGACGCCGAGGCGAAAAACGGCGCTCAGAGACGGACTCAAAACACTTGCCACGCGATCTCTGCCAGAACATCAGTTTGAGAAAAAAATTCGCTTTCAACATTTCTCTGGTTATGCCTGGCACATCGCGCTTTTTGTTTCAGTGCTCTTTTCCGCACCGCATATTCTGTTCTTCGAGTCGGTACTCGGCTTCGGCTGGCCACATTTACCGAACAGCATTATCCTCGTAACTGCCGCGATCGCACTGGCCATCCTGTCGGCTCTCATCATTCGACGGGCAAGCCATCCGGTGCAACGACTGATTTCCAACGCCGATGATTACATCAGCATCGCCGTCGTCATTATTCCACTGGTGACCGGGATACTCGCATCCGCTCATATCGGCGCGCGGTATGAAACTTTGCTTGCGATTCATCTCCTCAGTGTCGAAGCCTTATTCGTCTGGTTCCCGTTCGGCAAGCTGATGCATACCGTATTGACGTTCCCATCGCGCTTCAAGGCGGGAGCGGCTTTCGGTCGCAGAGGAGTAAAGGCATGAGCGTCGACAACAAAGCATTCCGTGATTTTCGCGTATCGCTCGAACGTCTCGGCGCCGGTGCACCGAGCGACGCACTGTCTGACGATGAGCGTGTGCAGCGTGCCAAGACGACATTCATGGCCAAGCTCGACAGGCGCATGGCGGTCGATCTCGAAACTTGCGTTCATTGCGGCATGTGCGCCGAAGCCTGCCATTTTTACGAAGCAACGCTGAACGAAAAATACGCACCGCTATACAAGCTCGACCCGTTGCGGCGTTTCTATCGCCGCGAGTTGAGCCCGATGCGCTGGCTATTCAGGCCATTCACACGCGATATCACCGCTCAGGATCTCGAAACGTGGCAGGAACTGGTGTTCGAAGCCTGCACCGGCTGCGGACGCTGCGACATGATGTGCCCGATGGGTATCAATCTGTCGACATTAATCAACGTCATGCGGGAGGGCCTGGCCAGCGCCGGCCTGGTTCCGGCCGAACTGCGAGCGTTGCAAAACGAGCAACGCGACAACGATACCGTGTTTGGCGTCGGCGCGAACGAACTTCGTGAAGTCATCGAAAGGCTGGGTCAGCGGGGAATTGAAGTTCCACTGGACAAAGATCAGGCCGAGATACTGGTGCTAACGACCGCTGTCGAAGTTTTGTTGTTTTCGGACGAGCTCGCAGCAACGGCAAAAATCATGAATCACCTTGGTGCCGACTGGACAATGCTCAGCCAGGGTTTCGAAGCTACAAATTTCGGTCTTATCTCAGGCGACGAGGCCACGCAGAAGAAAGCGACCACAAGAATCGTCGAACGGGCGAAGGCCTGCGGCGCAAATATCGTCATTGTCCCCGAGTCCGGTCACGCCTATCAGGCACTGCGCTGGGAAGGCGCTAATGAATTGGGTGAGGTACTGCCGTTCGAAGTGGTCGCGATGTCGGAATTCATCGCCCGCGAAATGGACGCGGGTCGGCTGAAACTGAAACCCCCGGTAAATGGCAGCTCCGTCACCTATCACGATCCCTGCAGGCTCGGGCGACATGGCGGTGTCATCGGGCAGCCGAGACAGGTGCTTAAAGCGCTGGGACTGGACTTTCGCGAAGCAGACTCGAACGGCCGCGAAAATTATTGCTGTGGTGGCGGCTGCGGCGAGTACGTGATCAATCGCTCGGCGCCTCTGCGGCAGAAGGCATTTGAAATCAAGAAAAGAGAATTTGACGAGACAGGAGCCGATTCAGTCGTGACATCCTGCGCCAACTGCAGGATCAATCTGATGATCGGAGCGGACAATGCCGGTTGGCAAACGCCGGTTGAAAGCCTGGTGGAGAAATTTGCAGCCAGTTTGGCTGAGTAACGAATAGCAACAGGTAGGTAGAGATGAACGAACGTGTCGTCGTAGATCCGATAACCAGAATCGAGGGCCATCTGCGTATCGAAGCAAAGATGGATGGCGATCAGATTTCCGAGGCCTGGTCATCCGGCACCATGGTTCGCGGAATCGAAATCATTCTGCGCGGCAGAGACCCGCGCGACGCCTGGGCTTTCACGCAGCGAATCTGTGGTGTGTGTACATTGGTGCACGGCATTGCATCGATTCGGGCCGTGGAAGACGCGCTGAACTATGAAATTCCAAGAAATGCGCAACTCATACGCAACTTGATGATCGGCGCACAATATGTCCACGACCACGTGATGCATTTCTACCATTTGCACGCGCTCGACTGGGTGGACATCGTATCGGCGTTGCAGGCCGATCCACGTGCGACATCCGAGTTGGCGCAGAGCATCAGTAATTATCCGAAGAGTTCTCCTGGTTACTTCAGCGACATGCAGACCAAACTCAGAAAATTCGTTGAGGCCGGCCAGCTTGGCATCTTCGCCAAAGCATACTGGGGACACCCCGCCTACAAATTACCGCCCGAAGCCAACCTGATGGCATTTGCGCATTACCTGGAAGCGCTGAGCTGGCAACGCGACGTTGCTAAACTGCACACGATATTCGGCGGTAAGAGTCCGCATCCGAATTTCCTGGTCGGCGGCGTCCCCTGCCCTATCGATCTCAATTCTGATTCGGCGATCAACTCCTCCCGACTCGCGACCGTGCAGAACGTCATCACGCAGATGCAGGAGTTCGTGGACCAGGTGTATTTGCCGGACCTACTCGCAATCGCCAGTTTCTACAAGGACTGGGGCGCTCAGGGTGAGGGTGTCGGAAACTTCCTGACCTATGGCGATTTTCCAGAGCAGGGTGTCAACGACCCATCCACACTTCTATTCCCGCGTGGCGCCATTCTCGGACGAGACCTGTCAACGATCCACGAGGTCGACCTCAATGCCACGGACCAGGTCGAGGAGTACGTTGCGCATTCCTGGTACGACTACGACGGCGGCAAGACGGTCGGACTGCATCCATATACGGGCGAAACAGCGCTCAACTACGACGGCCCGACTCCGCCGTATGAGCACGTCGATATCGAAAAGAGTTATTCGTGGCTCAAATCGCCGCGCTGGAAAGGCCATGTCATGGAAGTCGGACCGCTCGCGCGTGTGCTGATGCTCTATGCCTCCGGCCACGAACAGACGAAAGAGCTGGTCAACTACACATTGCAAAAACTTGACATTCCTGTTGAGGCGCTCTTTTCGACGCTCGGCAGGACCGCCGCGCGAACGTTGGAGACCAAGGTGGTCGCGGATACAATGCAGACTTGGTACGACAATCTGGTCGACAATATCAAGGCGGGCGATACACGGACGTTCAATGAATTATTGTGGGAACCTTCTACCTGGCCGAACCGGGCGCAGGGCGTCGGTTTCACGGAGGCGCCGCGTGGCGCGCTGGCACACTGGATCGTTATTGAAAACGGCAAAATCGCAAACTACCAGGCAGTGGTGCCAAGCACCTGGAACGCCGGGCCGCGCGATGCCGCCGGTCAGCCGGGGCCGTATGAAGCTGCGCTGGCCGGGCACCGCCTGCATGACCCGAAACAACCGCTGGAAATACTGCGGACGATCCACAGCTTCGACCCGTGTATCGCCTGTGCGGTCCATGTCACGGACCCGAACGGCGAGGAACTCGTTAATGTCAAAATACTTTAGCAAAAGAGAACAAAGATGCGACTAATACTCAGCCTATGGCTTGTTTCAGGAGTTGCCGGCGTTGCGGATGCGCACACACTTTCCGGCGACGAATATTTACTTGCTCAGCTGGGGCATCAGCTTCTTGGTCTACATCATCTGCCACTGACGGCGATCCTGATCTTCGGCGGCATCGTCCTGTTCCGGTTTTTACGCAAAACCGGCCGGCGCGACAGCAGACGCCTACAGTGAGTCCCAGTGCAGCAATCTTAAAGATTGTGCCATTCATTAAGTTTTTTAGTTGTTTTATTCGGTTATTGGACCGATAAAAACAATAACTTAATAACTATACGACCGGCACCAATTTCCTTCAGCGCAAAACCCGGGTCAGTTTTCGGTCCAAATTAACACCTTTGGTGTGCTACTATTCCCGACCCGGCGCGGCGCGTTCAAGGACGGGAGAGGTGGCATGAAAGGCGATTCCGACGTTATTGGCTATCTCAATCAGGCGCTCGCGAATGAATTGACCGCCATCGACCAATATTTTCTGCACTCCAGAATGTTCAAGGACTGGAGCTTCGGCGATCTGGCGAAAAAGGAATTTGACGAATCGGTCGATGAGATGAAACATGCCCAAAGCCTCATCGACCGCATTCTGTTCCTTGAGGGTCTTCCTAACATGCAGGACCTGGGCCGGCTCAAGATCGGCCGCCAGGTGCCGGAGATTCTGGCCAATGACCTGGCGCTCGAGATGGAAGCCAGACCAGTCTTAAAAGATGCCATCGCGCACGCGGAAAAGGTCGGGGATTTCGTGTCGCGCAATCTGTTCCGGGCGATACTGGACGATGAAGAAGACCATATCGATTGGCTCGAGACCCAACTCGAGCTGATCGAAAAGGTCGGCGTTCAAAATTATTTGCAATCGCAGATGGACTGATCGGGCCAGCTGGGACGTCAGCCAACAGAAGACAACAAGAACACCCACAGACTTTCTGAGTAAACGGCGCGGATAATCCGCTGTCTGCTGGTGGCTGCTGACACCAGTCAATATCGAAAGCTGAAATATCCGGCGTTAATCAGAGCGTACAAATTGCCTTATGACGGACAATTGAGAAGGATTATAGTATTCGCCAAAGATTGTGGATGTCCTTGTTGTTCTTGTTGTTCTTGTTGTTCTCCGTAGAAACAGAGATTTACCAGCTGCTAACCAGTTCAGGTCAAGTCGATCGGAGTTTTTTTCCCGTGGCCTGCATCCAAATCGCTCGAAAATGGACCTCTATTTATATACACACCAATATAGGAAACTGAAATGGAAGATTTGACCACTGGAGCGGGGTTAGGTGCTTTGGGATTCTGGTTGTTTATCGCCGCCATTGTCGCTGTAGGCGTCTGGGACAATATCCGGAAGCGGGACGCTCAGCATGAGACCCTTCGACGGATCATCGAGAGCGGCCAATCCATCGATGAAGAGCTCACGGACAAGCTCCTCACGCTGACGGGCGGAAGCAAGACTCTCGAAAGAGACATGTGGGTTTCCGGCTTGATTGTGCTATCCATTGCGCCGGGACTCGCAATATTCGGGTGGGTGATGTCACTGACAGTAGAAGAAACATTGCTTCCGACCATGTTGGCAGTCTCCGCACTTCTCGTGTTTCTAGGGGCTGGATTTCTTGTGGTCGCGCGGCTAATTCGGCGTTGGCATCAGGATAATGACGTTCCTGCTATTGAGTAAGACCGAGACGTCGTCGCAGTGTCCCCTTCGAGTGGCTCGTTTAGTAATAGCCCGGAAGCACTGGTTGTCGGCCTCGCACGCACGGGAGATCGTTCGGCATTCGCTGAACTGGTCCGACGGCGACAATCCTGGGTGCGAAAGCTGATGCGCCGGTTTAGCGGTGACGCCACGTTGGCCGATGATCTAGCGCAACAGGTGTTCTTGCAAGCTTGGCGAGATATTGCCCGGATTCGCGAACCAAAGCGGTTTGGGGCTTGGTTGAAGCGATTGACCCTTAACATCTGGCTCAAGCACCACCGTGTTAACGATCCGCTTCGAGGCGCTGACGAGGATAGCCAGTCGGACCTAGTGAGTCGTGACTCGCCGGATATCAGTATGGATCTCGAGCGCGCCTTGGCCACACTATCGAACCCCGCGCGGCTTTGCGTGGTGTTGTCTTACCACGAAGGAATGAGCCACGGGGAGATTGCGGAACTCGTGGAACTTCCGTTAGGAACGGTCAAGTCTCATATCCGTCGAGCGACGGGTCAGCTAAGGGAAATGTTGTCGGCATACAGCAGCAGCCCCGGAGAGCAGAAATGACAGATGACGACCACGACCCAACCCTGGACGAATTGTTTTCGGAATTTGATGACGATCTACCAGGAGAACAGTTTACGGGCGAAGTCATGGTACGAACGGACCGAGCAAAGCGGTGGATAGTCGCTCGCCGAGTCGCTTTAGGGATCTTACTTGGGCTACTTGCTATCCCAATGGAAAATTTCGCGCTCGCTTTCGCACACGTTCTTGCCGTGACACTGATCGACTTGGAGCATGGACTGGTGGCCCAACTACTAGCCCCCGTAAATACCGTCGGCAGCTTACTTTCTGTGGTTCTTCTTGGCTTGCGAATAGTTCACAAGCGAATTTTCGCCTAGAGGCCGCTTTGGGGGTTGCGATTTCAACCGGTCGACGCAACACCTAATCTCTAAGTATAGAGAGGAGGATGTCGTGAGGGTATTTGAAGTAAGCCGACAAGTGTTGCCACTTCGTACGCACTTCCTCTGGCGATACGAAAAAAGCGCCGCTTCGGAGTGCTGGCGCCGGAGCAGCACGACAAGGGCAAGGATATCTGCGACCATTTGGCGGGGATGCTGACGAGGTTTCGGTAGGTCACCTATGGCGCCGAGCGTCGCCTCGTTATGAGTCGCTGTGCACAGATACAATGATTCATTCAGGCTTTAGTCCTGTTAGTAGAACCAACTCATCCCACAACCTTTTTCCTAATACTTTGTCATTCATTGCCTTATCAGGTTTTTCGACGCGTTTATCCAGTTTGAACAAGGCTCCATTGATTGCACTACGATCTTTATGCGAGAGCATCAGATTGGCAATGGGCTCACCTGCGACCGCAGGTGGCTTTGCAAGGAAAACTGCCCCCATCCGGTAGAAATAACCCGTGAGTCCGATGGATAGCCACCTCTTGGTCAACTCTGGATCTGATTTATCGAAGATGAACGCGGGATTGAATGCGACAGAGGAGATTTTTCCTTCATATCGTCGAGCCAACTCCGCAGCGATCACCCGGTGCATTGTCTTGGTCCTTTCATATGCAGTCATTGGCCTGTGATTTCTGATGCTTTCAAGATCATCCCAGTCGATTTCTTTATAGTATGGTGCAATCACATGAAGGACCAATCCGGGTGATCGCTGCATCCTTTCTAACAATAGCTGGGTGAACAGAAACGGTCCCATAACGTTCGTGGCAAACACCAACTCATGACCGCTGCGCAGGATGTTCGGACCCTTTTTTGGGGTTTGGGCAACAGCAGATAATATCAGTCCATGTATCTTCGGAAACCGGTTCAACGCCTCCGCAGCCACGAGCCTTACAGACTCCATATCAGAGAAGTCGATTACCAGCGAGGCAATGTCCGTATCCTGATAATCGATCTGCGCTTCAGATAAAGCCACACGGATAGAATCCGCCCTGGCTTCTAATCTCTCGAGCTTACGCCCGAGCAACACAACACTAGCACCACGTTTTGCCAGCGCGACCGCAGCACCTCCCCCAATGGATCCGGTCGCTCCAGCAATCAGAATTGTCTGCTTGTGCGTCATTTTATTCCACCGTTATGACGACATTCCCCTTTTTGTGCCCCTTATCGACATACCTGTGGGCCTCGGCAGTCTGTTCCAATGGATAGCGCTTATCTATGACCGATTTTATCTTTCCCGCCTCAATAAGCTCCTTGAGCAAAACCAAATACGCTTTGTCGCTTACTATCCCCCAAATCAGTTTCTTGTTGCTTGTCATTGAAGCCCATAGTGCTTCAAGAAGAGGCCAATCATTTGTAAGATAAACTCCTCCTTGCTTTAGCGAGCTTTTACAACGTGAAAACGAAGTCTTGATTACCGTGTCGAAAATGACATCGTAGGTCTGGCCGCTCTTAGTAAAATCCTCTTTGGTGTAATCAATGACCTTATCTGCACCAAGAGATTTCACCATTTCCATATTCGAGGTACTGCATACCCCTGTTACTTCCGCCCCAAAGTGCTTGGCAACCTGCACGGCAAAGGTGCCTACACTTCCAGAGGCTCCGTAGATAAGAACTTTTTGTCCGCTCTCGACATTGCCTTTTTTAAGAAAATGCAATGCTGTCAGTCCCCCAATGGGAACGGCAGCGGCTTCCTCATAGGTCATGTTGGCCGGTTTTATTGCTACCCAGTCTTCAGGCAGACATCTGTATTCGGCATTCGTACCGCCAAAACTAACCCCCCCCCCCAAATAACTCCAAAAACTTGGTCACCTTTCTTAAGTAGTGTTACGTCTTTGCCTATTGATTCAATTTCACCGGCGAGCTCATTGCCTGGTATCGTTTTTCTTGGTCCTCTGAAACCAAACATTATTCGCCCGAGGAGCCGGAACGGGCCAGAGAATGTAAAACTTCGAATTCTCACGTCCCCTGATGTAACTGTGGATGCGTGTATTCTGATCAGTACTTCATTGTCCTTCGGTGTAGGCCTTTCTACCTCTTGCAGCTCAAGAACATCTGGTGGTCCGTATTTTGTGCATACAATCGCTTTCATTCGGGTCTCCTTCGATTGTTGCGCCCGCTCGCTGGTGAAGCAGCGGACCCAGAACGCCGTCCTTTCCCGTGATCGATTGTCCTGATTGAACTGCTTTCAGGGCTGCTTCAAAATCAAACTTCTCTGCCATGTCTCAATCCTCTTTCCGTATAGATTAAAGGATTGACACAGAATTTCTAACACTCCCCAGGCTGACTGTCATGCTTCACGAAAATCAGTTTCATCCCATGCGCCTTTCCCTAAATTGCAGGATTCACAGAGTATCTGAAGATTATTAATATCCAACGCGAGGTCCGGATACTTCGACCTTGGTTTGATATGGTCAACGTGCAATGGAATGCCCATGCCCGCCTCGATTCCACAACAACTGCACTTTCTTCCGTACTTTAAAAGGGCCTCGTATCTAAGCTCGCGCCACTGTCTGGACTCATAAAATGAGAACAACAACAAGGACACCCACAGACTTTCTGAATAAACGGCGCGGATAATCCGCTGTCTGCTGGTTTCCGGTGATGCTTTACTTGCAACATGACCATTGCCCGTAAGCGCCAGATCAGCTTGGAATGCACGCCTTTTTATCATTGTGTCTCGCGCTGCGTTCGGCGAGCCTTTTTGTGTGGCGATGACACCTATTCCGGGCAAAGCTTCGAACACCGTAGGCGCTGGATTGAGCAGCGGATTTTGTTTTTGGCTGGGGTGTTCGCCATCGATGTCTGTGCCTATGCGGTGATGAGCAATCATTACCACCTGGTCGTACGCCTGGCCCCGGAAAAAGCCAAGGATTGGAGCGAGGCGGAGGTGGTCCGGCGCTGGAGCCAGGTGTTTGAGGTCCCACCGGTCGTGGCCGAGTACGGCAGTGATCTACCTTACCGTATGGATAACGGATCTTAAACGAATCAACTCCTGGCGTGGCCGTGCCCTGGGCTCAATCGAAGCTTTACAGGCTTATTGTGAGCATCTTGGGCAGCGTTGGCTAAGCGGGCTGGATCATCATTTAGGTTCACAGGTGCCTGCCGCCAGCCGATCATAAGGGCCAATACACCGTCCGAGTCATCCGGTCACCGGAGGTATGCTGGTGGCTGCTGACACCAGTCGATATCGAAAGCTGAAATATCCCGGCAATAAAAAGAGCGTACTGAAAAACTTATGATGTCAGTTGAGAAGGATTATAGTATTCGCCAAAGTTTGTGGATGTCCTTGTTCGAATGTTGCGGAGATTGTGGATGTCCTCGTTGTTTTGTTTTCAGCGCGCTCTTGACCAACTGCTTGACCGCGTTGATCGCCTTCTGATCCGTCGCCGGCGTTTTATCTGCCTTCGGCGACTTCTTGCCTTTCGCCGCTGCATCCTTCTGATAATCCCCGACCCTGAGGCCGTCCGCCGTGCGTTCGTTCGGATTGACCGGCTTGACGGTATCCAGTACCTCTATTGTTTGAACTGGAATCTTCTTCGTGATACAGATTGGAGACTTCTACGTTTTCCTGTTAGGGAGGCGAATATGGATGACGAATATGAGCGGCAGGATGGGTTGTCTTGCGTAACAAAAAACGCGACGGATACTCGAATCAACGTCGTATTCATTCATGGCTTGGGAGGCGGAGCGTTTTCGACATGGAACAGCGGGAACGAGACCGAGTTAGGTTTCTGGCCAGCGCAGCTGGCAAATGATTTCTCCTCGTGCTGTGTTTGGACACTACACTACACGGCCCGCATTTTGGACTGGAACCCGTTCGCGCGCAGCAAAACCATCGACATTTTGGATAAGAGCGCCTGGCTCGTCGACGAACTCGTGCTAAACAAGATCCATGAGAAGCCCATTGTGTTCGTTGTGCACAGCATGGGCGGTGTTCTTGTGAAGCAGGCACTTCAGTTTTCGCAGTCGTTTGGCCCCCCAGAATGGCGATCAGTATGGGACCAAACCAAGACAATTATCTTTCTTGCGACACCGCACGTTGGAGCGAAACTTGTGAACATCGTGATGGCAGTGGCCAATGGAATTCGAGGCAAAAGCATGTTTGCTCGAATATTCATCAAACCGACTCGTGCGCTGAAGAATCTGGAAGAGCGCAATCCTTCACTTCGATATTTGCGAGATTGGTACCGGGACCACGCACCTGCCCAGGGCATTGAAACGATCGCATATGCAGAAGGACGCGATCTTGCGGGTGTGACGGTAGTCGACGTCGATAACGCCAACCCTCAGATCGCAAACTGCCCCACCCTTCAGCTCTCTGATGAAGACCACATTTCCATCGCCAAACCCGCCGCGCGAGACAGCAAAGTCTATCTTCGAGTGAGCGAATGCCTGACAGATCTCGAGCAGCGCCTGACCGATCGAAGAATCGAAGATGTTCCTGTGCAACTCGACCAAAAAGCGATGACACGGATTGCGGAAGCCCGGCAGTTGATTTCCAAGATCTCCGGTTGTTGGTGGGAGCGTATAAAGAGGGGTGAAGCGAACGCCATCAGCTTTTTTGATATCAGGCCACATTCACCATCCAACTCGGTATCGTTGGGTGGGTACAGTTATAAAAAGGACGGATCAATATCTGCGCGATGGGACAGCGTGATCACGGGCATCACAAAGGACGGAAATACGATAGTCATCAGATACCTCTGGATAGGCAGGCATGACGATCAAGAGATTGCACACATTGCGTTTCATGGTTTTGGCAGAATGGTATTCCGTGAGTCTGGCAAATCGGACGGCCGGATCGACCGAGGCGACGGAGGATTCTGGGACGTCAACGAGAGTCAACCGGACAAGACTATGTATAAACCAATTGCATTGGGCCGCGAGGTCGATGAAGAAACCATACATGTGATGAATAATGGCACGACCGAAGAAATTGAATCATGTGCCAGACGCGCGCTGGATAAATGGTAACAATACTTTTCGATGGTACTGTCAAGTTAAGGAAATCAGCAGCGTTAAGTGGGAATGTCGGGCGTATTTTGGCCTCTAATTCGGCTCCGGGTGGGCGTTTGTATCCATATAATGGGCGCGAGTCGCCCCCGCCTAGTACAGCTGGCCCACGCCTATGTCTTAACTTGACAGTACCTTCTAATTTGCTGTCGAAGGCATGCATGATTTAATCTCAGTTTATAATGAAATCAAAAGTAACATATGCCAAACCGCTCAAACTTTAATCCCCCCCGTCCCTTTTCCTCCGTGCTTAGACCCCTTCTCCTCTTCAATAAGATGTCAGGCCATTTGCGCCCTCAACGACTTCAATCTCGGATTCATGGGAAGCAAGCGTTATGATCGCTGCCGTCTCCTCATATCGATCTATCGGAACGTTGAGGGTCATTCTGGCTTTAAATCCTGCGTAAATCTGTTGGTTACGCTCCAGATAGAAAGGAATACCTCTCGCGGAGAGCAATCGTTCCACCTTTCGTTCATTCTCGTCGGTGTCGCGAAGTTCAATCATGAAAACCCCATTCTCGAACGATTCATGATGTCTATGGCTGGGGCCTTTGTAACGTAGATGGTGCGCGATGTCATAGTCGCCGGGCTTCGGGCTCGGTGGTGATCCGGGAGGAAACCGAAGATTGTCCTCGTCTTTGTTTTTTCTTTTGTCTGCCATAGTTCACCACACTTTACTTGAGATGTCGCCCAGCAACGGTGAGTGATGCTGTTGAACGCTGCCCCCTCTAAGGAGCGTGGTTCTTCTTCTCATGCTAACAGGTACGAACGTGCAAATCGTTGGGTACCCGAGCGCCGGAGACAAATGCAGGGCTACCGTTGCCGTTGGGCTGCGTGACGTTTATCGTGTTCACGGTAAAAGCAGCCGTAATAGCACCTCCTCCCCCAACAGCCACGGCGAGTTGCCAATCCGATTCCCAGTCAATGTGGTGAAGCGCGAGCACACTGCCAGATGGAATGTGTCTCACAGCTACCCAGGTACGGAAACTATCATTGATTTCCATGTCCGTCAGGGTAGCAACACCCGCTCCCGCTGCACAAATAGGGTCGTCCTGCAAGTTCACAAAAGCGAAAGAGCCTGGCGCGTCGTCCATGCTCAAGTTCACGGTATCTCCGCTGTTAATGAAGTTCCCGCGAATGGGCGCACCCGTTCTCAGATATACATTGTCAAACTGTGCGTCTGTGGCCGAAACGCCGTCCTTGATCGGGAAGAACGGTACGGTTATGCGCACCAGATGGCCGTTACTGTACGTAGAATCGCGTGTGCTGTTGAGAAGATTACCGATCAAGCCAACTTCGAAATCCGAGGCAGAGGCAAGAAGGGGGAGCGGCACCGTGATGGTCACTGTCGGTGTGTAATTGACCGGGCCAAGTGCCTCAACTCTGATGCCTGAAATTCCCCCTCCCAACAAGACGCCACGCCGTCTCGCTCCCGGGTTGCGACCACTACCTGTTTGGTTGGCAAGCGCAAATGTAATTCCCAGAAAATTGTTAGCCGCCGCCCCCACAGTTGTACCAGGCACCGACGGGACTGCAACCGGCGTCGTGGGAACCAACGTCACCACGGCCCGCCGGTTGGGACGGTTACTTGTGGGACTGAAGGCTGTAGTCTCGCCGTGAGCCAGGGCTATGATTCTGTCAGCGGGCACCCCGTTGATCACTAGTTCCTGTTGTACGGCCAGAGCCCTATCGCATGAAAGTTGCCAGTTTGGCCCCTGATCGCCATCTTGACTAGCAAAGCCATGCACAATCATATCCTGGGTTGAGCCTCCGGCGATCCAGGTTCCGGCAAATGTTGCGATGTTTGTCGCCGCCGCACCTGTCAGCGCAAAATCTCCAACAGAGAAGGTGACCTCCGAATCACGAGATCTGAGTTCGTCGGTGATAGCATCAGGGCAATTCATCGCATTGGGTATGTCGGCGGGGTTGCCGAGGCGCTGTGCGACGCTGGCGGTACTGAGCCTCCCTGACTGCGACTGTTGAATCGTGTGGGTCAATTCGTGGGCGAGTAGTATCTTACCTTCCGTGGACCTTGGCTGATATTCGTTTGAGCCAAACACCATATTACCGCCCAGCGTAAATGCCTTAGCATTTACCGATTTCGCTGTTTCCGAAGCATTACTGTCTGTATGCACTCGGACTTGGCTGAAGTCATGACCGAAGCGCGGCTCGAAAAATGATCGGGTTGCAGGATCAAGCGGTTGGCCGCCCCCTTGCAGACTGTTGATCCGGGATTCAAGGCTGGGAGTGACTGAGGGCGCCTCGCCAGGCTCTGACTTGGCCTGAATTTCCTCATCCTCGTTTTCTTCAGGCTGCCGTTGCACCGTCTCCTCCTCGCATTCGGCGCAAATGCGTTGGAGCATCTCGCCGTCGTGGAGCTTTGCCTGAACAGGCTC
This sequence comes from uncultured Gammaproteobacteria bacterium, assembly GCA_964568075.1. GTDB lineage: Bacteria > Pseudomonadota > Gammaproteobacteria > Steroidobacterales > MnTg04 > MnTg04. The sequence continues at coordinate 20,502 of CAZMOM010000041.1, forward strand.
TTCCTTCTCGGGAGACTCCTCCTGCCTCTGCACCAGCGGCGTGATTTGGTCGGCCAGCGGCTTGGCTTGAAGCGTGTCTTCCTCTTCTTCGTTTTCCGGCTGGCGCTGCGCCACATCGGCATCGCTCATGCGCATCACCTGATCGGCGACGCGGTCCGCCTCCTGCTCGTATTTGTCATTGGGCTGGCCGATGGTAAGCTTGGCCTGGGCGCCGGTGGAGCGGAGGATGCGGCGAATCTCCGCCTGCTGAGCCTGTTGCACGGGCCCTATCGGGTGGTGGATATACGGACGTGCCTTGTGCGCCGCAGGCGCCGATCGTTGCTCCTTTGCCGCAAAGGTCTTCATCTGCTCACCGGCCAGCCTTATGGAGACGTGCCCGGAGCAAAAGCAGAATGGTCGGACCGCCCTTATTCATACACATATTGGTGCCCCACGAAATCAATATTCCGATGTCCCTTTAATTAATTGCTCTGATCCCATTTAACTCTTTCTCTACGTAAAACTATTAATATTTAGACTTGACCCCTGCACCTTCGACCAGCGACGCGGTCCGCCTCCTACTCGTATTCATCATTGGGCAGGCCGACGGTGAGCTTGGCCTACGCGCCGGTGGAGCGAAGGATACGGTGAATCTCCGCTTGCTGCGCCTTTACCCGAGCCTCGATGTAGTCGAACCTGGATGGTCGCGATCTCCGAGTCGCAGGTGTTGAATGCTTATACTTAATCGCAAACGTGTTTATCAACCCCTCTACTTGCCCGATTTTATCCCAAGTTATTAAGGTGCTTTCGGATCATAATAAAATCAAAGTAATATGCGCCGAACTGCTCAATATTAAAACTAGGGGAGGTTCACTCTGACCCCTTTTCGTCCTTTGAGTTCGTGGCACACATCCCTCCGTTCCTTTTACTCTCAAAGTCAAGGAGCTGTTTGCAGTCACGCCTTCCTCAGTTTTTTTCGCTCGACGACCAGTTCATGCAGAATCAGTTTGTAATTCTTCGTGATCAGGTCGGCCACAGCCTTTACCAACGATGCCTCTTTCGGATCGGTTCCGCTTTTCACCTTTTCTCTGACCAAAGTCTGGCCAGTAGCCTTGCTGGGGCGTGGCACATAATCCCAAACCTTCTTAAACAACGCCGCCAACTTTAACGAGGCCTTCGACATGAACACACCCAGTAAGTTAAGTTGCGACTGGGCAACCGCTTTGCGACCGATCTCCCTGCTCTTGGCGTTGAGGGTCCCGTCACCCGAGAGATTCCAACTATCCCACTTCCTGTTTGTTACAGGGAGCCCCTTAGCGAGAGTGTTGAGAACGTCGTGTACTGCCTTCGCAATGGCGTTGGATACAAGATCAGGCTCAAGCTCATGAATCCCTTGCAAGAGTGTCGAGAACCGACTGACTCGATCGATGTCCGGGTGGGCGCCCCAGTGCTTCTCTACTGTCTCGTACTGCGAGAACTCTGTTCTCACCGCCCCTACGAAAGAGCGCTTTGCTACGCTATCGAAGAACCCTACCGCCTCTTTCGTTAACTGCCCCTTTTTATTAACCATATTGGCTTTAAATTTCTCCATCACATCCCGCTTGTTAATGAGGTGTCCAGCGGCGAAGGCATCGGTGAGGAAGTGATCTCCGAAGGCGTTGGTCGTCAGCGCCTTATTTTTGTCGCCGGACTTGGAGGATTCAAGAGCGGCCTTGTGGTATTTTTCCCACTCAAGTTTGTGATTGGACGATGCCGCCCCGGCGGCAGTCGGTTTGACCAAGCCCGGACTAGGCGGCGCAAAATGGGCCTCGTTCTTCTCGGCCAGTTTCACGTATCTACCATTAGTAGCTGTCTGCCACTCTTGGGTAGTCACCTTGCCTCCGGCCTGCTCCCTCTTAATAAGTATTTTCAACTCTTTCAGCTTGTCAGGGTGTTCCTTGTTCATCTTATCTGGACTCTCGAAAAAGTCGCCCATGGCAATTCCGACACTGTAGTCCACCACCACGCCGTTGATTGTTATCTTTGCCGACTTATCCTTAAGGACGTCTCTGGCAAAGTCATTTAATTTCTGCGGGATCGACACCATCTCGTCAGTGTAGAAGCCCTTGATCATACGCCCGCTGCCGTCCTTGGTGGGCCATTTCTTCAGCTTAGCCTTGTTAGCGTCCTTGAGTTCAACGACCGTGATACCGAATTTCCTAGCTATGTCCCTGAGACTCTCACCCTTCCGTACTCTATAGCTGCTGGGTGCGAAGGCCATTTTCAGCTCCGCCTGGGTCTCGCCAAACTGCGCGTGCTCCCCGGATTCATAGCGCTGCACACGCTTGACAGCGTTCTCCTGCTGCACCACATGCGTCAACTCATGGGCGAGTAGTTTTTTCCCTTTCTGGTTATTGGGTGAATACTGGTCGCCACCGAAGACGATGTTGTTTCCCAAGGTAAAGGCCTTGGCCTGAACCGCCTCGGCGGTATCGGCGGCTTGGGTATCGGTATGAATCCGAATACCGCTGAAGTCATGGCCCATCCGTGATTCATAGAAGGTCCGTTGATTTGCGGGCAAGGGTTGGCCCCCACCTTTTAAGGATTGAATTTTGGCATGGGCAGTTGCCCCTACTGTGGGAGTGTGACCTGGGGCGGCATTCGCCTGAAGGGTTTCTTCTTCCAGGTCCTCAACTTCAGCTTGGCGTTGGACCATGCCATTTAAAGCTTTGGTCTGCAGCTCCTCCTCTTCTTCATCCAGCGGTTCTTCCTGTCTTTGCGACAGCGGCGTGATCTGGTTGGCCAGCGGCTTGGTCTGAACCGTTTCTTCCTCATCTTCGTTTTCGGGCTGACGCTGAAGCTTCTGATCAGGCATGGCCATCACCTGATCGGCGACCCGGTCAGCCTCTTGTTCGTATTTATCGTTGGGCTGGCCGATGGTTAGTTTGGCCTGCGCGCCGGTGGAGCGGAGGATGCGGCGAATCTCCGCCTGCTGCGCGTGTTGCACCGGACCCATCGGGTGGTGGACATAGGGGCTTGCCTTGCGCGCCGCAGGCGCCGGACGTTGCTCCTTTGCCGCAAAGGACCTCATCTACTCACCGGCCCGCCTTATGGGT
>CAZMOM010000042.1:0-21978 GCA_964568075.1 uncultured Gammaproteobacteria bacterium
TGCTCTCCCCGTACCGATACCATGACTACCAATTTCCGGGTCCCGCCGAAGTCGGCAAATTCCGAAAGCCAAAATTCTCGTCTCGTTGCGCCACTCCCGGAGTGGAGCCCACAACCGGACTTGAACCGGTGACCTCTTCCTTACCAAGGAAGTGCTCTACCACTGAGCTATGTGGGCCGTGTTCATATCCAGCATTTAATCTGATGGAGCGGGTGATGGGAATCGAACCCACATCATCAGCTTGGAAGGCTGAGGTTCTACCTTTGAACTACACCCGCCGCGAAAACCACCCACTCCACCGCTAAAAAAGCCGCACAAATAAATCTTTGTTTTTAAAAGATTTTTTGTAACGGATGCTGGTGGAGGGGGTAGGATTCGAACCTACGAAGGCATAGCCAGCAGATTTACAGTCTGCCCCCGTTGACCGCTTGGGTACCCCTCCGCGAATCCAAGCCGGCTATTGTGCTTCGCACGGTAATGCCTGTCAACCAAAAGCGGACAAAAAATTCATCGCGTACACCCGCCTGCAAGCCAAGCCACGTCAGGCCTGAGCAAGTCCGCAGGCGGCCCTTGTCGGCGCGGTGCGCTGACCGTGAGCGAAGCCGGACTCAGCGTGAAAAAAGTCCCGATGATTATGAAAACTCGCACTTAACAAATGGTCCACATCGTGCATAATGTCCGTGCCGAACCGATAAAAAATTATAAAAGGGTTGACGGGGTGGCCAAAGAGCCTGAGCGGAGAATCAATCTGAGACACAACGCCCTGACGACGGTGTATCTGTCGGTGCCCGGGGCCGGTGGCCGTCGCTGCATCGCCCGGAATGTCAGCTCCACCGGTGTTTTCGTCGAGACGGAGACCCTGGACCTGATGCGCGGCACCCAGGTCGAGCTGATTTTTGCCGTCAACCTCGGCCAGGTAACCCGCATCCACCGCAGACCCGCAGAGATCGCTCACGTCAGTACCAATGGCGCCGGGCTGCATATGACACGCACCGGTAGCGATACCTTGTACTAGCAAAACCCTCAGCCGGCACGATACGGCGTTAAAAATCGGCTCGAAATGCTCATGTACTGGCGTGTACACTGCGCTTCCTCGCCGATTCTCGCCTTGTCTCGCACTCGCCTGAGAGTTTTTCAACGGACTGCTAGCCTGAAAGCAGCCACCTATCTATAACGGCCCCATCAGAAAATTGACTATGCGGCGCCGAGTGGGCAGGTGATGCCGGTGCCACCGAGACCGCAATAACCATCGGGGTTTTTCGCCAGGTATTGCTGGTGGTAGTCCTCGGCGTAATAGAGCTCGCCGGCGGGTGAGATTTCGGTGGTGATTTTGCCAAAACCAGCCGCATCCAGCGAGTCCTGGTACGCATCGCGGGTTGATATGGCCGCATCATGCTGCTCCGGCGAATGATAGAACACCGCGGAGCGGTACTGGCTGCCGGTATCATTGCCCTGGCGCATCCCCTGGGTGGGATCGTGCCCCTCCCAGAAAATCCGCAGCAATTCTGAAAAAGTGATCTGTCGCGGGAAAAACACGACCCGGACGACCTCTGCATGGCCCGTATCTCCTGTGCAGACCTCTCGATACGACGGATTTTTCGTTTGCCCCCCGCTGTAGCCGACAGCCGTCGAATAAACGCCGGTTAACGACCAGAACAATTTCTCGACGCCCCAGAAACAACCCATGGCAAACGTCGCCAGTTCGGTATCGTCCGGAAATGGAGGTTGTATGGACCGCCCGTTGACAAAATGCGTATCCTGACCTGCAGACATCAGCTTAAGTTGCTCGTGTCATGGTAGTGATGATCGTGTGATTCATCCCGATACTAACAAAGTACATGTTTAATAATAGGCGAAGTGAACATACCTGGTAGCGAAGGCTTTGGAAAAAATGCGCGCCGGGAAAAAATGTTGGGCCATGCCGGTTTCATCAGATTGCCTGGCCGGACGGACAGAGGCTATTTAAACACTTGGAATCCGAGTATATTTCAACGGTTCTTTTGATCATGCGTTTAATAATCTGAGAATCGGCGGAATAAACATTGCCGCGAATATCCCACACCAATAACCGTCGCCGTAATGCCCCGTGCCATCTGTTGCTGCTGGCCGTTTTGTTGTTGGGCGGCCAGCTCGCGCTGATCAGTCACCAGGCGAACCATGTCCAATTCACCGCCAGCGTTTCCTGCGCCGTGTGTCTGGCAAGTGACCACAGTGACGATTTCGTCAGCAGCTGCCAGTGTCCGCCAACAAGTGCCCTGAACCATGAAATTACCGCGTCGAGCGCCGCGCCCGTTCTTGCCAACCCGAGCTTCTTGCTGCCAACCATACGTTCTCCACCACAGACCGCCACCTGATCGCTTAGTTATTTTTCGTCGACGGGTTCCGGCAAATACAGGCAGTTGTGGAGTACCTATCGTGCACACCCGAAAATTAATCTGTTTTTTAACAGGCTCTTGCCTGTTGATCAGTGCAAACACGCTTTGCCAGACTGTGTCCGGAAATAAATTCAACCCAGCCATCAGCCTGATCCTGGACGGTCAGTTTTCGGCCTACTCGAACCGCGTTGAAGACTACGAGATTTCCGGTTTCCTGATCGACGATGAGGCGGGACCGCTTGCCGAAGGATTTTCTCTTGATGAGTCGGAGATGGCTGTCAGTGCGAACATTGACGACCGGTTTTACGGCTTTGTCGATGTGGCGTTTGTGGATGAAGCCGACGGCGGGACCGAGATCGAACTGGAGGAAGCGTATTTTCAGACATTAAACCTGCCGTCAGGATTTACGCTGAAGGGCGGCAAGTTCTTTTCCAGCATCGGTTATCACAATGTTTTCCATGCGCACACCTGGCATTTCGCCGATGCCCCGCTCGCGTACCAGGCGATACTCGGCACGACTTTTGCCGATACGGGCGTCCAGGCGCGCTGGCTGGCGCCGATCGATCAGTTTCTCGAACTGGGGGTCGAGGTTTTCCAGGGCAACAGTTTCCCGGCGGCAAACGATGGCGGCAACGCCGGCGCGTTCGCTGTGTTTGCCAAGACCGGTGGCGACATCGGCATCAATCACAGCTGGAAAGCGGGCCTGTCGTATGTGAATTACGACGCGCGCGATCGGGATGGGGGCGAGACGCTGGCAGACCTTGTATTTGATGGCAAGGGCGACGTGTTTATCGCCGACTTTGTCTGGAAATGGGCTAAAAACGGCAATCCGCGAACGCGGAATTTCGTCATACAAGGCGAGTACCTGCGTCGAGACGAAGACGGACGGGTCGATTTTTTTAATGGAATCGCCAATGAAACCGGCCCGTACGACATGAGCCAATCGGGGTTCTATGTACAGGGAATTTATCAGTTCAAGCCACGGTGGCGAGTCGGCGTGCGTTATGACCGCTTGTCATCGAGCAACCAGCTTCCCGCTTTGAGCGTGGTTACTCCGTTGAGCGACGACGCCAGGAATCCGCAGCGGCTCACGGCAATGGTCGATTTTTCAAACAGTGAATTCAGCCGTCTCAGACTGCAATTCGCCAGGGACGAATCTTCCGCCGACAGTGACACGCAAGTGCTGCTGCAATATGTCATGAGCATAGGCGCTCATGGGGCTCACCAGTTTTAGCTCGGAGCGCGACCATGAAAAAAACAATGCTGCAGCTTGCCCTTTTGAGCGCTCTTTTGATTGCAGGTTCCCCGGCGCATGCGGCGTTACGGGTGTTTACTTGTGAACCGGAATGGGCGTCGCTGGCAACGGAACTGGGCGGCGACAAGCTGAATATTTTTTCCGCGACCCGCGCCCAGCAGGATGTTCATTATATTCAGGCCCGGCCCAGCCTGATCGCGAAGCTGCGGCGCGCCGACCTGATGATCTGCACCGGCGCCGACCTGGAAATCGGCTGGCTGCCGGTCCTGTTGCGCCAGTCGGCCAACCCGAAAATCCAACCCGGGAACCCCGGGTTTCTAGAAGCGTCAAAATACGCGAACTTGCTCGAGGTCCCGGATACAGTCGATCGGGCACAGGGCGATGTACATCCCTTTGGCAATCCGCACATTCAGCTTGACCCGCGAAACATTGCAAGTGTCGCCACGGAACTCGCGTCACGATTGCAAAGCCTCGACCCGGAAAACGGTGAGTTCTACCGCCAGCGCCACGCCGATTTCGACCGCCGCTGGCAGGAAAAAATCAGCGCATGGAACGAGCGCGCCAAACCGCTGGCCGGCATGGGCCTGATCGTTTATCACCGCAGCTGGGTATACCTCGTTGACTGGCTGGGCCTGCGCGAGGTCGGTGCTCTCGAGCCCAAACCGGGCATCCCGCCGAGCACGGGCCATCTGTCCGCCCTCTTGCGGCAGATCGAGAGTCAGGATGTCGCACTGACCGTGCGCTCGGTTTACCAGAGCGCGCGCGCGACGGAATGGATTTCCAGGCGCAGCGGAATTCCCGCGGCTGTCCTGCCGCATACGGTTGGCGCCACCGCCGATGCGGACGATCTGTTCGGTCTGTTTGACTCGCTGCTCGATATTTTACTGGAGCACAGCCAATGAATATGGATGCACTGGATATCAGTATTCTCGGACCCGGGTTCCTGGCGGGCCTGCTTGTGCTCGCGACCCATGTCCCGCTCGGCAGGGAAGTGCTCAAGCGCGGCATCATTTTTATCGACCTGGCGGTCGCCCAAATGGCCGGGCTTGGTGTGGTCGCCGCCAGCGTCCTGGGTTGGGACACGCATGGCCTCGCCGCGCAGTTTGCCGCTGTCGGGGCCGCGCTGACGGGCAGTGCGCTGCTGGCCTGGACCGACAAGCGCTGCGGCGATGTCCAGGAAGCGATCATCGGCGGGCTGTTCGTGCTCGCCGCTTCCGGGGGAATCCTGTTGCTGGCCAACAACCCACGCGGCGGCGAGGAATTGAAGAACCTGCTGGTGGGTCAGATTTTATGGGCCGACCTACATACGTTGGGACCGGCGGCCATCGTCAGCGTGGCGGTGTTGCTGACCTGGTATTCGATCCGGGAAAAACTCGGCCGCTTCGGCTTTTACCTGTTGTTCGCAATCAGCGTCACGGTGTCCGTGCAATTGGTTGGTGTTTTCCTGGTATTCGCCAGCCTGATTTTGCCGGCGATCGCAACCCGTAAGCTCGGCCGGCGCGCCGGTCTGATCCAGGCCTACACACTGGGCGTGTTGGCTTATTTTTCCGGGCTCGTCTTGTCAGCGCTTCTGGATCTTCCCAGCGGGCCGGTCATCGTCTGGTCGCTGGCCGGTCTGGCGTTAATTCTCAGCTTCCACCACAACAATACATAATGATTCCCGGAGCGAGCAAAGCTACGCCGTATCCGCTTCGGGTATGAGGCCATCCAGCGCCAGCACTTTCTCTCTCATCGCGGCCTGGTTAGCCCGCACCTGTCCGAGGATCGCCTGGAAATCCGGGTTGTCTTTCAGCGCATCGAAAAAGGGTGTTTCGAGATCGTGAGGAACCGCGAAGCCATTGTCTGCCGCCTGTTGCAGCGTGTACAAAGCCCTGATTCTTTCGCCGGCCAGCGCATAATAGGCGGCGCGCGACTGCTGAGAATCCAGGAGATAATAGCGTTGCTCGATAGCGTTGCTGATCTGAACACGAACCTTACTGAGCACATCACCGGCCAGCGCATCGTCGCCCACCGCACGCGCAGCCAGAATCAACCAGAGTGCGCTCGCCGTGCTAAAACTCACGTCACCGGTTTCCGGATCGAACGGGTATTTGGCCAGCGATTCTTTGAGCACGTCGTAGGACTCTGCCGGCTTGCCGTCAAGCATCAATGCTGATCCTAAACTCAGATAGGTTCCTTCAGTCGCTTCGCGCATCCAGGCGTCGCGCATTAATTCGGTCAGTGCCCCGAATTGTCTCTGCGCCAGGAATTGTTGATAGGCAGCGGATAACAAGTATCGGCTGTCCGGGTTGACCTGGCGGGCCTGGTCGAGCCACTGCTCGCCCTCAGCGACCGCACCCAACGAAAACAGTATCGTGCTGATCCAGCCCGGCGCCCAGGCATCCGACGGCCGCAGCACACGCGTTCTCAACATGTCCTTGATCATGCGGTCGTACTGGTGCGATCGCCGATAGTAACTGGCAGAAATGTCGTGAAACCTCGGGTCGTCATCATATCGCTCACGCAAGCGGTCCAGATTTTCCTCGACATTGTCGTTTTCCCCGAAATTGGCCAGCGTCGTTTCGATTGTGCCGATATGGTTGGGATTCTGCGGGTCGAGCGCCGACAATTTCCGGACGCTTTCCAGGTTTTCCCGGAATCGTCCTTGCGACAACAGCACGGTCGTGTAATTACCGAGAGCTCGAATGTGATTTGGCGCCAGTGTGATCGCGCGTTCCAGCGACTCTCCTGCCGCCCTCGTTTGATCCTGCCTGAGCTGACGATAACCCTGCGCCGCCCACGCATCTGGTTGGTCAGGGTCCAGTTGCAGTGCTTTCTCTATCAACGGTCCGCTAAGTCGCAGCGACTCGGTAATCGACAGCGAGCCGAATTCATCCATATCGAGGTAGGTGCTGCCCAGCAAGGCCATCGCCGCCGCATAGTCCGGTTCGAGTTCGATCGCACGTTTCAGGTAATCGGCCGCCCGCTCCAGCGAACCGGCAATATTTTCGTTGAGTTCTGCCCGGCCACGAAGAAACAGATCATAGGCCGCCGGGTTGATCGCGACTCTTTCCGGGGCAATCTCCTCATCCAGCAACTCGATACGCAAGGCTCTGACCACCGCCGCCGCGATTTCGTCCTGCAGCGCGAAAATATCGGTCAGTTCCCGGTCATAGGTCTCCGACCAGAGGTGAAACCCGTCCGCCACGTTGATCAGCTGGCTCGTAATACGCACCCGGTCGCCGGAGCGCCGCACGCTGCCTTCGAGGATATGCCCGACGCCCAGTTCCCGACCAATTTTCCGGATGTTCTGATCTTCGCCTTTGTAGGCAAAAGACGAAGTCCGGGCCGCCACCCGCAGCGAATCGACCTTGGACAACAGATTAAGCAGTTCTTCGGCAAGACCATCGGAAAAATAATCGGTTTCCTTGTCGCTGCTCATATTGACCAGCGGCAACACGGCGATCGAGTGGGTTCCATCGGCAGCCGGAACCGGAACTGTCTGTCTGTTCGAATCTGAATCGGAATTGTTGAAATACAGCGCGTAACTGAGCGCGAGCACGAGAACAGCGATGATCGTGTAATCGATCTTGCGGCCTGTTTCCTGCGTAATCGACTGACTGCGATCGACGTCCTTTTCCTTCTTCAGGCCCTCGGGTGTCATCTCGAAAGCCCAGGCCAGGATCAGCGCGATGGGCAGTCCCAATGCCAGCAACAAAAAAACCAGTTTGGATGACCACTCGGGTAAATCGAGTATCGGCACGACCAGGTCGGCGACCTGGAGAATCAGCCAGGACGCAACCAGGTAGACCAGCGCGACACGAAAAACGTTGCGCCGTTTCAGCTCGGTGAAAAAGTTGTCGCCCATGCTTCACGCCGGTTGTCAGGTGGCGCTAAAACTTAGCAGATTTGTGGCAGGAGCGCAGTGGTTCAACTGGCGGTCTGTCGGATTTAAGCAATCGTAGCGAGGCAGGTGGGAAATCGAGAGGAGATTTTCGATCATTCGAGGCGAACAGTGGCTCTATTCAACGAGAATGATCGGAAATATGGGCTGATTTCCTGCCGCCGCAGTAGATTAGTCCAAGCCTGCTTATTTCAGCGGAGATCGCGGATCCCGAGCGAGGACTCGGACGGCTGAGGGCAGGCCTGGAACGAAACCCATAGTTGTAGCTATGGGTTGAGCGAAGGCCAAGCTCAGGTGGTCGAGAACCAGTCAGGACCGTGATAGGTGTTGAAATAAGCGGGCTAAGTCCGACAGACTGCTGATAATGGGCTACTGAACCAGTTCGGTCGATGGATTAAAGGTGTACCAGGCGAACCAGAAAAGCCGGCCCGTGCCCCAGGTTTCCTGACTGTTCCGATCTTTAATCGATACCGTGCCATCCTCCGCCATCGTCAGCGTCAATTCCCTGCCCGCGAGCCTGGCTTCGATCCGGTTGGCATATTCGAACGCCATCTCAGTGACGGCGACCGGCTGGTCGCCGATGCTGGTACCGAAAACGACGGTTTTTGGATGCACCCGGCTGTCTTCGTTCGAGACCGGCAGGTAGATCCTCGTGCCCGCTCGGTACTCGGCATAATGGTCCGCGGAATAATCCTCGTCGAAACCGGTGTCGGTCGACAGAACCTTGCCAGCGGGGTGCTTTTTCCGCCAGCGCGACCAGCGCGCCATCGTCACCGGCAAGGTCTTCAGCTTCGTTCCCGTTTGCGAGCCGGCCACCGCGACACCCTCGATCTGACTCCACAGCGTATTGCTTGCCCGGTCATACAACACCAGGTCGCTGTTATAGAGAATCCCGGAGACGCCGAACTCCGTCGTAATATCTCCGAAGACCCGGCTGACCGCCACGCCGGAACCACACAGGGGACAGTAGGTGATGGCGATCGGCATATCGCCGACGGTGTCGTTGACGATCTCGTGATGGTCGAGAATTTTCGCCGGATAAGCACGGGCGTCGCCGTCGATCACGACACCCAGAATCAGGTCGTCGCCGGCGAGGAAATCGGCATCGCCCGCGGCCACGAATTTGGGGTTATCGATCGACTGGATACAGTCGCGTGCCGGACAGGCCTGAACCAGCTTGTCGAACTCCACGCTCCGGCGTGTATTTTCGTCGAAACCGAAGGTCTCTTTGAGAATATCGGTGTCGTAATGGCGCTGAGCGAATAAAGGCGTCACCGGCAACATCGTGAGCAAGAACAAAACGGCAGCGGTCACGCGGTTCATCTGGTGGTTCATAAGGTCCCCCTGGCGTCGAAGTCCAGACAAATCGCTGGACCATCATATAGATATCGGATTCAGTCGTGCGTTCCGGACTAGACGGAAGCTATTTCTTCAATATTAAGACCCGCAAAGCGGACGATTTATTTCCGGAACCGGGCCATTTGGGCGCGGCCGCGCCTGCTTCGTTGCAAAATGCCCTGTATTGGCCATACTTGGGCGAGTCCTGATTTCTGAGTCAGACGTATGAGTTCGCTGTTTGAAGAATTGAAACGCAGAAACGTGTTCCGGGTGGCGATTTTTTACCTGATCGTCGCCTGGCTCGTGTTGCAGATCGCTGACATCATCGTGCCGCTGCTCGACCTGCCCGAGTGGACGGGACGATTTATCCTGTTGATGCTGGGGCTGGGGTTGCCCATCGCCCTTTTCTTCGCCTGGGCCTATGAAATGACCCCCGATGGCCTGAAGAAAGAAAAAGACGTCGATCGCAGCGAGTCGATCACACAGCAGACCGGCCGCAAACTGGACTTCGTGATCATCGGCCTGATGGCCGTCGCGCTCGTGTATTTCGCCACCAATCACGAGTGGGATGGAAAAGACCGGGCGAGCCCAACGGCTGTGGCGGGCGATGCCGACCCGGCTGTTGCGTCACGGGAAAAAGACGGGCGCCAGTCTATCGCCGTGCTGCCATTTTCTAATCTCAGCGATAGCCGGGACAACGCGTTTTTTGCCGATGGCATTCACGAAGACGTGCTGACGCAACTTTCCCGGATCAAGGCGTTGCGGGTCGTCTCGCGCACCAGCGTCATGAAATATTCCGGCCAGGAGCAAAACATCCGGGCGATCGCCGAAGAACTCGGGGTCAGGAATATTCTCGAAGGCAGCGTACGCCGTGCCGGCAACAGGGTGCGCATTACTGCTCAACTGATAGACGCGGCCACCGATGAGCACCTGTGGGCCGAGAGATTCGATCGCGATCTCGATGATATCTTTGCGATTCAATCGGAAGTCGCCGAAGCCATCGCCCGGGCACTCCAGGCGAACCTGAGCCCGGAAGAAAAACAGCTGCTTGCAACGGCGCCGACCAACAATATCGACGCCTACGACTTGTATCTGAAAGCGCGCGTCATGCTGCGCAGCGCCGACTATTCTTCGAAAAAATACCTGGACGCACTGCCGCTGCTCGAACAGGCGGTAGACGCCGACCCGCAGTTCGCTCTGGCCTGGGCTCGCCTGGCCGATGTCCATGGCCAACTGTACTGGACCGGATATGACACAAGCCTGGAGCGCATTGCGCTTGTTGACAAGGCCGTAATCCAGGCGCGAACGTATGGCGATAGCATTCCTGAGATTCATGTCGCTTTGGGGGATTTAAATTATCGCACGCGGTCTGATTTTGGCAGGGCGCTGGTCGAGTACCAGACTGCGCTTGAGCAAATGCCCGAAGACGGCGATTTGTGGATGAAAATCGGCACGACCCAGCGCCGGCTCAATCTTTGGGAGGATTCTGTTGCGTCCTTCAGGAAAGCCATGCAGGTTGAACCGGAAAACCTGATGACGGTCAACGTACTGCTCGAGACCCTGAGCAACAAGGGTGACTGGGAAGAAGCATTGTCTCTTGTTGAGGACTCGATTCAACGCTATCCGGATGACAACGCGGTTTTCCTGTCGCGCAAAGCGGACATCCTGATGCGTTGGACCGGCGACCTGGACCAGGCTCGCGAGTTGTTGCTCTCGACAGAACTGACTTCTGACATCCTGCAAATCATTGCGTTGCTTGCGCTGCGAACCTATGAGCGAGACCTGGACAGCCTGTTGGCCGAATTCGAACGGCCGAAGATCAATGAGTGGATAACGGGAGGTAACCAATTCTCATCGAATATGCCGACTACTTTGGCCGATGCGCATGCCTTGCTCGGGGACCTTGCAGACGCCTTGCCTTACCTCGAACAGGCGGAGCGACTTATTCAACAGGACATCAACAAGGCAAATGCGGGCAATCTGTACGCGCAGCCGTTTCTTTATTCTTCGCTTGCGACCGTGCAGGCCTACCTGGGCAAAGAGGAAAATGCGCTGAAATCGATGCGTCGCGCCGAACAATTGCTGCCGCTGGTTCGCGACTATCTTTTCGGTGTTTTTATACTTGCAGGCAGCGCACGAACGCTGGCGATTCTCGGCAAGCAGGATGAATCCATCGATCTGTTGGAAAAGATTATCGCTATCCCCGCCGGCCCTACGATTTGGGTCCTTCGCCTGCATCCGCAATGGGACCCGCTGCGGGACAACCCGCGTTTCCAGGAACTCGTTGCGCGCGACCCGCTGCAACAAATCAAAATAACGAAATACCCGTAGCACTTCCGGGTCCTATCCGAACCCGGGTTTCCTTCCCTCGGCCCAGCTGATGCCGTACCACAACGCGGCATCGGGACGGCGTGAAAAATCGCGCAGCGAATACAGGGCGTCTATGTATTTTTTCTCGTCCATCAGTCCCGCACCGATAACGTCCTGGGCCGCTCCTCCAAGAACTTCATAAAGATTATGAACGATCCCTGAGAATTCCCGCATGCCGGCACACCCGCCATAAAAGACCAGCGTGTTTTTCTGTGGCTCGGCGCCGGCCTGGTGGAGCAACTGGACCAGACGGCGACCGACGAACGGGTCATTGCCATTCTTTTGATAGGTATAGAAGTACGCTCGCCAGGCATCCATCACCCCTTCGGGCTCGGGCCAAAGACGCAAAATATCGTGATCGTCATCCGCCAGGACAACACGACCTCCCGGACGAACGGCATCACACATCGCCTTGACGACCGCCAGAGGATCTCGCGTATGCTCCAGCAAAAAACGCGTATGCACGAGATCGAAGGATCCGAATTCGCTGTTTTTCAGCGGCAAAAACATGGCCTCGCCAACCCTGAAATCCACGAGACCGGCTTCGCCGTCATCCCCCGCAAGTTTCGCCGCAGTCGCCAGTTGAGACGGATCACGCTCGACGGCGATCACTTTCGCGTCGGCGGGCAGGCAGCGCGCCAGCGCCCGGGTAAACTCCCCGGTCCCGCAACCGACATCCAGCACCAGTTCTTCGCCGCCGGGGTCGAGCGCGCGCAGACAGGCCTGGTTGATCAGCTTGTTCATCAACGTCAGGCGACGCTGCTCTTTTTTCGAACTGCCGTGTACGTACCGGTCTTTCATTTTATTGTTTCATTTTTTTCGGACCATATTCATGGACGCGTCCCTGGTCGGGTAACATTCTAGCAGCCTGTTGAAAAACTCTCAGGTGAGTGCGAGACAAGGCGAGAATCCGCGAGACGCCGCTCTCGCCCATCCCTGGGGGGGCTCCCGCGGCATTTGGGCGTCCTGCCCGGCAGCGCAGTGTACACGCCAGTACATGAGCATTTTGAGCCGCTTCTTAACGCCGTATCGTGCCGTCTGAGAGTTTTTCAACAGGCTGCTAGACGTTGCGCGCGGCCTGACAAAGTAGTGCCCATTTAGAGACATGGGTCAACAATTCAGTGACGGTGCGATGGTATATTGCGACCACAGACGATCCGGAGACCGAAATGAATCGCTGCAAAATGATGTTCCTGATGCTCCTGGTATCCGCGGGTGCGATCGCCCAGGGTACGAGCCTGGCGGTGCCCGCCAGACAAGCGGCCACGGGCTCGGTCAGCGACGAGCTGGCCAGTATCGTCGTGTTGTGCGCGACCCAGCACGAATCCGGTAAGTTGCATACGCAATGGGCGGCGTATCTCCGAAAGCATTACAACGGCGATATGGATATCGATGCGGTCATCAAAGAGATAACCCGGCAGGCGACCGGTTACTGGCAGATTCGCGTCGTCGGCGCCGGCATGCTGGGATCGAAAAGTCGGTCCGGAGCTCCTGCCAGCGAGGCTGAACTCAGGGCCAAACAGAATCTGCAGGATTTTGTCAGGGCAGTTCCCGGTATTGAGAAAGCACTGCGCAACACCGCCAGGGCGACCGTCGCCAAACTCAGGCGATAAAAAAGGGATATTGTCACGCGGGATTTCGGCGAGGCATCAGCCAAAAAAAGGGGGGGGACAGGTTTATAAAAAAAGGGGACAGATTTAAATCTGTCCCCTTTTTGCTTTTCGATCTTTCGATCGACTGGTGCGCTACCAGCAGTCTGTGCCGACGCCCGAGTTGGTGCGCATGCCGGTCTGATCGAGCATCATGTTGCCGCACTTGACATCGTTGATCGCCTGCCCGAGTTGCGGAATGCCAAGCCCGAGAAACGATGTCGGCGTCACATTGATAACGCCGGCGGCATAAATGCGATCGGCGGCTAGCCCGGGCATCGTGTTGCCCTGGTCGTCGACGCTGACAAACACATCGCCATAACCCAACTCGTTCATATCGATCGCGAATCGCTTGTTATCCATAAAAAACTGCTGCTGACGATCGGCCAGCGATACGAGAAACGACTTCACCGTCGCCCGCTTCGAGCGCGTGACGTAGTCGGTATAGCTGGGGTAGGCTATTGCGACCAGCACGCCGACTATCGCGATTACGACCATCAGTTCGATCAGCGTAAAGCCGCGCTGAATCTTTTTATCGCCTGTCGTCATTTTCCTGATATTCATATTTACAAATCCATTCGTTGTTGGTGCGATAGAAACCCGGTCGTTAAAGATCCGTGTCTTCGGCGTTATACCAGAAGGTCTTCCAACGGCTCGACGAGGTCGCAGACTCGGTCGTCAGGTCCGGGCGCAACAACTTGTCCGGCGGCAAGGCCACGACTTCGGCCGGGATACCTTCAGAAGAAAGTTGCGTCCTGCGGTCGCTGTCCGTGCTTGAATCTCCCGATCCATCAAGGCCGTCGTCCGTCGAATCATAGTTTTTGACTGCGAATGCGTTTTGCAGATCGACCGCGTACAAATAACCGAGTCCTTCCGATGGCTGACAGTCGTCTTTATCGAGGCCAATCGGCGGAGCGTAGGTCGTAAAAAATACGGTGCCGCCGATCGTCAGCGGAGTCGCAAGACTCTTCTCACCCTCATCCGAGAGTTCCAGACGCCAGCCGTTGCTCAGATTCAGCGCGCAGGTTCCCGCCTGCAGGCAGTTGTCCGACACATCGGCCAGGTCCGCGTGAACCAGAAGACTATCCACGCCACCACCGATAGCGATGTTGCGATCCTTGATCATGTAGAAGTAATCTTTAGCCACATTCTTCCCGCCGGTGCTCAACGGATCGGCGCGGTCGCCCGAACCGATCAAGATGGCATCGAATGCGCCGATGTCGTCACGGGTTGGCACGATATCCGGCCGGTGGAAGAAACGACGGTCAGCTACTTTGTTCCCAGGCAACGATTGATGGCGACCGAGAGTGGCCAGCAGCGTTATCTTCCAGTTGCTCGGCAGGTTGCCGGCGAAATCGACACGCCAGACATTGCCACCCGTATCACCGACCACAACCCGGTCGGTGAAACCGTCGCCGTCCATGTCGGCGATAGCCGGCGTCGACGGGAAGCTATCGAGCATGCCGGGGTGCACAAAGGTATTCGCAGAGGACGACGCCGATGAATTGCCGGTTGCTTTCCAGATCAAGGCACCGGTCTCGATGTCCACCACATAGACCGCGTTTCCTTGCGCGTCGTCGGTGCCGGTACTGGTCCGGTCGTCTTTGTTCGGGTCATAGCCGCCGGCAAAAATCAGTACCGGTTTGCTGGCAAGACCGACCTGCACGATGCCGACGCGTGGCGTCGAGAAGGTCATGCCCAGTTCGGTAAAATCCGGGTCGGCGCTGCTGATCTGCCAGAGGAATTTGGGGCTCTCAGGGTTGCTGACATCCAGCGCGTGTAACTCATTACCACCGCGACGCAGGCCGACGAACACATAGGCCTTGTCGCCGTCGATGGTTTCGATCGTGCCATCGCTATCGACATCGAGCATGTAACCGACCGGCGAACCGTCAACGGTATACGGATGGCTCAGTGTAGGTGCGTTGGTCCGCAGTTCGGGCAGCACGTCCAGCGTGCCTTTTGGCATATAGGCCCAGACTTCCTCGCCGCTCTCGCCGCCGGCGGAAGTGGTATTGCGAATAAAGTGCAGGTAACCGTCGTTCGACGCCACCGCCAGGAATATGGCCTGGTTGGTTTCGCTATAGCCGCCCCAGGCGCCATAGTTCATCGGCAGGGGCCGCGAATGCAGTGGATCGGCCAGGATCCAGGGTCGAGCCTCGCCCAGGATCAGGTCGTTATCAATGTCGTCGATGTCATAACCACGCGCATACAGAATCATATTGGCGACCTCGGCCACCATGTCCACCAGTGGCACGGCGAGATTAAAGTATGGCGTCAGGTCGTCGACCGCGGTGATGGTCAGATCCATCGGCTTGAGCACGCCGCCCATCTCGTAGTAAATCTGGCGCGCACCGATATCGCTATTCAAAATACCGATCTGGCCGTTGACCATGCCGGGTATTTGCTGCCCGGCGCCGCCACGTGCAACCGAGCGGCCATCTCGCCCGAGCATTTCGCCTTCGTCAAGATTCGGTGTCGAAAGCGCGTTCGGGTCGGTCCAATAGGTCAGCGCGTCGAAGCGGATACGTCCGTCGGCGGCAACCGCGGGCTGATCCAGTGCATCAGCCAGGAAGACGTTGCCGGTGCCGTCATACAAGCCGTTCAGTTTCAGTTTCTTGATGTTACCGGTCCAATACGGCCGGCCCTGCGCGTCAGGCTGGAACAGCGCCAGGTAAACGTTGTCCACGACCTGGGCACGGTTAAACACGTTAACCGGAATGGAGGCCGCCACAAACGTCGTGCTGATGCTGAGAATCTGATTGAAGATATCGGTCAGGGTCCTGACCAGTTCCTCAGGGTCTTCAGACAAGGTCAGCGGCTGAACCGTCCCGCCAGCCTGGGCATATTCCACGGTCTTGGTGTTAATTTTAGTCTCGGGCACCAGGAAATAAGACGTCAGATTCTGTCTCCCTACTACGTCCTCTACTCCCAGAGTTTTAGACGACATATCTACTTGATTCATGAACCGAATCATGTCCGGAAATCCCTTGCGTATCCCGCCGGTGCCACCCTGGACGAGCGGAGCTTTTATCGCAACGTCGGACTCGTCTTCTTGGTTGGAAACCTGAAACATAAAGTTGACCGAAGAAATGCGGGTGCACTCCTCGGCCAGCTCAAATGGCGATTCGTATTCGCTTTTTAGTGGGTCCGGGTTCTCAACGGTACTACTCGTATCCCAGGAGATCAGCGGGAAATTGACATCCAGGTTGAGCAACGGGTCGGAAGTCGGCAAGCCACTGTAGTCTTCGTATCCGACATGGCCATTATAAATTCCGCCGCCTATTATGTAACGATACAATTCGAAGAACAGCTCCTTGCCCTGGTAGGAATGCGATGTAGAACCTCCGGGTAGCGGCAGGTCGGCCAAAATCTTGTGGAATCTGGCCTTGGCACCGCTGACATCGCCGAACTCGAACAGTTCGAAACCCATCGCGATGTAGCCGCCGTTCGAGCAACCTGGTGTGAATTCGTTGGCGGGGCCGGCGCACTCGTCAACATTGTTATGATTCAGCATCAAGCCGACACGAACACCTTCCAGCGGATCCATGACCATCTTCAGGACCGCCCGCAGCATTTCAAAGAATGTGTAGGAGGCCTGCACGGGCAAATAACCCGCGTCCACCAGGAACTGGCATTCACCGCCTTGACAAACGGTGGATCCCAGGTTGGGACGATAGTCGAGGCTGAACATGACCAGCGGCTCGCTGCCCACCAACGATGGTGGGGCAAAGTAAACATCAATGTCATCCGCCTCGGCCGGCATACTGGCAAACAGCGTCAGCCCGGTGGCCAGCAAAAGGGTGAAAACCTGGTTTCTGAAATTACGTACTATCATTTTTAACTCCCCCACCTTCCTAGTTGGTAGGCACTAAAACCAATATGCCTTCGACCACGGTGTCCCTGCCGAGGCCGAGATCGGCCTGATCGAAAGTACTCGTTACTGAAAAAGCCGCGGCGCTGAATTTGTCCACGCTCGAGCCGATGCCTCGCGGCGGCGGGCGCAGGGCCGGTGACAATCTTACGATCACGCCGTTCATGACGCCGGTCGTCAACTGGTCGGTAAACATGCCGTCAGGCAGACGCCAGTTTTCCACGTTGCACTCGACACCCGTACCGGTGCAGATCGTATAACCCGGATCGCCAATGACCGGCGTCGATGCCGTGGCATCGGTAATCGCATCGGACAGCGCCTGTGAGGCCTGGAACGAGGTGACCGAAACTTCCTGGTTTCCCGCCATGCGCAACTCGGTGATGCTGACCCGCATCGCCGACAGGCTCAGCAAGGTAATAATCGTCAGCAGGATCAGTGCGCTGACCAGGACCGCGCCCTGCTGCCGGGATTTGCCGATAATCTGATTCATGTTGTTCATCTGGTTCATAGCCCCAGCCTGTTCAGGTTTCTCAGGTTGCGGATGCCGACGGTCGTACTGAAGGTGCGACGATAAAAATTGTCGTTCGGCGTAAACGGCGGCGCATTACTCAAGACGTAGACCTTGTCGTTGAGATAGGCGTTATCGCTATTTTCACTGCGCACCAGTAAATAGATCTTGGCCGATACGGCCTGGCTCATCTGGCTGGCCAGCGGCGCGGCGAGATAAACGTTGGCGGCTCCGTCGGCGTCAGTATCGATGCCATACTCGATCTGCAGGTCCTCGACACCCCGCGCCAGGCACTCGGTTGTCATGCTGCTGGCTCCGCCTGCGGGCGAAAGGGCCTTGCGGCATAGCGTCGGAATGCCGTCACCGGGTGCGAACGCAAAGTTCTGCACATAATAGATAACCGGCAGGTACTCCCAGTCGTTAAACGGAATGGGAACGATGATCGGCGGCGCGGCGGAAACGGGCTCTGTGAACAGCAAACCGGCGGTGCCATTGGTACGCAGGTAAACCCGCCCGGCCTCGGGTGCGGGTTCGGCCCGGCCGGCCACGCGCTTGATGGTCAGGATATCGGTGCCCGGTTTGATGTCGGCCGCCGCGATGCAGGAATGGGCCGCGTTGGCCGTCCCGCTCGTCGCGTTATCGACCGATTCGAGCGTCGCGTAGTCGCCGGCGAGATTGATCATCGAGAACGCCCAGTTCGGAAAGCCGCCGGGACCGCAATCCACACCGAGCGCAAGCGTCGTATCGAATCCGATGCCTTGCGGCGTCAACAGGTCGGCCAGCATGCCGGCCATGCTCAGATCGGTAACGATCATTTCCAGCGCAAAGCGCGCATCTTCCTGCATGCGCGCGATGCTTTCGTTCTGGTTAAAACTGCGTTTGCTTTGCAGGAACAGGTTGACCAGCCCGGCCATGATCAAAATACCCAGCAACATGGCGATCATCAATTCGATGAGCGAGAAACCCGTTTGTCTGGTCTGGTAATTCATATTCAGGTTTGCGTCCTTGTTAAATCCCGATAAATGTCTGTACGACCATGACGCGTCTTAATTCGTCGTTAGGGCCGTATCGCCCCAGGCCCGTTCCACACGGATCAACCGGTGCGTTCGTCATGGCCGCTACGCCGCGCCAGGCGATAACCACGGTGTACCCGCCCGAACCACCTAGCACAGGTCCGTTGATACAGGCAGTGCAATCGACCAGCCCGCCGGTCGCCTCGGTTCCACGCATCTCCATATTGCCGTCGAGAATGTTCTCCCATTCCGTCAGGTCCCCGGCGGCGATTTGCTCCCGGGTGCAAGGCGCGTTGACATCCCTGCAGGCCAGTTTAGTCGCCTGCACTTGGCTCGCCCGCGTCCCGCCACCCAGGTCGCCGGCGTTGACATAACTGGCCAGCGCCTGGCTGTTGCTGCGCATCCTTTCGAGCAAGTCATATGCCATCAAGGCGGCGTTGGTTCTTTGCAGCGCGTCGAAATTGGCTTTCTTGGCGATGCCCTGGAGAGCCGCGAGAGATAACATGCCCAGTGAAAAAATCACCAGCGTGACCAATATTTCGATCAGGCCGACACCGGCCATGCGCCGCATGTTCGGCGTACCCGGTTTCTTCGTCATCGAGTATTTTACTGGCATACGGGAGCACTCCCGTCGATGTTGAATTTGGATGCCCGAGGACGACCACTGGAGTCAACCACGACCGTTCGGGCATGTTCGGCACCGCGAATATCACACACGGTAAACTGTCCGGTGTTGGCGCGAATGTTGTTGTTGGTCATCATGCGACCATTCGGACGGTACATTAAACTGGTGGTAATTCCGCCGGCGGCAATGCCGAGGTTTTCGATGTCATTGACCGAGCGCAGCAGGGTATCCGCGGCGCCAACCTGGCCATCGGCATCGCGGTCCACGAACACGACCCAGCCGTTGCTCCAGGCATTACCGCAGGTCGCGCCGTCGGCGCTGGCGCAAAGGGTCACCCGGGTGTTGCGGGCGATCGCTTCGGATCGCGCCAGCTGCATGCTGCCGACCAGGATATTCAATGAGCTGACCTGACGATTGTTCATCAAGGTCTGGTTGAAGCTGGGGACGCCTACCGTGACGAGAATTGAGAAGACCGCCAGCGTGACGAGCAGCTCTGCCAGGGTAAATCCGTTGTTTCGTTTCATGTTCATCGGCTCCGTCCGTTCGTGTTGCCGTGTGAGCATCAAACCATCCGGTCCCCGGTAATTCCGTGAACTGGTTCACACCCGATTTTTCCCCGCTGCTGACCCGCTTTGGGACATTTGTCCCTGCCGCCGAAACGGGGGCTGGATTAGGTTAAATCTGGACTTGTAAGTAATTGTTTATTAAACTATTTTTATTTCCGGCGATGGCGGCTTTCAGAGGCGGGATCGGCGCAAAAAACGGCGGCCGGGGAAACCGCTCCCGACAGGCGGTTGCCAAATTCCGACAAGCGGGAAAACGGCTTTTTTCGCCGCCTGGTGAGACCTGAATCACAGCTATTTCAGCGACGCACGGCCTACAATCGACCGGTCTGAGCAAGGATAATTTATTATGCAAACAGGGGAAAAATCCGGTTCTTTCGAGTCGGCCGGCGACGAAAACGCGAAAGAGTCGACGCATATTTCCGCGACCGGCGCGCACAGGGAGATGACCGACCGGCGGGAGTTTTCGTTACGCACGATCCTGAACAGTCTCCTCAGACCCCGCCGCCGCAACCCGCGTCGCGGAGACGATATCGACAGCTATCATGCCGATTTCTTCGATAAGGAATTGCTTTGGCCTGCGCTTGGCACCGTCCTGCTCAGCGGCATGGATGCGGTTCTGACCCTGACCGCCATTGGCAATGGTCATGCGCAGGAAGCCAATTCATTCATGGCCCAGTTAATCGATTCAGGAAGCGCCAGCTTCGCCGGATGGAAACTGTTTGGCACCGTGGTCGGCGTCGTCATCCTGATTTCGATGGCCAATATGCGGGTCCTTGCCGGGGTCAGGGCGAAAACCATTCTGTATGTACTGTTTAGCGCCTACGCTTTGCTGGTCGGGTATCAGTTACTGAAGATTCTTTCCGCCTAGCCATACGCGAGATTCTTCCCGCGTTCGTCCCTCGGCACACGCCGATTTGGATTCGTTTTAAACCTGAACCGCTTTTACGGCATCTCAGCATGAAAGGCACAAAAGGCCCGGTCGGGCCAAGGGACCGTCATGCTCAAGATGCTGAATATCGAAAAAACCTATCGGACCGAACTGGTCGAAACCAGGGCCCTGCGTGGCATCAGCCTGGAAATCAACGATGGTGAATTTGTCGCCGTCACCGGTCCCTCGGGATCGGGCAAAACCACATTCCTGAACATCGCCGGGCTGCTGGAATCTTTCAGTG
This sequence comes from uncultured Gammaproteobacteria bacterium, assembly GCA_964568075.1. Classification (GTDB taxonomy): domain Bacteria; phylum Pseudomonadota; class Gammaproteobacteria; order Steroidobacterales; family MnTg04; genus MnTg04. The sequence goes on from CAZMOM010000042.1 coordinate 20,629, forward strand.
GCGGCGGCTATCTGCTGGACGACGTGGATACGCTCGACATGAACGACGACGAGCGTTCGCGAACGCGTAACGAAAAAATCGGTTTTATATTCCAGAGTTTCAACCTGATACCCGACCTGAATGTTTTCGACAATGTCGATGTGCCGCTGCGGTACCGCACGATGAAGGCGGGGGAACGCAGGGGACGGATACTCCAATCGCTCGATATCGTCGGTCTCGGCTCCCGCCAAAAACACCTGCCCTCGCAGTTGTCGGGCGGCCAGCAGCAACGCGTGGCGATTGCCCGTGCATTGGCCGGCGAACCGCGTTTTCTCCTGGCCGACGAACCGACCGGGAACCTGGATACCATCATGGCGCACCAGGTCATGGACCTGTTGGCAGAGATCAACTCGTCCGGCACGACGATCGTCATCGTCACCCATGACCCGGCGCTTGCCGCGCGTGCGTCACGACGAATTCACCTCGTGGATGGCTTGGTCTCCGGCGAAAACGGGGCGGATAAGTCGGCTGAGAATTCCGCGCAGAGTACCAACGGCCAGGATCTGGCCGAAGCTTCTGTCTGAGGAGTTCGCATGTTTGCCTACAACCTGAAGCTGGCGGTAAAAAGTATGCGCCGGAACCCGATCCTGACCGCCTTGATGGTGGCCGCTATCGGCGTCGGCATCGGCATGAGCATGACGACGCTAAGCGTTTTTTACCTGATGTCCGACAATCCGATTCCGGAGAAAAGCGAAGTGCTGTTTGCCGTCCAGCTGGATAGCTGGAATCCGCTGCGTCCGTTCGAGAGCGATCGGCCGGAACACCCGCCGCATCAGTTGACTTATCGGGATTCGACTGCCTTGTTGAACCTGGCGGCCGGCGCACGCCAGACTGCGATGTTCGAGTCCAGCCTGATCATTGAACCTGACAGTCAGGGTGAATTGCCGTTTGAGGCCGATGCGCGAGTCACCACCAGTGATTTTTTCCCGATGTTCAATGTGCCGTTCAGGTATGGCAGCGGCTGGGACTCGTCGGCCGATCAGGCGTCCGAGGCGGTCGTCGTGTTGACGAAGGAACTGAACGAACGGCTTTATGGCGGTGAAGACAGCGTCGGTCGTTTCACGACCATGCAGGGAATGCGGTTCAGAGTTATCGGCGTCATCGAAGAATGGGAGCCGACCCCGAGATTCTACGATCCGATCAATGGCGCGTTTCAATCGGTTCAGAAGATGTTCGTACCGCTGGCGCTGACGCCGATACTCGAACTGGGGTCTGTCGGCAGCGACTGGGGCTGGAAATCCGAACAGTTAGATTCCTTCGCGGACTGGCTGCAATCCGAGTCGGTCTGGCTGCAATACTGGACTGAACTGG
>CAZMOM010000043.1:0-21327 GCA_964568075.1 uncultured Gammaproteobacteria bacterium
GAAAGTGTTACCCATGTCTCCGGTATGGAGTGTTACCTTTGTCTCAGGAAGCACATCAAAGGGTTATGGTTATCCGGAAACTAATTCCCTTTCTCTATAAGTGCTCTGTAAGTGTTGCATAGCCTTTTTTCAGGTTATGTCCAGGACGTTTCAGAGAGGTCCGCTTTCGACCCATGCCAGATTTTCCGGGGTGCTGTCGAATATGGAGACGATCGGCGCAGAGATGTAGTGCCACAGTTCGAAATTTAGCTCTAATGTGACTAATGTGATCGAAGATAGGAGGTGAGTATGCTGGTGTTTAGGAAACCAAAATCCGTTGATTGGTACCACAACAGCGCCCAGTGTTTAGATGATATTGATGTCACTGTCGAGCCATGGACAGGCGCACTTCAAATAAGTTTTGATGCCACTAAGGATAAGTCCGGTGAGCGCCATACGACAGTGAAAATCCTTTTGGCTGAAAGGGAAGTTGAAAATTGGTATGACCGACTAGTTCAAGGACGAAAGAATGAACTACGCGAGACTCAAAGAGAAGTCAAAAAACTCAATAAAAAAATGGAATACACTTTTGATCAAATTGAAAATCATATCGTTAAGTTGGACGAAAAGTGGACGCACTCAACCGCTGAAAGCGATGAAGAAGCTGTTTGGGAAAAACTTAAAACGCCATTAGAGAAATTGCTTGAACAGAGATATGTTACATAGCAGCCGCCCCAACCAGAATGTATTTTTCGCTCTATATGCTCGCGAAAACTCGCGTGTTAGCCAAATAGTTATGTGATTCAAGCAGTCATGTTCGCTTTTGGCCGAAAGCCGGCTCGGGATTATCCCCTTGACATATGTAATAAGATAAGCCATACTTGCCTCACATTAGTAGGAGGCAAATGATGGCTAAACAGTTTACGGTTACAGATTTCTTCAAGCGTTTCCCCGATGATGATACGTGCTTGGATCATCTTATGAAGATCCGATACGGCTTTGAGCTTGATTGCCCGAAGTGCTCTAAGCATGGCAAGTTCTCGAAGATATCCAAGCAGCCTGCTTATCAGTGTGCATGGTGCGGTCATCATATTCATCCTATGGCCGGAACTCCCTTTGAACGATCCCGCACCTCGCTCCAAAAGTGGTTCTACGCTATGTATTTGTTCACTACTTCTCGGCATGGTGTCCCTGCTAAAGAACTACAACGTCAGCTTGGAGTGACGTATAAGACAGCGTGGCGCATGGGCCATGAAATCCGTAAGTACATGGCCAACATTGACGGTACGCCTCCTATGACCGGACACGTTGAAGTCGATGAGACTTACATCGGTGGACGTAGGCCCAAGATCAAAGGTTTTACTGGTCGTGGAGCTAAAGGCAAAACTATTGTATTTGGCATCCTTGAGCGTGACGGCGAACTGTACTGCAAGGTTGTGCCTACCGCTGGCCGTAAGTCTCTAATCCCTGAAATCCTCAAGCACGTCCCCAAAGGAACGCGCATCAGTTCCGATGAATGGGTGCCGTACCAAGTGCTTTCCGATCTAGGCTATGTACACGATACGGTTGACCACAGAAGCAAGGAATATGCTCGTGGCGACGTTCACGTGAACGGCCTAGAGAGTTTCTGGTCACAGCTAAAGCGCAGCATCAACGGAACGCATATCCATGTATCACGCAAGCATTTGCCGAAATACTTAGGTGAATTCGAGTATCGGTACAACATGAGAGACAACCCGGAAGCTATGTTTTCCCGCTTGCTTTTGAGCTTTTAGAACGCTCTTGTATACTTAACACCAGACCACAAATCATAAGGGGGATACGCGACCTTCTTGCACCCAAAAGGCTGGCGCGTCTTCCTGGGTAATTTCAACTTCTACGCCCGCAGACGCCGTTGTGTCTGCCAAGGAAAAATGGCCTCGAATCCTACCGACAGTGCCAGTCATGTTGCCATGACGAACACGCTGCCCAATAGCAAAGTCTGAGGGTATTCCCACCATGTAATAGGGAGAAAGATATGTCTGTCCACGATAATTTAGTTTCACAGCTAATCACTCATTTAGTGGGAGATAGTTTTCAAAACATAAAGGCTGACTTGTCGGAATACGATCCACCAGATGCAATCTGGTGGACAAACAAGTCAGACGAAAAGTTCATACCGGACGCCACAGCCACGAAGAACGGTGTGCCGTTTATATTCGAGATCGAAACAGCAGATTCCATTGGAATTGAGCACTCTGACGCACAATGGGAAATATTTGCGGCCAGTGCATCCAAAAATAACGGCCATTTCTGTCTCTACGTTGAAAAGGGAGCAGAAGACGCAGCCAAACAAAGAGTTCTTGAGTTGGGAATTACTGCCGAGGTTTGGTGAACAAATAAAGAATCCGCCTATTTAGCGGGTTTCTTTGTCTAAACAAATGAACGCAGCAGAAAAAGACAAACTTTGGGCCGAACTCGACGCACTAGGAGAAGATCAAGTCCGAGAAAAACTCGGGCTTGGCCATTACGGCGACAGAAGAAGGGGCGGCGTAGAGGAATGGCTGCGACAAATAGATCAAGAACGATCAGACGAAAGGGATCGCTCCAACACATCAATAAGCCTAGACAGTCTGAAGATCACCAGGAGCGCGAAGAATGCTGCGTGGGCAGCAGTAGTGATAGCGATAATTGCGATAATAGTCTCAATATTCATCTTCTAACCATCCTTGGCGGGTTTCTTGTCTCTAGCCATACGGAGCAGGAGAGAATCAAACGCCTTCTTGCTCCCTTTGGTCGGATGCTCTGTAGCAAAGCGGTCTAGCTGCTTCTTCTTGCGAGCTTCTTCAAGGCTTAGATATTTACCCGTTGCCATACCTGTCTCTCACATCGAATAAAATGTCATCTTCACGCTGTAGATAAACATACGATTCATTCAAGCGATCTGCATGAAGAAAATCAACCATGAAATCAAATTTTTGTCGCCGCCAGCCACCCCTTACCGCAATGCTGACCAAATTCTTAGATTGCGGCGTAACGGACTGCTGCCCTTGCTCTAAAGTGACCCCACCAATCGTCTCACCCCAAAGAGAATGAATTGCTAGCTTGTGTGGCCTCGGAACCCTAAGTGTACAAATAGTTAATTTTCTATCTTCGAAGGCTGCGCTGTTTAACTGAACCTCCTTATGCGTCACAAACGGACTTGCCCCTTTGTAAGACGGCACTACGGTAACGACAAGTTCTCCGCCTCTTATCTTCCTGATGAATTTTAATAAAACATATACGGCAACCCTTTCAGGGTCATCTCTTACATGTTCGGAATGCAATGTGTGAACATCAAAAAGCCTATTCCAATCACGCCAATATTTATGAAGCCAAGAATCTTTGTTGTATAAATCCTGTATTACCAGCCCTATCCAAAAGGCAACAAACAACAACGTGATTGTTCCGAAAGGAATGTTCACCCAAAATGCTTGGTTTGCAGCATATTGTTCGAGCAACCACCGCAAAGGCAGAGGCAACAATATGCCAAGCACTGATATATGGGTGACTGGTGGACGATGCCGCATTCTGGAAGTGTACCCGAATCAGGGTATGAATTACATATCTTTAGGGGATAATTCCGAGCCGGCTTTATGCCGACGGTTTACGATCAGTTCGGCCCAAATGCGTAATAGCACGTCGGACGAGCCAGTAGGTAACCGCGGACCCCCCTAGTCGGCCAAGGATTCAGTAAGGGCGGGGGCCTTCTCTGTGTATCTCCCACACACAGCCCCGCTTCTTGCAGGATCCTGGTGTCACTGCCCATCAAATATTTTTTTTGGCGACTTGGTAAGATTGATGACCTCATTGTTTTACTGCGGCGTGTTACGCCATAGGAGAATGACACCAGTGCCATATATCAGATCGTTCAGACCTGTCGAAGATGCCTAATCCAGAGGAATTTTTATCAGATGAGGATCCGCGACCCCTGACACTGCAAGGGACGTCAGGTATTTCGGCCCACAGTTTGTTCGTCGGCCCTGGGCGACAAGGTTTAGAAGTTGCATTGGTTACCACTACGGTGAAACCGACTGACGGCACGCTTCAGTCGGTATGGGAAGCGCGGCGTTCCCATCGTGCAACACCTGTGCTTTTGGTCGCCCTCTACGGTGAACGAGCAGCAATTTGTGGTCCATCCGGACAGAGACCGCCGGTTCATTCTGACTTGAGCCCTGGACATGTGGAGCGACTTTGCCGAGAGGCGCTTCGTTTTCCGGATCGACATTCCGCACTGAATTTTCTCGCTCAAGCCCTGCCATCGTTGGGTACAGCACTGCCGGGTATCAGAAATGAAGGACTGTTGGCGTTGCACGAGCTCGAAAACGGGGCGCCCCGTCGCTCTGATTGGCAAAGTGCCTGCGACAAGGCAAGGCGCACCGTCGGCCAGCATGGCACTGAACTATTGACTTCCTTCGGGTTTAGCATAGAACCGCTCGATAATTTGACCCAGCTCCTCCGGGCTGAGGATCAACGAACGGCCTTGGCTGTGCTTCTTGATCGGACCGAGACGGCAGAAGCGAGTACGCCCAGATTTAACAGTCTTTCGCCTATTTCTTATGCAATCTCCAAGGCAACCGCAGAAAACCTGCCCTGGGTAATCTTGGTGCAGAGCGATCGAATTCGCCTTTACTCCACGAAGATTGGCGTTGGCGTCGGCCGTCGGGGGCGGACAGAAACATATATAGAAAGTCAGCCGTCATTGCTAAGTGACGAGCATATGGGGCTACTGTGGCTTCTCTTCTCAGCTGATGCGCTTAAGCCAGCGGGATCCATTGGGGAACTGCTGGAATCGTCCGAGCGGTTCGCCGGCGATCTTGCGGAACGGCTCAGAGACAGAATTTATGAAGAGGTAGTACCGCGCATAGCCACTGGAATAGTAAGCGCAAGAAACATTTCGAATTTTACTGCGAACGAATTGCATCTGACGTACCAAATGGCGCTTACTGTTCTTTTCAGGCTCCTGTTCATTGCCTATGCAGAAGATAGAGACCTGCTGCCATATCGCTTTAACCAGGCATATCGCCGACGATCCCTTAAACAGAAGGCCCTCGAATTAGCTGAAGCGGCGGCGAACGATACGCCGATTGCGAAAGGAGAGTCGCACTGGAGTGAGGTTGCGCAACTCTGGCAGGCTGTTGCTGTCGGCAACCCGGAATGGGGTATTCCAGCTTACGATGGTGGATTGTTTTCGTCTGAACCAACAACATCGGAAGTTGGAGCAGAACTGTCCGGTATGCGGCTTCCAAACAGTATATTTGAGCCCGCGCTTCGTGGTCTGCTACTGATCGAAACTGCGGAAGGCGCGCTCGGACCAGTCGATTTCCGCTCATTAGGTGTTCGCGAATTTGGAACTATTTATGAAGGGCTATTGGAAGCCGAGTTGTCCGTTGCTGATAGTGATTTGGCCTTGGACAAAAAGGGAGCCTATGTACCTGCAAAAAACGAACTAGCCGTTGTTGTAAATAAAGGTAAGGTCTATCTCCATAATAGATCTGGCGTTCGCAAGTCCTCTGGTAGTTACTACACCAAGAGTTTTGCAGTAGAGCATTTGCTTGAAAGGACACTCGATCCAGCAATTCGGGATCACTTTTCACGTTTGGATGATCTGGAGAACGTGGCCGCAGCGGAGCAATTCTTTGATTTTCGGGTGGCTGATATTGCAATGGGTTCTGGCCATTTTTTAATTGCTGCCATCGATCGAATTGAACACGCTATGGCTGCGTATCTCAGCCATCGGCCGCTTCCAATTATTTTGAAAGAGCTTTCTTTACTCAGGGCGGCAGCAGAGGATCACCTGGGTGAGCTGGCCCAGCAGAATCCTATCGAAGATGCTCAGCTTCTGCGACGAATGATTGCACGTCGCTGCATATATGGCGTTGACCTAAACGATCTCGCTGTCCAATTAGCTCGTCTTTCCGTGTGGATTCACACATTTGTTCCGGGACTACCGCTGTCGCTTCTTGATCACAATTTTGCCTGTGGAAATTCGCTTGTTGGTGTTGCATCAGTAGACGAAATTCGCACGAAGTTCGAGGAATTTGGAGGGGGTCTGTTTCCCATTGATGCTGAGTCGTTGCTGGGACATGCATCAAAACCGCTAAAGAGGCTTGCAACGATTGCCGATGCAAGTTTGAAAGATGTTTCAGCTGCTCGCGAAGCGGTAGCGGCTGCGGCAGAGGCAATTGCTCCGACTAAAGCGCTATGTGACATTATTACCGCAATGCCAATATCCAACGGCGCTATTCAGTTTCAGTTCGATCGTTGGGAGGAAGAACGTGAGACAATTGTTGCTAGTGCGGTTCATCAAACCGCTGTTCAGATGTTGTCGGACCTCGACGCACTACATTTCCCTGTCGCTTTTCCGGAAGTTTTTCTACGTGACAACAGTGGATTCGATGTAATTATCGGCAATCCTCCGTGGCAGGAGGTCACGTTAGAGGAGCACGCATTTTGGGCGCGGCATTTTCCTGGCCTCCGCAGCTTGACTCAACGGGAAAGGAAACGCTTGCAAGAGGAGTTGAAGCAGTCACGCCCTGATTTGCAGTTGCAATACGAGATGGAACTCAATGAGGCAGAAAGGCTACGCAAAGTATTGGTTAGCGGCGCTTACCCAGGTATGGGAACTGGTGATCCTGATCTGTACAAGGCGTTCTGCTGGAGATTTTGGAATCTAACTCGAAATGATCAAGGTCGAATCGGTGTCGTACTTCCACGAAGCGCCCTTGCAGCGAAAGGGTCTACAGAATTTCGACAGACAATGATTACCAGATCTAGCAATGTAGATCTGACAATGTTATTGAATAATCGAAATTGGGTGTTTCCTGAAGTGCATCCACAGTGGACGATAGGGCTGGTTGCCATAACCCGCGGAAGGCCGTCAGGAAAGTCGGTACACCTGTCAGGCCCTTATCGATCACTAACTGAATTCCAAGCGGCAGTCGGCGAAAATCCGGCATCGTTTTCAGCCGAGGCCGTTATGTCATGGAATGATACTGCGTCACTGCCTTTGTTACCGACTGCGGAGTCATTGCCGGTGTTCGCCCAGCTTCGCAAGGCGCCGCGATTGGATATGAATGATTCTGAGGAATGGCGAGCCAGGCCTGACCGTGAGTTGGATGCAACGAATCAGAAAAATCTAATGGATCTTGAATCCGAGAATTGTCCCGAAGGATTCTGGCCGGTTTTCAAGGGTGAGAGTTTTGATATTTGGAGTCCCGATACAGGAATCTACTACGCATGGGCAGATCCCGCTGTGGTCACGCCTTGGCTGATGCAAAAGAGATCAAATAGTGCTCGAAGGAGGCGCGACAGCGCACATTCGGAATTCTCGGCCGAGTTCATTCAAAAAGAAGACACGTTATCCTGCTATTTGGCACGGATAGCATTTCGAGATGTTTCCAGAGCCACAGATAGACGAACGGTTCGTGCCGCACTCGTTCCTTCGAACGTATTTATCACAAACAAAGGACCATACTTTCTTTGGCCAAGGGGATCTGAAAGAGATCAAGCATTTTTGTTAGGCGTACTTTGTAGTGTGCCATTGGACTGGTATGCAAGAAGATTTGTCGAGGTAAATTTAAATTACTTCATCCTAAATCCTTTTCCAGTTCCCCGCCCACTGACAACGGATAAGCGATGGGCTCGTGTGGTGTCACTCGCAGGTCGGCTTGCATGCCCCGACGATCGGTTTTCGCAGTGGGCCGAGTCTGTCGGTGTCGAATGTGGTCCGATCAATTCAGACGAGAAGAATGACATGATTTATGAATTGGATGCGGTAGTTGCTCATCTATACGGTCTGTCGGCTGACCAGTTGACCCATATTTTCGGAACGTTTCATGAAGGATGGGATTACGAGGCGAGATTGGCAGCTGTTCTGAAGCATTTTGACGCATGGACGGGCAGAGGAGTCAATTGATGCCTGGTACCCAGCTTATTGATAACCGGGATGGCAATACGCTTGCTAGCGCCATCACGACCATTCTTCGAGGCGATGGCGTAGGCGAAAGGCCTCTGCCAGAGGACCTAAGGTTTGCAACCGCCTTTTTCAGTCCAGCAGGATTCAATCGTATTGCAAGGCATTTGGAGCCAGTTAAACGATTGCGATTGATGTTGGGAGCGGAACCTCCAGCCGAGTCCCTTGTGGTGCAACGGGAGATTGGTGAATCAGTCGATCGGTTTCGCGTTCGCCAACTGGAGAAAGGCCTTACGCAACTTGAGAAGGGTTTGCGTGCGCAGCGAGATCAAATGCCATTTAGCAGGTCGTCAGAAGCTGCAACCAGGGCGCTTCTCGATGTCCTCGATTCCGGGAAGCTTGAAGTTCGGCTTTTTAGAAATTCATTTATGCACGCCAAAGCCTACGTGTTTTCAGACGGTTCAGGCAATGAGTATGAACGAAGCGGTCTGATCGTGGGTTCTTCGAATCTCACCGGAGCCGGGATGGCTTCTAATCTTGAACTAAATCTTGGACGGTATGACGATCCGGTCGCAGCAGAGGCTGCAAGATGGTTTGACGAGCTGTGGGAAGACGCTGACGAATTCGACCTTGCGGAATTATATGAATTGCCGTTCGCTGAGTGGCAGCCATGGGATATTTTTCTAAGAGTACTGTGGCAATTGTACGGAGATGAGGTCGACGATGACAGTAGACATGATCAAGACTTACCACTGACAAGTTTTCAGGTGCACGGAGTAGCAAGAGCGCTGAGATTAATTGACGAGTTGGGCGGTGTAATTGTTGCTGATGAAGTAGGGCTGGGGAAAACATTTATCGCAGGTGAAATCCTGCGGCGTTACAACCAAAGGCGCCAGCGGGCGTTGTTAATTTGTCCTGCCGCATTGCGCGACAATACCTGGAAACGATTTATCAACAAGTATCAGTTATTCATTGAATGCTTGTCGTTCGAGGAGCTGGCTAACGAACGCCAGCTTCGGGACGCGCAACGACCCAACGCTGACCAACAGAAGTTGCAACGAGACATTGGAGAGTATCAGTTAGTCATCGTAGACGAAGCCCATAACTACCGAAATCCAGATTCGACCCACAGAGCCGCTGTGTTGCGCTCATTGTTATTTGGCCAACGCAGGGATGTCCTGCTTTTGACGGCAACTCCAGTCAATAATTCTCTATGGGATCTTTATCATCTCATAAGGTTTTTTATGCGTCAGGATGCGCGGTTGGCAGACCGTGGGATTTTGTCCATTCGGGAGCGATTTGAGCACGCGATGAGAATTGATCCGGCGAATTTAAGCCCAGATATACTTTACCCCATCGTTGACGCAACTACGGTCAAGCGGACGCGCCAATTCGTCAAGAAGCATTATCAAGGCGATACCATCCCGGGACCCGATGGCCGCCATGTCCCGATTATCTTTCCGAAACCGAAAGCAATCACAGTCCGCTACAACGTTGAGGATGCGCTACCCGGGTTTTTCGACCGATTGGAAGACGCATTGGACGCGGACGGGGGTGCCCAGCCATTATTGTTCGCGCGCTACAATCTTGAGGAATACAGGCGCGGCGCTGCTCCAGAGGACGAAGAACACCAGGAAGACCTTGCTCGTGCACAGGCAACGGCCGGGCTATTGCGTTCAGCTTTACTCAAGCGATTCGAATCTTCTGCTTTTGCGTTTCGAAAAACCACGGAAAAAATGTTGGCCCAACACGATGCATTCCTTGATGCGTTGGAAGAAGGACGTGTCTTGACGACTGCTTTTATGAAGGAGATGGCGGACGATGAGGAAAGTTCACTTGAGGAACTTCTTTCTACCAGTGATTCGACGTTAAGTGCCAACTCTTTTGATGTAACCAGGTTGCGGCAAGACATCGAACATGATCGGGATGTCCTTGCAGGACTCGTTGTAGCGGCAGCTGAAGTCTCGATTGCGAGCAGTCCAAAACTCAAGGCATTGAAAAAAGAGCTCAAAAGTATTCTTGAGCAGGCCGAAAGAGAGGCGACGGACCTTATTGATGAAACTCAGCGCAGGAAAGTCCTGATATTTTCTTTTTACGCTGACACAGTTGAGTGGATATTGAAGTATTTGGCCGTAGAGTTCGAACGGTCTGGAGAGCTCGCCAAGTATCGGGGAAGGATGGCTGTCGCAAGCGGTTCTGGCGATTTTGAGTTGAATATGACACGCCAGGAAGCAGTCTATGGTTTTGCTCCAATATCGTCAGAAGCACCGCCAGGAAGCGACGATGACCTTTACGATATTTTGGTTACGACTGATGTCCTCGCCGAGGGCGTAAATCTTCAGCAGTGCCGAAACATTATCAATTTTGATTTGCCATGGAACCCAATGAGGCTTGTGCAGCGCCACGGTCGGGTTGACCGTATTGGCAGTCCTCATAATCGTATTTTTCTCAGGACCATTTTTCCCGCAGACAGGCTGGACAACATGCTTCGATTAGAGGCCCGGATCATGCAGAAATTGGCGATGGCAGCCGCTAGCGTCGGCGTTATGCGGCCTATAGAGCATGCGCCATCTGGAGATCAGGTTTTCTCCGAAACCAAAGAGGAAATCGAAAGGCTTCTGCGCGAAGACGCATCCATATTTGAGCGTGGGGGTACCCTAGCTGCATCACAGACGGGTGAGGAATATCGCCAAACGCTACGAAAAGCACTGAGAGATAACAGGGATAGAATTGTAGATCTTCCATGGAAATCTGGATCCGGATTGACCAAGGGGTCGGAGCGAGGAGTGTTTTTCTGCGCTGAAGTTGGTGAGCGAACGTACCTTAGATTTGTAAGGGCAGACAATGATTGGGGAATCACTACGGACGACTATTCGATTGTGACGGAAGCCGGGACATGCCTGCGTCTTATTGAGTGCGAGGTTGACGGTGTTCGGACGGTGCCGGATGAGTTAGGCGAATCCGTTTACGACTTTTGGGACGTTGCAAAGAAAAATATTTGGGATAGCTGGATGCTTGAAACGGATCCGGCCAATCTTCAGCCTAAAGTAAGACCCTTGAATCAGCGGGTCGCCGAGTTCATTCGCGCTAATCCACCGATCGATCAGGATGCAGAAAGGACGAGCCAAGCCCTCGACATACTGGAGTCTCCGTGGCCGCGCAGGGATGAAAACCTGTTGCGCACATGGTTTGAATTGGAGGAACTAGTAGGGGCCGAAAAATGCGCAGACATGATCGAGAAAATTCTTTCTACGGGGATTGAGCCTTATCTGCAGGCACCACTGCTGCCGCCGATCCAAATGGGAGACATAAAACTAGTCTGTTGGATTGCGCTCATACCGATGCAAGAGGAAGGACAGGCCATAGTCTGAGGTTCAGGCCCCGCAATAGCCGCGTCGATCGAAAATACTTCGGAGGATGTAAATTCGCTTTAAATTCCGCAAGTTACTTTGGGTCGATTTTCCAATAATTGTGAGGTTGCAATAGACTAGTTGTCATTTGGATCGAACGGGGCGGTCGTGCAAATTGGCGCAACCCCAACGGGGCTTCGGTGTTAACACAACTAAGAGCGTTTCCCCGTCCGTGTTCTTTGTCGAGCCCAATCAACGACATTTGAACAACTTTATTACACTTGCGTCCCGAGGTTCACAACTGTTCTTCGACTATGCCATTGGCGCTGATCAGCAGTGATATGACAAGACAATCAAGCGCTATAAGGCCAGTACGCTAGTCGACCCTTACGCGCCCGAATACAACCGATTCAACGATAGACGTTTGTTATGCCAAGAAAGCGCACATCAATGGTTTATAATTGCGAAAAAAGGGAAAAAAGCGAATTTACCCAATAGTTTTATTAGGAAGAGAAAGACGGACGTAAGAGTTGCTGGAGGCCGTCAACAATGAACAAGCGGAACTATGAGCCCGCGATGAAGCTGTTGGGGACAACAAAGCCTATGATCCTGACGGAGAAGGATCGTCAAATGTTGAAAAATCAGCTCAAATACTGGAAAGACATGGGTCTATTGCCAAGGCAGATAAAGCAGGGCATCGAACCTCCATTTAGCTACGATCAGCCGATGAACCAGTTGGCGCATAAAGCGATCAGGGAGATGGGGGTGCCGTTGGAGCCAGACCCTATGCCGGTATTGCAATTAATAAATCTGGGGTTAAGAGATCCCGACGTTGGAAGGGTAAGTCACAAAGAAGATCTGCAAGAATTGGTAGACGAGCTGGAGCTGATGGGTGCGGATGAAGCTTTGGAATGGATAGAAGCGGCCTCAGTCCCGAAAAACTTCAATCAGATGAACTGGAAGGCTTTGGCGGGAAGCCTGATAAACTGGGTAGAGGATCTAAGGAACGAGCTGGAAAACGGCTAGGCTGGCCTAGAATTAGTCAGAGCGGGTCGAGCCTAACTGGCTGAAACCGGCAAACAATGGACATTGCGATTCGCGACTCCACGTTCGCCGTATATTGGTGGAAACGGCTTTGGGATACTCTTCGTGCGATAAGGTATGTGTTGCGCAGTGTGCAGTGTATTCAGATAGCAGCGGACATGCTTTCTCGTCCAGGTTCGAGAAACAAAATGAGAATCTTGTGTAATGAGCGATATTGGTGAACCCTCTGCTTCGGACGCTGCGACCGAGGACACAAACCAGGGAACGCCGGCACTGGAGATGCTGTGGCGGGCGCAGATCGAGTCCGTACTTGCCCAGTACCTAGCTGGAACAACAGACTACAAAGAAGTTGCAAGCGCGGCGTCGCATATTGGCGCCGACTATCACGGCCGGTTCCTAATCGAATTGATACAAAATGCAGAGGACCAGTCGCACAGCGATTCTCATGAACTTGCTGACAGTTACGGTGCTCGCTTGATTGTTGTTCGCACCAGAACGCACCTTGCTGTATTAAATGAAGGCCACCCATTTGACAGCGAAGGTGTCAGGTCAGTAACGTCGCTTGCGCTGAGCAGCAAGGATCCCGAGCACAATCTGGGCAACAAGGGCGTAGGCTTCAAGGCAGTTTTCGAAATCAGCGTTGCACCAGAGATCTACAGCGCGCCGGTTGACGCGGATTCTTTGTGGAATAAATACGCAACGCGTTTCCGTCTGGAGACGGAACCTTTCTCAGATCCGAAATTCCGGATGCAGATAGAAAATCTTGTCAGGGAGACGCTGGAGACTGAGCCGCTGCAAGAGGCACGGCTTAGGGAACTATCGGAAACCGACAATCCCGTTGAGTTGCTGTGCTCCGAACTCCGCCAAGTTGCACCGTTCAAGTTCCCCAAGCCAATACCGGATGGTTTATTAAGCGAAAGGGTGGCCGCGCTTGGATTTAATAGGGATTCTCTGCAACATGTGTCTACTGCTATTATTTTGCCGCTGTTGGACAACGACCAAGTACAGAATTCAGTTGAGAGAGCGATCGATGACTTGGTCGAAGGTGACTATCCGGGTTCCGTATTACTGTTCCTGAATGGCATTAATCGCCTGTGGATTGTCGACAGAGTACGGAGCGAAAATTTTTTGTTGCGCCGTCGTACTCTGGAAAATTTGGGCAGCCTTCCCCATGGCGCGATTTTCCAACGGGTCGAAACCCGCCTTTCATATCGCGGGCAGTCATCAAGCTCGCATCGAAGCACGGAGTGGTGGCACGCACGTCGGCGCATTGGCCACTTGGGCGACGACCTAGGTTTAGTAGATGCTGAGACTGAACGCATTCAACAAGCAGTCGCGGACCTCGAAATCGCCAATTGGCGCAAGGTCCGTTCGGCGCACGCGGCCGTCGCACTACCTCGCCCGGATGCCGATTCTGAGAATCTAGCACCATTGGGTGCGGACGGGTTATTTTGTATCGGTTTACCCACTAGGGTTTCTACCGGACTGCCAGCCTGGGCGGACGGCCCGTTCCACGGCAAGATCTCGCGTACGGATATTGATTTCCGGTCGCAAGACTACAATCGGCTGATTCTTGAGGAGGCGGCCCATTTGTTCTGGGCAATCCTTGAACGGTTGAAGGAGTCTTCCGATGTCAACATTCGACGCGAAGTGACGCTCAACCTAGAACACTGTGAGGGAAACTTTTCAGATGCAATCAACGCCGACAAAACCCTGAAAGACAAGAAGATTGTACTTGGCGCTACGGGGAAACTTTTTCTTCGCCCAGTTGAGATTACAATTCCCCAAGACAACGATATTGCCCTCTTCGAATTAATCTCTGGCGACGTGGGTAGTTTGGCCAAACATGGACTTGTTCTTCCCGACAGAGAATTGCTCATTTACTGTCGCGAGATACTCGAATCGCTGGCAGGCGAAATCGATATAGAATTGGATGGATCAACCTACTTGAGGCGACGGGAAAACGGGGTGTCACTTCTTGAGGAGGTGGCGGAGGGCCACCGTACAGATGGCCCCAAGTTCTGGGAACCATTTTTTGACTGGATAATTGACCGATTCAATTTTCTGCTTATCCAAGATCAGGTAATTCTGCCGGTTGGCGAGACAAAGCTCGCCGCACCGAGCGACGGCGTCTTCTATAGGCCTTGGGTTGTTGCCGATGTCGAACAACCCGATATCCAGGATCAGGATGCAGACCCGGAATTATCCGATGAGGTGATAGATGAGTCAGACATAGCCCTGATGGCTGGCCTAAATTTCTTCGACGAAAATTGTATCCAGGTTCGCGAACGCGGATTACGAAAGTTTACGAAGCGTGCGGGGCGTCTCTCACCGAGGTTTGGGTCAGTGCTTGTGCGCAGCCCGCGCAAGGTTGACCTAATTAATAATGTGCTACTTCCGCGTTTGGACGAGTGCATTGTTGAACAGGGAGGTTCCCAGAACGCGCTGTCGATATTGGCACGTATTGCGGACTGGATGGGCGCACTTGATCCTTCGGGCCAGGATCGAGTAGAAGTCAAGAATCTAAGGGTCCCCGCAGTTGAAGAGGACGGTGCCTGGTTATGGCAATCGGCGAACCGAGTATATTTTGGCAATGGCTGGCTGGAACCAGAAACCGATCAACTACTCGCACGAGCCTACGGCCACAGAGTCGCTTCCAGATTGCCATCGTGGAAAGAATTTATCGCCCAAGGCGGCGAAGATATTGATCGAGACAACTGGATTGTCCGAATGCGCAACATCGGTGTGGCCAGTTGTCCCCGTATTCTTCGACCTGCACGGCCGGCAGGTCCCGAACCGGGTTACCTGCGCAGTGACTCGTACGCGAAACTGACGGTAAGGGCAGAGATTCTATGCCCGCTCGAATCCGCAAAGAATTACTGGTGGCATTGGCTTGATCATCTTTCGGATCGCCCGGCCGAAACTAAAACCGGTCAAATCTTTAGGGTCCGGACTCCGTCATGGATTGATGGTCTGGATGATGAGCAGGCGCGGCCAGCGGTCGTGAGATTGATACTGTTAAACCCACAGGTCTATGAGTTGGATCTGTCGGTGACAGTGTCAAGAAGGGATGGTACGGATTCCAGAAACTTCCTGTCACTTTGGATTTATACGCTCTTGCAAAAACAGTGGCCGATTATTCCGACGAATCTGGGAGATCGGCAGTCTGAGAATATTTGGCGCCTTGGTGATGACGAGCAGCGAAGTATTTTTGTCAAGGATGGGCTTTTGGCGTATGTGGAGGCCCCATATAACGTGTCGCAAAGGATATTATCCGCGCTGGGCATCCATTCGCCTGCGGATGCGCCAGTGCCCCGCATAATAGCGGAATTGCAAACTGCGGCGGCGCAGCTTGCCGGATTGGATATATCTAGACGGCGCCCTATCCGGACGCTCGTTCGCCAAATGTACGGTTGGCTCCAGGAGCGCTGTCAGCAGAACCCCGACGCGAGAGAGGAACTGCAATTGCTATTCAAGGCGCCGGTGCCACTGCTCAAGGACGACATCCTCGTTCAGGTCGACCTGAACGAACCTGGCACACTTGTCTTGGAGGACGATGCGGAACGCGCTCGCCACGTATCTGGCCACGCCGAAGCCTATATCCTGCCCTTGCGGAGCGGGAGAACGTTCAAGGCTTTGATTGATGGGCTGCGCCAGATCCTAGGCGAGGGGCGCGTGCTACTGACAAGCGAGATGCCACTCAATGTCGATTTTGTCCCGGATGTCGATCGACCTGAAACACGCCTGCTGGAATTTCTGGAGAACGAATTTCGTGGGCGTGGAATCGATATTGTTACAGATGTTGGTGTATTAATCGCGTTCGGGCGTTCGGTGCCAATGGATCCGAAGAAAGACCAGTTCAAAGAGACCTGGGACAGGCTTAGGCGTACCCGCCTGATTCGTGGCAGGTTCAGGGGCGATAACAAGGAAAGTGCCGTATTTGATGCCCAGGCGGAAGGCGGGCCGGCATTGTATGTCGATCGTAATAGGGATTCGGCAGGTATTCTGGAGATGAGCTGGAGAGTAGTCGGTCCGGCCCACCGAGACCTGTGGCCCGCCTATGTGCGGGCATTGCAGTCGGATTCCCACGAAGCGTTTTTCCGTGACCACTTGGTAACTGAGGCAGAAAGGGACGAGGTCGCTTCGGTTATCGGCTATTCTCGCACCCAGTTGATCCACCGGTTGCGGCCCGTATTTCTCGCTGTGCTCCACCGTTCACTTCCCAGCCTAACTAGGAAGCAGTTCCTTGATGGCGCAGAAACACATACTGCAACAAACGCCAGTCTGGCCGCGTGGCTAGATGTCGAGGAAGCCATTATTGATCGTGTTCTGGTCGGCGTGGGACGAACAACAAGGACACCCACAGACTTTCTGAGTAAACGGCGCGATTAGTCCTATTTAAGCCTGAAGTCGGCAATGATGTACTGACCCCATGACTATTGCTCGCAAGTACCAGATCAGCCTGGAATGCACGCCTTTTTATCATTGCGTCTCTCGCTGTGTCCGACGGGCCTTTTTGTGTGGCGAGGACACCTATACCGGGAAGAGCTTCGAACACCGCAGGGCATGGATCGAAAAGAGAATTCTTTTTCTCGCCGAGGTTTTCGCCATCGATGTCTGTGCCTATGCAGTGATGAGCAATCATTACCACTTGGTGGTCCGCCTCGCTCCGGAAAAAGCCGATCAGTGGGAGAAGGCAGAGGTACTCGCTCGCTGGGGCCAGATCTTCGAGATCCCGCCAGCCGTCGCCCAGCACGGCGGCAGTCTTCCCTATCGTGCTGGTTTGACGGACTGGATCAGCCTGTACCGTGAACGTCTTTCGAGTCTTAGCTGGTTCATGCGTTGTATCAACGAACCTTTGGCTCGTCGGTCCAACCAAGAAGACGGCTGCACCGGACGCTTTTGGGAGGGCCGGTTCAAAGTCCAGGCCTTGCTGGATGAGGCGGCATTGCTTCGGTGCATGGCCTATGTGGACTTAAACCCGATCAGGGCCAAGCTTGCCCGTACCCCGGAGACCTCGATCCATACCTCGGTCTATACCCGGATCAAAGGTCAGGCAGAGCCCTTGCTGGCGTTTGCAGATGGTAAGACCGATTCAGCCTTGCCATGTTACTGGAAGGATTATCTGACGCTGGTGGAGTGGACCGGACGCGAGTGGCATCAAGGCAAGCGCGGGCGGATCAATCCAGACTTGCCCTGCATCTTTGGTCGTCTGGATACCGATGCAGAGGAATGGCTAAAGGATCTTAAGCGAATCAACTCATGGCGGGGTCGTGCCTTGGGCTCAATCGAAGCATTACAGGCCTATTGTGAGCATCTTGGGCAGCGTTGGCTAAGCGGGCTGGATCATCATTTAGGTTCACAGGTGCCTGCCGCCAGCCGATCATAAGGGCCAATACACCGTCCGAGTCATCCGGTCACCGGAGGTATGCTGGTGGCTGCTGACACCAGTCGATATCGAAAGCTGAAATATCCCGACGCTAAAAAGAGCGTACAAATTGCCTCATAACTGACAATCGAGAAAGATTATAGTATTCGCCATAGATTGTGGATGTCCTTGTAGTTTGCCTACTTGTAGTTTCGAGTTAGGCTTAGAACGTGGCTAGCACAATTCAAATAGCAGACAGAGCAGATAAAACGGGATTGGACGATAAGGAAGCGATAGCAGCTTAATCGGACTGATTAGCAAATGACTGAATCATTTCGAATTCTTCACAGGGAGGACCTGGAGCAGCTAACTGGTTGTAAAACCCCCGCTGCTTCTTTTTCGGTCCACATCACTTTTCCTCAATGTAGGTAACACGACGCAGATCGAGCTTGCGAAGATAATAATCTCCTGGGTTATTTCGCGTACCGTCTTGTAGGGAATTCAGATAACTAGGTTTTATTCTCAGGGCTCGGGCAGCGGCCCTCAGTCCACCATATCGCTTCACTGCTTCCCTGATTTTCCGACGTATCAGCGCCTGCTCTTGTCTTGTTGGTGGTTTGATTACTGCATATCTCATTGTCTTCCTCTCCTATTTGAGCGGGCAATAGGGATGCGTGAGCGGAAAGATTCTGTGGAGGTCTGAACGTCCGCTTTCGGCCGAGGCTGTGTGAAAACGCGATCAAAATTCGTCATCCTGGGACAGCACTACACTTATTAGCGAACACAGTCCGGTTCGCTTCTGTTGCGTACCACAATCGTGCGTTTAGTACCTGTTTTGCGCTGTATTTTTTCCACCGTGAATTCCATTTCGACGTTTTCACACAGCCTCGGCCAAAAGCGGACATAGAAAAACCCCTCCACGAGGGCGGGGCTTTCAACCCTGATTGTCATGGATTGGGTCAACTGTTGAATAGATCAATTATTGCCTGCGCCTCCGCAACAAGTTGGTCGGCCGACGTCTGTCAGAGAATGGCCACGTTGTGCTTTCACGTTCTGGATGAATGCCACTAGCATACTGATGGCCGCATCGTCGTTGTCGTTGCTGACGTCATCCAGAGCCAGGATTATTGCGAAGAGTTTCGCATCCAAGTCATTCTCGATGCCTTGCTGCAGATTGAAGCTCATGACGGTGACGATTAGTTGCTCAATGGCTGCGATGGCCGGATGGGGGCTAAAGACGTACGCTGCACCGGAGTTGCTGCCGTTATCGTTATGCTTTGAAGCTCCTATCACGGCCGTGTCGCCCGAAAGCACGAGCAGGCGTAATCCATCACGCCAATATCCGCGACAATTAGCGCGTCCAACCCCAAATCGGCAGCGGTGTCCACGGCCGCTTTAAGTGATGGCAAATTACCGGCGGGGCAAAGAAGTTCCACGAGAGCCTCCGTAACTTAGCAGGCAGCAGCTTATTATTTGTTGCACTCTCATTTTTTGCGCTATCGCAAATACTGCGGTGGAAAACGCGATAGCGTGGGACGATTGGTGTCGGCAAGGAATTTCTATCTTCATGATCGTCGCAGTATCCACCCACAGCCATCGGTGTTAACAGTACGATACTGTCAAGTTATACGAAAACTTGACAAAGAAAAAACGGTGCCAGTGTTAAGTTGTGAAGTTATTAGATGCCAATAAAAAAGCCCACGCTAGGAGCTTCTGACTTCGACTACGCAACAATCTTCTACGACACGTCACATCTTGCTTACAGGCAACGTCCATGACCCATGCAACCTATCAGCCCCAACCGATCCGCCACCCGCTGGGGGTCCGCGCCAAGGTTTTGTTGTCGAGCGTATTCGGGCCGTATGCGCAGGACGATGAATACGGAAGCCGCCGACTCAACCCGATGGAGTTGTATCACAATCAAGTTACCAGGGCCCAAGGGGGGTTTTCCCTGCGACTGTTCCATCGCTCTTTTGGGTTGATGCTTCTACAGGCCAATATGGATGCCCCTTGCGCGCTTCTGGATTTCCCCACCATCGAGCGGTTTGTCGAGGAGCTGAAGACCAACGCTTACGACGTCATCGGTATCTCCTCGATCATCCCCAATGTGGGCAAGGTGGCCAAGATGTGCCAGCTAGCGCGCCGGTACCAGCCCAAGGCCACCATCGTTGTCGGGGGCCATGTGGCCAACAAGCCGGACCTCAGCGACTTAATCGATGCCGACCACATCGTCAAAGGTGAAGGGGTTCGCTGGTTCCAGACCTACCTTGACCAGGCCGACAATGTTCCCTTGCGTCATCCTCTGGC
The DNA here is from genome assembly GCA_964568075.1 of uncultured Gammaproteobacteria bacterium. Lineage (GTDB taxonomy): Bacteria > Pseudomonadota > Gammaproteobacteria > Steroidobacterales > MnTg04 > MnTg04. The sequence goes on from CAZMOM010000043.1 coordinate 19,982, forward strand.
CCTGTCAGCTTTCGGGGGACGTGTCATGGGAGTAAAGGTGCCGCAGAAGCCGCGGCGTACCGCAGCTATCCTTATTCCGTCGGTCGGCTGTCCGATCGGCTGCAATTTCTGCTCCACCTCCGCCATGTTCGGGGGCAAGGGGAAGTTTATCAATTTCTACGAGACCGGAGACGAGCTGTTCTCCGTGATGTGCTCAATCGAAGAGCAGCTCAAAGTCCGCTCCTTCTTCGTCATGGATGAGAACTTCTTGCTGCATCGGAAACGGGCACTGAGACTGCTGGCGCTGATGGGGCAGCACAATAAGAGCTGGTCGCTGTACGTTTTTTCATCCGCACGCGTACTCGGCGCATACTCCATTGAGCAACTGGTGGCGCTGGGCGTCTCCTGGGTGTGGTTGGGGCTCGAGGGCGAGCGCAGCCGGTACCGCAAGCTACGCGGTGTGGACACCCTTGCGCTGGTGCGCCATCTGCAGTCGCATGGAATCCGGGTCCTCGGCTCGACCATCATTGGGCTCGAGAATCACACTCCCGAGGGTATGGCAGAGGTCATTGACTACGCGGTGAGACATGATGCCGATTTCCACCAGTTCATGCTCTATACTCCTGTTGCAGGAACGCCTCTGTTCCAGGAGCATCTGCAAAAGGGGACCTTGCTGAACGAGGATGAGTGTCCGGTGGCCGATACTCATGGCCAGTACCGGTTCTCATTTCGCCATCCGCACATCCGCAGCGGGCAGGAGATCAATTACATTATCGATGCTTTCCGTCGCGATTTCGAGATCAATGGGCCATCCCTTGCCCGGATCTTCAGAACCACTTTGGAAGGTTGGAATCGCTACAAGAGCCACTCGAACCAGCGAATTCGCGATCGCTTTGCCGCAGAGGTGAAAGAATTGCGCGGCACCTATGCCGCAACCCTCTGGGCCATGAGGCGGTGGGCCCGCGACAAACCATTGATCAAGGAGAAGGTAGCCGCGGTCTTGCAGGAGATGTATGCGGAATTTGGCTGGGCGACCCGCCTGAAGGCCGGCCTGCTGGGACCATTGGTCGCCGCCGCCCGCAACCGAGAGGAGCGACGCCTCGCACAGAGCAAGACCTATGAGCCCCGTACGTTTTATGAGAAGAACCCAGCTGCCATCGAGCTGGAGCGGCTCACTGGTGTCCGATCGGGGGCTACCGAGATCAGCTGGGTGTCTGCGGCGAATTAACCCTCAAGTATCGAAGCTGCACCGATCCGGCCGGTACCCGCACTAGTGGAATATCCGCTTTCGGCTGGAAGCAGACGCCTCACAAAAGCGTCATTCCACCCAGCGATCCTTCCTAGCCGCCTGATGAAGCTAGACTCCA
>CAZMOM010000044.1:0-19914 GCA_964568075.1 uncultured Gammaproteobacteria bacterium
CCGACCAGTATCGATGGTGGCGGTTCACCGACCAGTATCGATGGTGGCGGTTCGCAAAAATAGCTATTTAGCCGTTAGGCGAGGATTTTAAATCGACAATCAAGACGATCTTTTTTTAGTCCTCATCATCTTCAAAGTAATAGCAACCAATTCCTATCGTTTTGGAGCCTTTCCGTGGGCTTAAGCTGTTTCCTACTTCAAACTCGGCTAGCTCCGAATCTACTTCTTCAACGAATTGTTCTACTTTATTTCGCATTAATTTGTAGACTTGTTTGAGTTTTATTTTTGGAATTGTCACCCAGGACCATCTATCGACACGCCCCTGGCCAGATATGTGATCCGGTCGCGAATTGTATTCTATCGTCGAGATATGCCTAGCCAGTCCATCGTCCAGCGAAAGCAATAGGTGGTCGTCTAAGTCAACAGCAACAAAATGTCGTTTCACCGGATAAAATTTGCTGTCATCTGATTCAATAGCCGCCGACCTGACCAATTCCTTGAAAAGTGCACCCGTTGGCACATCACCACCATACTTCTTCGCCAGGGTCAAAAAACATGGGTCGCCGTTGTCATAGGACATGGCTTTCGGCTTTCCCTTGTCATCGAGATAGTAAGGATCGGTATGCCAAAAATGCAATATCGCCGACGCCGGGCTTAGTTTGTTACTGACTTTGTCTTCCCGAATTTTTTCCCAGCCAGCATCTCGAATTTTCTTGACCTCTTTCCTGGTCAGTCCGGTCATGATTGCCACCCGGGATATGTTCGTTTGTCTGCCACGTAAACCATAATCATCGGTACAGATTTCTACAAACAATGACTTGGCAACCTCGGCAAAATCCTTATACGAGATTCCGGATCGGAGAAAAATCCTGAATAATGGTTTTAATGCGTTCCGGCTGGCATCAAGAAGCTGGATGTGTTTTGGAAGTTTTTGAAGTTCGGCCATTTGATTCTCTTTTTGGACAGACTGTTCTTATGAAATCTGACCATATATATACCGGACTGACCGTTATTTGCCAATAAGAGCGAGAAGCTCTTTCTCGCCGATTACCGAAATTCCCATATCCAGCGCCTTTTTTAGTTTCGATCCAGGGTCTTCGCCCGCAACAACATAATCCGTTTTCGCCGAAACGGATCCGGTGACCTTGGCGCCGAGTGCCTGGAGCTTCGATTTCGCCTGCTCTCTGGTGAGTTCGCCCATGGTCCCCGTCAATACAAACGTTTTTCCTGAGAGGGGCAGCTCTTCTGGTGATGAACGGTTCTCCAACACCGGCCAGTGCACGCCTTGCGATCTTAGATCGGCAATTATCTTGCAATTTCTAGGTTGCTGAAAAAAGGTGCGCAAGTGGTACGCTACTACTGTACCAACGTCCGGAACTTGCGTTAGTGACTCATCATCTGCCGCCATCAAATCGTCCAGAACCAGGAAATAATTGGCCAGTGACAGCGCGGTGGCTTCCCCTACCTCCCGTATGCCCAGCGCGTACAGAAATCGTCCCAGCGTCGTTGTCTTGCTGGCCTCTAGTGCAGCCAGGATGTTGTTTGCCGATTTTTCGGCCATGCGGTCGAGGCCGGACAGGTCGTCGAGAGTCAAACCGAACAGATCTGCAACATTGGAAACCAATTTTCGCTCAACCAACTGGTCGATAATTTTGTCTCCCAGGCCATCGATATCGATTGCGCGCCGCGACGCAAAGTGTTTTATCGTTTCCTTGCGTTGCGCCGAACAATATAATCCGCCGCTGCAGCGCACCACAGCTTCACCTTCCGCTCGTTCGACTTCCGAACCGCATACCGGGCATTTTTCAGGCAGCTTTGTCTTCTTTGCGCTTTTCGGCCGCTTTTTGCGAATTACACTAACGATCTCGGGAATAACATCGCCCGCACGACGTACAACCACGGTATCCCCCATTCTGACATCCTTGCGCTCGAGTTCGTCCATGTTGTGGAGCGTCGCGTTGCTAACGGTTACACCACCGACAAAAACCGGCGTCAGTCTCGCCACTGGGGTTAAGGCGCCCGTCCGCCCGACCTGAAACTCAATATTCTTTACCGTCGTTATCTCTTCTTCCGCGGGAAATTTTTGGGCGATGGCCCAACGCGGCGCTCGCGCAATGAACCCCAGGCGTTGTTGCTGCTCAAGGCTGTTGACCTTGAAGACAACGCCGTCAATGTCATACGGCAGTGATTTTCTTTTTTTCGCAATCAATGAGAAATAGCTCAGACACTGATCGGGCCCGGTTACAACGACTAATTCCGGAGAAGTTTTTAATCCCCAGTCCCGTAGCCTGCTCATCCCGTTAAAATGAGTTACCGGCATAAAGCCATCTGATATTTTCCCGATGCCGTAGAAAAAAATATCCAGCGGTCTGCGCGCGGTGATTTCTGGATCGAGTTGACGCAAGCTTCCCGCTGCAGCGTTGCGTGGATTGACGAATTCCTTCTCATTCGATTTCCTGGCGCTGGCATTCAATTCCAAGAACCCCTGCAGAGGCAAAAAAACTTCTCCTCTGACTTCCAGTCTCGGCGGGTAGTTATTGCCAATCAGGCGCAACGGTATCGAATGAATAGTTCTAATATTGTGGGTAACGTCTTCACCGGTACTCCCGTCGCCACGGGTCGCCGCCCTGACCAGTTTTCCGTTTTCATAAAGAATGCTGACTGCAAGCCCGTCCATCTTCGGTTCCGCCGCATATTCGATCCCCTCAAGATTCTGCGCTTCAAGCCTGTCTACAATGCGGCGATCGAAATCGCGCAATTCTTCCTCACTGAACGCATTGTCCAGGGACAACATTGCCACTGCGTGACGGACCTGTTTGAACTTCGCAATTGGTTTGGCGCCCACCCGCTGAGTCGGCGAATCCTCGCTTATCAAATTGGGATAATCAGATTCTAGATTTCTTAGTTCGCCATAAAGGCGATCATATTGGGCGTCGGAGATTTCCGGATCATCGAGGACATAATAAAGATGGTTGTGATGCTCCAGCTCCTCGCGTAACTTTTCGACACGCAATTTGATTTTCTTTGATGCGGTCATTTCGCTGAGTTGATATTCAGGCTGTCGGGCTCAGGAATGCTGGTGCTGATATTGAATAATATCTTCTTTTATATATTCCGCACCCTGTGCGGTCAGTGCGCTACCTGTTTCATCAAGCAACTCGCATTTCAGTCGCTCCGCAATATCACGAGCGGTGCTCAGCATATCTTCGAATATCACGACCCCGTCATCGGCGCCTGGAAGTACCATAAAAAAAGTCAGCCCCTGTGTGGCCATGTCTTCGACCTTGGACAGGTCGAATGTGCCTGGCTCGATCAAACTGGCTACGCTGAAAACCGGAATCTCTGTATTGTCCAGCATCCGGTGAAAAATCTTGAAGCTGCCATGCATCAATCCAACATCCATCAGCGCCTTAACCACTTTCATTCCTTCAAGCATTGATCCATCTTTTGTCGTGACCCGCAAAGAAATAATTTTCTCGTCGCCGCTGAGATCTTTATAGGTAACGGGTTTTCCGGAGCTTCTGGTGCGTGACTTTCGTTTAATGACAGTCGCGCCGCCAGTGTCGCCGGTAACGGCCTCGTCCGTTGACGTGGAACTGGCGAAATTGGCCCGGTCGCGGGACTTCGCATCGGTTGCGGAATCCACGGTTGGTTCAGACCCGGAATCAGCCGGGTCGTTGACGCTCTCGTCGGCGTCAGACTGATAACGGCTCCACAAATAGATGCCCCCGACAATCGCGGCTCCGATGATCAGCAGAATCCAGCGAAGCTCGGCCATCCCGGTTCCTAGCTCGCAGCCAGCTGTACCGCTTCGTCCACATCGACTGACACAAGGCGCGAAACGCCGGCTTCGTGCATGGTCACACCGGTCAACTGATTCGTCATTTCCATGGTCGTCTTGTTATGCGTAATAATGACGAACTGCACCTGCTCTGACATGTCCTGGAGAATTTCACAGAACCGACTTACATTGGTATCATCGAGGGGCGCGTCCACCTCGTCCAGCAAACAAAACGGCGCCGGATTCAATTCGAAAATACTGAACACCAACGCCACCGCGATCAGCGCCTTTTCGCCGCCTGACAGTAAGTGAATCGTGCTGTTTCTTTTGCCGGGCGGCCGCGCCATGACTGTTACTCCCGAATTCAACAAATCTTCGCCCACCAGTTCCAGGTAGGCGTGACCGCCACCGAAGAGCCTGGGGAATTTTTCTTTTAAGCCATCGTTAACCTTTTCAAAGGTTTCCCGAAACCGTGTTCTTGTTTCACGATCGATCTTACGAATTGCATTTTCCAACGTCTCCAAAGCGCTGGTCAGGTCCGTATTCTGCGCATCGAGATATTCCTTTCTCTCCATCTGCTCCTGGTGTTCGCCGATCGCAGCCAGATTAATGGGTCCCAGGCGATTGATCCGAGCAGCCAGTTTTTCGAGCCGCTCATTCCATTGTGCGACATCAGCGTCGTCCGGCAATTCGCTGTAAATTTCATCAATCGAAAAGCCGGTGTTATCGAATTGCTCGTAAATACCTTCTCTGCGGACGCTGATCTCCTGCACGGTCATACGAATTCGATCGGAAGATTGGCGAACCTCCTCGACGTCGGACTGAATGTCCGCTCGCTGTTGTTCCTGGTCACGAAGTGTCCGTTCTATTTCCTCAAGGCGGGTCCTGGCATTGGCCAGTTCTTTTTCAACCGCAACGCGAGTCTCAAGCGAACTGCCAAGCTGGGCTTTGGTTTCCTCCAAAGGTTCCTCGCCGTCTCGTAACTGATTTTCCAGCTCTGCGACTCTTTGCCGGTAGCTCTCCAGTTGTTCCTCCATACGCGATAAATTGGCGCTGGCTGACTCCTGGCTGCTTCTCCTTGATTCCATTCTTATCGCGATTTCCTGGCTTGCTTCCTGGTCTCTTTTTGCGTCGCCACGGCAATTATCCAGATCCGCTTGAATCTGGTTTCGTTGTGCCTCCAGGGTCTTGCGTTGTTCCTCCAGGTTCGCTATCGACTCTATCCCGCTTTCAACGGCGGCGCGGCACTCTCTGAGTTTCTGATTTGACGCCTCGACATCGCGTCTTACTTCGCCCAGCTCCTCTTGCAGAGCGCGCGACCGGCTTGCCGCTTGCTCCGCCTGGAAACGAGTCGCTCTTATTTGCCCCGACAGGTCGGCGTGCGACTTTTGCAGGCGGCCAGCCTCGGCCTGCGCCTTTTCCCTGCTCTCCTGTAACTCTTCCAGCTGTTCGCGAGTCTCGGCCTGAATTTCCTCTGCGCGCCCGACTTTCGCATCGTATTCGTCAAATTGCTGGCGCATATCCCGTATCTGATTTTCGCGCTGAATTACGCCACCGCGCTCATCCGTGTCCCGCGCTACCCGGAGCCAACGCGGCCCTAACCAGATTCCGTCTCTGGTAACCACCGACTGACCGATCTGCAGCCGGTCTCTCAGCCGCAACGCCTGATCGATGGATTCGGCCAGAAAAACACCTTGAAGAATCGCCTCGAGGCCAGCGTGGTTCCTGATTTTACCAAGCAACAAAGCCGGGTCGGCTGGTGTGCCATCGGCTTCTTGCGATCTATCAATAAAGGCGATCGAGCCCGATTTCAGGGTGCCCAAAACCTCCGCCACCGCGTCTATGCCTTCGACACACACTGCCTCCAGATAAGAGCCGAGAACAACTTCGACTGCCGGCTCCCATTCTTGCTCCACTTCCAACTCCTGCGCGAGCCGTGGCCGGTCCGCCAGTTGCCTGCCTTTCAGCCATTCGATGACCTCACCCTCTGTCTGACCGAGGGCTGCTTGCTGCATTGTTTCCATTGTCGCCAATCGGCCGCGGATCTCTTGCTTATCTGCCCGATTCGAATCCAGTTTTACCGTCAGATCCTGCTCCTCTGTACGCAACTGCGTGATCTGAGTGGACATCGTCTGCAATTGCTGTTGCATCCTGGATGCCCGCAATTCGGCCTGATGCTCCTTGCGCACCAATGCGCTCAACACAGCCTCGGCGTCGGTTGTCGTTATCGACTGTTGCTCCCGAGTGAATTTCTGGTCTTGCTGCAGCAAGCGGCTCAACTGATTTTCGATATGCTCAATCGACGCTTTTTGCAAATTAACCTGGTTCTGAGCCTCGTGATTCTCGCGCCCAAATTCTTCCCGTGCCTGCTGCCAGTCCTGCATGGCCCTTTCTGCCGTACCCAAGGCATCCGTTGATCTTCGCTCAGCTTGCCTGGCTTTCTGCCGGTCCGGGCCCAATTCGTCCAGCGCCTCCGCCAGTCCATCTAATTGCTCGCGATCCTGTTGAATATGGGACTGAATGTCGTGCAGGCTTTTGCGGGCCTGTTCAAGATCCTGTTCCTGACGTGTTTTTAATTCCCGCGCGTGCTGAATATTCTGTTCAAGCCGCGCAATTTCAGCCCCGACCTTGTAATACCGCGCCTGGACATCGTTGAATGATTCAGTCTGGGTCTGGTGCCCGTCGCGCGACATCTCGATCTCGGCCTCGATCCCGCGTTTCCTGGCCATGGCCGCCTGCAGGCGATTTTCCACCTCGGCCTCTTCTTTGCGTGAAGCATCCGCTTTTTCATCGAGTCTGCGCAATTTCAGAGCAATCAACTCGGCGCCCAGTTTTCGTTCCTGGGCTTTTAGATTCTTGTATCTTTTCGCAGATCGCGACTGGCGCTGCAGATGTTTGATCTGCTTTTCCACTTCGTCTATCAGGTCATGCAGCCGTTCAAGATTTTCCCGCGTGCGGCGAATGCGGCTTTCTGTCTCCCTGCGTCTTTCCTTGTATTTGGAAATCCCTGCGGCCTCTTCCAAAAATATACGCAGTTCCTCCGGCCTGGCCTCAATCAGCTTTGAAATCATGCCTTGTTCGATGATGGCATAACTTCGGGGGCCAAGGCCCGTGCCCAGGAAAATGGCGGTAATATCCTTTCTCCTGCAGCGCGCATTATTCAGGTAATAGACCGACGTACCGTCCCGGGAAACGACGCGACGAATCGAAATTTCAGCATAATTGGCGTATTGGCCGCCAATGGCACCGTCGGAGTTGTCAAAAATCAATTCTACCGACGCGTTCCCGATCGGCTTGCGGACGCTGGAACCATTGAAAATGACATCCGCCATGGATTCGCCACGCAGGGTTTTTGCCGAAGACTCGCCCATGACCCAGCGCACGGCGTCGATGACATTGGATTTGCCACAGCCATTTGGACCAACAATGCCGGTCAAATTTCCTGGAAACTGGATAGTGGTCGGGTCTACAAAAGACTTAAAGCCCGCCAGCTTAATCTTGCTGAGTCGCATATACTCTGACGCCGATCCCTGAGGCTGATAGTTCCTTAACAGGCGCTAGTGTAAAGTAATTATTGTTCGATGAATACGCTCTGATTGTCTGCCGGGGAGGACTCCGCAGGAATGCCAGAAAGCTCAAAAACACGCTCCGGTGCAGGTGCTGTCCGGGAACTGGAAACGTTCGAAAATCCGCACCCCGGCCGGGATTACACCATCAGGATCCGGGTGCCGGAGTTTACCTGTCTGTGCCCGAAAACCGGCCAGCCGGACTTCGCTTCACTACTACTCGAGTACGTTCCAGATAATCTCTGTATAGAACTGAAATCATTAAAGAAATACATCTGGTCTTATCGTGATGTCGGGGCATTTCACGAGGCGATCACAAACCAGATACTCGACGATTGCGTGGCTGCGATCGCGCCGCGCTACCTGCGACTGAACGCGGATTTCAATGTCAGGGGCGGAATCTACACCACAATCGTGGCGGAGCACCGCGCGCCCGACTGGTCAGCCCCAGGCCAAATCGTACTTCCTTGATTTCAAAAGCTTTATTTTAGCCGCATTGCGTACTGGACAGCGGCTGCGGGGATTGTATAATGCCGCGTTCAGTTATTCCCGGGTACGGAGAAAAAGAATTGCCCAAAAAGAAAAAATCTGCGGCCAAGCGCATCGCCAAAACGACCAGGAAAAAGCCTGTAGGCAAAAAGGCCGGCACTCGAAAAGTCGCTAAAAAGACGACAAAAAAAGCCGGCAAAAAGACCGCGGCCAGGAGAAAGCCTGCCGAAAAGAAAGCTCCGGCGAAAAAGAAGCCGGCGGGCAAAAAAGCTGCTGCGAAAAAATCCGCGAGCAAGAAAAAGGCACAGGTAAAAAAAGCACCGGCAAAGAAGGTTGCCGGCAAAACAACAGCGGTTCGGAAATCCCCTGCCAAAAAGCGCGGATCCGCAACGCGGCACGATGCTTTGATGGCAGGTCCGCTACTTGGATTCCGGGCATACAAGCCCAGACGCGGCGAAAAATTTATGAACGGCGGCCAGCTGGCGCACTTCAAAAACATACTGACCGCATGGCGTCAGAGCCTGATGGAGGAAGTGGACAGAACCGTTCATCACATGAAGGATGAAGCAGCCAACTTTCCCGACCCCAATGACCGGGCTACGCAGGAGTCCGAGTTTGGTCTCGAGCTCAGAACCCGTGACCGTGAACGGAAGCTGATTCGAAAAATTTCACAGGCGCTGACCAGAATCGAAGACGGCACCTATGGCTACTGCGAGGAAACCGGCGATGAAATAGGCCTGAAGAGGCTTGAAGCGCGGCCTGTCGCCACATTGTGCCTGGAAGCACAGGAGCGTCGGGAAATGGCTGAGCGGCAATACCGGGACCGTGACGACCGTTACCGCTGAGTTGCCAGAAAACACCAAACCCACGCGGGGCTCTGATTTGTCTCCGCCGTACATTGGCCGATTCGCGCCCTCACCCACCGGTCCATTGCATTTCGGTTCCCTCGTCGTTGCGTTGGGAAGCTGGCTGGACGCACGTTCCCGCGGCGGCCTGTGGTTACTGAGAGTCGAGGACCTGGACCCACCCCGCGAGCAGCCAGGAGCCAGTGAAAGCATTCTACGAACGCTTGAATTGTTCGACCTTCATTGGGACGGTGAGGTCAGCTATCAGAGCCGCCGTCTGGGGCATTATGAACAGGCGTTGGCGCAATTGACCAGACTGGGCCTGGTCTACCCCTGTGCCTGTTCAAGAAAGGACATCGCGACCAGAGCCGCCGAGCTGGGCCTGACTCCGACCGTTTATCCGGGAACCTGCCGTAACAAGAAACCCGTCCCGGGCCAGCGCCACGCGTTAAGAATCAGGTGCGGCGACAAAACCATCGAGTTTGCAGACCGGATCCAGGGGCCGTGTTCAGAGGCATTGGCCAAAGAATGCGGAGATTTTGTCATTCGCCGGCGCGATGGTCTTTTCGCATACCAGCTCGCTGTGGTCGTCGATGACTTTTTACAGCAAGTCACTGACGTTGTTCGAGGTGCCGACCTGCTGGATAACACCGCCCGGCAGACTTATCTTCAGGACGCGCTGGGGTTCGCGAGACCAACCTATATGCATCTCCCGGTGGTCTTGAATGATCTGGGCGAAAAACTGAGCAAACAGACGGGAGCGGACCCTGTCGTCAATCTGAGCCCGTCCGGCGCCCTCCTGTCTGCGCTGCGTTTCCTGGACCAGGACCCACCGAAAGACCTGTCGGACGCGCCGGCCAAAGAAATTTTGCAATGGGCTGTAGCTCACTGGGGCGTTGGCAGAATCAGACACGCAGACCACCAATAATATCTTCGAGAAAATTTTCCGTATTGCACAAAAATGTACTATGCTTCTTGAAAGCGAGGCATCAGGTGGCAAATGATCCGGGCCAAACTCAGGCTAAGGGTGCAACCTCGTGCAGCAATCTCATCTGGGCCCAACTGCCTTAATCGTAGGCAAAACAGTACAAAAAGAGCGCGCAAGATGATAGAAAACAGCAGCAGAATAATAAAAAAATATCCTAATCGAAGGCTGTACGATACCGAGGAAAGTCGTTATATCACCTTGGCGGATATCAAGCGCCTGGTCATCGAGAAAATCGATTTTATCGTTATTGACAAGAAATCCCAGCAAGACATAACGCGCAGCATATTGCTACAGGTGATCGCTGATCAGGAGGGCTATGGCGAGCCGGTGATGAGTCAGGATTTTCTGGCGCAGATTATTCGCTCTTATGGCGGGGCGATGCAGAGCATGATGAGCAGCTACCTCGAACAAAGCCTGCGTTTGTTTATGACCCAGCAGCAGCAGATCCGGGACAAGGTTAAGGAAGTCGTCGGTGTGGACCCGGTCGGAGTGATGACGGATATTGCGCAAAAGAATTACGAGCGGTGGAAGTCCGTCCAAACAGAGATTTTTCGCACGCTGACGAGCATCAGTGGCCATGGCACGGATCGCGACAGCCGGGATCGCGAAAATGACGATGAGAATAATGACCGGCCGGCTGTATAGCTATAGCTGATCTGTAGAGAGGATTCCCCCGTTTGATTTGATTCAATAAAAGGGCCGCAAGGCCCTTTTTGGTATCTTCGTGATCAGCCTGGTCTAGTCGGCGTCAAGATTGCGCATGCTCAACCGAACACGTCCCTGGCGGTCCACTTCAAGAACCTTGACCTTGATCTCGTCGCCCTCGGACAGTTTGTCGCTGACTTTTTCAACTCGCTCTTCAGATATCTGGGAAATGTGCACCAGCCCATCCTTGCCGGGCAGAATGGTGACAAAGGCGCCAAAGTCCATCAAGCGAGCCACCTTGCCATCGTAAATCTTACCGACCTCAACCTCGGCTGTGATCAGTTCGATGCGTCTGCGGGCCTCCTGGCCCGAAAGACCGTCAACCGAAGCAATTTTCACTGTGCCATCATTTTCGATATCAATGGTGGCGCCGGTCTCTTCGGTGATCTGCCGAATAACGCTGCCGCCTTTTCCGATGACGTCCCGAATTTTCTCAGGATCAATGGACATGCTGATGATACTCGGCGCCCACTCCGACATTTCTTTTCTCGGTTCGCTGATGACCTTATTCATCTCATCCAAAATGTGCAGTCGCCCCTCTTTCGCCTGTGCAAGGGCGTCTTCCATGATTTCACGCGTAATTCCGTCGATCTTGATGTCCATTTGCAGGGCAGTTATTCCCGCCGTGGTACCGGAGACTTTAAAGTCCATATCGCCCAGATGATCCTCGTCGCCGAGAATGTCGGTCAGTACCACGTATTTATCATCCCCCTTGATCAGGCCCATCGCGACGCCGGCAACCGGCGCTTTAATCGGCACGCCCGCATCCATCAGCGACAGACTGGTTCCGCAAGTAGACGCCATCGAGCTGGATCCGTTGGATTCCGTGATTTCGGAAACGACCCGGATGACATAGGGAAATTCGTCCATGTCAGGCATGACCGCCTGAATGCCTCTTTTGGCAAGACGGCCATGGCCAATCTCACGTCGTTTCGGGGAACCGATAAACCCTGTTTCGCCCACGCAGTATGGTGGAAAATTGTATTGCAGCATGAATCTGTCGCGACGCTCTCCCTCGATCGCGTCGATGATCTGAGCGTCGCGTCCGGTACCTAGCGTCGTCGTGACGATCGCCTGAGTCTCGCCACGGGTAAACAGAGCCGAGCCGTGGGTCCGCGGCAATATGCCAACTTGAACGTCGATAGACCGAACAGTTTTGGTATCCCGGCCATCGATGCGGGCCTCACCGGCTAAAACGCGCGAGCGGACGATTTGGCTTTCCAACTCCTTGAACACAGCGGTTACCTCATCTTTTGTCCAGCGCGCGCCCTCGCCTCCGCTAAGGCTGGCCAAAACCGAATCTTTGATTTCGCCAACCTGCGCATACCGCTCCTGTTTTTCGGTTACCTGGTAAGCTACGATCAGCTTTTCCGACGCTTGATCGGCAACTGCTTTGACCAGCTCCTCATCCGTCTGCGGCGCCTGCCAGTTCCAGGCAGGTTTCCCCTCTTCAGCAGCCAGTTCGGCAATCGCTTTGATAGCCGTCTGCATCTGTTCGTGGCCAAACAGAACTGCACCCAGCATCACTTGTTCCGACAAACAATTAGCTTCGGACTCAACCATCAAGACGGCTCGTTCGGTGCCGGCAACGACCAGGTCAAGATCTGATTCTCCGAGCTGCGTTGCTGACGGATTCAGCACATATTCTTCGTTGATATAAGCGACCCGCGCGCCGGCGATCGGCCCCTTAAATGGCATACCTGACAACGCGAGCGCCGTGGAGGCACCCAGTATTGCCGGAATATCGGGATTCACCTCGGGATCGAGCGAGACGACGGTCGCGATGACCTGGACTTCGTGGAAAAAACCCTTCGGGAAGAGCGGTCTGATTGGCCGGTCGATCAGCCGACAGGTAAGCGTTTCTTTCTCACCGGGTCGCCCCTCTCGTTTGAAAAATCCACCGGGAATTCGCCCGGCTGCGTAGGTTTTTTCCTGGTAATTAACGGTCAATGGAAAGAAATCCCTGCCTTCTGCAGCTTCCTTCCGGCCAACGGCGGTTACGAGAACCGTCGTGTCCGACATGCTGACCATTACTGCGCCATCCGACTGGCGCGCTATCTGTCCGGTTTCGATGGTGACTTCATGCTCACCATACTGAAAACTCTTTTTAACGTTTTTCACATTTTTTCCTTGAATTGAAAAGGCGGCGCCCGATTATCGGCGCAGCCCAAGCTTGGCGATAAGCGCCTGGTATCGTTCCAGATCGGTGCGCTTAAGATAATCCAGCATTTTGCGACGCTGGTTGACCAGGCGCAGCAATCCGCGCCGGGAATGGTGATCCTTCTTGTGCTCGGCAAAGTGATCGGACAATTCGGTTATCCGTTTGGTCAACAGGGCAACCTGGACCTCGGCGGAGCCTGTATCCTGATCTCCCTGCCTGAATTCAGAGATGACTTCACTTTTCTGCTCAGTTGAAAGAGGCATTTTCTATTACTCCAAAGCCAGCGTGCTGGCACAAATCAGCGCGTTATTCTAGGTTGCTCTCATACAGCTAACAAGCTGAATTACAATAAATAATCAATAACGAAGCTCAGCGTGGAAATAGCCGGGTGGGTGCGACCCGCCCATCCCGCTTTGCTTCGCCAATTCCCAGGAAATTGTGCCTTTCATCATATAGACGCACATTTCCGCTACTTGGCGCACCCGGTGCTGTCACCGGTTGTCCCTGCATCAGGTAAAAGGCGCTGTCGCGACCCAGTTCCACGGACGGCCAGTGTAAAACTGCGCTGTCCACCGGCAACAAAGTAGCGGCAAGCTGCTCCTCACCCTGCCCGGCAAGAGCTTCCAGCTCTTCCACGGTATACATTTCCCCCTCGGCATATGGGCCAACGCCGAGGCGTCTCAGCGCTGTAACATGCGCAACTGTGCCCAGGGCCTGAGCTATGTCCTCGATCAGCGTCCTGATATAGGTGCCTTTAGAGCATGAGACCTCCAGTCGGAAAGTCCCGGCACCGGCCGCCAGTAATTCGAGTCTGTAAATTTCGATATCCCGAGGCTCGCGTTCGATCTCAAGCCCCTGCCTGGCCAGTTCGTACAGACGCTGTCCCTGGTGCTTGATCGCCGAATACATCGGCGGCACCTGCTTTTGGGGTCCCATAAACTGCTTGAGGACCGGTTCCAGCCGTTCAATATCAACAGCCAAAACCGGCCTTTCATCCACTACCCGGCCGTCTGCATCACCGGTATCTGTTTTTTTGCCGAGGCTTGCTGTTACCTGGTACCGTTTGCCGGCATCAAGCAAAAAACCGGACATTTTGGTCGCCTGACCGAAGCAGATCGGCAATAATCCACTGGCAAGCGGGTCAAGGCTGCCGGTATGGCCCGCCTTCCTGGCGTGAAACAGCCTCTTTACACGCTGCAAGGCCCGGTTCGACGTTATGCCGACCGGTTTGTCGAGCAGCAGGACGCCATTAATCTCACGTCCTTTCAATTTGCGCCTGCGAGGATTACTCATGCTCGCTTTCCGCCGACAAAGACTTGTCCTTTGCCACCGCCTCGTCGATCAGTGCGCTTATCTTGGCGGCGCTGGCAGCAGACTGATCATGTACGAATTTCAGCGCAGGAACCTGCCGGGTGTCCATGGATTTTCCCAGCTGGCTTCGCAAAAAGCCGGCCGCGCCGTGCAGCGCTTTTTCCGCTGGCTCGGGGTCCGAATTCGGGTCAAGCAAACTAAAAAAGACGGTCGCGTGTGACAAATCCCTGGATACCTCGCAGTCAGTTACTGTGACTGACGCTGTACGAGGGTCTTTGAGCTCGGTCAGGATCAATTGGCTCAGCAGTCGCCGGACTTGCTCTGACACTCTTTTTTTCCTGGAAAATTCTCTTGGCATATAGAGTCGCCAGTCAATCCACAGTGCGGGCGACTTCGATCCGTTCATAACATTCGATCTGGTCCCCGGCTTTTACGTCGTTGTAATTGCTCACACCGATACCGCATTCCGTGCCCGAACGAACCTCGTTGACGTCGTCTTTGAATCGTCTCAGCGATTCCAGTTCGCCTTCATAAATCACGACGCTATCGCGTAAAACCCTGATCGGGCTATTTCGCTTCACGACGCCTTCGGTAACCAGACAGCCTGCGATTTGCCCAAAATTGGGTGAGCGGAACACTTCCCGAACTTCGGCAAGACCCACCATCTGTTCCCTGATTTCAGGGCGTAGCAAACCGCTAATCGCAGCCTTCACATCATCGATCGCTTCGTAGATAACGCTGTAATAGCGGACATCCAGCCCGGCTTCCTTTATCGCGCTTCGAGCCGCACTGTCGGCACGGACATTAAATCCAAGAATGATCGCATTCGCCGCGGCGGCCAGGTGAACATCTGACTCTGTGATGCCGCCAACCGAGGCTCCGATAATCTTGACTTTGACTTCTTCGTGGGACAGTTTTAAAAGCGCGTCGCGAATCGCTTCCGAACTACCGTGAACATCGGCCTTGATCAGGATTTGTAAAGAACCGGTCAGGCCCTCTTCCATTTTCGAGAACACATCATCCAATCTTGTCGCCTGCTGGCTCGCAAGATTCATATCCCGGTTTCGGCCATGCCGCAGGCCCGCTATTTCTCTCGCCTTGCGTTCGCTTTTTACAACCAGCACGTCATCACCTGCCATTGGCGCACTGGATAACCCAAGCACTTCTACAGGCATCGATGGACCAGCCTCTGTCAGGGGCTTGCCCGCATAATCGAACAGCGCCCGAACGCGGCCGAACTCCTGGCCAGCCAACAAAATGTCACCACTCTTCAACGTACCCTCGCGGACCAGTACGGTCGCGACCGGACCGCGACCTCTTTCAAGGCTTGACTCGATGACCACGCCGGTTGCCGGTCCACCCTGACGCGCTTTAAGCTCCAGGACCTCTGCCTGCAGCAATATAGTATCGAGCAGCTGGTCGATGCCTTCGCCGGTAATCGCCGAAACATTGACGAACATGTGCTCCCCGCCCCACTCCTCGGAAATTACTTCCTGCTGTGACAGCTCGTTCCGCACCCGATCCAGATCAGCCTCCGGTTTGTCAATCTTGTTTATGGCGACGACCAACGGCACATCGGCCGCTCTGGCATGCTGGATGGCCTCGATCGTTTGCGGCATGACACCGTCATCAGCGGCGACTACCAAAACAACGATATCGGTTGCCTGTGCACCACGCGCACGCATAGCGGTAAATGCCTCGTGTCCTGGCGTATCCAGGAAGGTGATCGTGCCTTTAGTCGTTTCCACGCTATACGCGCCTATATGCTGGGTAATCCCGCCGGCTTCGCCGGCGCTGACACGGCTCTTGCGGATGTAATCAAGCAACGAGGTTTTGCCATGATCGACATGACCCATGACGGTCACTACCGGAGCCCTCGGCAACTCTTCGGCTTTAGTATCGCCTGCTGCTTCCACCAGTTTTTCTTCGATCTGGTCGTCGCTGATCGCGATCGGCTTGTGGCCCATTTCCTCGACGAGCAGCACGGCCGTGTCCTGATCCAGGATCTGGTTGATAGTCGCCATCACCCCCATGCTCATCAGAGTCTTGATCAATTCGCCGGATTTGACCGCCATTGATTTACCGAGCTCGCCAACTGAAATGGACTCTGGCACCCTGACTTCCCGGACGACCGGCTCGGTCGGCAATTCGAAGCCATGTTGCTGGTCAACGCTGATGTGGCTCGGCCGGCGGCGCTGCGGTTTACGCTTGCGGCGCGCGCTTATCGCACCGACGTGCAATTCCTCGCGCCCGTATTTGGTTTTGCCGTGCTTGCGGTTACGGGCGGCGTGCTCGCGCTGTTTCTTTTCCTTGTCCAGCCGCTCTTTTTCGCGCGCCTCATTCTGCCGACGCTGTTCTTCGTCGGCAAGGCGACTGGCTTCGTCCCGGAGCACACGCTCTTGTTCCTGTCGCTCAGTCTCTTCCTGTTCCTTCAGCAAGCGTTGCTCGTCGCGAGATTCCGCCTTGATGCGCAGCTCCGCCTCCTCTTGCTCCTTCTGCGCTTGCTCTTCCGCCTGTATTACGTCCAGTTCTTCCTGTTTGGCCTGGGCCTCTTTTTCAAGCTCATCACGCTTGATATATGTTCTCTTGCGCCGGACTTCTACACTGACGGTTCTGGCACGGCCCTGTATGCCCGGCAGCCTTAGCTCAGTCTGCGACTTGCGTTTCAGCGAAATTTTTCGTGGCCCGACTGAGACACCGTCTGCATCCTGCCCATGGCTCTTGCGCAGGGATGTCAATAATTTCATTTTTGATTCATCCGAGATCCTGTCAGCCGCACCGGAAACTTTGATGCCAGCTTTTTCCAGTTGAACCAACAAACGGTCAACCGGAACTTTCAGCACTTCGGCAAATTGTGTAACAGTCACATCAGACATAAATACGCTCCAGCGCGTCAGGTACTCTCTTCGTTTTCGAACCAGTGAGCTCTGGCCGCCATTATCAATTTGGCAGCCCGTTCCTCGTCCAGGCCTTCTATTTCATCGATTTCCGCCACGGATTGTTCCGCAAGATCTTCGCGCGTCACAACACCTTGGCTGGCAAGCTGATACGCCAGCCCCTTATCCATATCTTCCAGCTCGAGCAAATCGGCGGCAGGTTCGACCTCATCCATCCGTTCTTCTTTGGCGATCGCCTGGGTCAAAAGAACGTCGCGCGCCCTGTTCCTCAATTCGGTGACTATCGACTCGTTAAATTCCTCGATGGCCAGCAATTCGGAAGTTGGGACATAGGCCACTTCCTCGACCGAGGAAAATCCTTCCTGAACCAGAATGATGGCCACGTCTTCATCGACATCGAGTTGCTCCATGAGTGTCTTGACCAGAGCCTTCGCTTCCTCCTCGGTTTTGGACTGAGCTTCCGCCTCGTCCATTACATTCAGCTCCCAACCCGCAAGCTCGCTCGCCAAGCGAATATTCTGCCCCCCGCGGCCTATAGCCTGAGACAATTTTTCAGCGTCCACGGATATATCCATACTGTGGGATTCTTCGTCAACGACAATAGAAAGGACCTCGGCAGGTGACATCGCATTAATAACGAACTGGGCAGGATTTTCATCCCACAGAATAATATCGACTCTCTCGCCGGCCAGCTCATTTGACACAGCCTGTACTCGTGAACCACGCATGCCAACGCAGGCGCCGACCGGGTCAATCCGGCTGTCGTTGCTTTTCACTGCAATTTTCGCTCTCAGGCCCGGGTCACGGGCGGCCGCAAGAATCTCAACCAGACCTTGCCCGACCTCAGGAACTTCCAGCTTGAACATTTCCAGAAGAAATCCCGACGAAGTGCGAGTCAGAAATAACTGGGGCCCGCGGATTTCTTCCCGGACCTCTTGCAACAATCCCTTCACGCGGTCATTGGTGCGCAAAGGCTCACGTGGAATCAAATTCTCGCGCGGTATAAAGGCCTCCGCATTGCCACCCAAATCGACATAGGCGCCATTTCGGTCGACGCGCTTGACCATGCCGCCGAGCAATTCGCCGACGCGGTTTTCGTATTCTTCAAATACCAGCTTGCGCTCCGCTTCGCGGACTTTCTGCACGATAACCTGTTTGGCGGTTTGCGCGGCAATGCGGCCAAAATCGACCGATTCCATCGGCACTTCAACATACGATTCGGGCTGCGCGTCCTGATCGATATCCACCGCGTCGATCATTCTCAGCTCATGATCCGGCGTCTCCAGCTCCGTCGACTCGTCCGCAAACACCAGCCAGCGCCTGAATGTTTCGTAGGTACCCGTGTTACGGTCAATCGCGACGCGCACATCGATATCCTCTGCGTGCCGCTTACGGGTCGCGGATGCCAGAGCAGCTTCGATCGCCTCGAAAATAATTTCCTTTTCGACGCCTTTCTCGTTCGAAACGGCATCGACAACAAGCAAAATCTCTTTGTGTAGGTTCGCACTCATATCTCAATGCTCCGGCGCCAGCCGCGCCCGCTTGATATCTTTAATCGGCAAACGATATTCGTGGTCTGCCATCTCCACCAGAACCTGCTCTTCGTCGAGTCCGAGTAACTGGCCAATAATTCTCTTTCGCCCCTCAACCGCTTGTTCCATACGAACCTTTACGCGGCGACCGGTGAACTGCCGAAAATGTTCCGGCGTCCGCAAAATGCGGTTTATGCCGGGTGACGACACTTCCAACACGTAGTGCCCGGGAAACGGGTCCTCTACATCCAGCAAAGCGCTAACCTGGTTACTGACTTTCGCGCAGTCGTCCAGATCGACACCGTCCGGCCGGTCGATAAACAACCTGACCAGCCCCCTGCCGCCAAGTTCAAGGTCAACGTCGACAAGGTCAAATCCCATACCGGATACGGTCGGCTCCAGCAGCGATATCAATTCCTCTCGAATCAAGTCCTTTCCCCACATAAAAAATGGGCCAACGGCCCATCCTTTCTTACCCTACTGCACTCCATGCCAAACCGGCATTTCATCAGTCCGGCGAAACCGCAGTAAAAAAAAGCCCCGACCAGCGGGGCTTTCTACCAAGTTGGTAGCGGGGGCCTGCTTTGTGCTGTTCCTACAGTCCCTCAGCGGGTAAGCCTCAAATAGCACCACCCCGCATCCGCAGGGCGCGAATTATAGGGGCTGTAAACGCAAGTTGCAATGGCCTAGAGGTTGGGGACGTGAATCGCGACAGGGGGAAAAATTAGATAAGATCCCGAGAAACATTAAAGAGTTAATCTCATGCCTATCTACAGGGACGCGTTTTACTGGTTTATCGGTCTGCTTGTCCTCCTGATCCTCGGTTTTTGGGAGTCTTATTTTTCCCAACTACCCGACACTGGCCACATCACCCACCACGCACATGGCATGGTCATGCTGGCTTGGGTGTTGCTGCTGATCGTTCAGTCCTGGCTTATCAGGAACCGCCGTAATGCAAGGCATCGACTGATTGGCAAGATCTCGTTCGTAATCGCTCCCGCGGTGGTTGTGACGGCCATATTCGTCAACTTTTTCTTCCAGGCCAACGCGAAAGATCCGGTCGCGCCCCTTACACAGAGCATATACTGGCTTGGTTATGCCTCGGCGGGGACATTCGCAGTCATGTATGGCCTGGCGATCCGTCATCGACGCGAAATGCATCTGCACGCCCGGTACATGGTTGGAACGGCTCTCGTATTTCTTGTCCCGGGGCTTTTTAGGGCGATAGCAAATTACCTGACGCCGACTGGTATCTGGACACCCAGTTTCTATCAGACAGTCTGGATACCACTCCTCATTGGTGGCTGGCTCCTGTTTTCCGATTGGCGACACCAACGAAAGCTGGCTCCTTACGCAACCTTTTGTGCCCTTTGGACCGCTACCGTGGTGCTGTGGGTGTTGCTACCGACGTGGGGCTGGTGGACCGCATTTTCGGCCTGGTCGGCAACGGCGATCAGTTGGTAGTCCCCGTTCAGACGATAATCCCAGCCTCGAAGACTTATTTATGTTTTCAGGGGCAAAGCGGTCATAAATTGGGGGGTCGGCTGTTAAGAAAAACCCGGCACAAGGCCGGGTTTTCATTGATTGGTAGCGGGGGCAGGATTTGAACCTGCGACCTTCGGGTTATGAGCCCGACGAG
>CAZMOM010000045.1:0-19740 GCA_964568075.1 uncultured Gammaproteobacteria bacterium
AAGTGTTACCTATGTCTCCGGTATAATCTGTAACCCATGTCTCCAGTATGGACCTTGATTTAATGGCGCGCCCGGAGAGATTCGAACTCCCGACCGCCTGGTTCGTAGCCAGGTACTCTATCCAGCTGAGCTACGGGCGCTATGTTTTTCAACAAATTAGTGGCGGAGAGGGAGGGATTCGAACCCTCGAAGGGCTTTTAACCCTTACTCCCTTAGCAGGGGAGCGCTTTCGACCACTCAGCCACCTCTCCGTACTTTCTCTTTTTACAATCGGGCTATCTCGCCAGATTTCTAAATTCCTTCGTTTCTCATGGTCAGGGCATCCAGGTTTTTCCTGGCAAATTACTAGAGTTCAGTCCGCAGCAATCATCGTCCCGTTTACCAGCTCTTTCCGCGGACTGGACCTCTCAGCCACCTCTCCGTACTTTCTGTCTTTTCGACTGGCGATTTTCGCCAGATTCTTGAATTCCTTTGTTTCAAATGGCCAGGGCATCCAGGTTTTTCCTGGCAAATTACTAGAGTTCAGGCCGCAGCAATCATCGTGCCATTTACCAGCTCTTTCCGCGGACTGGACCACTCAGCCACCTCTCCGTTCTTTCCTTTTCTGGCCTTTTTGACCAGCAAAGGGTCGCAAATAATACTGGTCCACCGACCTTTGGTAAAGGCCTTGTCATTGTCGGTCAGGTGTCTGCAGCGGAATCTCCTGACTCGGCCTGACCGGCCTGCGCGGCCTTCGCCTCTTGTTCTTTTCTGATTCGCTCGAAGATTTCCTCGCGGTGTACGGGCACTTCTTTTGGTGCATTAATGCCAACGCGTACCTGGTTGCCTTTGACCCCCAACACGGTGACGGTTACGTCCGTCCCTATCATCACCGTTTCTCCAACTCGCCTCGTCAGAATAAGCATCTTGCTTTCCTCCATGCCCTTTTGGGCGATCCCTTTTTATTATTCCTTTACCCCGGGGGCGTCCTTTTCCTTTATTCCTGCCCGGGTTTGACCGGTCCGGATCAGCCTGTCCCGGCCGCCGGTTCCTGGTCCAGTCCGAAGGCCTGGTGCAGACAGCGCACCCCGTCCTCCAGTCGTGCCTCGTCCACCAGCACCGAGATGCGAATTTCCGATGTGGACACTATGCGCACGTTGATGCCCTGCTCCGCCAGGGCCTCCAGCAAGGTAGTGCCGACCCCCGCGTGCGAGCGCATCCCGGCGCCCACCACGGATATCTTGGCTACCCGTTCCTCTGTGCGGACCGCGGCGCCATCCATGCCCTTGGCCGCCGCCCGAACCAGCTCACCGGCGCGCTCATGATCCTGCCGGTGAACCGTAAAACTGATATCCACATGTCCATCACGCGGCGCATTGAGGACGATCATGTCCACGTCGATACGCGCCTCGGACAGTGGTTTGATGAACTGGAGTGCCATGCCGGGCTGGTCCGGAATGCTGATGACGGTAATTTCCGCCTCGTCCCGGTTAAACGCAATCCCTGACACCACCGGTGCTTCCACACCCGCCTCCTGCAGACTGATCAGCGTTCCGCTGCCCGGCTGAAAGCTGGACATCACGCGCAAGGGTACCTTGTATTTACCGGCAAATGCCACTGCGCGGTTCTGCAGCACCCGCGATCCCTGGCCTGCGAGCTCTATCATCTCCTCGAATGTGATGTTTGCAAGCAGCCTCGCCTGCGGAACCATCCGCGGATCGGTCGTATATACGCCTTCCACATCGGTCAGGATCTGGCACTCGTCAGCCCCTAACGAGGCGGCCAGCGCAACAGCCGTGATATCCGAGCCACCCCGGCCGATGGTGGTCGTGTTGCCTGATTCATCGACGCCTTGAAACCCGGTGATAACGGGGACGCAGCCTGCCGCGATGTCGCGTTCCAATACGTCTGTGTCGACGCCGGTAATACAGGCCCTGCCGGGGACCGCCTCGGTACGGATTCCGAGCTGGGCGCCGGTGTAGGAGCGGGCGGGACAGCCGAGCCGTCGCAGAATGATTGCCATGATCGAGACCGAGACCTGTTCGCCGGTGGCCAGTAACGCATCGAGTTCGCGGGGATCGGGTTCGGGACAGGCGCTGCTGGCAAGATCATAAAGTCGATCGGTGCTGTCACCCATGGCCGAAAGCACGAGCACGACCTGGTGCCCCTGTTCGCGCAGTTCCATCGTGCGTCTGGCGTGATTTTCCATCAGCGCGACCGATGCCACCGATGTACCACCGTATTTCTGGACGATCAGCGCCATAGGTTCAGTTCGCTCTCATCGGGTGGCCTCTTTATCCGCGCGCTGCCATCAACCGCCAAGCGCGCTGGCAACCAATGACGAAACGCTGGCCAGCGCAGCGTCCAGCTTTGACGGATCACTGCCGCCGGCCTGGGCGAAGTCGGGGCGGCCGCCACCCTTACCGCCGACCGCCTCGGCGACCGCGCCGATGATCTTGCCGGCATTGAGAACTTTTAGCTGGTCCTTGCTGACCCCGGCGGCCAGCCGGACTTTACCGCCCTCCGCCGCTCCGAGAACGACGACGGAGCTGCCGAGTTTGTTCTTGAGTTGGTCCACGGCGTCCCTGAGCGCCTTCGCGTCGGCGCCATCGATGCGCCGGGCCAGAACCTTGACCCCCTGCACGTCAACCGCTTCGCTGACCGGGTCCACGCCCTGCCCGCTGGCCAGTTGACCGCGCAATGCGGCCACCTCTTTTTCGAGTTGCCGGTTGCGCTCGACCAGGTTTTGTACCTTTCCGGTCAGTTCCGAACGACCGGCCTTCAGCAAACCACCGAGCGCATTGAGCGCGTCTTCTTCCGCCTGCAGCCAGGCCATCGCTCCCTCGCCGGTCACCGCTTCGATGCGACGGACGCCCGAGGCGACACCGGTTTCCTGCGTAATCTTGAAAAAGCCGATATCACCGGTGCGTCGAACGTGGGTGCCGCCACACAACTCGGTGGAGAAATCGCCCAGGCTCATGACGCGAACCCGGTCGTCGTATTTCTCGCCAAACAAGGCCATCGCACCGGCGCCGATCGCATCGTCATAGCTCATGGTCCGGGTCTGTGCCTCTGTATTCTTCCGGATCTCGAGGTTGACCGCACTCTCGATCCCGGATAACTGCTCGGCGCTGACCGGTTCGAAATGAGAAAAATCGAAACGCAGCCGGTCTGGTGCAACCAGCGAACCTTTTTGGGTCACATGATCGCCAAGTGATTTACGCAGCGCCGCGTGCAACAGGTGGGTGGCCGAGTGATTCAGAACAATGTCATTGCGTCGCTCGGCATCGACCGCAGCGGAAAGCTGGTCGCCGATTTTGATCTTGCCTTTGACGAGTGTGCCGATGTGCACGATGGCAGCGCCGGATTTCTGACTGTCCTCGACCCGGAACTCGACCCCTTTCGCGCTCAACACACCGGTATCGCCGACCTGGCCGCCGCTTTCACCGTAGAACGGTGTGCGATCGAGTACAACCGCTCCACTATGACCGCCAGAGAGCGAGTCGACCTCGTCACCATCGACATATAACCCGGCCACCTTCCCTTCATCTGCAAGTTTGTCGTAACCTACAAACGACACTTTTTTCTCCACCTTTGTTGTCGGTGCATGCCCGGTTAATGACATCTTTCCCGCTGGCACGCTAACAAACTTGCTGGCCGCCCTCGCGCGGTCCCGCTGGGCTTCCATCGCGACATCGAAACCGGCGCGATCGATACTCAGGCCCCGTTCGCGCGCGATATCCGCCGTCAGGTCCAGCGGAAACCCGAAGGTATCATACAACTTGAAGACTGTAGCGCCCGGGATTTCCTTGCCCTTGAGACCTTCGATAGCGCCTTCGAGCAAACCCATGCCCTGGCTCAGCGTTTCGGCAAACCTCTGCTCTTCCTGCAGCAACATTTTCTCGACATGCGCTTGCGCTTTTTTCAGTTCCGGGTAGGCCTTGCCCATCTCCTTGACCAGGGGCTTGACCAGTTTGTAAAAAAACGGGTCTTTCATGCCCAGCATGTATCCGTGCCGGATCGCGCGCCGGATGATCCGGCGCAGCACATAGCCGCGGCCTTCGTTCGATGGTAGTACGCCATCGCAGATCAAAAAACTGCAGGCGCGGATGTGATCGGCGATCACCTGCAGCGATTTGTTGCGCAAATCTTTGGTGCCGGTCAGTTTGGCCGCAACCTTAATCAGGTTTTTGAACAGGTCGATTTCGTAATTGCTGGCGGTGCCCTGCATGACAGCCGCCATGCGCTCGAGACCCATGCCGGTATCCACCGATGGTTTCGGCAACGGCGTCATCTCGCCATCGGCGGACCGGTCGAATTGCATGAACACCAGGTTCCAGATTTCGACGTAGCGGTCGCCATGTTCGTCCGCCGAACCCGGCGAGCCACCTGCAACGGCCGGTCCGTGGTCGTAAAAGATTTCGCTGCACGGTCCGCATGGCCCCGTTTCGCCCATAGCCCAGAAGTTGTCTTTCTTGCCGTGGCGAGAGAATCGCTTCGGGTCAACACCAATATGCTGCAACCAGATAGCGGCTGCGTCGTCGTCTTCTTCATAAACGGTGATCCAAAAACGCTCGGGCGGCAGCTGCAGGTCTTGCGTCAGGAATTCCCAGGCGAATTCGATTGCTTCCTTCTTGAAGTAATCGCCGAAGCTGAAATTGCCCAGCATCTCGAAAAACGTATGGTGCCTCGATGTGTAGCCGACATTCTCGAGATCGTTGTGCTTACCGCCGGCCCGCACGCAGCGCTGCGAACTGGCTGCCGTTTTGTAAGGGCGTGTTTCCTGGCCGGTGAAAACGTCCTTGAACTGCACCATGCCGGCATTGGTAAAAAGCAAGGTTGGATCGTTGCCGGGTACCAGCGAACTGCTGGCCACGACCTTGTGGCCCTTGCGGGCAAAAAAATCGAGAAACGCTTGTCTGAGTTGCGCGCTGTTCATCTTCTAAACTGGCCTACTCGTCCTGTTCGCCAATATCCGTATCGCCGGCGTCGCCGGTGCCGGCGCCCGCCGCCACCGCCGCCCTGATCTGATCATGGGTAAATCCGCGATATTGAAGAAATCGCGACTGGCGTGCCTTGTCCTTATAACGGCCGGGTGCCCGGCTGCCAAATTTGCTTTGCCGTACATCCTGCGCGAGCCTGCGCCAATCGACTTGCAACCCTGCGATAGCGCCATCGATCTGCTCTGCCGAAACGCCCCTTTGTTCGAGCTCCTTGCGAATCCGGGCAGGTCCCTGGCCTCGTTGCATCCGGTTATGAGCATAGCTTTCCGCGAAGCGGGAGTCACTTTGCAATCCCTCTGCAGTCAGGCGATCGATCGTTGATTTCAGCGTTTCCGGCCGAATGTTTCGCTGGCCGAGCTTGGCGATCAATTCCTTCCGGGAATGCTCCCGGCGCGCCAGCAGATTCATCGCCAGGCGTCTGGCCGCAGACTCGTCCAGCGGGTCTTGTGCGGAATCAGGCTTCCTTTGCCAGCTCATTCGGAGCTTCGGTTTCGACCTCCACCACCTTGGTCGGCAGCAGCTTGGTGCGCAGGGCTTTTTCGATTTCCGCGGCCTGATCCGGGTTGTCGATCAGAAACTGACGGGCATTGTCCTTGCCCTGGCCGATGCGCTGGCCGTTGTAGCTGTACCAGGCACCCGATTTCTCCACCAGCCCGTTCGCGACGCCCATTCCGATCAACTCGCCCTCGCGGGAAATTCCCTTGCCATAGTGGATTTCAAACTCGGCGGTTCTGAACGGCGGCGCCACCTTATTCTTGACGACCTTGACCCGGGTCTCGTTGCCAATGATTTCATCGCCTTTTTTGATCGCACCGATGCGGCGGATATCGAGACGCACCGTGGCATAAAACTTCAGCGCGTTACCGCCGGTCGTCGTTTCCGGGTTGCCGAACATGACACCGATCTTCATGCGGATCTGGTTGATAAACACGACGATCGTGTTCGAGCGGCTGATGTTGCCGGCCAGCTTGCGCAACGCCTGCGACATCAATCGCGCCTGCAGGCCGACGTGATGGTCGCCCATGTCGCCCTCGATTTCGGCCTTTGGCGTCAACGCGGCGACCGAGTCGATGACGACGATGTCCACCGCACCCGAGCGCACGAGCATATCGGTGATTTCAAGAGCCTGCTCGCCCGTATCGGGCTGGGAGATCAGCAACTCGTCGACATTGACGCCGATATTGCCCGCATAAACCGGATCGAGCGCGTGCTCTGCGTCCACGAAAGCGGCTGTTCCGCCCAATTTCTGGCATTCGGCTACGATCTGCAGGGTCAGCGTCGTTTTACCGGACGCTTCCGGACCGTAAACCTCGATCACCCGCCCCCTGGGAACGCCGCCGATACCCAGCGCTACGTCCAGCGCGAGAGAACCGGTCGATACCGCCTCGATGTCCCGTACCGCACCCGCGTCTCCCAGACGCATGACCGAGCCTTTACCAAACTGTTTTTCGATCTGCGCGAGCGCCGCGGCAAGGGCTTTTTTCCTGTTGTCGTCCATTCATCACCTGTTTTCGAGTTGGTTCCCGGAGGCAGGGCTGGCTACGGGAAAGAGTCATTATTCCACATTATCGCCCTCTTCACAGCCGCGTTTTTCGGTCGACGACCCGCTTATTCGGCAGCGTTTCCCGGGTTCTCTATCGACAGGGGCCAGCGTTGAAGAACCCGGTACACGGGCCCTGTCGAACGGGTTTCGGACGACACCAGGACAAAGTCCCGGAGACGCCACCGCAGGACCCCGGGGGCACCCAGTTCCGGCTTTTTCGCGATCTTGCGGGCGAGCGTCATATGCGGTCGAAAACGGCGGTTTTTGGGGTCATAGCCACAGCGTCGGAGTGACTGCGAGAGGCGGGTTACCAGCTTCTCGAGCTCAGCCGGCAGATCGGCGGCCGCCAGGTAGCAAACCCCGGCACGGCGAAAAAAACCGTAATGATCCAGATCCACGCTAAAGCCAGGAGCGCCGCTGATGCCATCGGCCGCCCGGATCACGCACGGATAGATGTCGCTGGCGACGTTACCGAGAAAAGCCAGTGTAATGTGCAGGTTGTCGGTACTGACCGGTCGCGCGCCGTTGTCGGCAAGAATCTGTCGGATCTTGCCGGTGGTGTTTACCAAACGTGCGCGAAATTCATCATTCGGCCAGAGCGCGAAGAACAGGCGCTGGACATTCACCGAGCCGGCTTCGCTCACGGCACCTGCCTAGCAGCATGTTGAAAAATTCTCAGGCGAGTGCGAGACAAGGCGAAAAACGGCGAGAAAGCGCAGTGTACACGCCAGTACATGAGCATTTTGAGCCGATTTTCAACGCCGTATCGTGCTGGCTGAGGGTTTTTCAACACGCTGCTAGAACTCGAGGATGCCTTTTAGCGCATTGCCAACCGTCCGCCGCCGAACCTCTTCGCGATCACCCTTGAAGAACTTGATCCGTGCGTTGCTCTCGACCGCCTGGCCGTGTCTGTATGCCCAGCACATCCAGACCGTGCCAACCGGTTTGCCGCCGACTGCCCCATCGGGACCGGCAACGCCGCTGACGGCGACTGCAATATCGGCACTCGCTTTTTTCAGGGCCCCTTCGGCCATTTCGGTCACCACCGGCTGGCTGACCGCCCCCTCGGCATCGAGGGTGGTGATATTGACGCCCAGCAAATCGCGCTTGGCGATATCAGCATAAACGGAGAATCCATATTCGAACCATTGCGAACTGCCGGGGACATCGGTAATGGCTTTGGCTATCCAGCCACCCGTGCAGGATTCCGCGACCGTTACTTTTCGTCCACTGCTTTTCAGGTGCTGGCCGACTTTTTCAGCCAGTTCGTATAATTCCTTGTCGTCGTACATCTTTTTCCTTTGCGCCGAGCGGCAGCCTACCGCCGCCCCAGCACTTCCCTGTAAACATCGAGATTTCCCTGCACCATCGCGGTGATCGAAAACCTGCCTCCTACATAGTCCGCTCCGGCCTGACCGACCCGCGCGCGCAATTCGTCATCGGCCAGCAGGCGAATGATAGCAGCTGCCAGTTCGCCAGGATCGCCCGGCGTGACCAGCAACCCACTTATATCCTCAGCGACCGCCTCGGGCAAGCCGCCGACACGGCTGGCGATCACCGCTACGCCGCAGCTTTGCGCCTGCAAGGCCGCGCCACAAATGCCTTCGGCCAGCGCCGGATGCAACGCGAGGGTACAACACGGCAGGATTTTTTCCAGGTCGTGGCGAAAACCGATCAGCTTTACGCGGTCGCTCAGGCCTCGGTCTGTAATTTCCTGTTGCAGAGCGGCCTCCTCCGAACCGCTGCCGCAACATAGCACCACGGTGTCGGGAAATTTCTCCAGGACCGCGGGCATTGCCGCGAGCATGACCCGATGCCCTTTGCGCGGGATGTACTGGGCGACCATCGCGATCACCCGGGTATCGTGACCGATACCGAGATCCGCCTTTAGCCAGTCGCGGTCTATCTCCTTTTTAAAACGGCGCCGGTCGACACCGCTGTGTACGAGCCGCAGGCGACCATCGCTGATCCCTTCCGCCAGCAACACATCGCGAATACCGGCAGCGACGACGACGACTTTTTTGTACAGACGGTACTTGAGCCTCGCCAGCCAGGGGTTTTCCGCGTTGTCGACGCGCCGTGAGACGATCACTGGTATGCCGCTCAGGTGAGCCGCGATCGCTGCGAGCGGGTCCGCGCCCCGTCTGCTGTGCACGTGAACGAGATCGGGTCGTTCTGCTTTGAGAACTTCTCTCAGTCGGCCGATAAAACCTAAGTCCAGGTCACCCGCCATCGGCATGGGCACGACAAAACTGTCTTTGGGCGCGAGGTCGGACACGGCGCTGCCCTCTGTACAGACCAGTACGTTGCTGACGCCGAGCCTGCCCAGGCCATGCATCAGGTACAAGACCTGTTGTGCGCCACCCCACAAATGCCGCCCGGTTTCTACATGCAGTATCTTCACGCCGAGCCTGTCGGCGGTGGCATCAGCCCGAGTCGATGATTCAAGACTTCTGGTTCACGCATACAGAAAAAACGCCTCCGCGACAGATGTTTCGCCTGCCAGGTTCGAAATCCGGCTGCCGCACCGTCCCCGCCAACCAGGCTCATGGATGAATCATCCCATATTGACGGAAGTTTGCGCAGGGGCGAGACCCCGATTAGCATGCTTGTCCTCGACAATCGCAGCAGATCAGGAAAAGTGAGCACCGCCGCCCCCGAAAATCATACGCCGATGATGCGGCAATACCTGCGCATCAAGGCCGAGCATTCTGACCTGCTGATGTTTTATCGGATGGGCGATTTCTATGAGCTGTTCTTCGACGATGCGCGCCGCGCCTCGTCGCTGATCGATATCGCACTGACTTCACGCGGCAAAACGGCGGGACAGGATATTCCGATGGCCGGCGTCCCGGTTCACTCCCTGGATAACTACCTGGCGCGACTGGTCAGGCAGGGAGAATCGGTGGCCATCTGCGAGCAGATCGGCGACCCGGCGGCGTCGACAGGACCGGTGGAAAGAAAGGTCGTGCGCATCGTCACACCGGGTACGGTGACCGAGGAATCGCTGCTCGATGCCCGACATGACACGTTGCTCGCAGCGGCTTACCGCGACAGCCGTGGATACGGGCTGGCCTGGCTCGATATCAGCAGCGGCCGGTTCAGCGTTTGTGAGCCCGCCGGTGCCGGCGAACTGGCCGGCGAGCTGGAGCGGCTGCGTCCGGCGGAGCTGCTGATTCCGGAAGACATGGAGTTGCCGGCTCGATCCGTCGGCACGCGTGGCATCAAGAGGCGCCCGCCATGGCATTACGAGCAGGAAACGGCGACCGACCTGTTGTGCCGCCAATTCGGCACGCGTGACCTCAGCGGATTCGGGGCGAATGAGCTGGGCCCGGCGTTGTGTGCGGCCGGCAGTCTGCTGCAATATATTGCCGATACCCAGCGCAGCGCTGTTCCGCATATCCGGGGATTACGCGTGGAGAGCCGTGACCAGGCGTTGGTGATGGATGCGGCCACGCGGCGTAACCTCGAACTCGAATACAGCCTCAGCGGTAATCACCAGCATACGCTGGCCGGCGTCATGGACAGATGCGCCGGGGCGATGGGCAGCCGATTGCTGCGCCGCTGGATCAACCGTCCGCTGCGCGATGCGACGGTGCTGGAAAATCGTTATGCGGCGGTAGAAGACCTGGCCGGCGGCGGTCTTTGCGGCAAGGTCAGCGACCGTCTTGCCGGGATCGGCGACCTGGAACGGATTCTGGCACGCGTCGCCTTGAAATCGGCTCGGCCGCGCGACCTCGCGCAACTTCGCGACGGACTCGGGCAATTGCCGCAGATCGGACCCTTGCTTTCGACGACACGCGCCGACCTGCTCGCCGAACTTCGCCAGCGCATCGGCGAACATCCCGATACCCGCGATTTGCTCGAGCGGGCGATTATCGAAACACCGCCCATACTGATTCGTGACGGTGGCGTCATCGCCGCATCCTATGACGATGGCCTGGACGAACTGCGGGCGCTCAGCGAAAACGCGGATCAGTTTCTGCTCGAGCTCGAAGCAAGAGAAAAAGAACGCACCGGCATCAAAGGGCTCAAGGTCGGCTACAACCGCGTTCACGGTTATTACATCGAGATATCCCGTCTGCATTCGGAAAATGTACCCACCGAATATACGCGACGGCAAACCTTGAAATCGACCGAACGATTCATCACCGAGGAACTCAAGGCTTTCGAAGATAAAGTCCTGAGTGCCCGGGAACGCTCGCTGGCCCGGGAAAAACGACTTTACGAGGAACTGCTCGAAAAATTGATCGGCGTGTTGCCGTCGTTGCAGGACAGCGCATCCGCGCTGCCGCACCTCGATGTGCTGTGTAACCTGGCGGAACGATCGGTCACTTTGAACCTTTGCCGTCCTGCCTTGCAGGACGATCCGGCGCTGAAAATAGTCGATGGCAGACACCCGGTCGTCGAGCAGGTACTCGATGAACCGTTCGTGCCGAACAGCCTGCTACTCGAAGACGAACGGCGAACGCTGGTGATTACCGGGCCAAACATGGGCGGTAAATCGACTTATATGCGGCAGACGGCGCTGATCGCGATACTCGCGCACATCGGCAGCTTTGTACCGGCGAAAGAAGCGGTCATTGGCCCGCTGGATCGCATATTCACCCGTATCGGCGCGGCGGACGACCTCGCCGGCGGCCGCTCGACTTTTATGGTTGAAATGTCGGAAACTGCCAATATTCTCAACAATGCGACTCGCTCCAGCCTGGTCTTGCTCGATGAGATCGGCCGTGGCACCAGCACGTTCGACGGATTGTCGCTAGCCTGGGCATGCGCGCATTACATCGCCGAGCAAATAGGCTCGTTCACGCTGTTCGCCACACATTATTTCGAACTGACGCACCTGGCGGATGAGCTTGCCAGTTGCCACAACGTTCACCTCGACGCGACCGAGCACAATGGAAAACTGGTGTTTCTACACAGCGTCAGGGAAGGTCCGGCCAACCAAAGTTATGGTTTGCAGGTCGCTGCCCTGGCCGGTGTACCGAGGCGCGCCATTCGTCACGCCAGGCAATACCTCGAAAAACTGGAGCAACAGCAGCGAAAAGGAGGTGACGGTGGCGGACAGGCAGAACTGGCGCTCGCCCCGCCAGCGGCGACGGAGCCGGAACCCGATCCGGCCAGTGAGCTTCTGCAATCGATCGATGCGGATGAGCTGACTCCGCGACAGGCACTGGACCTGCTTTACCGCCTGCAAGAAATTAGCGATAAAGAGCCCAGCGGGAAATAGCGATCCGGTCAGAATTTTCCGTTGCGCAGAAAGTCGGCGGCCTTCGCGGCAGACCCACCCAGCAAATACGAAGTCACGTGGGTCTGATCCGGCATGACGAGGTTTTCTTTCGCGCCGGGTAAATGCGTTTCATCGGCGAACACGATGCCATCGTGCGGCGTATCCATTGCGCCCAGAATTATCCCGACGCCATGCGGGCTGGCCCCCGTGATCACGCCGACTTCCCGCTCGCCGGTGTAGGTCATCGGTGGCCGATCGTGGGCTTGTTGTATGCTTTTGCCCAGCAGCAGTTTCAGGACCGGTAACCGCGCAAGGCGTTTGCCCGATTCCGAGTGGGCGAACGGCGAGCCGATCGCGACCGCCCGGCCCGGCCGGTCGAACGAATGACGATTCAGCATATTGACGACCACCAGTCCGCCCAAGCTGTGACCCACCAGGTGAACGGTGTTTTCTTCCAGCGACTGACAGTAGTCGAACAATTTCGCCGAGTTTTCGTCGAGGGTTTTCAGTATCGACCAGTAACCGAAGGTGTAGACCGGGCACTGCATGATCTTGCGTATCCGCCGCGCCATGGGTATCGACATAAAACTACGCATCCACAGACCGTGGACGACAACGACGCATTCATCGGTTCGATTCATGATTTATCCGTCACCGAAG
The DNA here is from genome assembly GCA_964568075.1 of uncultured Gammaproteobacteria bacterium. GTDB lineage: Bacteria > Pseudomonadota > Gammaproteobacteria > Steroidobacterales > MnTg04 > MnTg04. Next base: position 12,419 of record CAZMOM010000045.1, read on the forward strand.
CGACCGGTATCCGGTTACTCCGTATTTTCTGCTTTCTCCATTTTTTCTGCGGCCGCCGGACGCCGAAGTCGAATTCCGAGTTCGCGCAATTGTTGCTCGTCGGCGTCTCCGGGTGCATTGGTCAGCGGACAATGCGCGGTCTGGGTTTTGGGGAACGCGATAACTTCCCGAATGCTGGCCGCGCCGGTCAGCAGCATGACCATCCGGTCGAGCCCGAAAGCGATTCCGCCGTGGGGCGGGCAACCGTAACGCAGCGCTTCGAGCAGGAAACCGAATTTTTCCTGAGCCTCTTCTTTACCGATATCCAGTAGCTCGAATACGGCCGACTGCAAATCACGATCGTGAATACGCACCGAACCGCCGCCGATCTCGGCACCGTTCACCACCATGTCATAGGCTCGCGACAACGCGTTGCCCGGATCGGCCTTCAGTGCCTCGGGGTCGTTGTTGCTCGGCGCAGTAAACGGATGATGCAACGCGATCCAGCGCGAGTCGTCGGGGTCCCGTTCGAACAGCGGAAAATCGACTACCCACAGGGGTCGCCAGCCGTCTTCGATTAGCCCGAGATCGAGCCCGAGCTTCTCGCGCAACGCTCCCAGCGCGTCGTTAACGACGCGTGCTTTGTCCGCGCCAAAAAACAGCAAGTCACCATCTTCAGCACCGGTGCTTTCGAGCAGACCGCTGATCGCATCGTCCGGCAGGAACTTGAGAATCGGCGACTGCAGTCCTGCCCGACCTTTGTTCTGGTCATTGACCTTGATATAGGCCAGTCCGCGGGCGCCAAAACGGCCGACAAAAGTGGTGTAGTCGTCGATGGCTTTGCGCGTCAGTTTGTTGCCACCGGGGACTCGCAATACGGCCACCCGGCCATCGGGGTCGGCTGCGGGCCCCGCAAAAACCTTGAATTCGACGCCGTCCATCAGATCGGAAACTTCCACCAGTTCAAGCGGATTTCGTAAATCAGGCCGGTCGTTGCCAAAACGCCGTAATGCCTCGGCATGGCTCATCCGTGGAAACGGATCGACCAGCTCGACATCCAGGATTTCCTTGAACAAATTGCGCATCATCTGTTCCATCAGCGCCATGATGCTATCTTCATCCATAAACGAAGTCTCGACATCGAGCTGGGTAAACTCCGGCTGGCGGTCGGCCCGCAGATCCTCATCGCGGAAACAGCGCGCAATCTGATAATAGCGATCCATGCCCGACATCATCAGTAGCTGTTTGAACAACTGCGGCGACTGGGGCAAGGCGAAAAACTTTCCCTGGTGTGTCCGGCTGGGTACCAGGTAATCGCGTGCACCCTCCGGAGTTGCGCGCGTCAGCATCGGCGTCTCGATATCGATAAAACCGCTGTCATCAAGATAGCGTCGCAGCGAGCGGGTCACGTCGTGACGCAAGCGCAACTTGGCCTGCATGTCTTCCTTACGCAGATCAAGGTAACGGTATCGCAGCCTCAGCTCTTCGTTGCTATGTTCGTCATGGTGAAACGGAGGTGTATCCGAAACGTTGAGAATCTCGAGTTCGGCGGCCAGTAGTTCTACCTGTCCGGTCGGCATGCTGGGGTTGGCGGTACCTTCCGGGCGCGCCCGTACCAGTCCTTTGACGCGCAACACGTATTCACCGCGAACCCTCTCCGCCATGGAAAAAATCTCCGGTGAATCCGGATGGAAAACCACCTGGAGAAGGCCTTCGCGATCCCGCAGATCGATAAAAATTACCCCGCCGTGATCACGGCGCCGATGGACCCAGCCGCAGACCTCCAGGGTCTGGTCTATATGGCTCTCGTTGACCTGGCCGCAATAATGGCTGCGCATGTTCATCGTCCCGTGTTCCTGGGTTTCCCGCCCGTCAGGCCGACGACTTGCCGGCCGCGGATTTCGAGGCGTCGGTCTTGCTTTCTCCAGCCGGCGATTTCTTGTCGGCGGCTTTGCCTGCAGCGGGTTCGCTCTTTTCCTCAGAACTCTTTCCGCCATCGTCGCCAGCCAGATTGCGCTGGTTCTTGGATTTAAAATCGGTTTCATACCAGCCCTTGCCTTTGAGTCGAAAACGGGGCGCGGATACCAGTCTTTTCAGGCGCGGCTTGCCGCAGGAAGGGCAATCCTGCAGCGGCGCAGCGGCCACCTTCTGCAGCGCATCGAGATAATGCGCGCATTCCTTGCACTGGTATTCGTAGATAGGCACCGACCACTCCTGCCGCTTAACCGCGGCTTCCAACTGCAGGCTCAGAAAGATAAGGCTTCCGCGACATTTTTCAAGGGTTGCTCTCGATCAGCCTATTTTAAGCATAGCCCGGTCCAGCCATTTTGTTGGCAGCACACGTTTCAGCACCGCAGCCAGTTTCGCAGGCGTCGTTACACGGTAACGAGCCTTCGGGTGCGCGCTGGTGATCGCCGCAAGAACAACCTCCGCGACCGTTTCCGGACCCAGGGCAAACCGGGAACCCCGCTGGCCGCTTTCGTGTCGCTCGCTCATTTTTTGGTAGGCCTGTTGATGGACGCTGTATCCGTGACTAATTTCCTCGCTGTGCAGTTTCCGTGCGGTATGACGGAAGCGACTCTCTATTGGCCCGGGCTCGATCAGCGATACATAAATTCCCGAATCTCTCAGCTCGAGGCGTAACGTGTCGCTTAATCCCTCAAGGGCGTACTTGCTGGCGCTATATGCGCCGATGTACGGCATCGCGACAAAGCCCAGCATCGAACTGATCTGAACGATCCGGCCCTCCCCTTGGGCGCGCATCATTTTCAGCGCATGGCGAGTCAGCTGGTGGCAGCCGAATACGTTGACCTGGAATTGTTTCTCCAGCGTTTCCCGGCTGACATCCTCCAGCGCGCCGGGTTGCCCGACACCGGCGTTGTTGACCAGACCAAATAACTGGCCATCGCTTGCCTGGTTCACCTCAACCATGCAGTTGCGGACTGACTGGGGATCGCTGACATCGAGGTTAATCGCCTCAAATCCAGCCTGTTCGAGTTCATCGAGATCTTCGCGGCTGCGTGCGGTCGGAAAAACACGAAACCCGTTTTCCTTAAGCAGGTCGGCCGTCGCCCGGCCGATACCCGATGAGCAACCCGTCACCAATACGCTTTTGTTATAGTCGTTTGCCACAGTCTCGATATTCCCCTGATTGAATCTGTTATGAATCCCGTATTCGAAGAGCGCTTTCAACAAGCCGCCGACCTGCAACAGCAAGGACGGCTGGAGGATGCCGCCGGATTGTATCAGGCTCTGGCCAGCGAATTCCCACAGGAACCGCGCAGTCGTTTTGAGATGGCCATGATCGAGGTGTCACGAGGCAACCCGGCAACCGCAATCGGCCATCTGGAGACCACGCTGCAGATCGCGCCGGATCAGCCTGAAGCCAGGAGATGGGTGGCGCGTTGTTACCGCGCGCTGAAAAAAAATGATGAAGCGGTCCGGTGTTTCGAAGCCTGTATTGATGACGCATCCACCGACCCCGGTGAACTTCTTGAACTGGGAGACGCCCGGCTGGCAGCGGGCGATACGGATAAAGGTCGAATCAATATCGAAAAATTCATCGAGCAGGCCGCCCATCATCCCGAAGCTCTATTTCATGCCGGCCTGAGTTTCCACCAGGCCGGTTTGCACCAGGATGCGGCCGAACATTACCGGCGCGCCCTTTCGCGTGATCCGGGCATGCAACTGGCGCGGCGTAACCTCGCGGCGGTTTACCAGGCGCAGGGTCGCGATGAAGAAGCCGAATCCCTGTATCGCATGATTCTTGAAGCAGAGCCCGGCAATGACGAGGTCCTGCGAAATCTGGGTACGTTGTTAAAGGATCGCGACCGGCTGCCCGACGCGCTGCGTTGTTTTGAGCAGGCAATGCGCTTGTCTCGCCTGCCCTGCCCCGGCGATACCAACAAAATACTGCAGCAAAATCCCGAATCAGAACTGACGTCCCTTCATCATTTGGAACTGCAGGCCGAGCAGCTTGAATATCTCGCCAGCAAAGGCCGGCTGTCGCCGGCGTACTCCGGCGTGTCCCGCATATACCGGGAAGTCATCGGCGAGATCGGCGTAACGAATCCAGGCTCTCACCGGGTGGTGATGAATGAGGAGCAGTTCGAAAAAGTCGGCCCGACGGCCAGTCGGCTGATGCACCTGACACCAGCCGGGATGGTGCCCGGCGGCGCGCTCAACCCGGATCTGGATTTGGACGAGATCGCGACAAATTACAACGCTCAGCGGCCCGGACTGACCATCATTGACGGTTTTTTAAAGCCCGACGCACTCAAGCGACTACAGGATTATTGCCTGGAATCGACGATCTGGTTCGATTTTCGCAAGTCCAGCGGCCATTGCGGAAGCTATATGCAGGACGGTTTCGGCAACGACCTGCTGATGCAACTGGCGGGCGAACTGCGGGAAAAACTGCCAGGTATTTTGTCCGAACATCCGTTAACCCAGATGTACGGATACATTTACAACAGCGAGACGAGTGGAATCGCAGCACACGCCGGCGCGGCCGCGGTCAATCTCAAATTCTGGATTACGCCTGACGACGCCAACGAGAATCCGGAAAGCGGGGGCCTGATCGTCTATACAAAAGAAGCGCCCGGGAAATGGGATTTAGACGCCTATAACAATGAGTATGAAGCGATAGAGGCTTTCACCAAGGGGTCGGAAGCCGTTGTCGTTCCGTATCGATGTAACCGGGCCGTGCTATTTCATTCGAACCTGATTCACAAAACCGGCGATATTCATTTCAAGCCGGGTTTGGAAAATCGCCGCATCAGTATCACGATGTTGTTTGGGCAACGCGCCGCAGCGTAAAACTGTACGGACACTCACGAACATCAGCAGTGTAATGAGCTGCCGCTGAAAAAACTGGCGGCATCGGTGAAACTCTTCGCATCGTCCGGCTCGGCGAAGCCGTGTCCATCGCCATCATGGAACTGGCCACAAACGTCGTCGATTACGTGATCGGGGGGATGGCCGCTTTCGGCCATTAGCGGTCATTCGCAATCACTCTATCGGTGGCGCTAGGCGCTTGAGTTCTTCAAACCAGTTGGCTACAACGTGAATCCGTGTTGCCGGGGGTTGGTCCGGTTGTTTCAGAAGGAAGAACCGCTGCGCATCCGGCGTCACGTCATACGACAGTTCCGTCACATTGATATATGGGCCCTCGAAGATGACCCGCGGGATGCCGGCTTCAAATTCGGGATCGGTTTTGACCGGAACGCTCAACCATTGGTCTCCACGACGGTAGAAGATCTCGTCACCGGCGGCCGACCAGCGGGGTTCCTCACCGTACCCTGCCGAGATCGTCCACCTGGCCTCGGTCGGCGGGAACGATTTCACGTAGATTTGGAACTGGCCAGATTCATCCGATGTGTAGGCAATGAAGCGGCCGTCGGGGGAGAACGCGGCTCCCCACTCAGTAGCGGATGTGCGAACAAAAGGTTCGGGCGCCTCCGCCTCGCCCAATCGGGCAACCCAGATGTCAGTGTGTGTATCAAGATCATGGGATGCTTCGAAGGCAAGGAGATCATTTGGCGTCCAGGAGTTGGGACCGATCCATGAGGCGAAGTCGGGCACCATTGGCAGTAGCTGACCGCCGTCTACTCCCTGTTGAAAGATCCCGCCCATGGTGTCCTGGTTCGAAGAATTCAGCATCCCGAATGCTACACGCTGTCCGTCGGGACTCCAGATCGGCGCCGTTTTGTAGCCACCAACGGTCAGCCTTCTCGGCGGAGTGGCGCGCTCGAAGTCAAAGAGCCACACATCGGTTGTCGCACCATCGATAAGGAGGGCAACCTGAGAGCCGTCTGGCGACAGGCGAAAGCTACCGTAGCGCTGCGGAGGAAGCGGTATCAGTTCTTCTATACCATTTCGATCCACCCAGACCGGCGTCGAGATTCCCATGTCTGTACCGGGAATGTATGCCAGCCAGCCGTCTGCCGAAAACGCCAACTGCGGGAACCAATTCGCCTCACGCCTCACGTCGTCGAGAACCGGAACACCCGGGCCGGTCACAGAGTTCGTCGCAAGATCGAATGGAACGGCCATAACGCCACTGGCAGCAGAATAGACGATATGGCCAGAAGGCACGTAGTGTGGCGCGATGCCGCGCTCGATCAATGGAAATATCTCGCCAGTCTCCGGAACGAAGAGCACGACGCTGCCTGACTTAGTGAGGAGTATTCCTGATCCGTCGGGAAGAAATTTCGGGGAACTGAAGCGCCCGCGCAAGAGGACTTGCTTCTCCCCACCGTTGGCGGACACCAAGCTGAGCTGCAAGCCCTCCCGTTCTGCGAAGATGATCGTGTCGTCCGGGCCCCAATCGGCCCCGTAAACGTTTCCGGCTTCCGTCAAAGTCTGCGGCATACCGCCCTGTATGGAGACCTTCATTACCTGGGTCTGTGTCAGGAACCCAATCCACTGTCCGTTCGGAGAAAAGAACGGGCCGAAGGCCCCTTCTGTACCGTCTAACGGTTGCGCCTCGAATTTATCCATCCGGCGGAGGTACAACTGGCTCGTGCCATCATGATCGACAACATAGGCCAGATGCGTGCCATCCGGAGAAAGCGCCAGCGAACGACGCCCCACACCCAGCGGCGCCAGTTCGGCGAGTGCCAGCCGCCTGCCTTCTTTGAGTGTGATGACGGTGCGCTTGACGCCGCCGGATAAAGAAGCGTCACGTAACGAACTCGTGTATGTCCGTTCGACCACTCGTGCGGCCGGTACGATTTCCAGAAGATACCTGTCGACAGCTAGAAAACCCACGGCCAGTACGACCAACCCGAGGATGACGTAGTTGAGCCTGTGTGCGTTGACATGAGGGATAGACTCAGAGCGGAATACGTCCTTTTCGAGCTTTATGCCCTCGGGAGTGAGCTCAAAAGCCCAGGCAAAAAACATCGCCAAAGGGAAACCGATGACCAGTAAGAACAGAACCGTCTTGATGGTCCATTCCGGCGCGGCAAAACTGTCGAGAGCGAGTTCTGTGACCTGAGCAATCAACCAGGCAACAATCAGATAGGCGATGCCTACCCTGAAGACATTCCGGCGCTTGAGTTCTTTGATAAAGGACATAACGGCCCGTTTGTTGCGGTTGGCAAAGCCCATTTAGCCCGTGACTAAAAGCATGGCCCCATTAGGGTCATATTTCTAGTTTCTGCCCACATTTTCGTCGGTCGAATGTGCGCGAATACTAATGAGCCGGAGTGCTGAAACATGACCGGTTTGGGTCGTTAGCGGACGTCAGATTCAGTCTAAGGCCACTCTGTCAGAATGTCCGCTTACGGCCGAGGCTGTGTGAAAACTCTGTGGTTGATATAATCATCCTTTCCGGCGAG
>CAZMOM010000046.1:0-15592 GCA_964568075.1 uncultured Gammaproteobacteria bacterium
GTGTGGCACTTAGATGCCGATTAGGGGAGGAGGAGTCCATACCATTGCTTTGGGTGGCGGTCTCCATCGGTCGACGCAACACTTTATCTTAAACGGAAAGATGGAGTGTATGCAGATGAAACAAAGATATCGTCGAGGATTCAGCGCGGCCAGAAGCGGACATTCCAAGCTTGAAGTTTTTTGAGTGAGTTGCTGTTATTCGACGCACAACTTGATTCTACGAAAAATACTCGATAAGGAAGTGTCATGGAAAAAGCGTTGGTGACAGCAGGGATTATAATTATTCCCACCATCCTCTTGGTCATCGGGTTCAGGCTGTACGGCCGGAAAGTGGAATGGGCCCCGCTTCTTTGGGCCGGATTCGCCTGTCTTGTGTATTTTCTGTTGCTGAGAAGCCGAGGTGTGATCCCAAATCCCGTCTTTATGGATGAGCTTACTCTAAACTGGTTCGGGAAGACCCTGTCTATAGCGGGCACCATAGCGATGCTTTATTTCCTGCCCCGTGTCGGTTTCCGGGCTGCCGGCCTGACCTGGAAGCAAAACAAGGGGTCGCTCGATCCCGTCATACGGACTGGGGGCCTTGTTCTCCTTTTCGCGACTGGCGGAGCCTTCCTTGTCGCATCCACCCCCAATACCTCTCTGGAGAACCTTTTGTTCCAGGCGACCATGCCAGGCCTTGATGAAGAGCTTTTTTTGCGTGGGCTTCTGCTACTTTTGTTCCACCAGGCATTCGGAAAAGGCTTGAATGTTTGGGGCGCAGAAACCGGCTGGGGGTTTTGGCTCGTCATAGCTATTTTTGGCCTTCTCCACGGGGTTACGGTTCAAAACGGCGAACTCGAAGTGAGTTTCTGGGTGATCGTGTCTACCGGGTTTATAGGGTTTGTGGTGACTTGGATTCGAGAACGTACAGGTAGCCTCGTAGCCCCGGTGCTGTTCCACAATATTTCGAATGTAGCCCAGGCGTTTGTTTGATCTTGACTTGATTCAACCCCTGAAAAACGCTTCTGGCCAATCGCCAGGGGCAAGGAAAAAAGCAAAAGATGGTTGGTTGGCACTGAAAGAGCCCCCTTTGGGTCGTTAGCAGACATACCGCCAGGATCAGCAGTTTTCAGCCTCTCAGTGTTCGCTTTCGGCCAAGAGCCACCGTTCAGCGAATGCGCGATTTGCCCCCGCACGCCGAGCTACGTTGTCACTGACTCACGAGCATGGCTCATCCCCACGTCGTGTGGGGATGAGCTACGTGCAACGACAAGCGCTGTCTTTATTCTCCGGGACACGTCCCTTTCTTGGTATTGCAGAATCCATCTTCTTCGGTGAACGTCGTGTTGCCGAAGGACTCGTTAAGCAGCGCGTCAAACCGGCGCTCGATAGCCCCAACCTCGACCTTCAGTGGCGTATTTGCATCGAGTGAGCTGAGGTATTCGGCCGACACAGTAACGCTGTTAACGTCGCTCGGGACCTGAACGGTGAACTTGAAGCTGCCTAACGCATCGTCCTCCGGTTCCAGCACCACCTCGTAGCCGGCGATGTCTCCCTCCTCAGCGAGCATGAATCCCTCAGGGAAGGTCGTGCATTCGCCAAGGTCGTCACCGTACTCCCATGAAATTACACTACCGTCGAAATCCACCTCAACGGGGGCCGCCGGGATTTTGTGGGTGAACATTGTGATGCCGGCTAACTCCTCGCCGCCCTCAAGCTTGTTTCTAAACTGGTAAGGACCCGCCGGGAACCGTTCCAAGAACTCCGGTAATGTCACAACTTCGTCGTCCTCTCCTTCTTCTACAAGCTCTTCCTCACACAGCGGCTCGGCGCTCTCGAAGAAATTCTCCGTGAGCTTTTGATCCTTCAAAGCACCATGAGCCTGTTCGTGAAAGATTATCTTACCATCGGGATCGATGATCCGGGCTTGCTCCCAACCCTCCGCGTCGAGCAATACATGGAACCCGATGTCGCCATCACTCGCGTTGATCTCGATGAACGCCCTGCATTCCTCTAAATCGCCGCAGGGTTCGTCTGCTGTGGCGAGCGTAGTGCATATACTCAAGACAACCGCAGCGGCTGCTCCCAAAAGGGAATTTGACATAAGATATTTTTGTTTCATCTCTCGTTCCTCCTGCTCATATGTCAGCAAGTGTGGCAACACAGCCGAACGCGGCTGTGATACTTGCTTTGCATATGTCGATTCTTGAGACGCCTGCTCAGGCGAAAATCGGTCGTCTAATTGTCAAGGCTTTCCGTTCCCGTCTTTAGGCAGGTTTGGCTTTGTCGTTTGTTGTGGTTCCTTTATACGCCCTAGCCGCTGGACAAAACCTGACTGTTAACATAATTGGGCTTTTCCAAGGGATCGGCAATGTCCGTTTTCGGCTGCCGTTTCAACCGGTCGATGCAACAGATTGGTTAAATCGTTCAGCTAGTGTATCGATCCCTCCGTGCGGGACCAACTGGTGATAAACAGACGATGGCGAGGAACCTATCGTCCGCGACCTGCGTACCCACAACAACAAGAACACATGGCTGCAAAATCACATCAATTGCCAATAATTCGGTCGAAGTTGTACCGGCCCGATTCGCCGCCAGATCAACTCGGCCGCGAGATGTTACTGGCCAAGCTTGATAAATCTCGGTGCGTACTGTTGCGGTTGGTCACGGCCCGGCCGGCTACAAAAATCGGGACACTCATAAACTCCCGTGTCGCACTGCGATCGGTAGTGGAACGTGGAAACGTATTATTCCGTGTCAGGAAATAGTAATGTCCACGCAACTACGGGGTCGGATCAAACCGGGGATCGTAAACAGCGCCAGTGTCCAGCGGTGCGGCGAATTGGCCGCCCCACACAATCACGTTTGTACCGGTCCAGACCAGTGTATGCTTCCGGCGTGCCGACGGCGCGCCGTCAGTTGAGATTCCCTGCCAAATGTCACCTAACGGGTCGTACCGGCCGCCAGCGTTATCAAACCAGGTGATCAGCCTGTCCCCTGACCAGATCGCGACGGCGCCGGCAAGCGACGACGAAACCGGCGCATCACTCATGGGACTCCAGGAATCGGTGTCCGGGTCATACCGGTTGCCGGTCATCACGCTCGATATACGGCACGCAAGGCCGGTGTTAGTCTGCCCGCCGAAGATAATCATCTCAGTCGCCGCCCAGATCCCGACATGGCACCGGGTCGGCGGCGGTGCTCCGACCAGCGTGGTGCTTACCCAGGTGTCTGTCGCGGGATCATAAATGCCGCCCGAATCGAGCAGTGTCAGGCTGGCATTCCCGCCGTCGTTCTGTCCTCCCCAGACGATCATCTTCGAGCCGGTCCATACGGCACTGTGCAGGCCGCGTGCTGCTGGTGCATTGACCGTACTGATCGGCGTCCATGTGTTAGTGCCCGGATCATATCGGGCGCCGGTACCCAGCTCGCCGTTTGCGCAACCGAGGCAGAAGAAACCGCCCCACACGATCATCTCCGTTCCGGTCCAGATCGCCGTGTGCCTCACTCGTGGCGACGGCTGGTCCACGGCGCTCACAGGAGTCCAGGAATCCGACAGCGGGTCGTACCGCGCGCCATCTCCGAGCGTCTCAAAGGCGGATGCACCAGTGAACCCGCCCCAGACGATCATCTCTGATCCCGTCCAGACCGCCGTTTGCTGCGAGCGTGCGGATGGCGCACCGGTCGTCGCAATTTGGGTCCATGCATCGTTGGCCGGATCGTACCGTGCACCGCTGTTCTTTGCGATCGAGCTCCCATTGTCGCCACCCCAGATGACCATCTCCGAACCCGACCATACGGCCGTGTGTTCCGCCCTGGCCTCGGGCGCCCCGATCGTGGAAGTTGGGGTCCAAATGACCGGTACGAATGAGGTCGTCAGCGTGTATGCGCCGGTGACTGGAGTGGTCGAGAAGGAGTTGGCGATGATAATGTAGGTCCCGGCCGCAAGATTCACACTGAGCAATGCATTCAGGCCGCCGCCGCTATCGTCATCCACGGCGATTTCGGGAAGTGCAGCGGGTGAATTCACAAGAATCAGAAAAGCATCGAACTGCGTTGACTCCATTCGAATCGTGAATTCTCCGTTCGCTGGTAGCGTGACGACATATTGATCAATCAGCGATAGATCACCGGTCGTGGTCGGGAACAAACGTACAAGCGTGCAGTCGCTGTTGGTGAGTGATCCCGCAGTGACACTGTCGGGGTTGATCGGGGTAGGGGCCGGGCAGGGGGCCGTCGAATCACCGCCGCCTCCGTCTCCGCCGCCACCACCGCAAGCCGCACAAAATGCGGTCAAACTCAATACACAGATGAATCGTGCAAACGCTTTCATGCTGCTCGTCCAGGTATGGCGGCAACCCGGCGGTCTTCGGGTCCTTCGGGGAGTCATCAGTGGCTTCTCGGAGGAAGCGAGGACCCGTGGCTTTCCGTCCCCGTCTTTCGGCAGGTTTGGCTTTGTCAGTAGTACTAAGAAACATAGTACATTTACGCAGTTATGCAAGTGTCGGGAATGACCGTTTTGGGTCGTAAGCGGAAATGGCGGAATCGGCTACCAAATCCGGGATCACAGCACGGAATTCGCCCCGTGGTGCGAACAGCCACGCATCAGAGTCGCGACCTGTGCAGCGGTGATTTCAGTCGATCGTGAAACAATAATACAACCCATCACCGCCTGTCCCCTGCAAGTCGCTCTGGCTGCAGCCGCGCGAGCCATGCGCGTTGTTCCAGGAGGTTGGATTAGCACCGCCACCCGTGCGGTCGTGATGACCCACCTGTGCGCTGCCGTCGGATCCACTGTAGGTCCAGTCCCGGCACGTATGATCCTGATCATCAGAGAACGCTGTGCCGTCGAGATTTGATCCTGTCAGGATATCGTGGCGGTTCGGTGAATCTCCGCGGCCATTAATGACATCACCGCTCTCACTGATCGAATTTCCTTTGCTGAGTTTGTTAGTGTCGCTGTGAAGATCAGCGACGTTTGACGCTACCTGCACACCGTTGGCACTTGACCACGGCCCTGTACCAATCCGGTCTCGAGCATTGACTGCGGCCTCGCCATCGGCACCGCTGGTGCTTAGATACGCCCGCCATGTTTTTCCGCCGGCACCGACTGATTCGGCGAGCGCCTGGCAGTGTGCGTCAGCGCCCGCAAGACCACCAAGATTGGCTCCATCCGCGGGACCTTTGCTGGTCAGGAAGAAGCTCATACTCGAATCCTGGGCACCTGCGTAACCAAATCCGATGGCAGTTGCCACCAGAGACAACATCAATATTCGTTTTTTCATGGTCAGATCCCCTGTTTGATTAGGTCTACAGTACGTCCCTATCCCTAATATATAGCAGAGCTGCGATGTCTGCTTTGGCTCGCAAGCGGATGTCAGAATCTGCCTGACATTGCTCCCTCAGCATGTCCGCTTTGGATCGTAAGCGAACTTTCGTGAGCAGGGTTGACGCCGAGCTAAGTCACATAGCTTACGATGTTTGGCGGGCGTTCCGGCCCGCAGACCAACGCCAACGCATTAAGTAGGTTTGGAATATGGGCCTCAGGCTGCGTTGTTTTGTGACTTAGGTCGATTATGGCGACCTAGTGACACGGTATGCTTTGATCGCCGCTACCCGCGTCCTGATGGATGGTTGACTATGCTCAATTCTCTGCTATACAGAGCGCGCTCACTGCCGGGTGTTTTGTGGCGAAACCTGCTCTTCTTCTGGCGCACCAGGAGCACCGGCGATCTGATTTTTTTCGCGCTGCTGGGCCTGCCGATCGTAATGCTCGGCTTTCTGCTCCGGTTTGCCTACACGAACCATTTTCAGATCGAATCAGAGCAACAACGCCAGGCGGATCTCACCTGTCTTGCCGGAAATGTCTACTTCGAAGCAAGGGGTGAACCCATGGCGGGTCAGTATGCAGTCGCTGAAGTCACCATGAACCGCGTCGCATCCACTCGTTTCCCGGACACAGTTTGTGAGGTTGTTCATGAGAAGAGGTGGGACGTTACGCGGAAACGCTATGTCGGTGCCTTTTCCTGGACGGAATTGGACTCAGTCTCATGGCCAACAGGAGTCCCGTGGCAACAGGCTATGATGGCGGCGGTTGCAATCTACGACGAACAAGAACCGCCCAGAGTGCCCGGGGCATTGTTTTATCATGCCAAGAATATTTCCCCTCGCTGGTCAAAAACCAAGAAGCCGATCGCGGAGATCGGCAGGCATAAATTTTACCTGTGAAGGCGTCGCGGTAATTTTTTTGCCGTGTAGAAACCGACCCGGTCAATTCGGACAAGATTTATACGCTGGGCCAGCCACAAGCCGAAAAATAAAGTCGGCTTTCGGCAAGGAACGCCTCTAAACATCGTAGCCTTGTCAGGTTAAATTGTTCCGGCAACGCTGCCCCTGATTCTGGTACGTACACCTCTAGGTATAAGTGCGCATTTTCTGAGTCGCACATTCTGTTATACAGCTTTCAAGATGTTTTTCAGGCCGGGCCCGAGAAGTTAAGGCGCCTCCTGGTCGTCAATCGGAAGAGTGCATTCGGATATCGTTATGCCAAAGCATGTTTTGCGACTCATCTCGATTCTGGTCGTCGTATTGGTTCTGGCGGTGGGCGGCGCGCATTACGTCACCGACAGCTCGTTTTATCGGTTCGGGCATTTCCGCGCTGACGTAGTGCCTGAGTTGGCAGCCGGTACGCCGCAATTCCAGGGGTCCGAATCCTGCCAGGCTTGTCATGATCAGATTTCCTCGGCCTGGAACGAAGGAATCCATGTAGTCGTTCAATGCGAAGCGTGCCACGGCAAGGCTGTGGGACATCCGGACGACAAGAAACTCACCGTCCCGTCTGACACAGTGCGACTCTGTTCTTTGTGTCACGAAGCCATGCCTGCGCGGCCAAAATCACAACCGCAGATCGTGATCAATGAGCATCCCTACAAGCACGAGCAACCCCTGGCATGTACAACCTGCCACAACGCGCACACACCCAGTCTGGCCAGCTCCAGGGGGCAAAGCACCAGCACTGCAAGCTCCACCGAGCAGAGGACCGGTCCTGAGATTCCCCCGGTGCACAGCGCCTCTTCTGCAAACACCACACAACCGGTCCCGGCGCTGGTCCCCCAGTGCGCCGCCTGCCATGGCGCAGCGGGTCAGGGCGTCGGCGGGCTCCTCGTGCTTGCCGGCAAGGAATCCGGGGACCTTGCGACACAGCTTCAGCAGTTTCGATCCGGTGAACTTAGCGGCGCCGTTATGAGCGGCATCGCGGCCCAACTGAATGACGAGCAGATCCTCGAGCTGGCTGACTATTATGCGGATTTGCCGAAGTCGGAATAGGGAAAAGAATGACACGCGACAAATCGAAAACCACCGATAAGCGAGCCGGGAACGCGCGACGAAGATTTCTTCGCACTGTGGGACAGGCAGCTGCAGCAGTAGCCACCGCGGCTATCCCGATTACCTTGCGCTCCGCTGGATCAACAACCGGATCGCAGGAATCCTTCCCAACGCCCGATTATGACTGGTCGAAACACCGTTGGGCTTATGGCATCGATGCGACCCGGTGTATCGGATGTCTGCGTTGCGTCGAGGCCTGCAAAGCCGAAAACAACGTCGCACAGGACGCCCATCATTTCCGGACCTGGGTGGAACGCTATGTCTATCTCGAGGGGGAAGACCATGCGCGAGTTGACAGTCACAACGATCCCGACAATATCGCAGCCTCCGGTTCGGAAGGGAAATATCGTTTTGACAATCGCTACGAAAATTCGAAAGTGGACAAGGCGTTTTTCGTTCCGAAGATATGCAATCATTGCGAGCATCCCAGCTGTGTACAGGTTTGCCCGGTCGGTGCAACCTTCAGGGCCAAAGATGGCACGGTCCTGATCGACCACAAATACTGCATTGGATGCCGCTATTGCATCCAGGCATGTCCCTATGGAGCGCGGTTCTTCAACGCAGAGTTAAACGTGTCAGATAAGTGCACGTGGTGCTATCACCGTATCACTAAAGGGCTCCTCCCAGCGTGTGTCGAAGTGTGCCCGGTCAACGCGCGCATATTTGGTGACTTGAACGATCCGGACAGTAGTATCAGTAATTTTGTTCGCGACAATCGGGTAAATGTCCTCAAGCCGGAGACCGGCAATAGTCCCATGTGTTTTTACAAGGGCATCGATAAGGAAGTCAGATAATGGCGGGACTCGAACCTATCGCTCCGTACCTCGGCTTCGTATATCCAAACGAAACGGTCATTACCTGGGGAATCCTGATCGCCCTTTACCCCTACCTGACCGGTTTGGTGGCCGGCGCCTTCACCGTTTCCAGCTTTTATCACGTGTTCGGTATGCAGCAGTTCAAAGCCGTTGCTCGCTTCGCTTTGCTGACCTCTCTCAGTTTCATGATATTTGTCCCCGCGCCTCTGATTCTCCATCTCGGTCACCCCGAACGGGCACTTAATTCGATGATCACGCCGCATCTGACTTCGGCATTTGCGATGTTCAGCTTTCTTGCTGCCTTTTACCTGGTTTTGCTGGCGATCGAATGCTGGTTCGTGTTTCGACCCGACAATGTGGCGAGAGCGCGCAACGCTACCGGTTTGTCCCGTATCTTCTATCGAGCCGTATGCTTATGGTCCGACGATGTCTCACCCCGTGCCCTCAGGTGGGATCGTAAGTCGCTGTTCACGCTTGCCATCATCGGTATTCCGGCAGCGCACGGTTTACACGGCTACGTGGGGTTCGTATATGGTTCGCTAAAAGCGCGGGAATGGTGGGGATCCGACATGATGCCGATCATTTTTCTCTTTTCCGCGATTGTGTCCGGCGTGGCGCTTCTTATTACCCTGTACGTCTTTTCCTGCAAAGTGCGCAAAGTTCGAATCGATCATGACTGCCTGAAGGGCATGACCTATGCACTTTGGGGTTTTTTGATGTTTACCGTGGTTCTTGAGGGACTCGAATTCGCCAACCTTGTCTACCAAGGGAGGGAGGGAATAGACGTCATCCTGGAGTACGTAGCCGGGCCTTTGAAGTACCGCTTTTTTGTGGTTCAGCTGGCGCTGTGTTCTGTGGTGCCTATCCTCACCATGTCCTGGGTAATTGCGCGCAATCTCCGCGGCCGGTCTTTCGTCATTGCGGTTACAGCGAGCGCCTGTCTCGTTCTGGTCGGTGTATTTATGATGCGCTGGAATGTCGTGATAGGCGGCCAGGAAAT
This sequence comes from uncultured Gammaproteobacteria bacterium, assembly GCA_964568075.1. Lineage (GTDB taxonomy): Bacteria > Pseudomonadota > Gammaproteobacteria > Steroidobacterales > MnTg04 > MnTg04. Next base: position 9,181 of record CAZMOM010000046.1, read on the forward strand.
CTCGAAATCGCTGCGCGGCCTGCTTAGCTACAGGCCGGAGTTCCTGGCTCGGGAAGGAATACTCGTCACAATAGGCCTCTTGCTTGCTCCGCTTGGCCTGCTTTGGGTATTGACCCGCATATTTCCGCCCTGGCGCGATGAGCCCCGCGCTATACTGGAGCGACGCTGACCATCAGCATTTGATAACGGAGGAATAATGTCATTCAGACGCATTGTGACCAATACGCTCGCCCGGGCGGGCGTATCCATCAACGGTGATAAACCGTGGGATATCCAGGTGCTTCGGGATCGATTCTATCGGCGCGCTGCGCGCGGGGCGCTCGGCCTGGGCGACTCCTACGTCGACCGTGACTGGGATGTTGCATCCCTTGATGGGCTGTTTCGACACATCATCGCCGCCGGTCTGCGAAACAGTCGGATTTCGAAGATGAATCGCGTGCTATTGGCGTTGCGGGCACGAATTACTAATCTTCAGAGCAGGAAACGCGCCGTAGCCGTGGCGGAGGAACACTACGACCTTGACCATCGGATGTACGAGCAGTTTCTGGGTCCATACAACCAATATACCTGTTGCTTTTTCGACGGTACCGATGATCTCGAGCGTGCCGAGATCAACAAGCTGGAAATTATTTGCGAAAAGCTCGAGATCAAGGCTACCGACCATGTACTGGATATCGGCTGTGGTTGGGGCGGGTTCGCCAAGTACGCGGCGAGTACGCGTGGCTGCCAGGTCACCGGAGTTACCCTGTCGAAAGAGCAGGCCGAATACGCGAAAAAATATACGTCAGGACTTCCGGTCGATATTGTTTTGAGTGATTACCGGGATTTACCAGAAAAGTTAAATGACCAGTTCGACAAGGTCCTGATCTGCGGCATGATCGAGCATGTCGGCTACAAGAATTACGCGAAGCTGATGGACGTTGTCTCGCTATTGCTCAAAGACGACGGTCTTTTCCTGCTGCATACGATCGGCAACAGCGATGAGACCGCGGTTGCCGACCCGTGGATCGAGAAACACATATTTCGCAATTCCATGGTGCCGTCGATGCTGCAGGTGGCACGATCCATCGGGGGATTATTCGTCGTCCACGACTGGGAGAATTACGGCCACTATTATTCGAAGACGCTGAGCGCCTGGCAAAGTAATTTCGAGCGCAACTGGGCGGCCATAAAGGCTCTGAAATCCGCGCGGCCATTTGACGAAAAATTCCGGCGGATGTGGAACTATTATCTGCTCTCAAGCAAAGCGGCGTTCGATACCGAGGATTTACTGCTTTGGCAGATCGTTATGTCCAAGGTAGGAATACGCGAGGCTGTCTACGGGCGCGTAAATATGCATGCCTGACTGTGCCAGGGTGGATAGATAACGTCGATTTTCCTGGTTGTTTTCAGAACCTTTACTCCTGAATCACATACCGGAAATGCCGGCCGGAAGTGGACATTCGAGCTGCTGGCAATTTACTCGCTTTCCCCATCCCAGTAATCGACTGCTGTTTCTTTGCGAGCGAACACCAGAAAACTATCCGGTGCATCGGGATCTCTTACGGACCCATGCCAAACACCGTATTTACCGGAGTCCGGGTATAGAAATACATCTGTAGGCTCTTCCGTACTGAGCGCGATATAGCTCAGCTCCTGATCAGACGTGTTGATGATCTGGTGAGGCTGCTGCGGATCAGCGGGGGAACAAATAAAATCACCCGCGCGAATCGGATACTCCTCATCCGCGTGTCGCAACGTCCCCTGGCCTTGGAGGACATAGAACATTTCTTCATTGACATGATGAGAATGGTACGGCCAGGCGCGTTTCCCCGGCTTTAGTCTGACCACCGCGTAGCCAAGTTTCCTGGCACCGATCTGAGTCGATACCGGCGCACGCTGTGCGTCGAACCGATCTCCCTTGCAGAACTCTGAGTATTGCAGTTTATCCAGGTTAATAACGGGCTTAGACATTCTCCATACTCCTTAAGGGTGTGAACGGCGGGCGTGCTTAAGGATGATTATACGCAACGAGTCTCCCCTACCGACCAGCTCGCTGAAGAAAACCATTATGCGTGCATTTTGAACGTCGGCTTGCGGACCGATGCGGACGTTGCGACGGGTGATGACTTCAATTGCCAGCACCATTAGCCAACTTGATGATTTCTTGCGCCAACCGAGTCTGGGAATTCTCGCCATGTGACCAGGCGATAACTGATCGCGCCGCCGTGACCGCATCGTCATTACGGCCAGCATCCATATAGGCATGAGCGAGCATCAGCCGGATATGCTGAACTGAGGGCAGAAGGCGCACCGCTTCCTCAAGCATCTTTACGGACTTATCAATATCCTGTTTGCCGATAAGGTAGGCCTGCCCGTTCAATGCATAAATTTCAGGAATGGTAGTGTCTATTTCCCAAGCTGAGAGAATGCCGCGCTGCGCCTTATCGATGTACTGAGCGCGCCTATCAAGATCGTCTATGGCGGCTGCGCGCGAAACCCAGTATTTGGCAAGATTCAAGTGAATGTATGGGTCATCAGGAGCAAGCGCGATTCCGTCCTGCAGTCTTTTCTCCGCTTCATCAAATTCGTCTCTAAAAAGCAGAATTCCCGCCGAATCCGATAACGCGCGCGCCCGCGTCGCGTCACTTGTCATTGCGGTCTCAAACCAACGCATTGCAATGTCAGATTTGCCGCGTTTGAGCGCCAGCTGGCCAAGACGAAGCGCAGCTTCAGTGCGTGAAAGTTGTCTCACGCTCGGCAAAAACTTGGGCAGTAGCTCATCAATTCGGAATCTGAATGTATTGCAGCATTTCCGATTAAGGTAGCTGCTTAGCGTGCCACGCAAACGCTGTGACTTTATTTGAAACACTTCTTCGAAGCTCTCTTTCTCTCCTCGACCGGACGCGGTCATGGCTATGTACCTGTCCATATCGTCAGGAAATTGAGCAGCTTTTTCTTCAGAGTTTTGAAGATAATGAACAAGCAGCCACGCCTGTCCGTAGAACAAGGACCGATCGTCATCATCAAGTGTCGAGTACGACGAAGAAGAGAGCAACTTATCGCCGGCGATCCAGTTGCTGTAAACCAAGCCCGGAATACGCGACTCCAGGGCTGATCCAACCACAAAAAACTTGCCGCGTATCTCTGAGGAGGCAAAGTACTCGGCGAATCCTTCGTCGTACCAACGTGGGTAATTGACTCCGCTGTAATTGCGCAACAGAAAGTGCACATACTCGTGCATGATAACTGTACTTTCGTCTGCCCATGTTGTGTTGAGTATGAGAATCGTGTTGTCTCGAATACCCGCCTGAAATGACCCTATGAAATTGCGTGAAAGGCCGAGCAATTTAAAGTCGTTCTTGCCTGCGGCGTAGATTCGCGTTGGAATCGGCGCATCGGTGTGCTCGGCATTGGTCAAATTCAGGAATGCGACCCGCAACAGCTCAAGATGACGAACCATGCCGATCGTCTTCTTCTCGTTCAATACACTGGTTACTTGAAAGTTCGATGTGGTTACCTCAATCCATTTGGCGTCTTCAAGAGGTTTCGCTGCAAGGGCTGGTGTAACAAAGCACGCCCAAACTGCCAGAGCGGCAGAGGCGCCTACGGCCTGCGTGATATTCCGCATTCGAAGCCCTCCCACATAGATAACATCCCGGATCTCCCGGCAGTCGTTCGTGGGATTGTAACCAGTTTTACCTATGTTTTTTCGTGGCATCGATATTGGCGATATTGGCGCGGCGATATTGGTGCCAGTGTTCATTTATTGACTTTTTTGAATTAGTTTAAATAAGTGAATAAGCGAACACCGGCACCGTAATTGTTACTGTCGGCGATGCGCAACAAGACCGACAAGAACGATGCCCGGGGTATCGCGCAGGTCCTGCGCTCAGGCTGGTACAGCCGGGTACACGTGAAAAGCCTGGCCAGTCATCACATCCGCTTACTGCTCTCTTCTCGTAAGGCCGTGCTCAGTAAATGCGTCGATCTCGAGAATGAAGTCCGCGGCCTGTTCAAGGTGTTCGGCATCAAGCTGCCGCCAAAGCTTGGCCATGGGGGCTTCGATGCGGCAGTGCGTGAAACCATCGAGGCCGATAGCGCACTGGCTCACGCGCTGCTGCCCTTGCTCGAGGCCAGACTGGTGCTGTATCACACTTTTCGTGTGCTGGATAACCGTACCCGCAATATGGCGCTGCGTGATCCTGTGTGTCAGCGACTGATGAGTACACCAGGAGTGGGTTACGTCACTGCGCTGACTTTCAAAGCCGCGGTCGACGATCCACACCGCTTCAAACGTTCACGCACCGTGGCCGCTCACTTCGGCCTCACCCCCAGGCGCTTCCAGTCCGGTGAGGTGGATAACTCAGGTCACATCTCAAGAGCCGGTGATCGTGATGTGCGCCGTACTCTCTACACCGCCGCCAACGCCATGATGACGCGCAGCGCAAAATGGTCATCGTTAAAAGCCTGGGGGATACAGCTTGCCAAGACTCGCGGGCATCGACGCGCCGTCGTTGCGGTCGCCAGAAAACTCGCCGTCATCCTCCACCGCATGTGGCTCGATGACACCCAGTTCCGCTGGGGTACGGAGGAAGCAAGGTCATGAAATAACCGCTCACTCCAACCTCAAAAGATGCGTCCCGGCGTGGACGTGGTCTGGATGAAGCCGTGTATGTCTGCTGTGCATAAAAGCACGTCCAAGAGCTTGGCTCTCCACACCGTCCGACTTATGCCTGCAGCGGCTGGATACCACCAGTACCGACTGCGAAGAGAAGCTTGACCCACGCCAAGACGCGACCAATACAATGCCATAAACACTGGGAGCTTGACATTAACGCCCGATTAGAGAAGCAGACATTCTGTATCCATTTCACCCCAAAGTGAGGGGGCTGGATGCGGCCGGAACAAGTTCGTCGATGAACGAGATTGCTTCTGACTCTGCTCGGGCTGCTTTAGACCATTGCCGCACCGAATTTGAACCTTGGACGGCATCAACGAACTCCTGTGCCTTGTCCCCAATCGGAATCGAATAGGTCACAAATCGCAGCGCAACCGGTGTGAAAATAATGTCCGCAATCGAGAACTCACCAAACAACCAATCACCGGATTCACAGTATCTTCTACGGCAATCAGTCCATATCTCATCGATCCTGGCAATCTGTTTGCGACACGAATCTGAGAGTTGACTCAGTTCGAGCTTGTGTCTGGCGCGAATATTCTGAGGAAGTTCGTCACGTATTGCGAGAAATCCGGAATGCATTTCCGCACTGATGGACTGAGCGTGGGCTCGCGTCCGCGCCGATTCAGGCCATCCGACGGTGTTGGAATGTTTGTTCCGTACATACTCAATGATAGCGATTGTGTCCCATACAGTGATGTCATCGTCCAGTAACACCGGAACGCGCCCAGCTGGAGAAAACTTGGCGATTTCTGTTGGCCAGGATTCTGTAAACAACGGAATCCGAATTTCCTCGAAAGGAACGTTGCTTTCAATCAGAAAAAGCCATGCACGTAATGACCAAGACGAGTAATTTCGATTTGCGATGACAAGCTTGTACATTAATGTCCGCTACGATTCCGAAAGTTCGACTCGACGCTTAATTCGAACTAACGATAATATCTGCATTGGGTCGTAAGCATACATAGCCCATGTATAGGCCAAAGAAAAGCCTCGCAAGAAAACTGGGTTAATGTTATTCATTCGCAAACAATGCCTGTTAGTTACCGCTTTCGATGGCAACCAGTCCTATTTCAGCCCGAATGTTGAAGTGACTTAGTCAAAAAGTGAACACTGGCACGAACGTCCCGCTGACCGGACGCACAACATAAGGTGCTGCGCTCAATCAAAGAAGGCAACCGTTCTCATTTCGATGCTGACGCGGGGCCTTGCATCTGGCGGACTGGTCGGATCATCAAATGACGTATGCGGAACAAAACGGGCGCGGCCGTCTGTCTTTGAGTCAAAACATTTGATCAGCAGCGCTTCGTCCGGTTGCATGCGGGGAAAATAGAACCAGCAGTGGTTCGGGTTATATCGAAATGTGTAGATTTCGCCGGTCCGGTCCGTGTAACGCATGGTCGTACGCACGAAGTCTTCGGCAATCACCGATCGAGCGTCGCACAGGACCAGCGGGTTTGTCTCCACTGGGTGATCGACCGGTTTCCACACGTTGACAAATGCATAGCGCTTTCTTAGCAAGTCTTCTGCCTGGCTGGCAGGCAGGAGCTGCCGGACCCGTCGGGGTGCCGATGTAGCGGTGTAATCACCATGCACCGACACGGATGGTTGACGCAGCACTTCGCTTTCATCGGTAAATTTGGTGCTTCTGAGATTGTGGTCAAAAGCCAGCACGCGCGACGCGCCTGTCAATCGTTTGACCAGTTCCTCCGTTTCCGGGTAGTAAACGGAGCGAACGTCTTCTTCGTTGTG
>CAZMOM010000046.1:15602-19434 GCA_964568075.1 uncultured Gammaproteobacteria bacterium
GAAGTCCGCCACGTCTGACTGAAGCTGCGTCAGTTGAAAACCTGCCGTATCGATTGTGAATTCATTGCTTTTGGATCGCGCGCTGTAAATCCGTACCGACCGCGGTTCCAGTTGCGGTGTTTGTTCGACGATTCCAGGCTCCAGCTTATGGATGTGCCATTCCGATTCTCCGTCCTTGCTCGATGTGTAGTTAAGCGTGGCAACAACATTGTCTCTCGTTGCCAGGTGGTTCTGCTCGGTCCGGACAGCTGTTTCAACCGATGTCATTTGCGTCCCCCTTCCGGTTGCCGGGTTCGTTACTTCGGCAGTACCGCTGAAGATTCTGGGATCGGGCGCTGTTTACCAGCGCAGCGTGAATATCGACGGAGCCGATTTGGTGTCGAAGTGGCTGTGGTACTGGTGGCGACGACTCATCCGCCTGGCCTGCGCCTTTTTCCGCACTGCCTGATTTTCATCGGCGGTCTGGGTTTTCGCGTGGTAACGGTTCATCGCTTCTCTCCCGTAAAAGATGTGCATCTGAATCACGGGAATCATAGTAATATCTCTATAAAGCGATGAAAATTGATATAATTTCACTCATTAATGTGAGATTTATTCACAGCCATCAACCGACTGCCAACATTGAAAGCACTGCGGGCTTTTGATCCCGATAACGCCGTTCACAGATATGTGGCGGCTTATTGTTTTGCATCCAGTCAGAGCCGGAAATCATAGGTTCGGTGCTATGCGTGTCTGGCGGTCGGCAATATTCCAATCATTGGCTGATATGAGTAGCTAGTCGACTCAGTGCAAACCAAGCTGCCAAATGTTCGCTTTGGGTCGGAATTTGACATTTGTGTCAGTTTGGAAAACGGTCAATACCCCCGTTCCAGATCCACGACCGACAACATAGGTTCCCCGGCGATGTAGCGACGCAGGTTCTCCTTGACCAGAATCCAGCGGCGGTCGGAAGACTTGTCGGAGCTCGCCGATACGTGCGGCGTGATAATGACCCTCGGCAGGGTCCATAATTCATGGTCGGTGGGCAACGGCTCGGGATCGGTCACGTCGAGACCGGCGCCGGCCAGTTCGCCATCCTTGATCGCCGCGACCAGGTCGTCGGTCACCACGCTGCGGCCTCGACCGATATTGATGAAATATGCGGTCGGTTTCATCGCTTTGAAAAAAGCGGCGTCGAACAAACCGGTGGTCGCCGGCGTCAGCGGCGTAACGTTGACGATCGCATCGGCCTGCGGCACCAGCCCCATCAGTTCATCGGCGAGCCCGACATACTCGACAAATTCAGGTCCTTCGCGGCGACTGTTGCGGGTCGCAATTACCCGCATTCCCAAAGCATGGGCTTTCCTCGCCACTTCGGTTCCGATGCCGCCAAGGCCGACTACCAGCATGGTACGGCCCGGCAGTTCCCAGCGGCTCGCATCGCCGTATTCGCGGCCGCATTTCCAGCACGACTTCGCCTGTTTCATCGCGAAATTATCCAGGCGCCGGTTCAGGGCCAGCAACAAGGCCATCGTGTGTTCCGACATGGCCGGTCCGTACAGGCGCTGCGCATTGGTCAGCAGAACCCCTCTGTCCTTGAGCGTATTGTCGGCGGTGCATCGACCGACGCCTGCGGACATCGCCTGTACCCAGGTCAGGTAGGTACCTGCTCTTATTGCCGGCAGCAAACAAAAACCCAGAAAAATCTGGGCGTCGGCTATCTCTCGCAAGATCGCATCAGGGTTTGCCGCAGCGACCAGCTCCACTCCGGGCGCAACCTCGGCCAGCCAATCGATACGCTGCTGCGAATCGGTCAGCACCACGATTTTTGCCGGCTTTCGCCAGTTGGGCAGGTCGCGGCTCGCCGTCTCGCTTGCGCGCAGGCCGAGGCTGGCGATCAGTTCGACCGCTTCGGCACTTTGCGCGTGCACATCGTTAACGGTCGCAATATTGATGCCGAGCAGGATGGCCGCCAGGCCCATGAATTTGAAAATCAGGGTTTTCAGTTTAACTGGTTTCGGGCTCATGGGCGGTTACCTCCGGTCGCTGCCCGGATTTAACCACACTCAGGTCAGTCTGGCGGCAACGCATCAACCGCTGAAACTCAAACCGTCCTTGCCTGAATCGACCTTGATCGTTGAGCCGGGGCCAAACTCCCCGGCGAGGATTCGCTGTGCGAGCGGATTTTCCAGCTGTTGCTGGATCTCGCGTTTTAATGGTCTCGCGCCGTAAACCGGGTCGAATCCGGCATTGGCGATTCTGTCCCTGGCCTGGTCGCTTAATTCCAGGCCGATATCCCGCTCACGAAGTCGCGCGGCGAGGTGGGCAACCTGAATGTCGACAATCACGCCGATATCCTTGCGCGACAGCGGATGGAACACGACGGTATCGTCCACCCGGTTGATAAATTCCGGCCGGAAGTGCTCACCCAGGATTTCGAGGACTTCGGATTTCATCTGCGCGTAATTCGCCTCGCCGCTGAGTTCCTGTATCCGTTGCGAACCCAGGTTGGACGTCATCACGATCACGGTGTTGCGAAAATCAACGGTACGGCCCTGGCCGTCGGTCAATCGACCATCGTCGAGTACCTGCAACAAGACATTGAATACGTCCGGGTGCGCTTTTTCGATTTCGTCCAGCAGGATCACCGAGTATGGCCTGCGCCTGATCGCTTCGGTCAGGTAACCGCCTTCTTCATAACCCACGTAACCCGGTGGCGCACCGATCAGCCTGGCGACCGAATGTTTTTCCATGAACTCGGACATATCGATGCGCACCATCGCGTCCTCGGTATTAAACAGAAACTCCGCCAGCGCTTTGGTCAGTTCGGTTTTGCCGACACCGGTCGGACCGAGGAAGAGAAATGAGCCATTCGGCCGGTCCGGATCGGCAAGGCCCGCCCGCGAACGCCGGATCGCATCGGCGACCGCCGTCACGGCTTCATTCTGGCCGACGACACGCCTGCCGATCTCCTCTTCCATTCGCAACAGCCTGTCTTTCTCGCCCTCCATCATCTTGCTGACCGGAATACCCGTCCACTTGGACACGATCTCGGCCACCTCGTCCTCGGTAACCTTGTTGCGAAGCAGGCTGAATTCCTTGATTTCCTCCGACGCCGCCTGCTCCAAATCCGCCTCCAACTGCGGGATCTGTCCATATTGCAGCTCGGACGCCCTGGCCAGATCCTGGGCCCGGTGAGCCGTCTCCAGCTCCATCCGCGCACGATCCAGTTCTTCCTTGATGTGGGATGCACCTTCTACCGCGGCCTTTTCCGCCTTCCAGACTTCTTCGAGATCTGAATACTCCAGTTCCTGTTCGGAAATCTGTTGTTCAAGGTCTGCAAGCCGTTTTTTGGATGCTTCGTCGGTTTCTTTTTTCAACGCCTCGCGTTCAATCTTGAGCTGAATCAGCCTCCGCTCCTTGCGATCCAGTTCCTCCGGCTTCGAGTCGATTTCCATGCGAATCCGCGACGCAGATTCATCGATCAGGTCGATCGCCTTGTCGGGTAGTTGCCGGTCACTGATATAACGGTGTGACAGCGTCGCCGCCGCGACGATGGCGGGATCGGTTATCTCGACACCGTGGTGAACTTCATATTTCTCTTTCAAACCCCTGAGAATCGCAATCGTGTCTTCGACCGACGGTTCATCAACCAGAATTTTCTGAAACCGCCGTTCCAGTGCAGCATCTTTCTCCACGTTCTTGCGATATTCATCCAGCGTCGTCGCTCCAACGCAATGTAATTCGCCGCGGGCCAGCGCCGGCTTGAGCATATTGCCGGCATCCATCGATCCCTCGGCCTTGCCTGCACCGACCATCGTGTGCATTTCATCGATAAACAGAATGATTTGAC
>CAZMOM010000047.1:0-19393 GCA_964568075.1 uncultured Gammaproteobacteria bacterium
ACCAGGCCATGACGATCGAGCACGGCGTGCACCGTGCTGATCGCCGGGCACTGCAAGTCGGGATACAGGCATCGTAATCGCTCACGGATCTTCGGTGCACCCCAGTGCGGATACTCCTTCTTGAGCTTCACGATCAGCTTCTCGATCTGCATCGGTAGCTGGTTGGCCTGGCGATACGGTCTTCGAGAGCGATCGGTCAGGCCATCGATACCGCAGTCTTTGTAGCGGTTGTAGATTTTGTAGCCGGTCTTGCGGGCAATGCCGAACTCACGGCAGAGACCTGCCATCTTCTCGCCATCGAGCAGGCGGGCGATGAATCGGAGACGTTCTTCCACGATATTCCACTCCTTCCAAGGCATGACAATCTCCCGCAAAGGGAGAAAGTGTTACCCATGTCTCCGGAATGAAGTGTCACCCTTCTCTCAGGAAGGGCATATCAGCGTATGCAGCACGTGTGACCGCTTTGGGTCGGTCTGTGGTGCGAATCGCGAGACTCCTCCAAGCGCCATCCGTATCGATGGGTGGTCAATGGCAACGGCAGCTCCGGCCGATTGATTATGAGCAAATCCGACAACTGCCCCGACAATGCCCGGAAGTTGTCGCGGCAGGCGCGACTGAGCTATTTCTCCCAGATAAGCGCGTAAAAAGCATTGCAGATCGGATCTAGCGGGCAAAACCCCGGAAAAACTGTATTTTGATAACTGGTTCAAGATTTTCGTCCGCTTTGCCGGGTATTTTCCATATTCTGGCAGGGTCTGTTTCGAGCCGCCCTGCCCGTGCGCCGGTCAAACCGGCAAATGGTTCGAAACCGTAGGCTATAACTATCAGGCGGAAAGTGGCTGCATGATCATAACAACCAATAAACATCCGGAGATCAAGGTTCTTCTTCTTGCGACGGACCCGGAATTATTGTGTCAGGTCACCGATGCGGTAGAAGACCATTACGCCCTGTTTCATGCCAATGAATTAAAACAGGCCCTGAGTTTTGAGCAACTGGGTCAGGTCGCGGTGCTGATCGCCGATGTGGACTTATTGACCGACAATCCTGGCACAGTGCTTGAGAGATTGCAGCGACGGGCGCCAGCAATGTTGCCCGTAATCGCCGGTCCTGCCAGCGAGCTGGACAAATTCAAAGCGATGATGGCCGAGGGCAAAATCTTTCGAGTGCTTGGCAAGCCTTGTCAGCCGGGTCAGACACGCCTCTATGTCGAAGCCGCGGTTAAACAGGCGATGCGCGATCGGGGTGTGGATCACCAGGTCGAGAAAAAACCGGTGGCAAGCTGGAAAAAACCGGCGTTGATCGCCGGCGGAGCGGCTGCGGTTATTTTGTCTGTTGCGCTCGTGGTCCTGGGGGGTACGGGCAGAGAGTCTGATTCGACCGGCCAGGCCGCCCTGATAGAACATTATTTTGACCAGGCCCGAACGGCGATGAGCCAGGAACGCTATTTAGAACCGAAGAAAGACAATGCAATCTTCTTTTATCAGCAGGTTTTGAAGCTGGAGCCGGACAATGTCAGCGCCCAGGCCAGCCTGAGCGCGGTGGCGGATCAATTGATGATACGGACCGAGCAGGATCTGCTGGACAACCGGACCGATCAAGCTGCCAGGGCGATAACGATGGTCAGAATCATTCGACCCGATCATCCCCGTCTGGCGTTTTTCGACTCCCTGGTGGTCTCGGTCTTTCCAGAGCAACGACTCGAAAACGCACGCCAGGCGATCGACAGCGGGCAGTATGAACATGCTTTCGGTCTTCTTGCCGAATCCTCTGCCGGCGGGTCAGCAGTACCGGTCGATCTGGAGACAGCAGTATTAGGCGGTGCGCTAGGTCATGCACAGGAGGCCATAGCAAACGGCCAGATTAGCCAGGCACTTGATTTGATCGATCGGGTCCGGGTGATCGATCCAGGCTACGGGCAACTCCCGGAAACAGACAGACTGCTTGCCAGAAAATACACGACGCTGTTGGCCGATGTGGATAAGGAAACAAACAGGGAAAATTACTTAGCGGCCGAAAGATTATTGAAACAGGCCGAAATCATTCCCGGTAGTAATGCCGCGACGATCAGACGGGCGAGAATCGCTATCGCAGACGGCAAAAAAGTCACCGCGGAGAAAGCTGTCGTGATGGCGGCCGAGAAAACGCACAGGGATCGAATCGAAAACCGGGTACAGGCCCTTAATCTGGAATTTAAAGCGAGTCTCGCTGACGAACGACTGCTGGAGCCGCGACAGGGTAACGCCCGTTATTTTCTCGAGGAAATGCGTCGGTTAGATCCGCAAAGCGAAGCGTACGTATCAGGTTCGCTAATCCTGTCGAATAAATTTATCGGCAATATGCGTGAAGAAATATTGGCACGCGAGTTTGAGGCAGCGGAAAAGTATCTAAAAAGTGCAGAAAATTTGGCAGCCAATCCCGCGCTCGTCGAATCTGCAAGGGCTGAATTCGATAAGGGCTTTGCCACATACCTGGCCACTAACGCCATCCCGGTGTCACAAATGGAAATGATCAATTTCGTCCATCCGAATTATCCGAAACGGGCCTTGCGTCGCAATGTCCAGGGATGGGTCGATGTTGAATTTACCGTTTCGGCCGGTGGCGAAGTCAGTGGTATCGAAATTATCGCGACTGACCGGAGCGGTTATTTCGAAAAAGCTGCCAAGAAAGCAGTCGCACAATGGCAATTCGAGCCGCAAATATACAATGACGAACCAATCAGCCAGCGCGTCGCCGCGCGCCTTAGGTTCAAACTATAAAGACCGGCTAATCGAAATCACCGCCAGATCTGGAACAACCCGGGCAAGATCGCGCTTCGTTGCAGTCAGGGACCATCGTGGCGCCATCCATGAACAAGCACCGTACATGCTCAAATCCAGCGCAGATGATCCGGGAAATCATCATCGGTTTGGCCACGGCATGGTCGATGCGGCCAGCGCGTTCCACTGACCGATAATCGAGGTGATCAGTGCCAGCAGGTAAAAGACTGCAACTTCAGGGCGGTATTTTTTTCACAGTCTGAACTTGCGGCGGATATACTGTGCCGATGTTCGACAGGCTCGCAATTTTTTCCCCCTATCTGCCATGGATGGTGTTGCTGTCCATTCTCAGCCTGGTACTCGTAATTGCGTTGCTGCCGGCGATCGTCGTGCAACTGCCGGAAGACTATTTCGTGCGCCGCCGCCGGTTGCCCATCCGTCATAAAAAGGGTCACCCGATTCTGATCGGGCTGTTCAACCTGATTAAAAACCTGCTTGGCCTGCTGTTCATCGTCACCGGCATCGTCATGACGGTTCTGCCGGGGCAGGGGCTGTTAACCATCCTGATAGGCATGATGCTGGCCAACTTCCCAGGTAAGTACCGAATGGAGCAGGCGCTGATAAAACAGCCACTCATCTCCAGCACCCTCAATAAATTGCGCCAAAAAGCCTCCAAGAAGCCTTTTGAAATACCTCCGGGAGCGTAAGCCCGACGATATCGCCAGAAAAATAGATGATCCTCAGGGGCAGGAAGCCTCTCCCTGGTCGCTTACTCCGATCCACCGTTCGCGGCCGATCCTCGTCCCGGACAGATACCATCGACGAGGCCGAAATTTCGCCCCAAACCATCCTGACCTGCTCGCCCGGACCGACGCCGGCGTTCGGGCCGCCCATTCACCCATATCTTTAGCCTATCCCCGGCGGACGCCAGCGCCGCCAGGCGGTTTCCGCAGCGGCCTCCAGATCGATTGCAATTCAAACTATTTCGGAAATTTCCCGCACTTTAGCACCAGGACACCTCTTCAGTGCTTTGTCTGGCCTTTCTCTCTCGCGATACGCTCACCGGTGGGTTTCGGATAGGCTGCGGCGACCAACCGGAAACGCGTCGCGCCCGGAGATGCAGAGCCGTAACGGGCGACCAGCGCGGCCAGCATTTCGTTCAACTCGATCGAAAAAGCCTGCTGATCGTCCGGGTTATCGAAAGCGACCTCTGAATCCAGTGCCAGGCTGGGCAATTTCGTTCCCGCTTCTGTTTCGTCGCCGGCCAGTTGCCCGATTTCGCGAATCGTCCTCGCGCACTGCACCACCAACCTCGCGCTGGAGAACCGACTTTGCATGAGGTCCGTTTCGCCGTCGTTTTCGGCGGGCGCGACAACAAACCGCTTCGCGACCGTACGGAGCTTCCGGCCGACGCAATTGCCACGACGGGTTTCTGCGACTTTTTCAACCAGTCCCGCCTGCTCCAGCTGGCGAACGTGATAGCCCAGCCTTTGCCTGGGCACATCCATAAGCTGGGCTAATTCGGCAGTTGTAGCCGGTACGCTAAGCTTCTCGAGAATGCGAATCTTGACCGGATCAGTCAGTAACGCTGCCTGGCGCGCTTCAGTAATCACCAAAAGATCCTTATGCATTGCGAACGATCCGTGACCGGTTGAAAAAGCGGGCTGATTATCTGACCGACAATAATTTTTGTCAAGACAAAATTTATTGTCGCGCCGCCCAAAGCGAAAAACCCGTATCGCAAAATCCGCTGGGTGTCGGTGCGCTACACGACAAGCCGCATTGATTGCTCGTAAGGTCGTCGCCCGCATTTTATCGGCGATTGGCAAGCTGAGTCCGGGTCATGAGTTTCCTGCCGGCGAGATGGCTGGTCATCGAATCGTCGGCCAGCACGATGCAGGGTGCCGGGAATGGGATGGATAAGATCAGCCGGTGGACTTTGGCGTCGTGCGCCAGGCCGGTTTGATCTGCCGGCGTACTCCCGTATCCGAAAAGACTCAGTAAACGCGAAAACCCCCGAATCGTTTTCGGCTGCGCTGATCGAACCAGAGAAACCCGGCGAACGCTCCGATGACTAACATCAGGCTCGCGGCCAGTAACGCCCAGCGCACCGGCACACTGCTGCGAAAATCCCCCATCCGCTGGTTAAATCTGCCGGTTTCGGATTCGAGTTCGGCGACCCGTGAAGTGGCCTGTTCCGCTTTCTCCCTGGACACCGCCAATTCCCGCTCGAGATCAGTAATGGTCTGCCGGACGTCGGTGGTCTGCGCGAGTACGGAATCCAGACGAGTTTTGGCCGCTGCGCTGGCTGCTTCAAGCTCCAGGATCCTTGCTGCCGCGGGCTTCTCGTCTGTCAGGTAACCCGCTTTGACCCAGCCCTCCCGACCATCCGGGGTTCGCACCCGCGCATAAAAACGATTCCTCTCCAGAATTTCCAGCGCTGTGCCACTGACCAAATTTTTCATCGGCGCATCGCTGGTGTCCTCCGCAGCATGCAGACCGAGCTGCAGCTTATCGGTGACGTATGCTGTTTGAATCGGGACAGCTTTTTTCTGGATCGGGACGGCTTCTGTCTGGGTCGGGACGGCTTCTGTCTGGGTCGGCACGGCTTCTGTCTGGGACGGGACGGCTTCTGTCTGGGACGGGACAGCTTCTGTTTGCGCCGAGACAGCGCCGCAATAAAACATCGCGAGGACAACGACAATATGGATAACTTTCATCATGACTGTGGCTTCCCTAATTTCGGTACCGATAGCGGCGCCGGCGATTTCACCATTCTGTCATTATTGGCCCGCACTATCCAAGCGTATATAGCGATTCACCTGCCAGAACGATGATCTGCCCTGGCCGGCGCCCCTATGGGCCCACTCAGATACTCTTGTTTCAGGGCATACCCTGAAGTGCAAGCGCCGTATCCTCGACCTCCTTCCAGACCCTCATCAGGTTGCCGCCCAGTATCAGGCCGATTTGATTCTCTTCGTAGCCCCGGTCAATGAGTCCGCGCACCAGATTGGGGTAATCGGCCACACTTTTCATCCCGACAGGCAGACTGTCGCCAACGCCGTCGAAATCCGATCCCAGACCGACAGCCTGTATGCCTGCCAAGCTGACTATATGGTCAATGTGATCCAGAATGTCCGCCAGCGATGCATACGGCAGCGGATACTCGAGGCGATACTCATCGCTGAATGCTTTTTCCTCATCGCTGCCAGAGACCAATTCCAGCGGCTCTTTCACGGCGTTGTATTCAACAGACCACTGGTTGGCTTCCTCGGTAAGAAAGGTCGAGCCGAAGTTGACCTGAATGACGCCTCCACTGTCGGCCAGGCGGCTGATCATATCGTCGCTCATGTTGCGCTGAAACCCGGGCGTAAACGCCCGCGCGGACGAATGTGACGCGATAGCCGGCGCCTTGGTGATCTCCATGACCTGATAAAACGCGTCGTCCGAAACATGGGAGACGTCGACCATGACGCCGAGGCGATTCATTTCAAGAACGGCGTCACGGCCAAAATCGCTCAGCCCATTCCATAATGTGTCCTTCGCATAAGACGAATCCGATATATGGTTGTTTTCGCTGTGGGTCAGCGTGATGTAACGAATGCCGCGCTCGTGAAGTCGAGCCAGTTTTTCCAGGCTGCCTTCAATCGCAGCGCCGTTTTCCAGACCCATCGGTAATGAAATCAAGCCGGCCTCAAAATTCCGATAAATATCATCAGTCGTGCTGACCAGGGCAAATTTGGCGGGCGCCGACTCGACAATATCGTTAACGAGGTCGATCAGGTGGTTGGCGTAATCAAATGCGCCACCGGTTTCCTGATAGCTGGCCGGCACATAGATCGACATAAAGAACGCATCCAGGCCACCTTTTAATGCCCTCGGGTAATCGAAGTCGCCTTCCGCTGTAGCCTGCCCGACGTCCTCGTACTTTTCCTCCAGGCGATACGGAACGTCTATATGTGTATCCACCAGCAGCAACCGGTGGCTAAGCTCCGCCGCGCTGATTTCCCTTGCGCCGGTTGTCCCGGGCACATTCCCGGAGTCAGGTTTTCCGCAGGCGGCCAGCATCAGCATGGCCGGAATAATCCAAATCGATTTTTTCATTCGTTCGTCTCCAGGTTCGGATTCTTACCGGATGCGCGTGCCGATTATTGGCCGCCCGGCCTGTGATGGCGTTGCTGGCGCATATTTCCGATCGCTCGACATAAGTGCGAAATCAGGCCAGAAAAAAACGACATCCGGCGTCGGATCATGTCGAAACTGTTTATGATGACTGGAAATTCAGTTTTATTTTCGGATTTTCGCCAGGTTCGAGTCTGTTGATTCGCCAAGCCACCCGCTGTTCAACCAGCGTCCGAGTATATGGGATTTGGATGTGATGACCAAAATTCGCCATTTACCGATGCTGCTGATTTTTCTGGCAGCGTCTACTGTCGCCCAGGCCCAGGGACGAGACACACCGGACAGCAAATTCCGTATCCTCCATTACGAACCGCTGACGGCGGGAAAACTCACGGGCAGGAGCAGGCTGGCTGGCCAGACGATTCGTTTCCAGGCCCTGGGCCGTGACTTTTCGATTCGCCTGCGTGACAACAACCGCCTGCTGCAGGGGCTGCCCCGGGAGCGGCGCCAGGCGATTCTGCAAACGATGGAGGTTCTGCGAGGCCAGCTCGACCGGGTGCCGGGCTCCTGGGTCCGGCTTACGCGAAGTGGCGGCGAAGTTCGTGGTCTTATCTGGGATGGACAGGAAATGTTCGTTATCGCGCCGGAGCATGAAATCGCGATCTCCAGCGCGACGCCGTCAATCGTCCAGGCGCGCGGTCCGGCCATCTATCGCTGGGCAGACACGGAAAATCATTATAGCGATATCGTAAAGCGGCACCCGCAAGCGGCGGAAACCACTTCGGCGGAGCTATACAGCTTGCTGACCGGGGAGCTCGCGGCCAAGGCACAGGCCCATGGTGGCAGCGTTCATTACCGGCTGGACATCGCGGCACTGGGCGATTCCGAGTACACCAATGTGCTGGGTAGTCTGTCCGAGCAAGGCATGATCGACAGGGTCAATGGCGTTGACGGGATTTTCGAAAGCCAGCTTGGAGTACGCATCAACCTGGTGGAACTGCGGACTTTTACCGCGGTGGACGATCCGTTTGGAACGATATTTCCCGCAACCATCGATCCATCAGCATTGATTGACGATTTGGCGTGTTACAAGTGCGGTGCTCCGGACAATTGCGAGACTCAGGTCCCCCCTCCCAATTGCGGGGATCCGACACTGAGTCCGTTGGGTCTCGTGCATCTGTTTACCGGCCTGAACCTCGACGGCGCCACGGTGGGCATCGCCTTTCTGGGTACCGTGTGTCATGCCGCTGTGGGCGTATCCGTAACCCAGGCGATCAACGGCCCGAGTCCCAATTACCTGGTCACCGCCCATGAATTCGGTCATAACTTTAACGCCCCGCATGACGCTGATCCCGACGAGGCCTGCGCCGGCGTGGACGACACGTTCCTGATGGCGCCCCGGTTCAATGGCAATGAAACGTTTTCCAGTTGCAGCATTGAGCAAATTCAGACCCAGATAAACAGCGTATCCTGTCTCACTATACTGCCTGGCGCCGACGTCGGCGTCTTTCTGTCGGCCGCCGACCCGCATATCCGCGTCGGTGAAACAACGATGATTACCGCGTCGGCGACAAATAATGGCCCGCAAACGGCGACCAATTCCCTGGTCGTTATCGATCTTGGGCCATTACTGACGGTCGGGCCCGGGCAGTTGAATCCCGCCTGCACGACGATCGATGGCCAGGTTCTAAGTTGCCCTGCCGGCGACCTGGCTCCAGGCAGCCAGCGATTCTTCGACCAGTTGGTTGAAACGGTCTCACAGTTCGGTACGGCAAGCATTGTTGCGACTGTCAGCAGCGACATCGCTGACGACGACACGAGCAATAACAGCGATAGCCTCGGCCTGCCCGTCGTGATCCGGCTCGTCGATCTGCTGGCGGAAATAGGGCCTTTACCGACCGGCCTGGTGACGGGCGGCAGAAGCAGTTTTAGCGTTACGCTGACAAATCTGGGACCAGATGTCGCATCCCAGCCCGAGATCGATCTATCGGCCGGGGGGACAGGTCTGTCCTTCTTTTCCGTAACAGCCGATATCGGTAGCTGTGTGCATACCGCAAGAGCCGCAACCTGCACGACCGCTGATCTGGGTGATACGCAGACGATAACCGTTACCTTCGACGCGCTAAGCGCAGGCACATTCACAATAACTGCGACTGCTCAAACTGCCAGTGCGGAAGAATTTGACACGAACGCCACGAACGATACGGTCAACGCCAGCATTTCCCTGCGAAATAGCAACACCACCAGCGGGGGCGGCGGCTCGTTCGGATTCTGGCTATTGGGGATACTGCTTTTCTCTGGCGCCTGGCGACGGCTGGTCTACCGATGAATCCGGCTGTGTTTCGTGTGGCCGTCCGGGCATAATACCTACCGGTTAACCAATCGGATGGCAAAATGAGGCGCAAGCATCGATCAATGGTGCCAGCCACCATATTGTTTTTTGCAGCCATGACATCAAACGCTGAGTCCCCGATCGCGGTCGCCATTCATGGTGGCGCCGGCACCATTTCGCGGTCGACCGTAACGCCTGAAATGGAAAACGCGATCCGGGAGAAGCTGACCGAGGCCGCAAAAGCCGCCTACCTGGTGCTTAAAGAAGGTGGCGAGAGCATCGACGCTGTCACCGCAGCGGTGCTCATACTCGAGGATTCACCACATTTCAACGCCGGCAAGGGCGCGGTGTTTACCTGGGACGGCGAAAACGAACTGGATGCGTCGATCATGGACGGCAGGACGCTAAATGCGGGCGCTGTTTCAGGGGTCAGGAATATCGCCAACCCAATTCTGCTGGCCCGAAAAGTCATGGACGACTCGCCGCACGTATTTCTGTCAGGGCGCGGAGCGGAACAATTTGCTCTCGAGCAAGGGATGGAGAGCGTTCCCGATGACTATTTCTATACCGAGCGTCGCTGGAAGCAATTATTGAAAATGAAGAAAGACCCCGAACCGGCGTCCAGTAGTCCCTCTTTTCAGATTGGCACGGTGGGGGCCGTCGCGCTCGACCGCAAAGGCAACCTGGCGGCCGCGACATCGACCGGCGGCACGACCGGCAAACGTTATGGACGTATCGGAGACAGCCCGGTTATCGGCGCCGGAACTTACGCCAACAACCGGAGCGTGGCCGTTTCCGCGACCGGGGCCGGCGAATTCTTTATTCGCGGTACGGTGGCTCATGACATCGCCGCACTGGTTGAATATCGCGAGCTATCGCTGGATGAAGCCACGCATGAAGTGGTGATAAGGAAACTGGGCGATTTAAAAGGAGACGGTGGCGTTATCGCAATCGATCGCAATGGCAACATCAGCATGCCATTCAATACCGAGGGAATGTATCGAGCAGCCATCGATACCAAGGGTAAATTGACGATTCTGCTATATAGACAAAAGTCGGCAGATCATTAGGCCGCAGGCAGGAATTTCCTCAGGGCACCGAGCAGGCGGCGTATATCCTCCTCGTCGTTATACAAATAAGGCGCTATTCGCAGGCGATTGCCGCGCTGACTGACGAAAACATTTTCGCAACTCAGTTTTTTCAGCAGATCAGCGGGTGAATTATCAGGCAGTTCGATGCCAAGCAAGTGCGGGGCGTGAGGTGACGGCACGGCCAGCCCCATTTCGATTGCGCCGGATTCTATTTTGTCGCTGATCTGCAGAATGCTATCGGCGATGTTGTCGGTTCCCCACTCGGTTATCTGCCGGAGTGCGGCGATCATAACCGGCCATTGTGCGAACTGGGCGCGACCACCCATGTCGAATCGTCTCGCGCCGGCCTGATATTCGTTGCGATAATTGACCAGCGCCGCGAAGTCCTCGCTACCCGCCCGGTTAATCCATGCCTCCTCGAGGGGGATCCCCTGCTGCCATCTCGGCGCTACGTAAAGACAGCCAAACCCGTACGGCCCTAGCAGCCATTTGTAAGCGGAGCAAAAAACGAAATCCGGATCCAGCCTGGCAATTTCGGCTGGCATGACGCCAACTGACTGGGTCAGGTCCAACGCGAGGACGGCACCCAGTTGATGACAGCGATCCGCGATCGGGGACAGGTCCACCAGCGCGCCATCGGTCCAGTGCACGTTCGGTAAGGCCACCAGCGCGGCCGGGTCCTGCAGCTGCTCCAGGATGACTTCCGTCCAGTCGGTTTGGTCCGGTTTTTCCAAAAACACGACGTCAAGCTGTTGCCGCTTGGCCAGGGACAACCACGGATAGACATTCGACGGAAACTGTCCGGCCAGCATGACGATACGCTGGCCCGGTTCGAATGTAAGGTTGTTGGCAGCTATCGAGGCGCCGTAACTGACCGACGATGTCAGGGCAACATCGTCCGCCGGGCAACCGAGAACTTCGGCAAAAAGTCGTCGAGCCTGCTCGGGACCCGTGAAAAAATCCTCCACAGAAACCGTCCAGGGTCGTTGTTTTATCTTTGCCGCGGTAACGCCGGCATCTGTTGAGACTGTCAGCTGTGGCGAAAGGTACCCACAATTGAAATAGGTGACGTCCCTGGGTATAGCGAACAAATGCCGCTGGCTGGATATGACCGTTTCTGACATTCTAGGCAGGTTATTGACAAGCGAAACTATTCTCAAGCGGATAAGCGAAATAATGACAAGACATTTGTGCCTTTGGTCCGGGCCAAGAAATGTTTCCACAGCTTTGATGTACAGTTTTGCCCAGCGCGACGACACGCTCGTGGTCGACGAACCTTTGTATGGACATTATTTGCGTGTCACCGGTGCGGACCACCCCGGGCGAGATGAGGTTTTAGCAGCGATGGACACCGATGGAAACCGGGTCATGCAGACGATGCTGAACCGCAACATGGATCGGCCGTTGTTGTTCATAAAGCAGATGGCCCATCATCTCGTCGGTCTGGATCACGCGTTTCTGAAGAGGATGGTCAATATTCTCTTGATTCGAGATCCAAGGGAAATGCTGCCTTCACTGATAATCCAGCTCCCCGATGCGAGCGTATCCGATACGGGACTGGCGCAGCAGTACGAATTGCTACAGGAACTCAGGCGACTTGGACAGGACCCGGTGGTGTTGGACTCACGGGAATTGGTGCAAAACCCGAGCAGGATTTTACACAAACTCTGCCAAAAGATTGACATTCCGTTTACGGAAAAAATGCTGCGTTGGCCGGCCGAAGCCAGACGCGAAGATGGCGTCTGGGCCCGATACTGGTATCACCGCGTCCACGAATCGACTGGCTTCGCGCCGTACCGTCCGAAAACAGAGCCGTTTCCGGCGCATCTGCAGCCATTGCTCGAACAATGCCAGCCTTTTTACGATCGATTGTCGCAGAGCGCCTTAACGGCCAACGACCAGGAAAGAGGAAGTCATGAGACAAGTAAAATTGCCGGATGAAAGGAATCGAAATATCCAGGTTTGGGTCGGTAACGGTCTGCAACACAGAAATGAGGCCGCGGTCTCTGTCTTCGACAGCGTGGTACAAGGGGGCGATGCCGTTTGGGAGGGTTTACGGGTTTACCAGGGCCATATCGGCGAACTTGACGCTCATCTCGATCGGCTTTACTCGTCGGCAAAGGCCATGGCATTCGTTAGCGTACCTGATCGTGCGTGGCTGACGAACGCGATTTTTTCCACGCTCGAAGCCAACGGCATGACTGACGACGCCCACGTTAGACTTACCTTGACCCGCGGCGAAAAAGTCACGTCCGGAATGAACCCCAGGTTTAACAAAGCCGGGCCGTGCCTGATCGTTCTCGCCGAATGGAAGCCGCCCATCTATCCTGAACCATTAATCTTGATCACTTCCGCTATCAGAAGAAACGGCCCGCAATTTGTCGACTCGAAAATCCACCACAACAATCTGATCAACAATATTCTTGCCGTTATTCAGGCTAATGCGGCGGGTGTCGATGCCGCATTGATGCTGGATGCCAATGGCTTTGTTTCGGAAACCAACGATACCAATATTTTCATGGTACACAACCAGGAACTGTTCACGCCGCACGCGGACGCCTGTCTGCCGGGTATAACGCGCTCGATGATTATCCGAATTGCCGGAGACAAAAAAATAGCCTGCCGGGAAAAAAACCTGTCACTGGCCGAGTTCTATACAGCGGATGAAGTCTTTACGACCGGCACGATGGGGGAACTGACACCCGTCAGGGAAATAGACGGACGAACAATCGGTGATGAATATCCGGGAAACCTTACCCGCCGTCTGCAGGAGCTGCACCGGGAGACAATCCTGCGCAATGCGACACCATTGCCTTTCGCTCAGCATCGATGATCGTGCATTGGGTGTTGCAGATAAAGACTGTTCCCCCCCACGGTCATTCATTTTTTTCAATGGTCAAGCCGGCGCGACCCGGGCGATTTCCCCCCGAGCCAGGTTCACCGCTGTCACCCGAGCTCGCACAGCTGATAATCTCAAAGGCTCCTGACATCGCTATTGTCGATGTTATGCGTACCAGCCGTCCTGGTTTCTTAATTGTCGATCTCAGCAATTCTCCCGGCGAATGTCAGTCGGTCAGATAGACAGTCTGGGCGCCTTTAAAACGTGTAATGTCGGAGATGACGATCATGTCGCCCTCTTTTAGACCTGCCGATATTTCCAATGCGTTGACGCTGGTCGATCCGATGCTGATCGCCTGTCTTCGCGCAAGGCCCTCGGCGACCAGATATGCCAGCCGGCCATTTCCGCTATCGTAAAAAGGGCCGCGCAGCACGAGAAGAACATCGTCCCGTTCTTCGAGAACAATTTTTACTGATACCCGCTGATTTTGTCTTAACCCGGCGGGCGGGATGTCGGCAAAGCGCACCCGGCCGGTTACCTGGTTGTTCCGGACTTCCGGCGAGACCGCCGTCAACAAGCCTGGATAACTGCGCCCGCTATAGGTAACTTCCGCTTCCATCCCGATCGCAAGATCGTCGGCATAGCTTTCTGGTATTTGTACTTCGATCTCAAAAGCCGACAGGTCGACTACCGTCAACAACGGCTGATTGCGGTCCACGGCCGCTTTCTGGTCAATTAGAAGATTGCCGATAATCCCGCTGACCGGCGATCTGATACTTAGCTCATCGACTCGCCTGGTCAAATTATCCACGAGCAATTGCTGACGGCCCCGCTCTAGTTTTTTGGCCTGCAGTTCGAATTCCATGCGCTCCTTTTCGAGTCCGGCGCTTTCCTGTGCATGTCTGTATTCCAGTCTCGCGGTTTCGACATCATCAACCGCTTTTTCGTAATCCTGTTCGCTGATTACATTCGCTTTGTAGGACGCGTCAGCCCTTCTCAACTCACGCTCGGCGGCCGATATTTTTACCTGGGCCAGGTCGATTGTCTGCTGATTGGCCAACTGCTGGCTTTTGAATTCGATGGCCTGCCGCTTCAATTCTGTGGCCAGCCGTTGCAAGGTCGATTCTTCCTGTAGCAATTCATTGGTCAGTTCGGGGCTGTCTACAGTCGCAAGGATATCGCCATTTTCTGCGCTGTCCCCGGCCTGAATTCTTAATGTAACCGTGCCATCCGCCGGAGAAAACAATGTTGGGCTGACCGCCGCAATAATCGATCCCTGCACGCCGACGTCGCGAACGAATCTGCCTCGTGATACTTCGGCCAACCGGACTTTGGACAATGGCACCGAAATTTCCGCTTGCGACCACTTGCTGAGCAGCGGATAGACGGCGCCAGTAATGATCGCGAGAACCAGCAGCGCAGACAGCGATATCCATAGCCGACGGCGTTTAGTGCCTGTCCCCGAAATGATGCGATCAGTTGCCGAAGTGTCTCTGATAGATGCCAACTTTCGATCCGGATTTTCGTTTATGGATGCCAATTTCATCGTTTCACCTAAGGAAGCTCTGCTCTATTCATGGGCGAAGTAGATTGTGATCTAAAATGTTCAGGTTCAAGGCGAGAAGCGCACGTAATAGCTGGCTATTGCGAAGATTTGCAACACAGAAGCTGGATATTTTGGGCGCAAGATACGAGTCCATGAATAGAGCAGAGCTTCCCTAATAGTAGATTACGTCACCATCGTGCCGGCCATTCTCCCAGGCCCGTTACCACGCCAAATCAAGCCATTGGGTACATCTATGACGCCCATCAGGTCCAGACGGTTTAAAAGAGGACTCGCTCCATTGATGAATAACGTGTTATCGGGATTGGGTCAACCGCCCAGAATCACTCTGAGCTGCTCAGTATATTCAACGGTGGACACCAGCGGGATAGCTGGCCTGTTGGTCAGATCTCGTTTACCTGCGCAAAATGATCTTGCAGATATTGCTCGAAACTTATTTCATCCTTCTCCTCTATGTCTTTTTGTCGCTTGACAGACGCTTGCGATTCCCTGGAAAAAAAATCTTCTCGCGACAAGTCCCCTTTCCCCAGGCTGAGAAAATAATCCTTGTGTTGCAGCGATGCGCGTTTTGCAACGCCGAAAAACGACTCTCCGGAAAGTCTCATTTCCTGCAGGATTCTTGCAGATGGCGTCCGCTCGGGATCTTCGATCGCCGCGGCCTGAATTTCCAGTGCATCCGCATACATGGAGCTGCCCGTTCCATTATCCAGTAATTTGCAGATCTCTCGTATCGGATCAAGAATCTCGCGGGCCCAATTCTTCAACGACATTGCCTTGCCGTGTCTGACGAGATTTAACCCCGGCTCTCGACCTTGACGGGCGACCTTGAGCTGGTTGTTTTCGATTTCCTTCATTTCTTTTGCATCAAGAAGCGAACTTTCCTCGATCAGGCAATAAATCAGAAACGCCTCGATAAATCTCATCTGATTCTGGTTTACACCGGCCGGATCCAACAGGCTGACATCCAGGGCACGGAGTTCTATATACTCAACGCCTCTTCTGTGTAATGCGCGGGTGGGCATTTCCCCGGTGTCGGTGATGCGTTTTGGCCGTATAAGTCCATAGTATTCGTTCTCTACCTGCAGGATATTGGCGCTCAGCTGACGATATTCTCCGTCGACTTTAACGCCAATGGACTCGAAATCGGGATTGGGCGTCGTGACCGCTTGAATCAGTGAATCCACATACTCGTCGATGCTGTTCAAGGAAATATTGAGGGAATCCTGGGCCGTGTTTTTATAACCCAGATCGCTCATGCGCAAGGAAGTGGCATGAGGCAGGTACAAAGTCCCCTGGTCATATTCCTCAAGACCAGCCCCCTGGTGTGCAAAACACCGGCAAATCGCCGGTGAATTGCCAAACAAATATAAAATCATCCAGCCCATGCGCTGTGCATTTCTGAGTAAGCCGAAATAGGCGGATGAACGGAAGTTCTGTTGTTTTCTCGTGTCCCGTTCCAGCTCCTGGTAGTGCTCCCAGAATTCATCGGGTAAGGAGAAATTGAAATGTACTCCGGAAATAGTCTGCATCATACGACCGTATCGATGACCAAGGCCCCGTCGGTAAACCGCTTTCATTTTTCCAACATTCGAGTCACCATATTTTGCTACCGGTATTGCGTCGTCGGCGACGATCAGACAGGGCATGCTCGCCGCCCACAACAATTCATCGCCGATGTGCTGATAGACAAACTGATGAATATCGCAAAGGAATTGCAGCGTTTCCCAGGTCGACGTATAGGCGGGTGTGACAAATTCAAGCAGCGCCTCTGAAAAATCTGTCGTTATAAAGCGGTTGGTCAGTGCGGAGCCGAGCGCAAGGGGGTGGCTGGTCATGGCCAGATCACCATTTTGGGTAACGCGTAGCGCTTCCTTTTCGACGCCTTTACGGCATCTTTGCATCACCTTCGAAAGGTCAGCCGCCGTAAGCCTCGCCAGGCGCTGATCTGTGAGTGGGTTCATCGGCCCGCTGTCCCGACCACCCGAGTCCTGCGAACCGGCATCAGAATGGTATTCGGCCGGCGAGAGTGTCCTTGTACATGACAAAATCGCCGAGCAGACTAAACAGCGGGTAGCGAAAAGTGGCTGGCCGGTTTTTCTCGAAAAAAAAGTGGCCTGTCCAGGCAAAGCCATAGCCAAGAACCGGAAGGAACCAGAACAAGGCATAGCGACCGGTAACCGAAGCAAAAAGAAGGAGAATAAGAACGGCCGTTGTCCCCGCGAAATGGAGCCGCCGGCAGGTTCTGTTTTGGTGTTCTCCAAGGTAGAACGGGTAGAAATCGGCAAAACTGTCAAATTCTTTATCCATGGTCCTCCTCCCGGCTGCGTTGCCCATTGTATCCGCTGACACTGGCACTCGACAGCATGACGAGTGGACCACGATACAGGTTGATACTGATAGATTGTGATCGAAAACACACTGAAATAACGCAAACTGCCCTAGACTTCGGTGTAATTTGAGCCTGACAGGCCTGCACACAACTGTGACCGACCTCAAAAAATTGTCCGCCGATGACGCGACTCTCCAGCGGTCGATCAGTGACCCCGATCTGGAAACGGCAGTTCGTGAAAATCAGTTTGTCGTTTTTTATCAGCCGAAAATAGATACGCGGACGCTGGAATTCGTGTCTGTCGAAGCGTTGGTTCGCTGGACTCACCCCCGATATGGTCTGCTCGTACCGGACACGTTCATTCCGATCGCCGAGCGCAGCGGTCATATCCACGGAATTACCGATATTGTGCTGAAAACTGCGTTGCAACAAAGCGCTATCTGGCGGGAAATGGGGCTCGAATTACGCATGTCGATCAACATCTCCGGCGCTTCTTTGGAGGTTGAGGGTTTACCAGAGCAAATCCACGATATGACGGGCGTATTTAACGTACCCGCGGACAAGATCGTGCTGGAAGTGACCGAAACCTGGCAGAACCAGGACACGCAGACCGCAATTGAAATCCTGAACGAACTGAGCGCAAAGGGCTTCAGGCTGGCCCTCGATGACGTGGGCACCGGTCATTCGAATTTCGCCAAGTTACAGGGGATGCCCTACAGCGAGATGAAACTCGACAAATCCCATATTCAGGCAGCCGCCATCGATCCGGAGACCCGGGACTTTATCGCTTTGTGTGTCGAGATGGGGCACGAGATGGGTATGCACGTCGTCGCCGAAGGCATCGAACAGCAGGATCAGTGGGAAATGATGTCTGCGATGGGGTGTGACGAAGGCCAGGGCTTCTTTATCGCCAGACCCATGGCAGGAGAGGAGATCCCGGGCTGGCTAAAGCGATGGAATACCTATCTTGGCCTGGCGGCGGACCACCAGCGGGAAAGCGATACGCTGGTTAACCTCGATGAGTTGACCGGCACATTTCACCGCCTGAACAGTATATTTCCGACCAAGCTGGACATCTGAGGCCCGGCCGTCCCCAACTCTCGACCGACAAACTCCCGCCAAATCCGGCACGGGCTCGCTTGGAAATGCTTGACAAATTCTATTTACTTATATATAAGTAAGTTCGTTTGGAGATTTGCCATGACCACACCTCGCACAAGCACTCGTGAGCACATTCTGAAAAGGGCGACGGCTCTGTTTCAGGGTCGTGGCTATAATGGCTTTAGTTTCAAAGACATATCTACCCCGATGGGGATCAGGAATGCAGCGGTCCATTACCATTTCCCAAGCAAGGCGGATCTTTGTACCGCCGTCATCCGGCGCTACAGCGACCTGTTGAAATCGGAAACCCGTGAATTCATGGAGCTTGGCGGACCGGCCCGGGTCCAGCTTGAACGCTACCTGGCGTTTGTTCGTCATGAAATACTGGATGCGCACTGCATGTGCCCGTTGACCAACGTTGCGGTCGCCATGGATACGCTGCCTGACGAGATCCGTGCGGAAGCGAAGAAATTGAGCCGCGATGTGCTTTCTTATTTGACGCGCGTCATGGAGACCGGGCGGAAACAGGGCGAATTTCAGTTTGACTGCGTGGCGGAGCAGAAAGCGCTGTCCGTCAAAGCCGCATTGCAGGGTGCCGGCCAGCTAGCGCGATTAATGGGACCGGAAGTTGTGGATCAGGTTATCGATCAGATCCGCTGCGACCTGAAGATTTGATTTTTTTTGTCTTAACTACTTACCTATTAGTAAGTAATTCACAGGGAGAATACCGATGCATAATACGTATACCGGGAAACTGGCGGAATCAGGAAGCCTCTTTTCCCGCTCGAGAACATCGATCGCCAGTCTGATCCCTGGGGGTTTCGAGATCTGGGCGACGCTGCTGGGCGCTGTCTCGACCGTGGCGGCTGCCTCGTTTTTCAATAGCTGGGGCCACTCTGAGGTATTGCTGCTGACTTCGGCAATATCCTTTACTGCGGCCCTGGTCTGGGTCTATGCAATCCTGCTCGCGGGTACGGGCCGAAGAGCGTTGATTCGCCTCGGCCTTGCCACAACGATGATCGCTTTGGCGGCGAGCGTTAATCCGGATATGCTCGCTGCGAGTTTCGTGCTGCATGCCGTCGCTGCGGCCCACGCAGCGTCAGAAACAAACGACCTGGAGGATAAGCTGGCGTTGCTTGCCTGGACCGGATCTTCGCTGACCTTGACGGTATTAACCCTGGTCGGCGCCGTACAATAATCGCATTCGGCCAGGAGCATTAGTAATCGGGCGGGCCAATACAGGCTTAGCTCCCAGTAG
>CAZMOM010000048.1:0-18539 GCA_964568075.1 uncultured Gammaproteobacteria bacterium
TTCACCCGTGACAGCGGAGGTATCTGGACGCAACAGGCCTATGTCAAGGCATCCAATACGGATGGAAAGGATCGCTTCGGCAGGAATGTAGCCCTGTCGGGAGATGGCAACACGCTGGCGGTTGGTGCTTCCGGTGAAGATAGTGCCACCACCGGGATGAACGGCGATCAGACGGATAACAACGCATCTGCTGCCGGAGCGGTCTATGTGTTTCGGTGAGTGCATCCTCCGCATCCCCTCCGGATTATTGATCTGGAAGTCGGCGGAACGCTTTTCCCTCAGAAAGGACTAAATAAGGCGCGCAAATCGTTGGTCTGCTGATCACACGCGATCGTCTGCTATTGGCCGTTAGCGGCGAGTCAAAATTCTAGTTTTGGCCGATTTGAATGTCCGCTTTACGCCCGAAAGCGGCCATTAAGCTAATATTGCAGTGAAGGGCCGCTGTCGGCTGCGATTTCAACCGGTCGATGCAGTGGCTCGTCAGCTAAACGAACGACCGAGAAAAACGTTAGACTTTGAAACACCAGCTGAACGATTTAGCCAATGTGTTTCGTCGACCGGTTGAAATCGCAACCCAAAGCGGACCTTCCCGTTTCTGCGGTCGATGCCTATTGAGGATGTTATGTCTTCACTTAGCACGCAACTCAAGCATCTGGAATTGTTACGCGAGGAATTCGGCGTTCGGGCAGCCAGCGAGAAGCTGAAACTGTTAACAACCCTTGAGCACAAATCGCTGTCGTGTTCCTCAGAGGTCGAACGTCTACATGAGGCATTGTGTTTTGCGCGTGCCTGGCCGGATAGTCCGATACTGTTGGCGACCGTTAATCGGATGTTAAAAACGTTCGTCGATAGAAAAGATTTGAAAAGATTCGCCGGCGAGTTGGCAGACACCGGCATTGTCGGGACCAACATCCGATTTCGATTCTACTTTGCTACTGCTCGATGGCTAACCGAACATTGCGGTGGTGCTTTGCACATCGATTGGGAACAATTCGAGACCGCAGATCACCTATCCAACCAGCTCCAATTCCTGGCGCTTTTCAGCGAAAGAGCGGCATTGGAGCAATTTATGTACGACGCACTGGAATGGATCGATCGGATGCGCGGCGAAGGAGAAACCGACGCTGTGTTTTTGATTAACCGGTTTTCAGCACTACGCGCAGGGGAGAGTCTGCGCGAGAGTGTATATGAAGAACTCGATCCCGCATTTGAATTGTCGCCATCTGCAACCACACCGGCACGCACGCTTGAGTACGTTCGGCTGAAAAGAATTCAGTACCAAAAGCGAAGCATCAATCGAAATGGCGTCGATTTGCGACAGGCCGCAAACATGCGAATCCGCGTCGAAATCGTACACCGTAAGCAGGCGACACGCTTAGTTGATCTTGCCAAGGGCGCGATGGTTTCGCGGCTGCGTGACCTCGACGCGATCGCCTACGCCAGCGTGGATGACGTGATGCGGGTGCATTGCAAGCGCGGCATACAGATCGTGCTTTTCGGCATGCTGCCCGAGAGGCGCTACTTGTTGGAATGCGAGTACGGTTATCTGATCCTCAAAAATGGCGTGGTGGTCGGTTATGGAACGGGGACAGGTCTGTTCGGTTCTTGCCAAATCGCCTTTAACCTGTTTCCTACATATCGTGGAGTAGAGACGACGGAACTTTATGCGTGCGTGCTGGCGACATTCCAGCGACTGTTTAATGCTGATACGTTCTCCGCAGACTGTTATCAGATTGGTGCCGACAACGAAGAAGCGATCGATTCTGGCGCGTGGTGGTTTTATACGCGCATGGGTTTTCGTCCGCGTGACACCGAAGCAATGAAGTTGGCAAAAGCGGAGCTTCGAAGAGCGCGGAAAAAAGGATATCGCACCGCCAAAAGAACCTTGCGACGCCTTGCCGAATACCCCTTGTTCTTTTCACTAGCTAGCAAGAGACAGGACGTATTGGGCACAGTATGCACGGACTCAGCCAGCCTCGGCGTGATTGACTATGTGTCCCAACGCTTCGGTTCACAGCGAGAAGCAGGCGTACGGCGCTGTTCCCAGGAATTGGCGGACAACCTC
This sequence comes from uncultured Gammaproteobacteria bacterium, assembly GCA_964568075.1. Taxonomy (GTDB): domain Bacteria; phylum Pseudomonadota; class Gammaproteobacteria; order Steroidobacterales; family MnTg04; genus MnTg04. The sequence continues at coordinate 2,066 of CAZMOM010000048.1, forward strand.
GGAGTCGATTCAGTCTCAAGCTGGTCAGCAAGTGAACAGTTGATGTGGCATCGTCTTAGTCCCTTCATCGCCGCAATGGGCGGGGTCGCAACCTGGTCAAAAGCAGACCACGATGCCCTGGTTGACGTGATTCGGGCGAAAGGTGGAGTGCACGAAGCAGAATACGCACATCTTTTTGATGCGCACAAACGGTTGCGACGAGCAGTCGTAGAATTTGCGAACAATGCGGCCAATAACCAATAGTTTATTCTGGGCCGGTTACTTTCTTGGATTAGGTTGGGACTTTCATATTCGGTTCTGATCGTAGATTGCTAAACCCAGTGCCGGAAAAAGCAAGGACACGTAGTTCGTTACTACTGTTATTACGCAAACCGCTGCAGGTGTATCGTGCAAGAACTCCATCGGTGTTGCTAGGTAGCGCATTGATATACATGATGCAAGCCGCCCAGGATTGGTTCCTCGATGAGATATTTCGCCGATTTCTGCCTGTCACCGGACCTGTATTCTCGGTCCTTTGAACGACTGTTTCCAAGCAATAGCAGCCGTTCGAATTTCGCTAGCCGAAAACTCATGTTGAGTGACCGCTTTACACCCGATAGCCTCCAGTCAGGTGATACGATGATGAGAGGCCGCTACACGACCCAAAGCAGACATTCAATTTACGTGCTACTAGCGCACGTAGATCCGTTCGGCAGAATAGCGATCGCCGGGTACTCTGGTCACCAGGTCTTGGTCGGGTAATCGATGCGCTTCGGGGGCGGCCAGGGAAAACCGGCCTCCTCAATGCGGGCCTTGTAGTTTGGCGTCGCCTCGAGGTCGAACGGCGCGCCGCAGAAACAGGTATGGACGGCTATGCTGAACACGACGGCGCTCCCAGGGTACGCGTCGATCCGGGCGGCGAACTTGTTGGCCCGTTCACGGTCCCCTACCACGGCGGCGACCACCAGCGAGGACCACTGGTCCGCGTCGGGCCCGGACCAGTACTCCTCGGCGATTTGCCGGGCCACAGCGGGATCACCTGCCAGAGCTTCCCGCAAGATCTGCGGGGGGTATTGCATCACGGCGTTGCGCTCCGGCCCTGGGCCGCGCACAGCTGGGTCGTTTACGTGGCCGGCGGCGAGCAGCGCCCAGTAGCGCCCGTTTTCCAGCCACGGCAAGCTGGTGCCCTTGTTTTCGGCCTCTTCAACCGCTTGCAGCGGCGGCCTCTGGATCACCCGCCCAAATGAGCACGAAGGGCAGCTGGGAACTGGCTAAATCGTCCATCGGATTACACGCAAGTGTTTCGCGGTATTTCTCGGCTACTTGCTCGGCCCAGCCGAACGGGGCGATAAGCTCGCTGGTCCAGTTCATCTGCGGGCACCCGCCCGGCCGCATGGCCTTGCGGATTCGGGCGGGTAGCCTGCTCCAGTCTTCGCTAAACAGGGTTCTTTCCACGTCCAGGATGTCTCGCTGGTTGCCTTGCGGCGATAGTTGCAAGGCCAGGTCGTATTCCTTCCGCAATGCCGCGAGCGCTTCTTGCGCTTCGCCGGGGTATTCCTCATCGCGAAGCCCTGCTGCGATTTCAATGATGATATGACCGGCGCGGTCGGCCTTCATCAAACGCGCTATGGTCAGGCCCGGGGCAGCCTCGAGCGCCCGGTCGAAATACGCGTTGGCGATGGCCAGCGGTTTCGAGATGATAGGAGAGTGTTGGTGCGCCGTCATGAACGCATCCAGACCTTTCTGGTAGGCGATGAACGCTTCCACGTCGCGTATGCCGGCACTGCGCATGATCCCGCGGGCGTCGTCATCGAGCACTACGTCCAGCGCTTCGGCGATATTCTCGGCGATGTCTTCCTGAACCGCGAAGACGTCATCAAGCGTCCGATCATAGCTCTGCGACCACAAGTGGTATCCATCCGCCGCACGGATCAGCTGCGCCGTGATGCGAACCCGCTCGCCGTCGCGACGAACCGAACCCTCGACGACATGCGCCACATTGAGACGGGCGGCAATTTCGGGCACAGGGATATTTTGCCCCTTGAAGAAGAAGGAGGATGTTCGCGCCGTCACCTGCAACTCTGGCAATTGTGCCAGGGCGTTCAGGATTTCCTCCGTCAGCCCGTCGGCAAAATAGCCATCGTCCTCGCCTGACGACAGCGCCGTGAAAGGGAGCACCGCAATGGATGCATTAACCTGGGACTCAGTTGCTAGATCGTCGGCCCAAAAAAACTTTTCCGCAACAAAGTAAACAACGGTAATTGCCAGTACGACGATGATGGCAAAATCGAGTTTGCGGCCGGTGAGATGAGTGACCGACTCAGAGCGAATAACGTCCTTTTCCTTTTTGATGCCTTCGGGCGTGAGTTCAAAGGCCCAGGCAAGGATCAACGCCACGGGGAACCCGATCATCAGCAGCACGGTGACAAAGGTGGCGGTCCACTCGGGCAGCTTGAGCATCGGGAAGGTGGTGGCTGTAACCTCGATCAACAACCACGCCGCGATCGCATAGGCAATCGCTACCCTGAAGACATTCCGGCGCTTGAGTTCTTTAATAAACGACATGGTGCAGCCAATCGTGATTTGGCCGAGTCCTTTCAAGTCAGTAGCCAAAGCATGGCCCCATCAGCGTCATATTTCTAGTTTCGGCGCAGAATTTCGCCAGGCAACTTTACGCGAGCACCAATGAGCCGGAAGGGGTGGTGAATGACCGCTTCTGGCCGTTAGCGGCCCCTAAAAATCGAGTTTTTCCTGTGGCCCAAGGGTCCGTTTCACCCCCGAAAGCAATGGGATGGACTCCTCCTCCCCTAAACGGCATCTAGGTGCCAGACTGGTAAGCGATACCACCAGTCAACGGAAAGGAGGAGTCACCATGAAGCTTAGTCGCATTGGAATTGATTTGGCAAAGAACGTGTTTCAGATACACGGTGTTGATCGCCATGGAAAGACGATGTGGAAGCGCCGGCTGAAGCGTGATCAGTGGCTGCGAGCGTTGTTGGATAAAGCGGAACCAGGTTGTGTGATTGGCATGGAAGCATGTGCCGGCGCCCACCATTGGGCTCGCGAGCTACAGTCACGCGGTTATCCGGTCAGATTGATCCCCCCGCAGTTCGTCAAGCCATACGTGAAGAGTAATAAGAACGATGCCAACGATGCCGAGGCGATCTGTGAAGCGATGAGCCGGCCGAGCATGCGTTTTGTGGCGGTGAAGAGTGTCGAGCAACAGGATATCCAGGCGACCCACCGCATCCGGGCCGAGCTGATGACCCAGCGCACCGCCAAGGCCAACCAGATCCGCGGGTTGGTTGCCGAGTATGGCTTGGTCGCGCCACTAACACTACGTGCACTGCGAGCCGCGATCCCCTGCTGGCTGGAAGAGGCCGAGAACGGCCTGACCGACCACTTCCGCACCTTACTGCATGGTGTCTGGGCTGATCTGGTTGGCCTGGATGACCGGGTGCTCGAGCTGGATCGGGAGATAGCAACACTCGCCAACAGCAACGAAGTCACTAAACGACTACAGCAACTGCGTGGTGTCGGACCGATGGTGGCCACGGCACTGGTCGCCACCGTCGGTAATGCCAAGCAGTATCATCGAGGCCGGCAGATGGCTGCCGCACTCGGACTGACACCGCGGCAACACAGTTCCGGCGGGAAAGATCGCTTGTTCGGCATCACCAAGCGCGGTGACGTCTACCTGCGAGCGCTGTTAATACATGGTGCACGGGCCGTGGTCTCACAAGCCAAGCACAAAGACGACCGGCTCAGCCGGTGGGTTACTAACATCGCCACGCGGCGCCATCCGAACGTGGCTGCAGTTGCGCTGGCCAACAAGACCGCACGCATGGCTTGGGCCATGCTGCGCAACGAGACAAATTATGATCCTGACTTCGCGATAAGCTAAGACAGGATATAAAAGGAGATCCTCAACCACGATTGCTTAAGCAAATTGCATAATGGCAAACAGGTAAGACCGGCGTCGGCTAAACCCGGTAATGTCCAGGTGCTCGAAGCACGTGAAAGCGATTGGGAGCTGACGCGCGAACAAACCATTATGGCCCGGCATCAACGTATGCCAACTCAAGAGGCCGGATATACGTATGCAGTCGTACCAAGTCTGCCACAGCAGCTTGCTTGCAAAAAGGAGGAGTCCATATACGGACGTTACGCAACCGTCATCCTAGACTTGATCTAATGTTCGCTTTCGACCCAAAACGGACATAAAGAGGTTGAAAACCGCTAGTTCTTGAGTAATGTCTGCTTATGTCCCAAAGCCGACATCACAATCCACTCGATGCTGGTCTCGAAATCTTGGAAATCTGAACTACGCTTGTTAGTAGGCGCTCATCGGCAGCACTTTGAAGGAGGCAGCCAATGGTTAGCGAAATCAGCATAGACACTGAGAAGCAGCAAGCGTTTCTCGAGAAAGTCGTTTCAGACCTGGCTGGCACAATGGCCACGTACATTGCGTCCGTCGGCGATCGACTTGGTGTATTCAAAGACTTGGCGGTAAATGGTCCAGCCAACAGCAAGGAGCTCGCTTCGCGCGTCAATCTGAACGAGCGTTATGCACGTGAATGGTTGCGCGCTATGAACAGCGCAGGCTACTTGAAGTTTGATTCGGCGACAGGTCGCTTTGGCCTGCCGCCGGAGCATGCGTCCGTCCTCGCACAGGAGGGCGGTCCCGTATTCCTAGCCGGTGCCCACGAACAGATACCAGCGATGTGGAGACCGCTTGAGGAACTTATAACGGCATTCCAAACGGGTGGAGGAGTCAGTCAATCTTCTTACGACGAGCATTTCTGGAACGGCATGCAACGCTTCACCGACACTTGGTTTGAAAACCTGCTGCTTCAAGAGTGGCTACCCAGCGTTCCGGATGTGCAGGCTAAGCTGGAGCGTGGCGCGCGCGGCGCTGATGTCGGCTGTGGCAGAGGAAAGGCGTTGCTCAAGTTGGCCGAGGCATTTCCGAAGTCCAGCTTCACCGGATTTGATGTCCACGAGCCAGTTGTCACACAAGCAATGAAGAACGCCGCCACGGCGGGACTTTCAGAGCGCATCAGCTTCCAGTGTCTAGATGTCGCGAACGGACTGCCAGAAAAATACGACCTCATCACGACATTCGATGTGGTGCATGACATGGCGGAGCCGAGTAAAGCTCTTCGAGCTTTTCACGACGGCCTCGCACCCGGCGGGACGTACCTGATGCTGGAATGGGCCTGCCCCGAGAACCCGGAAGAGAACTTGGGCCCGATGGCTACGTTCATGTACGGGTACAGCATCATGTACTGTGTGACAACTTCGCTCGCGCAAGGAGGCGAGGGGCTCGGGAACCTAGGCCTTCCGGAATCCAAGGTCCAAGACATGTGCCGCGATGCGGGATTCACCAGCATCCGCAAGGTGCCCATAAGTAGCCCACTGAACAGCTTGTATGAAATAAAAGTCTAGCCGGGCATCTAACTTAACGCTCAGGCTAAGCTTGCCACGTCCGCTTCTGGCCGTTAGTGGAAGTCAAAATCTAGAATCTCCAGAGTTTTTGACGTCTGCTTTGCCCCCAAAAGCGGTCGTTGGAGGGATAGAGTGACGAGGGGCCGCAAACGACTGCGATTTCAACCGGTCGACGCAACACTTTATCTAAAACGCAGAAGATGGCGTGTATGCCAATGGATCAAAGGACTCGTCGAGGTTTCATGGCGGCAGAGAAAGCAGAGTTGTGGAACCGCTGGAAGCGAGCAGGGGCGCTGAAGTCGATTGGGCGAGCATTTGGCGAACCTTCATCGTCTGTTTATCACCCGTTGGTCCCGCACGGGGGGATCGAAACACTAGCTGAACGATTTAACCAATGTGTTGCGTCGACCGGTTGAAACGGCAACCCAAAGCGGCCATAGAAATATTAATTTTTTTAGTCCCCCCGCACCAATTCATTGGTGCGGGGGAAACCGAGAGCCTGTCTGATATGGACTTCGTGTTTTAAGCGGGTTCTGGCCAAACGAAGTCGGGACGCAGAGCGTCGTAGACGGGACGGCCGTCGTCAGGGGCTGCTTCGCCAGTGGACGCGTCATAAAAGGCATGGTAAGTCGCAGGCATGCTCTCCGAATCATATCCCATGAGGTTCGGCACGATTGCGCGGATTCGTCCTTGTTTGTCATCGAGCATAATCGGTTTGCCACAGTCCGCGCAGGTGCACAGCTCCAGCGGCCCATCCGGGTTTTTAGCGTTGAATGGCTGACGACTCAAACCATCGAGGTTGTCTACATCCAGATCTCCGTGCTTAAAGAAGGCGACATGAGTGGTATCTTGCCCGGTAACGCCTTTACAGACAGAGCAGTGGCAAGTGTGGATGTCTATCGGGTCGTTATTTGAATGGGTGTGAATATGATCGCACCCTCCAGCATACTTATTTGACATGATTCGTTACCTTTTCTTGTTAGGGTTAAATTCTGTCGATCACCAAGGCCGACGACTTGATGCGGCATAGCCAGAAGATTATAACAACGATTCTCATTCGTGTCAGATTCATAGATCAGATTTGAGGCCGGATTAACTGCCGGGCTTCCAGCGCTAAAACCCAACGATTCTGTCCACCCGAAAGCAATTCTTTGTTGTAACTTATTGAATTTATTGAAGTGATGAGTTGGGGCGTTCGTTGGCAAGTGATAACTGGTGATAACCGTGTCCCACAAATCTCCCACAAAGTCTGCTTTGCACTGCGATTTCAACCGGTCGATGCAACACTTTAACTGGAACGCGGAAAATGGCGTGTATGCTGGTGAATCAAAGAAGACATCGAAGTTTCACGGCGGCAGAGAAAGTGAAATTGTGGGACCAATGGAAGCGAGCAGAGGCGCTGAATTCGATTGGGCGAGCGTTTGGCGAACTGTCATCGTCTGTTTATCACCAGCTGGCCCCGCATGAGGGGATCGAAACCCCAGCAGAGAGGATTAACGCAAGTGTTGCGTCGACCGACTGAGACCGCCGTCGAACGCAGACATTGGAAGCAGTCCATATGTTGGCTCTGTACAGGTTTTGCGCCATGCAGCGGGTTGAGAAGGAAACGATGGCAGGAGAGCGAGACAATAAATCAGGTCGTGGCACCGAACTCGCGAGTCAGCTGATCGAGATCATCCGGGCGCTGACTCTAGAGCTGCAGCCGGGCAGGTCCCATATTCAAATCGGGATAGACACCGATCTCGATCGGGAACTGGGTTTCGATAGTCTGTCCCGGGTCGAGCTTCTGCTGCGTATCGAGCGCGGGTTGGAGGTCCCCCTACCAGAGCAGGTGTTCAGCACGGCTGAAACGCCTCGGGATTTGCTCCAGGCGGTGTTGTCGGCGCGCTCGGTAGATCGCGAGGCGCCCGTACCTTTCGACTTCGATCAGGCAGAGCTGGGAGCGGCCGACGCGGTGCCCGCACACGCCGACACACTGCTCAGCGTGCTGGCCTGGCGCGCGCAGCACCAGCCCGAGCGCACCCACGTTCAGCTGTACGAAACCAACGCCGAAACGCCGAGCAGCATAACTTATGCAGACCTGCAGGCGGGTGCGCAGACGTTAGCGGCCGGCCTGGTCCGCCAGGGCTTGGAACCCACCCAAGCCGTCGCGATCATGCTGCCCACCGGCCGGAAATATCTCGAAATCTTCTTCGGCGTTCTGCTGGCTGGCGGGGTTCCAGTGCCCATATACCCACCGGTCCGCCCGTCCCAGCTGGAAGATCATCTGCTCCGGCACGCCAAGATACTCACCAACGCCGGTGCCAAAACGTTGATCACCGTTCCGGAAGCCCAGGTCGTCGGCCGATTGCTCAAGAGCCATGTGGAAGGGTTGCGATCCGTCATCACCCCGGAGGCCCTGTTGGCCAGCGCCGGGTCGTATACCCCGGTGTCGGTGGGCGCCGATGATGTGGCGTTGCTGCAATACACGTCTGGTAGCACGGGGCAGCCAAAAGGCGTGGTTCTTACCCACGCCAACCTGCTCGCCAACATCCGCGCTATGGGCGAGTGGGCTGAGGCCGGACCCGATGACGTTTTCGTCAGCTGGCTGCCCCTGTATCACGACATGGGCCTGATTGGTGCTTGGCTTACCAGTCTCTCTACTACGCCATGCCGTCAGTGCTGATGCCCCCGGTCGCGTTTCTGGCGCGACCCTGGCGCTGGCTTTGGGCCATTCACAATCACCGCGGCACGATCTCCGCGGCACCCAACTTCGCATACGAGCTGTGCCTCAGCAAGATACCGGATGCCGAACTCGAAGGCCTCGATCTCAGCTCCTGGCGGCTGGCGTTCAACGGCGCGGAGCCGGTCAGCCCGCAGACTATCCGTCGCTTCGGTGAGCGCTTTGCGCCCCACGGATTCGATCCCGTTGCCATCACCCCCGTATACGGCTTGGCGGAATCCGCGGTCGGCCTGGCTTTTCCTCCTCTGCACCGAGGCCCCCTCATCGACCGCGTTCAACGTGACGCATTCGAGCGAACGGGTCGAGCTCTGCCCGCGGCGACGGATGACGCAGGGGCATTGGAATTTGTCACCTGCGGGCAACCGCTTTCCGGTTACGAGATACGCATCGTCGATCGGGCTGGTCGAGAGCTGTCGGAACGGGAGGAGGGGCGGCTGGAATTTCGCGGACCCTCGGTCACCAGCGGCTACTTCGGCAACCCCGAGGCAACCTCTCGGCTGTTCGATGGGGATTGGCTCGATTCAGGTGATCTTGCCTACATCAGCGACGGAGACGTGTACCTGACCAGTCGGGTCAAGGACATGATCATCCGTGCTGGCCGGAACATCTATCCCTATGAGCTCGAAGAAGCCGTTGGTGACCTCCCGGAGATACGTAAGGGATGCGTGGCCGTGTTCGGCAGCATCGACCCCGCTTCCGACATCGAGCAGCTCATCGTGGTAGCTGAGACCCGGCAATCCGATGCAGCGGCACTGGACGCGCTGAAACGGCGCATCGACACCCTGGCCTCGGATCTGCAGGGCATTCCTCCGGATGACGTGCTGCTAGTCCCACCGCGCACCGTGCTAAAGACTTCCAACGGAAAGATCCGACGGGCCGCTTGTCGGGAGCTCTACGAGAAGGGGCAAATCCACAGAGGGTCACGACCCGCGTGGTGGCAGGTCGCCAGGCTCTGGCTTACCGGACTGCGGCCGCGATGGCGCCGCAGTAGACGAGCGCTCTACGATCTCGGCTACGCGGCCTATGTGTACGTGGTGTTCGGCATGATCCTGCCCGTCGCTTTGCTGGCGCTGGCCGTGTTGCCCAGGCTTACCACGCGCTGGGCCATGCTGCGCTGGAGTGCGCGCCAGCTGCTGCGCCTGGCCCGGGTACCGCTGCTGGTGCAGGGCAGCGAAAACCTGCCCGAAAATGGTGGTTGCGTCGTTGTGGCCAACCATGCCAGCTACCTGGATGGCCTGATTCTGCTGTCGATCCTGCCGTACCCGGTTTCATTCGTCGCCAAGGCGGAACTGCAGGACCAGCCCTTTCCACACTGGTTCCTGAAACGCATCCGGGCCCAGTTCGTTCGGCGCTTCGACGTGCAGCAGGGCACGGCCGACGCCCGCCGCCTAGCAAAACAGGCGCATGAAGGTGTGCCGCTCATGTTTTTCGCCGAAGGCACCTTTACCCGGTATCCCGGATTGCTGCCCTTTCACATGGGCGCGTTCGTAACTGCAGCGGAGAATGACCTGCCGGTGGTGCCGATCACGTTTCGGGGTACCCGTTCAGTTCTACGATCGGACGACTGGTTTCCGCGGCGGGGAACCGTCGCCGTGATCATCGGCGAACCCCTGGAATGCGATGGAAAAGGTTGGAAGGCGGCGCTGGAACTCCGCAACAGAGCTCGCCAGCAAATTCTGCGTCATCTGGGAGAACCGGATCTCGCCGGCGAACGAGCCCCAACCTGATGGTCGGCGACGCTCCTCGATCTGCGGCCACCGCGACTGAAGCTTTGCCTTATCTGATTTCTTAGCCAATATGTGCATGTTCCTGTGACAATTGGCACATGGCGCCACGGCATTATCGATCGAATCTTCTCCGCCATCTGCCAAACGAACCACGTGATGACACTCGAGATTTGGCCGCCCTTTACTATCGATGAATAGCGAGGGTTTTTCGCACAAATAGCAAGTTCCGCTTACGATCGTATTTAATTCACAAGTTCCGAGCGCTGCCGTACGCAAACAGTGGCCGATCTGGGGGCGCTGTAAGTAGTTGATCTGGTCAGGAAAAAACTGGTCGGGGTGATAGGATTTGAACCTACGGCCCCTGCCTCCCGAATCCAGATCGTAAACGCTAACTGTTTGACTTATATAGTGACTCACAGGAGGCGTCACATGACGCGCAGAAAACGCTACAACGCCGACACTGTGCGACTACGCCGTGAATTTCCAGAGGTAGGCTGGACGTCATTCGAAGAGTGGGCGAATGTCCAGGACTGGCAGCAGATGCTGTCCTAGTATGATTAGCGCAAGAGGGAGATTCAAATGACGAAACCTGTATGTGCGGTTGTGGGTGTCGGACCTCAGAATGGTGCCTCGTTTGCGCGGCGATTCGCTTCGGAGGGATACGCCGTCGCCTTGTTGTCTCGAAAGACCGAATATTCCAGCAACCTCGCGGCCGAAATCGAATCGGCCAAGGCTTACGCCTGCGATGTCACCGACCCATCAGCCGTCGAAACTGCATTCGCAGCAGTTCGCGCCGATATGGGAGAGATTGATGTACTCGTGTACAACGCCGGCTCCGGGGTGTGGGGAAACATAGAAGAGCTGAGCGCACACGACTTTGAACAGTCATGGCGCATTAACACGATGGGTGCGTTCCTTGTTTCCAAAGAGATCATCCCATCGATGAAAGAGAAAAAGGCCGGCGCCATCATATTCGTCGGCGCCACTGCGTCTCTGCGCGGTAAGCCGTTTACCACTGCATTCGCGCCGGCAAAAGCGTCTCAGCGCAGTCTGGCCCAGGCAATGGCCCGGCACCTCTGGCCAAGCGGAATCCACGTTTCACTCATCATCATCGATGGCGGCGTCAAATCTCTGGCCTCAGATGTTGACGTAGAGGCACCCGAAATGCTGAACCCGGATGACATAGCTACGACCGCATACTTTCTATCACAGCAACCGCGCTCGGCCTGGTCATTTGAAGTCGACGTGCGACCTTCACACGAAAGTTGGTAATTGGTCGGGGTGATAGGATTTGAACCTACGGCCCCTGCCTCCCGAATCCAGATCTCGAATGTTAAGTGATTGTTATTATTGACTAATTAGGAGGCGTCCACGGACGATATTGCAGTACGGTGCATAACGATGCAGGACTGACTCCCGCAAAAGTCCCGCAGCCATCGGACTCGCGAACAGATCGCGAATGTCTGCTTTTCCCGAAAGCGGTCGTTCAAATTCAATCAAAAACATCAATTTGACAGGCCGCTAGCGGCCAGAAGCGGAACTTCTCGTGCGTTCGAATATTACTGCTCGATGCCGATTACGCGTCGAACATTAATATCTCGATAATTATCACTCGCGCTGCGAGTATTTATCGGCCCAGTAGTCGAGCTTCATGTCCCTTAACAGTTTTATGAAGCGCGGGTTTGTGTGTACGGCGGGTGATTTGATCATTACGCCCATGAAAAACGCGAAGGGATCATGCTCCCGGTAAGCGATTTCAAACCAGTCAATGGCTTTCTCGACCTCTCCGGCCTGCTCATAGAGCATCCCTATGATCATTAGCTGTACATAAAGTGTTTTTGAATGATCAGCAAGCACTTCCGCTGCATGTAGCAGCGCGCCTGTGTAATCCCCATTGACGTAGGCTTCTTCGAGCGCCAGCGCTCCGGTCTCGTCGCCCAGGGTAATGCGAAATAGATTGGCGGCGGCAGCGATCGCCTTGTCTTTTTCACCCAGCACGTGATAAGCAACCCAGGCAGTCGTGTAGCCAAAACCAAACCCAGGTGTGGACGCCATGACATCCTCTGTCACCTTGATGGCTCCGTGGGGGTCGTCGATCATCAACAATTGCGTCCCGTGCATGCCATACACGAAGGGATTCAATGGGTCGAGTTCCAGCGCAAGACGCATCTGCTCCGTGCCCTCTTCAGCACGCCCCATCGGCGTCAGGTACACCGAGTAAAACATGTGTGCTTCGGCATAACTGGGATTGAGTTCGATTGCCCGTCTGAACGCGACATCCGCCGCATCCCAGTTGAACTGTTGCCAGGTCATGTAAACGGCATAGCCCATATGAGCTTCAGGCAGAGAATCGTCGAGAGCCAGCGCCTTCTCGATCGGCGGCAGGCACCGGTCACGTGCTTCCTCCGGTGTGATCAGACCAATCTGCGCCTGAAACGCGCATGATTTGCCCAGTCCCCAATGTGCCAACGGGTACTCGGGATCAATGTCCAAGGCTTGCTGGTAATACTTCGCCGCCAACATCATGTCCTGTGGCGTGAAGCGTTCAACATGAAACTGGCCTTTCAAAAATGCTTCGTACGCAGCCGGGTTGACGCTTTTGGCGCTCTTCAACTGAGCTTGTTCGCCGGGCGATAGTGTTGCTTCCACCTGTCGTGCGATGGCCAGGGCGACTTCGTTTTGCAGCGTCATCACATCTTTGACTTCGTTCTCGAACGTCTCCGTCCAAATCTGCTCGTCCGCTCTGGCATCGATCAGCTTTACAGTAATACGTACCCGATCACCTACTCTATAGATCGATCCCTCGATCAGTTTGGCCACACCCAACTGTACTGCAATCCTTGGTATCGCCAAAACCGTATCTTTGTATCGCATCGTGGATGTCTTCGACGTTATTCTTAGTGCGCTGATGCGGGACAAGCTGGCGATCAAAGCATCCTGCATTCCCGAGACGAAGTACTGTTGGTCCGGATCACCGCTCATATTCTCGAACGGCAAAACGGCAATGGAATGCTCCGGTGGACCACCCATCCACCATTTGTCGTACGCAAACAAAATAACGGCAGCAATCAATAACGAGATGACGATGAAGTCAAGCCGTCGACCGGTGACGTGAGTGATAGATTGTTCCGGATCAACGTCTTTTTCGAGGCTGATACCTTGCGGCGTAATTTCATAGAACCAGGAGAAGATCAGGGAGATCGGGAAACCGATGGCGAGCAACCAGATGATGGTTGGTCCGATCCAATGAGGCAGAGGGACCAGGGTAATTAGCACCTCTGTCACCTGCATGATCAGCCAGGCAGCAACTATATACAGCACCGCCATACGGAATACATTGCGACGTTTGAGTTCCCGGACTATGGACATCAGTGGGTTTTCCCGCCCTATTCTGAGTACAACCCTACGCCTTCGAGTAGCATGAGACCAGTTAGGGGCGAGGAATCAAAGCAAGGACTTAATGTCCGCTTCGGGTCATTAGCGGTTGTTCACGACTCTACCACCCGAATGGCCGCTTTCGGGTGTATACCGGACGTTCGATTTGAGCAAAGGCCGATTTTTGACAGTCCGCTTTCGGCCAAAAGCGGCCATTCGAAACGATAGAAAAAGGGCGCCTCTGCCGCGACAAGGTCCGCAGTCGACAGCAACAAAGGTGCAATGAGTGCCGTTCTTGACTTTGAAATGTGCACAATACTCCCCGGTTGGGTACTCTGGTCGTCACGTTCACAGCGCCGATCCGGCATACAATTAACTAGAAAAGGACATTAATAACAATGACATTTGGTTGGCATGACTTGCTTGGCATTAGCGGAGTCGTTTTGATTCTTGTAACTTATATGCTGCTGCAGCTGGAAAAACTATCTGCAACGAGCTTTTTATATTCAGCGACTAATGGCTTGGGCGCTTCGTTAATTCTCGTATCCCTGATTTACGAGTTCAACCTTTCTGCCTTCATTATTGAAGCATTCTGGCTGTTGATCAGCATCTATGGCATCGTGCGGTATTTCTCGCGCAACAAATCCAGACTCGCGGCTAAGCAGAACAACTAAGCTATTTTCCCGTATACGGGATCGGCTTGTTAAGAATGAGGGCGCGAACATACTTCACCGACCCGGACTCCCTAGTTCATGGCTGTCATCAGGTATGGCCCGAGTTCAAGCTAACCCTTGAGCAAACTCTGTAGCTCAGCAATTGCTCTATCAACATCAGCTTCACTGTTATACAAGTGCGGAGAAAAGCGAACGAATTCTTGCCTTTTTTGAGCAACAATCTTGCGCTTTTTTAGTTCTTGAACGACCTCCATAGAATTCCAGCCATCTACTCGGCAAGTGACAATTGAAGTTCGCTCCGATCTGTTTAGCGGCGATACGATTTCGACATTAAGCCGGTTTAGACCCTCAACCAGTCTATCTGCCAGTTTCATATTGTGCTCATATATGTGCTCGATACCGATATCGACCAAATACTCAATAGATTTTTCCAAACCCTTGATACATCCGAATGCCATTGTACTGAACTCGAATCTTTTGGTTGTGTCTGGATATTCCCACCTGTCAGGGCTCAGGTCCCATATGTTTTTGTGGCTACGAAAACCGACAAGCCCGGGCTCGAGATTGCTTTGTAGATGTGGCGCGAGATACATTACCGCGGCACCGAATGGCCCACACAACCACTTATAAGAGCCACTGATAATGACGTCAGCACCACATGCAGGTGCATCAATAGGAATAGCTCCTGCGGACTGCGTTGCATCAACAACAAGAAGCGCGCCATGTGCATGCGTGACTTCCGCCAATGATGCCAGATCATAAAGCTGTCCACCTGTATATTCGGCATGCGAAATTGATACGACTGCTGTATTTTTGTCGATAGCACTGATCACCTTATGAATACTTGTGTAACCGTTATGTCCCTTAGCTAGTCGAATTTCAGAACCTGTATGGTGTGAAACTCGACTCCATGGATAAATGGTACTGGGAAATACGATATCAGTACTTACAACGTTCTCATGCTTTTTGGGCATCACTGCCCAGGCGATTGAACTCAACAGTTCAGTACAACTTGAACCACCGGCAATATCTTCAGTACGACAATTAAATAGACGGGCCGCCTGAATACGCAGCCCGTCAAACGCCGTATCCTCGGCATGATCATCGAAGTTGTTGCTACCATTGAGCGCGAGATCAGTTTGCCAGTCAGAAATTACTGTGGCCGCGCCCATTGGAATTAGCGCCACGTTGGCCGCGTTGAGGTAGGACCATGACTCCGTCAGTGGAAAATCTCCACGCTCCACAAGCAATTCCATCTTTGACCTCGCTACCTGATAGTCAACACGTCGATAATCTCGAACCAATCGCCTATTGTTGCTTATTCCGAATGCGCGCCACTCCGCTGCTTGCCGATCCCGGCCCAACAAGCACGGCGACCCACCTAAGAACTGGATAGATCCAAGGAAATGCCATTTGTCTTCACCGATCCCATCTTGGCGTACGCTACAATTTCTTTTTTTCGATTCACTATCGTCGGCAAAACTGCCCCACCATATGCCACCTAACTAATAATTATCGTGCAAAAGTTCTGCATATCATACCGCGCAGTATAAAACGCGCATGTCCGCTTAGGGTCGTTAGCGGCCCCTCAAGACTCTACCATCCCAATGGCAGCTTTCGGGTGGTAAGCGGTCACTCGGCGACCAGATTTTGGAAGTCCCCGGCTGAATGTCTGCTTTTCCCGAAAGCGGTCGTTCAACCACGCTGATATTCAACGCTGTGACAAGCAGCTAACGGCCACACGCGGTCGTTAGCGAGGATTCTCCATGTTATCGGCGCCAGGGTCGCTCAGCAGTTCGTCGCATTTGGGCAAGACACCGCCATCTCGCGCTATTGGGCCAATTGGTACTACCTCAAATTGTTCAAATAGTTCTGGCGCCTGCTCGCAGGCCCGCCGATATAGGGCTAGGTCTCGTACCGTACGTATCAAAGTCCTGCTCGCAGTATTATCAATCTCCAACCTGCCATAGAAATAGATAGTACCGGCGTTCAGCCTTACGATAGGTGTGTTCCCTTTAACATATATTGTTTTACTAAAGCCTTGCGCCGGGCGCTCCTGAAAATCAAGATGAGAGACCTTTGATTTTGTGGGTTCCACCTCGAAAACATCGCTAGTTGTTACGAGATGTAACAAGTGGAATAGCTGACTGAGGGCAACCCACGTAGGCTGGGGTTGCTCTTTGGGAAGGAAACTCGCGTTAATTATTAAGTATGCCTTTTTTGCGTTGGGTATCTCACTAATCGATACGCGTTCCATTGCTCCCAGGGCTGGATCGACTGTAGTACATCCTATTGTCAGACCCGTAACAACTAGAGCAAGTATGGATAGTACCTGATTGATTCTTGCGCCCTCCATTGGAACTGGTTTGATTTTCATTCGACCGACTCCTTTGGGTCGTCAGCGGCCCCTCAGCATGTTAGCAACTCAACGGCCGCTTTCGGGGGCAAAGCAGACGTTCAAAATGCCCAGAATCCGATTTTTGAGGGTCCGCTAACGGCCGAGGCTGTGTGAAAACTCTGTGGTTGATATAATCATCCTTTCCGGCGAG
>CAZMOM010000049.1:0-11702 GCA_964568075.1 uncultured Gammaproteobacteria bacterium
AATACGGGTGTGCTGTTATTGAGCAGCGCTGCCTTTCAACGTGCACGCGTCGCTACACGAAGAGGACAGCTGAACGGCGTGAGGACCAGTCTCATAGCGGCGGGTATCCTTACGTTTGCATTTCTGGCCGGGCAGCTATTGGCGTGGCGACAGTTAAACGCCGGCGGCTATTTCATATATGCTAACCCGGCCAATGCGTTTTTCTACTTGATTACCGCCCTGCATGGCTTGCATCTTTTGGGTGGTTTGTGGGTTTGGAGTAAGACCACTTATAAGGTATTTGGTGGCGCTGATGCGGGAAAAATAGCGCTAAGCGTGGAGCTGTGCACCATTTACTGGCACTATTTGTTGCTGGTTTGGCTGGCGTTGTTTGGTTTGCTGTTGTCCACATAGAAGGATAAACGCATATGGCACAAGATGCCCTGACAAATACGGGTGAATCTATCGCCGTGCCCGATGGTTTGCGTGGCGTAGTCTCAGACTGGTCCGCGGATAAGGAAGCCTTCGGTGTCCCTTGGGGCAAGGCGATGATGTGGATATTCCTGGTCAGCGATACCTTCATCTTTGCCAGCTTCCTGACTGGCTATATGACGGTGCGGATGTCTACCACCGTGCCGTGGCCAAACCCTAGCGAAGTTTTCGCTCTCACGATTGCCGGTAACCATATTCCCCTCGTCCTGATCGCCATCATGACCTTCGTTTTGATTACCAGCAGCGGCACCATGGCCATGGCCGTTAACTTTGGTTACCGTGGCGATCGCAAAAAAACCGCCATGCTGATGATGGCCACCGCCGCTCTTGGCGCAATGTTTGTCAGTATGCAGGCATTCGAATGGACCAAACTTATCCTGGAAGGCGTACGGCCCTGGGGTAATCCCTTTGGGGCTGCGCAATTTGGCTCGACATTTTTTATGATCACCGGCTTCCACGGTCTGCATGTGTCGGTAGGGGTTATCTACCTGAGCATCGTGGCTTTTAAAGTCAGACGGGGTGACTACGAGCGGAAAGGCAACTACCAGATTGTGGAGATCACGGGACTCTACTGGCATTTCGTTGACCTGGTCTGGATATTTATCTTCGCACTCTTCTATCTGTGGTAAGGGGAAAACATGGCGCACGCAGAAGGGCAACAACATCCGATTAAGATTTATTTGTGGATCTGGCTATTGCTGTTTGTTCTCAGCGCGTTCTCCTATATGGTGGACTATCTGCATATCCAGGGATATCTCCGCTGGTCTTTGATTATCCTGTTTATGTTTTTGAAGGCAGGGCTGATTGTCTCGGTCTTTATGCACATGGCCTGGGAACGGCTTGCATTGGTCTACGCTATTCTGGTCCCGCCCCTTTGTCTGTTGGTATTAGTCGGCCTGATGGCCACCGAAGCTGACTATACTTTCCTGACGAGGCTGGCGTTCTTTACGGAGTAAGTCAGTGACACGGGTTGGGATCAGCCGGTCAAAAGAATCTCTTCCGCGACAACAGGAGTGTGGTCAGCACAAAGGCGGCGACGGCGGATAGGACCACGTACCACTCGATTTCTTCAGGCACATAGGCGTCAGCAACGAAATCACCGCTGACACCTGGAATACTCCACAGATCCCCACTGCCACGGCCAACTTTTAGCTGGCCTTTCATGCCTTTCTCCATGTGTTGTGCGACATCACAATGTACCAGGTAGGTTTGGTGATCGCTCGGTACGATGAACGTACCCGTTCGACTGTGACCACCGGCAGCTTCCAGGTGAAACATGCCGCCGGGATAAAGATACCTGGGCAGACCGTGGATCATCCATTGGTGCCTTACCTGATCCTTGTTGACAAACGTTATCGTCACCCGGCTACAAGGATCAACCAGGAAATCATGCTGGCTAAAGCCATACATGGTTCCTGGATTATCGCTTGCGAATTCGGTGCCGGCGTAGACTGTAAAATCATAATCGGGGCCGAATTGCTTGCAGTCCCGAGGCAACACGTCAGTGTTGCTGTTCATCACGACGCCGCCACTATCCAGTATCATATTGTGCTGGTGATCGGAGTGTTGCTCAGCCTGCGGCGGGCCGGATCGCTGTGCGGCTCCCGCCTCCATCGCGACACAGCTGAGTATCAGGGCGAGAATCGCGATGCAGGTCTTTGGCGATTCCAGCATCACCAACGCTCAGGATGTCTTGACGCCACAATGGCCAGCGAGAAGGCTGCACCGAAGGCGATGGCAAACCCCAGCAGCCGCACTATCATCCAGGCATCCATCCTGGGCTCGGAGAACAAACCCGGCGCGTAGCTCTCCCATACAGGAGTTTGTCTACGGTAATACGCTTCGGTGAAGTAAGCCTGCCAATTCACGCCGTAGGTCTTCGGCCAGCCATCGTCCTGAAGGTATTCTTCGTAAACGATTGCGCTGATATTGCCGCCGGGCCCTATGCCATCAGTGGTAACCCCCTTGCTTTGATGGTCGTGAAATAGCCACACCCCGCTGCCGTAGGAATGCAGGCCATCGTTTGTGGTCTCCAGGGTCAGATCGAGGCGCTGTGCAGTGGCGATCCAGACCACGTCCCGGGTAATACGTGAGGCGGGCTCGACGGCGTTGCCGTCACGGTGGGTAATCGTGACGTTGTGCCCGTGCGTATGTAAGGCAATCCCGTTACTGCCACCGTTTGCCACGCGGAGTTTAATGCGTTCATCGGGCCGTGCGACCAACAGGGATTCCCTGAAAGTGTAAGGAAAGGACCGGCCATTAAGTACAAAGTAGTCGCTGGTTGCATCGGTAACGTCGTAGCGTCGATGCATTGATTCGGTAATCAGACGCGGGTCGTTGAAACGCTGAATGCGGTTATTGAGATCGCTGTCTATGTCCATATAATGCAGATCGTACTCGCTATCAAATTGTTCCTTGATGGCCTGCGAGGGTACGCGGACGTGACCGGCGCCTATATTCAGTGTTTGCAACCAGTTATTCGGACGGTTTTCTTCAACGACAAATAGTCCCTGCAGCCCCATCATGACATGGACATGGGGTTGCACATGGCAATGATAAAATTTGGTGCCCGCCGTGCGCGGCTTCAGGTCATAGGTTCGTGCCTTACCCGGCAAGACGGGTACTTCGCTGGTAAAGGGCACGCCATCGTTGCCTTCGCCGGAGGCGTCACGGAAGGAATGATCCACGCCGTGAAAATGCAGGGTATGGGGCATGTAATGACCATTTTCCAATGTAATCTGGACCCGATCGCCCTGCTCGATTCGAATTGCCGGGGAGGGCACCCGTAGCAATGTACGCGCCTTTAGCGACTGAAAATTTTCCGTATCCATACCAAAATGCTTGGGTACAAACACCCAGAAACCCGGCTTGATACCAGGCGCAATGGCGAATTGAGTCACCGGTTGTTGCAACTCCGGGGAACCGCCATTCAACTCCACGACTTCGAGCCGGATGTGAATTTCGTCGGGGTCTCCATCGCCATCCAGGTCACGCCCTTTCTCCACCGCATCGGGCGTTAGGCCACTTTTCATCAGAGTCTGCTGAGATACATTATTCGTGCCACGCACGAATGCGGCGACCGCATGGGGATTATCGGCGATACAGGTGGGTGAACGACGTATCTCAACGCCTTCGATGGTTTGAGCATCCCGCCAGCCCAACACATCGGTGGGGCACGGCTCTTCCCCTATCTCGCCCGCCGGCGGTCTCGATTCTGGCGGAGGTCTGTAACTGCTTGCTCCAAACCACTGGGCAAACTGAAGGCGCAGCGATTTCGGATACCACTGTGGCGGGAAACACAGCAGCGCAACCAGAACCGATATCAACAACCACCAGCGCGTACGCATGGTTACTACCTCATACGAGCAGCCTTGGCGCGCCAGCGGGCGAAACCACCACTCATAACCCAATAATTGATTTGCACAAGAATTACCAAACCGATAAACAGTGGCAGATATCCAAAGCCCGTGCCCCCTACTTCAAAAGGGAATACTGCCCGGTAGATTTTGTCTTTGGTCGGGTGTTTTGTTGTTACGATGCCGATGTAATTACCTGGTTCTTCAAAGGCATATTCCACTGTAAATACTGCATTAGGCCGTTTTACTGGAGGTCGATAAAACACCGTCTCACGGTCGAGGTCTTCGATTTGGGCAATATCCTCCCATGTCGCAAAACGACCGAGGTCTTTTATATCCCGAATAATCCGGAAGTCCAGCGGCATCTCTTTCAGACTGTTATGCAGGTAGTCAAGCACGAACACAGTGTTGGTTACATCTGGAATATCCTCACAATACTCCTTATTCGCCCTCGTTTGTGGCTGGTAGATGGTGAAGTGTGCCTGGAAGAAATCGATTTGAATGACGCACAAATCATCCTCCATAAAGACGCCTCCGTGTGCTGCCGCTTCCAGGCAAAAACACAGCGCGCCCAGCAGGGGCGACCAGCGAGCGTTGTGCGAGGATAGTAGATTACAGCGCATATTATTTATAGGTAGGTAAGTATAGGCGATGCTCGGCACGGTGGGGACTGTTGATTTTGCTAGAAGAATAATAGCTTGGGGATGCGCGCTGTTACTCGACGGTGAACTCGCGCACCCTTTCGGCTGTGGTCGGTTCCGAGATCCAGGCGTAACGGCCCGGCTTCACGTCCACGGTGAGAGCCTGTAAATAATTCTGTGTAACTACTCATAGACCAATACCCTTGATGATAAAGGAGATGGGAAATGAGCAAAACCGAAATACCAGAAGATATCGCGGCACTGGCCCGCAAGATCGGCAAGCAATTCAAGTCTGAGCAGGACCTGGCGGAAATGGCGCTCTGGGAACCACCCGTGGCGATTATCTGGTTGCTTTTTCACTCTCCGCTGAATAGCAGTGATTAGAAATGCCGGCCCAGGTTCAGGTTGATGAAGTTGTCCTCGCTAAAATTACTGAGTAAGGGATCATCCTTAACATTCAGGAATAGGCGGGTTTCAATCTCAATGGTCCATTGATCGGCCAGGCGGCGCTCGGCCTCTATCAGTAACAGGGTCGATTGACTGTCGAGGTCAATAATTCCGCCCAGCAGAACCGATGTGTCCTGAATGTCATTGAGCGCAAGACGTGCGCCGAGGAACAGGTCGTTTTGGAAGATGGTGGCTGGTGCCGCGGTGGGATCATCATCCCTGTCGTCGCGCAGATACTCCACAAGCAAGCCCAGATCTGCCGCGCCTTGGGTAATCTGATACCAGGTGTATTCAAACCCGCCAACCATGGCGGCAAAGGTTTTACCCTGACCCTCGCGGACCAGTGCTTCAAATTTCCACAACCAGGCTTCCCGCGTGTACTGCAAATCAATGCCAACCTGCGTGACCAGATCGTAGTTGGGGATCAGTTGCTGACCATTGCTACTTATCGAAAACCGTGGCTCGCGGCCGGTGCCATGGAAAACGTGTGCGCCGATATCCCAGTCGCCGATGTAATGGCTGTAGCGCACGGCAAAATCAACATGCTTTTCCTCGGCACCGGACTCATAGATCGGATTGTCATCGTCAACGTTCAAAGCGAATCTCGGGCGGCCGTCTGGGCCGGCAAAAGTTCTTTCGCGGAAGCCGGGCAATACGAACAGCTCCACACGGCCCCAATCCAGCTGGGTAGAGAGACTGATCATCGGCTGGCCGAGCCGGTCCTCCTCATCCACATCGACCACGCTGTCAACCTGATTGATGATATCGACCAGGTGCCTGGATTCGGCTACGCCCCAGTAAACCTTGTTGACGCCGATCAGCAAATCCCAGTTCTCTCCAAAATGCCGCCAGTATGCCTCACGCAGATCGAAATGCGATCGCTCGCCGTCCTGTCCATCAAGTTGCAGGTATGGCGTGACAGTTACCTGGTCTCCGTTATCGAGACGCCAGCGAAACTCCGGCTCGGCGATCAGCGACGGCTGAAAATGGCGGAGCTGATTCAAAAATTGCGGGCTATCCGGAAACCACCTCAGTTCGGCGCCGACAGAACCGGATAATTCCGGCCCGGCGGCGAACGAGGGCGCTTGTACCAGCATGGTGACGACGCCAATGATTATTGACCTGACAAAAGTCATGTTGTGGTCTTGATGATCAGCGAAGCTGACTCAATTTTCCCTTGACGAAATCCTTGTCGGTCAGGCCGGTCCCAAATAAAAAATCCGAGTAAATCAGGTCGGTCTCCTTGCCGGTCCGATGGTTGACCATCGACAGACGGTGCGGGCGCCAGTAGCGGTCCTCATACTGCCGGTAATCCATGAGCACCAATGTCTTAAGAAGATCTCCCCGACGGTCGTAAAATTCGACCTTGCGAACCTGGAAGTCCCGCTGATCGACCCAGGACAATTGTCGGGTATAGCCAGAATATTCATAGAGCGGTGTTCGCTCCACGACGTCGCACATCAGGTCACCGCAGGCTTCCTCGCTGACGTAGCGATAACTGTACTTGTTCAGTTCCTGTGTCGTGAAATCCTCGAACGCGAATTCAGAGCCGACGAATGGCCCGGATTTGTTGACCGACGAAATCCGCTTTATCCGCTTCAAGGCAGGCAGAAAAAGCCACTGATCGTCGGGTTCCAGAATCTTCGCATGAGACAGCAGCGCGGTGCCTCTGATATCGGCAGGCGTCTCGAAAATGATTACGCTTTTGTCGCCGAAGTTTTCATCCTCGATCTCCAATGTCGATATCGATAGCGATCGGGAAGATTCCTTCCCTGCCCGATTCCGTAAAATCATGGTCAGGTCGACCTTGGCGTCGCCAAACCCACGATCTGTCCGATCGCTGCGGGCCGCAATCTCATATCCGTGCTGCTCGGCGCTGGCTTTTTCATCGGCAGCAACAGTAGAAGCCCCGGTCAGGATAAGGGCGGCAAACAGTGCGCCTTGTGCAAAATGCCTAAGCAGCCGGTTGTAGTGCTCGTTTGTCTTCATCAGGGATTCCTTCATTGGTTTTTTTCCGATAGCCGATCAATAGCAGTGCCGGTAACACCAAGAGATCAAATGCCAATGCGACTGCAATAGCCATGGCTGTCAGTGTGCCCATCTCGACATTAACCCGGAATGTTGACTGTGCGAGAAAAGCAAAACCAGCGATCAGGATGATCGAATTGGCAATTAACGCAAGGCCCACAGTTTTGAAAGCGTACCGTATGGCTTGTGCCTGGTCGTAGTTGTCCTCTCTCCTCGCTCTGATGTACTTGGACAGGAAGTGCACCGTGTCATCGACGATGATACCCAGAGATGTTGCCGAAACCATCGCCGCCGCCATCCCGATTCTGCCAACAAAAATGGTCCAAAGCCCGAAAGTTATCAGAATTGGTACGATGTTCGGTATCACGCTGAGCGCCCCCAGCCCGGGACTTCTCAAAGCAAACACGAGGATCATCGAAATCAACAATACTGCAATCGCGTTTCCCACGAACATGGAACTAATATTGCGCTCGGCGATGTAGGTAAACATTACCGAGGCTGATGTCGGCTTGGCATGCATGTATTCCGGAAGATTTTCCTTCATCCATGACTGTGCGTCCGCGAGAAAGACCTTGATCTCGCTGGTAGTGACCTGATGCAGTGTCGCCGTGACACGAGTTGCCGACTTGTCGACGTTAATACGGTCATTAAGATCCAGCCCGAACGGCAGCGAGATTTCGTAGAGGAATAAATACTGCGCCGCCAGCTGCTGGTTATCGGGAAGGCGCAAGTAGGATTCGTCATCACCATGCATATTCTTGTTTAAGCGCTTCATGATGTCGGTATAGCTGTAAACGTGCTCGACGTTATCCCGCGCTCGCAACCAGGCGGTAAACCGGTCCAGGTGGCGAAGGTATACGGGATTGTTGATTCCCTCAGGGCCAGCGGCATTCACCGAAAATTCGACTGGGTATGCGCCCGGCATGTGCTTCATCGCGCGGTTGGAATCGGAACGAAAGGTAATGCGCTCGTCGAAATACTCTACCCACTGATCGTTCAGTTCGACCTGTGGAAGCATCGCGATCACCGATGCGGAAACCACCAGGCCAGCAAGCAGAATCGGACGATAACGCGCGGTGACGAAGGCGGCCAGTTTGTCCATCGCAAGCTCGCTTTTGGTCAGTTCGCCGTCGGCCTTAGTGCTTTTGACCGGTAGCAGCCTGATAACGGCCGGCAAGAATGTCACCGAGTATAGCCACGCGGCAGCAATGCCAACCGCCGTGATATTGCCCATATGGTTGAATGGCGGGGCGTCCGAATAATTTAGTGCCAGGAAGCCGATAATTGTGGTCAGGCTGGTGATGGAGATTGCCAGAAAATTGCGTCGCAGGCTTTCGCGAAGCGCATCCAGCTTGGTTTCTCCCGCACGCATCAGCGTCAGCATCGACATCAGGATGTGAATAGAATCAGCCACCGCCAGAGTCATGATGACAATAGGAGATGCCAATGCAACCGGAGCCAGCGCCGTGCCTACGTGACCGACGGCGCCCATCGCGGTGGCGCTGGCCAAAATAATGACGCCCATGGTGGCGACTGTTGCTGTAATGCTTCTGAGAACGATTAAAGTCACGATCAGCAAAACCAGATACATAGCCGGCATCAGGGTTTTTGCATCTTTCTCACCCGCTTCGTCAAAAGCGTTGTTGAGCATTGACAAGCCGGTCAATCCGATCCAAAGGTCCGGATACCGGGCTTCTATCTGCGCGGCAATTTGCCTGGCCTTGTTGACCGCCAGGGGTACCTCGCCTTGGCTTTTCTCGGGGTAGTGGAGCACGACATTAACGCCGGTCGCAGCAAGGTCGCCAGCCACCAGATTGCGATAAAGCAGTGGTTCATTGACCGCAAAATCTCGCTTGTCATTCAATTTTTCCTGGGAGAGCGTCGCCCCGTCGCGAATCAGGTCCTCCACCGTCAGGTCATCGCCATCGGCCCAGCTATGCTGAAAATTACTGATCGAATCGACTCGTAGAACAAAAGGGATCTGCCATGCTTCCTCGGTCAGTTCTTCGATCGCCCCCGCTACCTGGGGGCTGAATACTTCGTTAGTTTTTGGTTCGACATAGAACAGGATATTGTCGTTTTTTGTGTAGGTTTCCTGAAAATGATCAAAGGCAACCAGTTCCGGATTTTCATCCGAGAAAAAGACGCGATAGTTATTCGCCAGCTTGATCCCCGGTAATCCGCTGGCTGCGATCATTGCGACCAGTAAGGACATACCGATCGTCAGCCACGGCCTGTTGATCGCAAAATCCGCCAAAGCAAGAGCAATGCGATCAGTCAGGACGTGTCTAAGGTTCGAATTCACTGAACTGTTCCTCTCAGGTTTGCGACACTTGCGCGCCCCCGCCTGCCTCTCTTTTTTCCCAGGATCGTTTCAGCAAAAAGCCGAAAAGTTTCACGGGCCAGGACCTGGGCATAAAGCGGTTCTCGAAAACAAATATCTTGTTCAACAATCCAGGCACAATCGACGCCTGGTGACCTAGCGCACGGAGACCGGTGCGCGCAACTTTTTCCGGCGTCATTTCGATAATTGGCATTTTCGAAAAATCAATCGGCATTGCTGCGGGCATATCGGTATCGGTCAGGCCGGGCGATAGCACGGTTACATCGACGCCCTGTGGGCTGAGCTCGACATTAAGCGCTTCACCCAAAGCGAGAATATATGCCTTTGTAGCTGAGTAGTGTGCCACGAGCGGCACGCCCTGGTAACCAAAAAGGCTCGACAACAACAAAATACCACCATGACCCCTGGCCACCAGTTTGCTGCCAAATAGACGCGCCATTTGTTCGGGCACGACGACATTGAGGATCAGCATCTGCTGGTCCCGCAGATAATCGGTCTCAAAAAATGATCCGGAAACTTCAATCCCGGCGTTCGGAACCACCAGGCCGATTTCCAGATCACGTGTTTCGTTCTCGAGATCTTCGACCGCTCCGGGCTCTGTCAGATCCTTTGCGATAGTCCGTACTTCGATTCCGAAATCGGTTTTCAGTTCATCCGCGAGCTCGTCGAGCAGCAGTTGCCTGCGTGCTACCGCAACGATATTGACTCCCTTGGCGGCGATTTGTCGTGCCAGCGCTTTACCGATGCCGGCATTGGCGCCCGTAATTAATGCCCAGGGGCCATATTGTTTTTGAAATGTCTTTTTCATGATCTATCCTCCAGTCTGTTTCGCTAAAAAAATAATGATTGTCTTTCTGGATCAAGAGACGACGTTGGTCAGCCCAGTAATTCCTCAAGGCCCGCCTGATACTGTGGCTTGGCCTGTACGCCAACATAGGATCGCTGAATGCTGCCACCGGAAAATAAGGCAACCGTTGGTATCGAACGTATCCCGTAATGAGTTGCCGTTAACCGGTTTTCATCGACGTTGAGTTTCGCGACCTTGATTCTCCCTTCGTATTCATCGGCCAATGCGTCGATCGTGGGTCCAACAATTTTGCAGGGCTGACACCAGTCGGCCCAGAAATCGACCAACACGGGCAAATCCGATTGCAGCACCTCGTTGGCGAAGTTGTCGTCGGTCACATTCAGGGTTTTCGTTGGCTTTTCGTTATTCATTTCACGCTCCGCTATTGCGTCTTAAGCTATATTGCCTAACATTCAGAACAATCGTTCTGATTTCGTCAAAAAAATACTTCAGTCGAGCACGCTCACCGCAATATCGATTTGCTTGGCAATTTCTTCGCCTGAGTAGCCGGCTCGTATCATGACCGACGCATTGCGAAGAATACCGGTCAGGTATTTGGCCAGGTCATCGATATCGTGCCTGGTAATCAGTTCCTTTTTTCTCACCGCATTGAGCAACGCCTTTTTCAGCGAACTGGTGAGCCGTTCGAAAACCTGCCGGCAGGCCTGCGCGATTTCCTCATCGTGCGGCGCCACTTCGGTCGCGGTATTACAGGCCATGCAGCCGCGGCTCGCCTCCACGGGTATGTTCTTCACCGCCTCGAAAAACTGCCTGATCTCCGGCAATGATGCGTCATCCCGATGGAGCATCGCGTGATATTTTTTCTCGTTAATCTCGCCAAATTTCTGCAAGGCTGCGATAAACAATTCGCGCTTGCTGCCCCAGGTGTTATAGACCCCATAACGGGCAACCCCCATGGCGTTGACCAGGTCATCCATGGATGTATCGAAATAGCCCTTGTCCCAGAAAACGCTCACGGCGCGTTCCAGTGCCTGGTCCGGATTGAATTCTCGTTCTCTCATCGCGTAAACAGAATAATCGTTCTGGAATGGATAGTCAAGCCCAAATGGCTGTTAAATCGATGAGTCGAAAGAATCAGGGCTTGCTGGTATCCTTTGCGCCCTTATTAAGCGCCCGTAGCTCAGGAGCGGAGCGACGAGGGGAGTACTGCTACCGTGCACAGCACGACTGCTTCAAGGCAAGATAGAATTGGAAAGTGCGACACAACACAGCGCCCGTAGCTCAGCTGGGTGAGCGACGGTTGCCGCGAAGCGGCAAGTCCGAGCATGGCTCGGACAGGAGTGAACGCCACGAGCCTGCCGGCGAGTGGCCGGGCCTGAGGAGCGAAGCGACGAGGGGAGTACTGCTGCCGTGCGAAGCGCGGCCACTCCAAGACAAAATTGAAATATGTAGGTACGACTAGACATAGCGCCCGTAGCTCAGCTGGATAGAGTACTGCCCTCCGAAGGCAGGGGTCACAGGTTCGAATCCTGTCGGGCGCGCCATATTTATCAGGTCCATACTGGAGACATGGGTTACAGATTATACCGGAGACATAGGTAACACTT
>CAZMOM010000050.1:0-11648 GCA_964568075.1 uncultured Gammaproteobacteria bacterium
ACCTGAACATTTTAGATCACAATCTACTTCGCCCATGAATAGATCAGAGCTTCCTCAGGTATCCAGAGCGTCCAGGTATTTTTCTGCGTCCAGCGCAGCCATGCAGCCGAAACCGGCCGAAGTTACCGCCTGGCGATAAACGTGGTCGGCGACATCACCTGCGGCAAAAACACCCGGGACGCTGGTTTCGGTCGCGTTTCCATCCAGGCCCGCGCGAATCTGGATATAGCCATTTTTCATCTCGAGCTGATTATTAAACAGAGCGGTATTCGGGTCATGCCCGATGGCGATAAATACGCCGTGTACCGACAGCTCCGGAGAACTTTTCGCATCTTTTGTGCCGCGCAGACGAACGCCGGTTACTCCGGCATCGTCACCCAGCACTTCTTCAAGCGTGTGATTCCAGATAATACTGACATTGCCGTTATCACCCACCTTGGTAAACAACTTGTCCTGAAGCATTTTTTCTGCGCGCAGCTTGTCCCGGCGGTGGACAACCGAGACTTTGGAAGCGATATTCGAAAGATACAAGGCTTCCTCGACAGCCGTATTGCCACCGCCAACAACAACAACTTCCTGACCCCGGAAAAAGAAACCATCGCAGGTGGCGCACGCCGAAACGCCCCGGCCCTTATACTGATCTTCGGATTCCAGTCCCAGGTAACGGGCGCTGGCGCCAGTCGCGATAATCAGTGCATCGCAGGTATAAACACCATTGTCGCCGGTCAGCCTGAACGGGCGCCGGCCAAGCTCTGCTTTATTGATATGGTCGTTGATTATTTCGGTATCAAATCGCTGCGCGTGACGAGCCATGCGATCCATCAGATCGGGGCCTTGCAATCCCTCGACATCGCCGGGCCAGTTGTCGACATCTGTGGTCGTCATCAGCTGGCCGCCCACTTCTACGCCGGCAATCAGGACCGGATCGAGATTTGCACGCGCAGCATAAACCGCAGCCGCGTACCCAGCCGGACCCGAACCCAGTATTAACAGACGGCTATGTCTGGTGTCGCTCATGTATAATTTCCTTTATATCGATAAGTCTCGCGGCGCAGGAGTTATTGGACCTGAAGACTGATAACATCCGGTTCCCGTCAGGAAAGCCTGTGTTTGTCGCCGCGGCGTTTGAGCAGTTCAGACGGGCAACCTGACAATGGTAATTAACTGTGCGCTCTACAGCAAAAGATTAAGGAGCAATTATGCGAATCGGTGTGCCACGAGAATTAAAGCCGCTTGAAGGCCGTGTTGGCCTGATACCCGCGGCGTGCGCCGAACTTGTACGCGCCGGCCATGAGGTGTTCGTCGAAAAATCCGCGGGTGTGAAGAGTGGTTACAGCGACGAACAGTTCACCGCTGTCGGGGTCAGCATTTTTGATGCACCGAAAGATGTTTATGGCAAGGCCGAAATTGTGGTCAAGGTCAAGGAACCAATTGCCGAAGATCTCAAGCATCTGCGGAAAGATCATTTGTTATTTTGTTATTTGCATCTGGCGGCATTGCCGGAATTGACCCAATCACTGTGTGACCTTGAGCTTACTGCCGTCGCATTTGAAACTGTCGAAGATCAGCACGGTCGATTGCCGCTGCTGGCTCCGATGAGCGACATCGCCGGGCGCTTGTCAATCCAGGTTGCAACCCACTTGTTGCACCAACCCCAGGGCGGCAAGGGAATACTGCTGGGCGGCGTGCCGGCCGCGAAGAGAGGGAAGGTGGTCATTCTGGGAGGTGGAGTCGCCGGCGGCAATGCGGCGATCGTTGCGGCCGGTTTGGGTGCCGAGGTTGTCGTTTTCGATGTGGATCGCGACAAGCTTGAAAAAGCACGCGGACTGGGCGCTAATATCACCGGGCTTTACCCGCACACGGAAGACGTAGCCCGGGCGGTTCGTGATGCGGATATTGTCGTCGGTGCCGTCCTGGTGACCGGGGAGCGCGCCCCTCATGTGGTGAGCGCTGAGATGGTCAGGTCGATGCAACCCGGCAGTGTCATTGTGGATATATCGGTCGATCAGGGTGGCTGTGTCGAAACCACCAGACCGACCACTTATGACGATCCAACTTATGTCTGGGAAGGGGTTATCCACTTTACGGTGACCAACATGCCGGGCGCCGTGCCGCGAACCGCCTCGCAGGCCTTGTCGGCGGCGATCGCACCCTATGCGATGCGACTGACCTCGAAGGACTGGCGGGAGTCGGATGACTTGCGAAAAGGGATCAACGTGGAAGCGGGAAAGCTTGTCCATCCGGCGCTATTTAAGTAAATTAATAGCCATTTAAAACATATAGTTATATAATATTATTGACTAACAGGATTAATATTGTTACGCAGCAAGGGAAGCAGCCAGGACTCACTCCTGAATAATTCGATCCGTCGAGCGCTCAGGGAAGGGGCATTGTGGGTTTTTGGCATGCTCGCGATCATATTCCTGGTTTCGCTGGTGAGCTATAACGCGACCGACCCAGGCTTCCGCGGTGCCGCCGGCGACCCGGTGAACAACGCCATTGGTCCGGCCGGCGCGTGGTTGTCCGACTTTTTCCTGCTCTTGTTCGGCCGGCCCGCCTTTTTATTTCCAGTAATGCTGGCGTTCGCGGGTTGGCTCCTGTACCAGGCCAGGGATGACGCGGATCTCCTGGATAAGGCCACGCTGTGGTTCAAAAGCCTGGGTTTCTTGATCACGCTGATAACTTCCTGCGGTCTGGCTTCCTTGCATTTCGGCGCCGGCGGTCTGCCTCATACCGCGGGCGGAATTCTTGGTGATGCGATCGGACAAAGTCTTTCGGCTTCCTTGAGTTTTTTGGGCGCAACCTTATTGCTGCTCGCGGTCTGGCTTGCCGGTGTGTCCCTGTTCCTCGGAATTTCCTGGATCGCGGTTATGGACCGGGTGGGGCGAATTACGCTTTGGGGTCTCGAGTGGCTATCGCTGAGGATAAAACTGCTCAACGAACGTCTGGCGGGATTTCGTGCCAAACAGGCGCGAAAAGGCCAGGTCCGGGTTGAGAAGCAAAGGACGAAAAGCAAAACGCCACCGAAAATAGAGCCATTTGCGGCCAAAATGCCGGCCAGTGAACGAGTTTACCGGGAACGGCAGGTGCCATTGTTCGATCCCCCCGCGACACGGGATTTGCCGCCGCTGGCACTACTGGAAGATCCGCCGGAGCGCGCCAACAGGCACTCCCGGGAAGCGCTGGAAGCGATGTCCAGGCTCGTGGAGCTCAAACTCAGGGATTTTGGCGTCGAAGTTGAGGTGGTATCTGTCCATCCGGGACCGGTCGTCACCCTTTTCGAGCTCAAGCCCGCGATCGGGGTCAAGGTTCACCAGATTACCAATCTTGCGAAGGACATCGCTCGCTCGCTGTCTGCTATCGCGGTCAGGGTAGTCGAGGTCATTCCGGGTAAATCGGTGGTCGGACTGGAAGTCCCGAATGAGACCCGCGAGCTGGTAACTCTCGGTGAAATCATAAAATCGAAAGCCTATGACGAGATGAAAGCGCCCCTTACCCTGGCTTTGGGCAAGGACATAGCCGGCAATCCAGTTGTTGCAGATCTGGCCCGCATGCCACATCTGTTGATCGCCGGCACCACCGGATCCGGCAAGTCGGTGGCGATCAATGCCATGGTTTTGAGTATTTTGTACAAGTCGACCGCAGAGCATGTCCGGATGATCATGATCGATCCCAAGATGCTTGAGTTGTCAGTTTACGAGGGAATTCCACATTTGCTGGCGCCGGTCGTAACCGACATGAATGAAGCGGCGAATGCATTGCGTTGGTGCGTCGCCGAGATGGAAAGACGATATCGGCTGATGGCAGCGCTTGGCGTACGAAATCTCAGCGGATTCAATCGCAAGGTTTCCGAGGCGATCAGGAATAAAAAACCCATACCCGATCCATTATTCGAACCTGATCCACTGGCGGAAGACGAGCAGATCCCGCCCACCCTGGATTCATTGCCGAATATTGTCGTAATGATTGATGAACTTGCTGATTTGATGATGGTCGTCGGCAAGAAAGTGGAGGAGCTGATAACCCGACTTGCACAAAAAGCTCGCGCGTCAGGCATTCACGTGATCGTCGCCACCCAAAGACCCTCGGTTGACGTGATCACCGGCCTGATCAAAGCCAATATTCCGACCCGGATCGCATTCCAGGTATCGGCAAGGGTTGATTCCAGGACGATACTCGATCAGATCGGTGCCGAGGCACTGCTCGGTCACGGCGATATGTTGTACCTGCCGCCCGGCACGTCGATTCCAACCCGCGTGCATGGCGCGTTCGTAGCCGATCAGGAGGTCCACCGGGTTGTCAGGCACCTGCGTGGCGGCGGCCGTCCGGATTATATCAATGAAATTCTTGAAGGCCCGAAGGGTCAAATACCAGGACTGAAGCTTGCCAACGTGGGAGTCGATGCGGATCCGGAAATGGACCCTTTATACGATGAGGCCGTTCGCATCGTAATCGAGACCCGCAAGGCTTCGATTTCGGGCATTCAACGCCGGCTCAAGATTGGTTATAACCGCGCTGCGCGTATGGTCGAAGGGATGGAAGAAACCGGGCTGGTTGGCGCACTTCAGTCCAATGGTGCCAGGGAAGTACTTGCACCGCCTCCCCGCAAGGACTGAAAAGGGCAGACTATTGAAGAAAGCGCTGGCGATAATTTTGACTGCCACCTGGGCAGTAGTTTTTTTATTCCCAGTGACGGTTCTGACACAACAGACCGACGCCGAGGAGAAAAATACCAATGCGGAAAAGGCCTGGCGGTTGCTCGATGGTTATCTGACCGAGATGGTGACCATGCGTGCCGAGTTCAGACAGATTCTGCTGGATGAGCATCAGCAAATCGTGCAGAACGCCAGCGGTGTACTGGCAATCAAAAGGCCGGGACAGTTCCGCTGGGATTATTTTGAACCCTATAAGCAGCTGGTTTTGTCCGACGGGGATCGACTGTGGCTGTACGATGCCGATCTGGAGCAAGTCACGGTAAAGGAGCTGAACGCGACGCTGGCCACGACTCCCGCAATGTTGTTGAGTGGTGATGCGGCGATGACGGATGGATTCAGTTTGCTGGAGGCGGGTCAGTTTGGCGAAGTATTCTGGATGACTCTGGAACCGCGGGAGCATGACACCGATTTTCGCATTATCTCGCTGGGTTTCGTGGACGGTGAATTGCAGTTGATGGAATTGGAGGACTCGCTGGACCAGGTGACCCGAATCATTCTGCAGTCTGTTGAGAAAAACCCTGATTTGGATGACCGGATTTTCGAATTCACGCCCCCCGAGGGGGCAGACGTTATTGGCGACCTGCCGGACCCCAAACAGGACCGGCAGTGACCGCATCGGCCCGGCAACCACTCAGGTATTTCCGCTTCTGGTTGGCCATGGGCTGGCTACTGGTGATTTTGTCGGTAATTGTCAGTCTAGTGCCGAATTTGCCAACATTTACCGTTCCATACAGCGACAAGATTTTTCACGCGGGTACCTATTTCCTGCTGATGACCTGGTTTAGCGGCATTTTCTTGCCGTCGAGATATTGGGCGATTGCTTTGTCGCTGGTCGCGATGGGCCTAGCGACAGAATTTTTGCAAACAGTATTTCCCTATCGTTTTTTTGATCCCTGGGATCTCGCTGCAAATGTCGCCGGTGTGGCGACTGCCTGGTTGTTCGCTCTGGCAGGTCTCAATTCCTGGTGCAGAGTTGTAGAATACAAAATTGGCCGATAAAAAGACCGTACCGCCTATGCCAACCCTGCCTGATCAGCAAATACCCAACCGGCCACTGGCCGATCGAATGCGCCCGCGGACGATCAGCGAGTTCTACGGGCAAGCTCATTTATTAGGTAGCGGCAAACCGCTGAGAAATCTATTTGCTGGGGGCTCAATGCATAGCTTTATTATGTGGGGTCCGCCGGGTACCGGTAAAACCACGCTCGCACGGTTGCTGGCCACACATTGCGAGGCGCATTTTGTAGCCCTGTCGGCGGTCATGGCGGGCGTGAAGGATATTCGGCTAGCGGTTGATCACGCGCGTCAACGCCGGCACATGTCGAACCAGGACACGTTGCTGTTTCTTGACGAAGTTCATCGTTTTAACAAATCGCAACAGGACGCGTTCCTGCCCTTTGTCGAGGATGGCACCTTGATTTTTATTGGCGCGACTACCGAGAACCCGTCATTTGAACTCAACAACGCGCTGCTTTCTCGCGCGCGAACCTATGTTCTTAAACCCCTGTCTGATGAAGATTTGCTATCCATTACGCAGGATGCATTGACCGATGTTGACCGTGGGCTCGGCGCTCGAAACCTTTCGATAACCACCGATACATCCAGCAGGCTGGCAAAGGCTGCCGACGGAGACGCCCGGCGTCTCCTGACCATGCTTGAACTTGCCGCCGATATGGTCGGGGAAGGGGGTGATATCGATGATGCTGTTATTGCTGAACTGGCAACAGACAGTCTCAGGCGATTCGATAAAGGTGGCGATGAGTTTTACGACCAGATTTCAGCATTGCACAAGTCGGTTCGGGGCAGTGATCCGGATGCCGCTCTTTATTGGCTCGTTCGCATGCTCGATGGTGGTTGTGATCCGCTTTATATCGCAAGACGGGTCCTGCGAATGGCCAGTGAGGATATTGGCAATGCCGACCCAAGAGCGTTGACCGTAGCGCTGCAGGCCTGGGATGTTTATCACCGGCTGGGTAGTCCGGAAGGCGAGTTGGCGATCGCGCAGGCAGTCGTCTATATGGCCTGTGCGGCCAAGAGCAACGCCGTTTACAAAGCCTACAAAGCCGCAAGCAGCGATGTCAGACAGGAAGGTAGCCTGCCGGTACCGATGCATCTTCGCAACGCGCCAACCAGGCTGATGAAAGACCTCGGGCATGGCCAGGGATATCAGTATGCGCATGACGCGCAGCACGCGTTTATCGCTGGCGAAAATTATTTTCCAGAAGAAATGCAGCCGCAAAGGTATTATCATCCCGTGCCGCGCGGGCTGGAAATTCGTATTGGGGAGAAGCTCGCGCAATTAAGACAAAAAAACCGCGAGCAGCAGGACAGCTGATAACGCGGGCTGCGTTTCTGACGGGGAGATCATTGAGTACATTGTTGGCAATCGGTACCGGAGGAGCACTAGGCGCGCTCGCCCGTTACGGCATTTATAATGCTGTGCACAGAGCTTTGGGGAGAGAATTTCCGTACGGTACCCTGACTGTCAATGTAATCGGCAGCGTGGCGATAGGATTTCTGTATGTCTGGTTATTCGACCGGCTGAACGTCGGTACGGGATGGCGTGCGTTCGCCCAGATCGGATTTCTCGGCTCGGTTACGACTTTTTGCGCTTTCTCGATGGAAATGCTGAACCTGATGTTGCAGGACGCCTGGTTGCGGTCGATGATCAATATTATCCTCAGCGTGGGGTTGTGTATTGCTGCCGCCGGGCTGGGCGTCTGGTTTGGTCGGGCGGCAGCCTGATCGGTACGGGACAGGAATTGTCTGATGCTGGATGCAAAAACTCTTCGTCGTGATGCTCAGGGGGTTGCCGACAACCTCGCACGAAGGGGCTACGTGCTGAATATCGGCGTATTGGAAAAGCTGGAGGAGCGCAGAAAGTCGGCGCAGCAGTTGATGGAAGAACTGCGCAACAAACGCAATACCACTTCCAAGGCGATCGGGCAGGCCAAAGCAAAAGGCGCAAATACTGACGAACTGTTTGCGAGTGTCGAAGAATTTGGCGAGCAGCTGGCGCAGGCCGAAGCCGACATGAAGGTCGTTCGGCAAGAGTGGGATGAGCTGATGCTGGATATGCCCAACCTTCTCGATGAGAGCGTGCCGGATGGTGATGATGAGGCTGCCAACGAGGAAATCAGACGCTGGGGAGAGCCCCGCAAATTTTCATTTTCGCCCAAGGATCACGTCGATCTGGGCGCCGGCCTGGGCATGCTGGATTTTGAAAGAGCGGCAATAATATCTGGTTCCCGATTCGCGGTAATAAGAGGTGGTCTCGCCTCGATGCACAGGGCACTGATTCAGTTCATGCTCGATTTGCAAATCGGTACCCATGGTTATCAGGAATATTATGTCCCTTACCTGGTCAGCGCGGCGTCCCTGACCGGTACCGGCCAGTTACCAAAATTTGCCGACGATTTGTTTGCCGCGGGCGATAGTGGTTTGTACATGATCCCGACCGCAGAGGTTCCATTGGCTAACTTGGTCAGTCATGCAATTATTGATGAACGTGATTTGCCGTTGCGTTTTACCGCACACACTCCCTGTTTCCGCTCGGAAGCCGGATCCTATGGCAAGGATACCCGGGGCATGATTCGTCAGCACCAGTTCGAAAAAGTCGAAATGGTGCAAATTGTTCGGCCCGACCTGTCGTCCGAGGCGCTGGAGGAATTGACCGGACACGCAGAACAGGCGTTGCAGAAGCTCGAATTGCCTTATCGGGTGGTGGCTCTTTGCGCCGGCGACATCGGGTTTGCGTCCGCGAAGACCTACGATCTGGAGGTCTGGTTGCCGGGGCAGGAGACGTATCGGGAGATTTCGTCCTGTAGTAATTGCCTGGATTTTCAGGCGCGACGAATGGGTGCACGCTGGCGGAATCCGCAAACCGGGAAACCCGAACTGGTACACACGCTGAATGGATCAGGGCTCGCTGTTGGCCGGGCGCTGGTTGCCGTGATGGAGAATTACCAACAGCAGGATGGCAGCATCGAGGTCCCCGATGTATTGCGTCCTTATCTGGGGAATCTGGAGAGAATATCGCCGGAGATCGGTTAGACGTTTTACTTTTTGTCGCCGCGCCATTCCGGCGGCATGGTCTTGATATGCAAATCGCGCTGTGGGAACGGGATCGTAATCGAATGCTCGCGAAATTCTTTGTCGATGGCGAAATTGATATCGCTGGTTACGTCGTAACGTCTCTCGATTCGCTTGATTCGTACCCGCAATTCAAAATTCAGCGAACTGTCGCCAAACTCCATGAACAGGGCCTTCGGTGGCGTCGCCCGTGTTGGATCGGTAATGACTTCGGGGTGATTGCGCGCAACCGTTTCCAGGATTTCCTTAACGGTTTCCGTATCGGATCCATAGGCGACGCCGACGGTGATTCGAATCCTGCCATGAGGGTCACGTAGTACCCAGTTCGTTACCTCACCGGAAATCAACTCAGAATTGGGTAGGATCACATTCTGATTATCCAGCGTTTCGATTTCCGTCGAACGAATACTGATGCGTTTGACGAATCCGTCGTTGGTTCCGACGCTGACGAAGTCGCCGACTTTAACCGGGCGTTCAAACAAGAGGATGATGCCAGAGATAAAATTGTTGGCGATCGATTGCAGGCCAAAACCGATACCGACAGACAATGCAGCCGCAACGACGCCGAGACCTGTGAGACCGACACCCGCCAGGGACAGACCGGTAATTGCGGCAATGATGAATCCTGCGTAACCGACGAGGGTAACCATCGAATCCCTTGCGCCGCGATCCATCGTCATGTGTCGCACCCAGCGCCGTTGAATCAGCCCCTTAATCCAGCTCGTCGCGAGCAGCAAACCGGTGAATACGATGACACCTGACACGATATTGAGTGGCACGATACTGATCGCACCGATCTGGAAGCCCTCAATGACGTAGGTTCCTATTTGCGCCAGGAATGTACCGGAATTGTCCCAGATCCAGATCAGCGTTGCGGCAAAGGTAAGCCAAACGGTCATATCGATTAACAGCTGATACGGGCCCAGGCCGGAGCGCGTTTCGGTCGGGCTGATTCCCAGATAGGTCCGGACCCGGAACGCCAGCGGGTTAGTGCCAGTTGCTATAGCGCTACTGGCTTGTTCAACCAGCCACAACAACATCCAGATAGTGAATCCGGACAGCGCGCTAAGCACCAGTCCACGTACCAGGTAGCTGGCCAGATTATGGTAGCCGATGACCTCGACGAGAATTGACGAGAATATGATCAGCAAAATGATGAACCGGGTAAACCGAAAGCGTTTCATCAAGCCGGGTATTTTCCTCGCAAGCAACATTAAGGATAACAGCGCGAACGCCAGCAGCAGTACCAGCAACGTTCTCGGCAGCGTGTCGAAAGAGTCAGGCGATTGGAGTAGCCAGCCGGGTCCCAGAACCACGAAACCGCCAATCAGGACCAGAACGAAACGGCGCAGTCGTCTGCGTAACGGTTTGACCATGCCGGGAACCAGCCCCTCGACCTCGGCGGCGGGTGATAATGGACCCGTACTCCAGTCGATCAAAACACGCCCCAGGCCATATCCGAACACGCCCACGGCGATTCGAAACGACAGGTCGCTCAACGCGGGCACTGTCGAAAAAATATTGATGACGATCGCGGCCACCAGGCCCGGCAAAATGATCGGCGCATATTCGGCCAGCGGCCAGGGCAGCAAGTATTTGAATTCAGGAGGCCGCTCATCGCCTCTTATGTTTTTGTACCAGCGCTTGAATTTAATTCTCACGGCAAGGCCGGCACCTATCGCCAGTCCGACCAGGACGATCAGAATCCAGCGTGCTCCAAAACCATCATCCTCGGATTCTGCTGGCGTCAGGGCGTTCAGGATCATTGATGGCCAAAGCTTAATTTTTGCCAGTTTTCCGGCAATATCAGTCCACAGAGAATCACCACGACTCAAAATCCGACGGCGCGACAGGCTCGAGCGTATTCCCGCAGCAGTGGCTGTCAAATCCGCTGATCTGGAGATAACGAGTTCACAATTCGACAGACGGGCCTCCGCCAGACTTTTTTCCAATTGGATTGCATTGCGAATTTCCCCGACTTCAACATTTTCATTTTCATTGAATTCCGGGAGAATCATCAATTCGCTGCCCAGCCGCTCGACTTCCGGCTGGGTGTCGGTCACGCATCGCTCTGCACGCCGGCGGTAATTACTGACCAGGTTCAAGGCGTCGGTGACGGCGAGATCATCCGATTCGGGGTCCGAGAGGCGGAGTTGCATCGCCTCCATTTCCTCCAGGACGTCCCCCGGATCGAAGACATCGGCGTCACTGGCCTCCTGAGCGGGCAGGGGAAAACTGGCAAACAAGGTCAGCCAGGCGATGGCTGCGATACTGAAAATGCGATAGGACCCAGCTTTCATGGGCTGGCATTATAACCGCAGCAGGGGATTCGGGCGAACTGGAGCATTTTGAAAATATTGCCTTGAACCCGGCAGCAAAAAAAGGCGAAAATTCGGCTCCGCAAGGACAGGGTCGAACACTCATTAGCGGAAACGGTTTGGAGAGGTGGCAGAGTGGTTGAATGCGGTGGTCTTGAAAACCACACCGTGCCCTGGAACTCGATAAGGGTTACACAGGTTGGTCACGGTGTCATACAAGTAATGACAAAAGGCGGACATCAGGAATAATGTATGGAGATGGCGTGTAGATGAATTGGACCGGCCTTCGGCCTTTATATATGAGTCGCATCACGACATATTTTCAGGCGTGTCTAATCACACGCAAGATTGGTTCGCTAAAACAGCGCCAGTTGTTTTCACGCTGACGCAGTCAGCGCCCCTTGTGGGTGAGCACACGCCAAAGCGTGTGCGAATCCATCCCGACCTCTCCGCACAGCCAGATGCGGGGGTCGAAGAGAGAAATACAGTTTGGAGAGGTGGCAGAGTGGTTGAATGCGGTGGT
>CAZMOM010000051.1:0-9086 GCA_964568075.1 uncultured Gammaproteobacteria bacterium
AACCCCTCAAGGAAAATGGCCTCATTGTGGAAGAATGCTTGCCGGGTGACGAGGTCAATACGCAAGAAAAACTTCAAGAATTTGTAAAAAACAACGCCTGGGGTCATCACGCTTCCTGCACCTGTCCTATCGGCGGGGGCGACGATCCAATGGCGGTTCTGGATAGCAACTTCCGCGTCCGGGGCACCAAGAATCTCCGCGTCGTTGATGCATCAGTTTTCCCGCGGACTCCAGGCTTTTTCATCGTCAGCTCAGTGTACATTATTGGTGAGAAAGCTGCGGATGTTATCCTGGCCGATACCCAATAGTCACGTGGGTATTGACCAGTTAAGTGCTGTTAAACAGTAATAGTTGGATGAGCAGATCAACATTACGGTACAAACGCCACAGGTTCCTACCGGAAATTATTCAATATGCAGTTTGGCTCGATCATCGGTTTAACCTTAGTCAACGAGATATTGAGGACCTATTGGCTGAACGAGGTGTTGTCGTAAGCTACGAATCCATCCGTCTGTGGTGCAATAAGTTTGGACCCCAATACGCTAGACGTTTGAAACGCCGTCACCGGGGTTTTGGTGATACCTTGTATATAGATGAAGTCTTCGTGAAGATTGATGACATACAGCACTATTTATGGCGAGCTGTCGATCAGGACGGAGAAATCGTCGATGTCTTTTTGCGGCGTCGACGCGACGGCAAGGCCGCTAAGCGCTACTTCAAACGATTATTGAAGACACACCGTAATGAACCCAGGAAGATAGTGACGGACAAGTTGAGAAGCTACGGCGTCGCGCATCGAGAGCTGATCCCCGATACGACTCATAGCACATCGCAATACGCCAAAAACCGCGCCGAACTTTCCCATCAGCCAACACGAGTTCGAGAACGGGTCATGCGTCGATTTAAATCACGGCAACAAGCTCAGCGATTCTTGACGGTACATGTGGCTGTTTACAATTTATTCAATCTTGGCCGTCACTTTGTTTCAGCCAAGAACTATAGGTTTTTCCGATCGTGTGCTTTTGCGTCTTGGAATTACGCCGCAGCGTGATAGGCGATAACTACTCAGATTTGCTTAGGCTGAGTAGTTAACTTGTCAATACCGATATTTGCGTTCGCTTCGTGGGGGAGAACCGAGATGAAAAGAACAGATTTCTTCGACGTAACTGTCAGTCTGTCACTCGCCACAGGCTGTGGAGGCAGGGGCAGCAATCCTCCAGCTCCAGCACCACCAACTTCCACCACAGCCATCAGTACTTTTGTCGATGCACCCGTCTATGGCTTGTCGTACTGGACGTCAACCCAAGCCCCATACATTACGAGTGTGGTGAGTCGTGAAGCTTGTTTACATACAGAAACTCTACATAGGACGAGTATCAATTTAGAAGTGACAAGAAACAACTCCAATTTGAGCTAGGGAGAATGTTATGAAAAACATCGTTCTCTGTGCCGATGGCACGGGCAATCAAGGCGGCTATACACCAGATAGCAACGTGTTCAAAATCTACAATGCGATAGATCTGCATCATCCGGATGTTGATCAGATTAGTTTTTACGACAACGGAGTTGGAACGCAATCGAACAAATACGTTCGCGGACTATCCGGTGCGTTAGGCTTTGGTTTTAAACGAAACGTGTGTGATGTATACGAGTATCTGGCCCGTCACTACGATCCAGACGACAACATCTACATGTTTGGTTTCAGTCGTGGAGCCGCTGAAATTCGAGCCGTAAATGGATTTATTGATGCCTGTGGACTGGTCGACGGGCGAGGTAAGGGTGACAAGCAGCTCAAAAGCGAAGTCAAAAAGGCAATGGAAGCTTACGCGAAACCTCGTAAGCGGGTTGCACTTTTGAGTGACATCGACATTCATCCCATACCGCCAAGAATCGCATTTATCGGCGTCTGGGACACGGTTTCTGCATTAGGTTTCCCAGAGCGAACCGACATGGCTGGACTAGGTTTAAAAGTTCTGAGCTGGGTTCTTAAACAAGTAGGAACGTTGACCGACAAACTATTCCCCCACAAATTCTATAACTATGCGTTAACCCGCAACGTGGTAAAAGCCCGCCATGCTTTAGCCCTAGACGATGAGCGAACATCTTTTTGGCCTTTGGTGTGGCGTGAAAATACCAGCGAATCTCAAGCCGTGGACGTAGAACAGGTTTGGTTTGCAGGTATGCATTCCAATGTAGGCGGTGGTTATCCACGCGCAGGCCTTTCAAATGTTGCCTATATCTGGATGTTGGAAAACATTCAAGGGCTTACGTTCAAAGAAGGTGCTCAGCAATCGGCAACGGCTGATGCCAACGAAAATGGCCGCATATACGACTCTCGGCTCGGTTTTGGAATCTATTATCGATACCACCCACGAGAAATTTCTAGCTTGTGTGAGGAGGCGAATACAGAAGTCAAAGTGCACGAGAGTGTTTTGCGAAGACTTAGGCTCAGGACGGCTAACTACGCGCCTATTTTTCTTCCGAAAAAATTCAAGGTGGTCGATAATGCTGGGGATTCAATATCCAGTCCACCCGTACATAGCGAGCACTGGCAGTTATTCCACAAGCGCATCACCTCATGGATCAGTTTTCGTAAATGGCTATACGGCATACTGCTGGAATTGACCCTGGTGGTAGCAGGAGTCAGTTATTACTTTTGGTCAAGGAATGAACAAACGGACTTAACGGCCGCAACTTCCAATGACGTAGCGGACGTTCTTTATTACTTTACACCCAAGTTTTTTGATCAATTAATACACAGAACTATAGTCGTGGATCAAGAGTGGTCCATAGGCGCGCTTATCGTATTTTCGATATTCATAGCGCTGAGAATGTGGGCTTTCCGAAAAACTACCCGCTACGCTGAACGACTTCGAAAACTCATTATTCGCTCGCCGGAAGGCCACCCGGATTATCCGATATCGGGTAGCCCTGGTGATTCCACTACTCCGAGTGATACCGAATCCGAGCCTCCACAAAAAGAAACCACACAGGAAGAGATAGTGTAAAGGTGTTACCTACGACTATCGGTGTATTGTGCATGTTGGACGCTCTCGTTTGCGACCTGAAGTTAATGACCGAAACCGGATGGCCATCCTGATATCCCGACTGCTCACCCAGTGGTTAGGTATGTGCACCCCGATGGGTGCACACGCTCTTAGCCGCGGATCGTAATCGAAACTTTGAAGGATAAAGGATAGGAAATTCTGTCGCGGCGGCGTGGCTAGGTGCGTGTCGAAATGGCAGCGAATCGTCGCGTCAACGCAGGAAGCAGTAGGAAAGGACTGCGCGTCATCCGTAAGAACGGATTACGGATCGGCAGCAATGTCCGCTTAGGGTTGCGATTTCAACCGGTCGACGCAACACTTTATCTAAAACGCAGAAGATGGCATGTATACCAATGAATCAAAGGACTCGTCGAGGTTTCATGGCGGCAGGGAAAAATGGAGTTGTGGAACCGCTGGAAGCGAGCAGGGGCGCTGAATTCGATTGGGCGAGCATTTGGCGAACCCTCATCGTCTGTTTATCACCAGTTGGTCCCGCACGGGGGGATCGAAACCCCAGCAGAGAGGATTAACGCATGTGTTGCATCGACCGGTTGAGCCCGCAGTCGAAAGCAGACGTTTGAGCACTGCCGTACTCAGACAGTGGCTTTAGGGAACAATTCAGTCAATTAGAGTCGACTTGA
This sequence comes from uncultured Gammaproteobacteria bacterium, assembly GCA_964568075.1. Classification (GTDB taxonomy): domain Bacteria; phylum Pseudomonadota; class Gammaproteobacteria; order Steroidobacterales; family MnTg04; genus MnTg04. The sequence continues at coordinate 3,689 of CAZMOM010000051.1, forward strand.
TCAGAGTATTGTGGGATTTTTCGTAAGCGAACAAAACCGCGCCGTGCACTGTAAGGATGTACGTATGACGAGCGCCAAAATTCTTACTCTGAAAATTGGAGTTCTGATGAAAAGGTGGGGTAAATAGTGGGGTAGTCAGGAGCTGGTAAGTCGAAGAAGTAACCGAACTAGGCTGTTATTTGTTGTTTTAAGTTCCACCCATCGCCACTATTTCACTGGCCTCGGCAATTGGAAAGTGACAGCCACCCGATTGCAACCAACTAAGATTTGCATTTGGGCTCAATGCTCATTTAAAGGTTTTAGCATTGCAGCGCATCGTGCGCTGCGTGACATTTGCGTGATTCGGTTGTGCGTTGTTGTGCAACGTTAGGCGATTGATGCAACAGACGCCCTCACGGAATTTCTTATATTACAAATAGTTACAGATAACCGATCTAACTACGAACCAGGTGGTCGGGAGTTCGAATCTCTCCGGGCGCGCCACTAAATCAACAAGTTAGCGGTCCGTTCTGGGCCGCTGATTTTTCGTGTAGGCACTATGTAGGCGCCAAATATCCCACGTTACAGTCCTCATTCGTCCAGATACTACACGTTACCTTACGTGCACCGATTGGTGTGTTTTGCGCGATAATTTTCCACTCTTCTAAATAGGCTTGGAAAGCGAAAACCATTGTCCGCTTTCCGCCCGAAAGCGGCCGCTGAGGTGGTAGAGTTCTGAAGGGCCGCTAATGACCCAAAGCGGACGGTGGATCCGAAGCTCAACTAGTTGTCGGCGATAAGTCCGGAGAGCCCCAGTCATGCAAATATTGAAGAGACTACTGGCGTCATTCTTAACAATGGGCATAGTCACGATTTTAGGAGTAGTAGTCTTTTTTCGTCCAATAGCCGAGGTAGACAAGGCTTCAGCAGCGTGGCCAGCGCCAATCGCATTGGCGATATATGCAGGGCTATCTGTGCTGCTCCTAGACTGGGCTGCACAACGGTTACGGAGTTCTTATTCGGCAGCTTTCATCATAGCTGCGGCCCAATTCATTTTCGTCGTTGATTTGTTGGCTCGTGGAGAGCGTGGGCTGTTAACGGCCGTGGCTGGTGCTCTGTTATTGACGATAAGTTGGTCGGGTGTTGCATTCGTGCACTCACGGATCGCAAACACAAATCGCGACTTGAGTTAGGGGCTGCTAATGGCCGTTAGCGGTCCATTGAAATCCAGTATTGCCACTGATTGACTGGCCGCTTTACACTCGATAGCGGCCGGTGAGTTGATAGGATGTCGAGAGGCCGCTAGCGACCCAAAGCGGACATTGAAAAATTCAACTATAGTTATCGGATGATTGCCGCAATTGACCGAATCTCGTCATACGTTATTAACTGAAAAGCGGCTGTGCATCTTGGGGCTTGCGCAACCTCGCCAGCGACTCCAACAAGGAGTATTCCGTTGAATGACGCACCCATTTCCCTAGGTGTCCTGCTTGTACACGGAATTGGTCTGCAACGCCGTGGTGACACCTTAGTAAGCTGGGTTGACGCCTTGGTGGAGACGATCAATGTCTCGACAAAGGGCAAAGTCTCGGCACAGGTGGACGCAGCTGACGTGCGACAGTCCGCGCTGGGTGGGCCGCCGGCCCACGCGACCGTTCGCATCGTTGGTGATTCTCACTCGGAGAATTGGCTTTTTGCCGAGGCTTATTGGGCGGATACTTTCGGCGAGCCTTCCTATCAACAACTCGTCTCCTGGAGTTTTCGTGCCGTCCCGTGGGCACTAGCGACTCACTCACTGCGAAAACATACGCATAGAGTGAAGAGGTTCCATGGCTGGCGAAAATTAGCTGCCCTCCTCTGGGCGCAGATCACGCTCATCGCCTCATTGTTCCTTGCACCGCTCGTAGTTATTTTGCTACTGCTCCTCCTTGTGATCGGGTTGATTCCCCTTGCGTCGGTAAGGCGGTTTGTGGCATCCGTTCAACGTGCAATGTCTGCCACTGCTGGCGACAGCATGGTACTGCTCGAGAGCCCCGTACGCGCCGCGGCCATCCGTAGCGAGTTCTTGGGGGCCTTAAATTGGCTGCGAACAACCTGCCAAGAGAAAAGTCCGGGTGCCAAAATAACCGTCGTAGCGCATTCGCAGGGGGCAGCGATTGCCTTAGAGGCGCTAGGGGGCATCGACTACAGTGGGCCATTGCCGGTACAAGAGGTCCAGACGATGAGCGAGGAGCGTAGCCAGCGGAATGTTGATGCTGTCGTGACGTTTGGGGCTGGAATCAACAAACTTTCCGCGCTCAGGTCCTTAGCAGCCGGACATAAGTCTGCTGGCGCATCAAAGCACGGCATCAAAAACGGCTCGGAACTATCAATATTCGAACGAGACCCTATCCGCGTTGCATCGGCGTGTCTTTGGCTTTCTTCTATCGGGGTGGTCTGGATGGTGTGGCTCTTTGCAACTGAAGTCCTGGATTTTAGGAAATTTTTTGCCGTTCTGGGCGGCATTGCAATTTTGTGGTTGATAATGTCGATGCTCGCTTTCATCGCGCCCCGCATAAAAAAGTGGGCTGCCGATGGCAGCGTACCGAACTGGGTTATCTGGAGCTTCACAGCGATCTTCCTTGTGGTAATAGGCGTCGGAATCTACCTCGCAAAACGCTTTGGCGTGCCTCTGGCGCCATTCGTGGTATTGATGATGTTCATGCCGATGCTCTTGTGGAGCGTCGGATCTATGCTCTCAAAATCCTACCTTGAGGTGCTGAGCGGGATTATTCGAATTCCGTCGGGGATCGAGTGGTTTGATTTTTATTCCTCCCGAGACCCGGTGCCAAATGGACCAATTGAAGTTTTGGAAAAAAACCACTCCTTCGAGATCTGGAACCAGGGATCGTTGATTCACGATCACGTAACTTACTGGGAGAATCGCGATGGTTTCGTCCTTCGGTTGACACGCATTTTGAGCGACAAGGCCGGCAGCTGCTGGCACGGTGTGCTGCCGGAGGTAAGTCGTAAAGTCGATCTCCGGAGCCGCTGGCGGGCACGGTGGCGAAATGTTGGATGGGGCGTGGTGTTATTTTCGTGGCTAGTCGCCTTTTACGTGGTGATTACGCCTACCAGTTTATTTTGGCTATGGGTGACTGGCGCATTCCCCGATTGGCTACGCGCGTGGCCTTTCGGAATGGGCTGGTTCGAGCCTGAATCACTGATTGGGCTCGAGGGCATTCGGTGGAGTCTGATTTTGCTATTGACGTACTTGACTTTCAGGGTTCCGGCGGTGTTTCTGCATTCATGGGCCCGAACAGAGCAGAACCAAATACTTGGAGGCGGCAAGCTTGGCAAAAAAGACCTCGGGGGACTGATCCTTTTTTACGCGTCCGTGGTGGTTATCGTAGCAGTCGCTGCGGCCGTAGGCTTGATCAATTCGGTCCAGCCTTTCAGTTGGACTGGATATTTGGAGGTCATTGGCACGATTGCCACGCTCGCTCTCCCATACGGCTTGATTTCATTTTTCGCTTTGAACAAGTGGGTCGTACCTGTACCGACCGCACCCTAGAAAAAATCAAAGGTCTGCTTCTGGCCGAGGCTGTGTGAAAACTCTGTGGTTGATATAATCATCCTTTCCGGCGAGAGGATGCAATGGATGAGCGGATTCATCGAAGGCGAAGACCGTCACCAGGCCACATTATTTCCGGAACGATTGGACGACTATGTCGCCGAAGATAGTCCGGTTCGGGTGATCGATGTGTTTATCGACGATCTGGATATCACCGGACTCGGCTTCAAGACGCAGGCGAACGACACCGGTCGACCAGCCTACCACCCAACCACGATGCTGAAGATCTATGTGTACGGTTACCTGAACCGGGTGCAGTCGAGTCGTCGTTTGGAGCGAGAAACGCAGCGTAATGTTGAACTGATGTGGCTGACTGGCCGCTTGGCCCCGGACTTCAAGACGATCGCCGACTTTCGCAAGGACAATGGCGAGGCGATCCGCTTGGTATGCCGCGAGTTCGTGATGCTCTGTAAGAAGCTCAACTTGCTGACCAACGTGTTCGTTGCCATTGACGGTAGCAAGTTCAAAGCGGTCAACAACCGAGATCGTAATTTTACCCGGGCCAAGATGAAGCGGCGGCTGGCCGAAGTCGAGGCCAGTATCGATCGATACCTGGATCAACTGGCCCGTGCGGATCGATCCGAGTCGGCCGAGGACAACAGCCAGCGCCTGGAAGACCAGGTGGGCGCCCTCAGGGAGGAGATGGCCCGGCTAAAAAAGCTCGAAGTCCGGATGCTGAAAACACCGGATAGACAACTCTCAATGACCGACCCCGATGCCCGCTCAATGCACAGCCGCGGCTCAGGGATGGTGGGCTACAACGTGCAAAGCGCGGTAGACAGTCGACACCATCTGATCGTCGCTCACGAAGTGACCAACAGCGGCAGTGATCGCAGCCAACTGACCAGGATGGCGAAGCAAGCGCAAGCAGTACTGGGGCACGACACGCTGGACGTCGTCGCTGATCGAGGTTACTACAGCGGGCGCGAGATCCGGGCCTGCGAACAAGCCGGCATCGACGCGTACCTGCCGAAGCCGAACACCTCTGGCAACAAAGCCAAAGGTCAGTTCGACCGTTCCGAGTTCCAATACAAAGCAGAAGATGACGAGTACGCGTGTCCTGCCGGAGAACGGCTAATCTATCGGTTCACCAGCACCGAGGCGGGCAAGGAGATGCGTCGTTACTGGAGCTCAGCGTGCACTGCATGCCCGATCAAAAGCCAGTGCACCACGGGCAACTATCGGCGCATCAGTCGCTGGGTCCATGAGGCGGTTGTGGATCGAGCGCAGGCTCGCCTCGACCGCCGGCCCGATGCCATGCGCGTTCGACGAGCCACCGTTGAACATCCGTTTGGGACCATCAAATCCTGGATGGGCTCGACCCACTTCACGATGAAGACGCTGAACCGGGTCAGTACCGAAATGAGCCTTCACGTGCTCGCTTATAACTTAAAACGAGTGATCAACCTGGTCGGTACTCGAAAGTTGATGGCAGCGATCCAGGCATAAGATCGTTCGTCTGCAGAAAATGTTGTCCAATACCGAATATATCGGCAGAAAATCGACCGCTGCTGACAATCCAGCATCTAGCGCGACAATAACTGTTGAGTTTTCACACAGCCTCGGCCGTAAGCGGACATGCAGAGGCTGACATCCGCTGATCCTGGCGGTATGTTTGCTAACGACCCTACAGCAGACATCGAAGAAAGCGCCTCGAATATATTGATCTCGAATGAAGCGGGGTCGCCTTAGGTGTACAAAAGATCTCTCAGCTGGCGGCCCGAGGACCGTGATGCCGAATCGATATAAGCATTGGATTACGGGAGCCATTGTCGGGCTTACCCTACCCGTCATTTCCATTTACGC
>CAZMOM010000051.1:9096-9840 GCA_964568075.1 uncultured Gammaproteobacteria bacterium
CATTTACGCGGCTGATGAATCAGTATCATACGCCCAGGGACGCTGGAGTGGGACAGCCACATTTGGCCTGACAACCTGGAGTGACCTGAAGGATCTTGAACCTGCCGCCGGCGGGGGCTTCGACTCGTTGGGTTTTATCGTGGAATTGGCTGGGCACAAGCATGTGACCCGCTGGGGTTCCGCGGATGTTCTGATCGGAGTGGACTTCGGCATTGCCGCAACTCAAAGTGATATTCCCGGGATTACCGAAGACTTGACCCAGAGGGGGCTGTATCTCACTCCATCGATAAAGTTTCGCTTCGGCGAACGCAGCGGGAGATATCTGAACCTGGAGGCAGGTCTGGGCTGGTACCAGGTAGATGTTGCGGAACTTATTTGCGACGACGATATTTTCAATAATATTGTCTGTACTGAAGTAGCGAAACCTTATGATGACGACACCATGGGGGGTTACCTGGGGATCACCGGCGGCTTCGGGGGCAGGTTCATCATGGGATTAAAAGTGCACTTTGCAGATTTCGGCGAGGTGACTGGCCTGGGCCCCGGCACGGGTGACCTGAACGGACCCGTTTATATCTTTAGTCTGGGGATCGCCTTCGGGGGCTAATTGTGCAGTTGAGATCTGGCGTTTTTCCTGTGCCGCGCCTTCATCGACACAAGTGAGCCTGCTGGGGCTGAACAGTGTTTTCATGTCCGCTTCTCTAATCGGGCGTTAATGTCAAGCTCCCAGTTTTTGTGGCATTG
>CAZMOM010000052.1:0-9577 GCA_964568075.1 uncultured Gammaproteobacteria bacterium
TTGCAACACCGAAGCTGGATATTTTGGGCGCAAGATACGAGTTCATGAATAGATCAGAGCTTCCCTAAATAACTTAATGATCGGCACCGAAATACTATCGGGTATAAGATACCGATGCTGTTTGAGCAGGCAGTTTGATCCCGTGTCCAGAATCACGGGGGAGGATCAGGAATGGTATGCATCTTGCGTACGTTAAGTTTGAGTAGAGTGTTTTTATCGCTGGCAACCAGTATCCGCGCACGCCTTACAGAGGGCGCAGAGAGAAAATCATAAAGCACAGTGGAGATGAACAATGAGTTTCGAATACAAAGAAAGTTACGGTAATTTCATCGGCGGCAAATTTGTCGAACCTGTCTCCGGCAAATATTTCGAAAATACTACGCCAGTTAACGGCACCGTATTATCTCAGATCGCCCGGTCTGATGAAAAAGACATCGAACTGGCGCTCGATGCCGCCCATGCAGCAAAAGACGCCTGGGGCGCGACCAGCGTTGCGGAACGCGGTTTGGTTATTCATAAAATCGCGCAGGTGATGGAAGACAATCTGGCGCTGCTGGCAGAAGCTGACACTTGGGATAATGGTAAGCCGATCCGCGAAACCACCGCAGCGGACATACCACTGGCGATTGACCATTTTCGCTATTTTGGCAGCGTAATTCGTGCCCAGGAAGGTTCGATCAGCGAAATCGACAGCGACACGGTTGCCTATCATTTTCATGAGCCACTGGGTGTTGTCGGGCAGATTATCCCATGGAATTTCCCGATTCTGATGGCTGTTTGGAAACTGGCACCAGCACTTGCAGCGGGTAACTGCATTGTTCTTAAACCAGCTGAGCAAACCCCTGCTTCCATACTGGTGTTGATCGAGCTTATCGCGGATCTATTACCACCTGGCGTATTGAACGTAGTGAACGGCTTTGGACTTGAAGCTGGTAAGCCGCTGGCCTCAAGTACACGCATAGCGAAAATCGCCTTTACTGGTGAGACCACAACTGGCCGGCTGATCATGCAGTACGCCAGTCAGAACATCATTCCCTGCTCAGTGGAACTGGGGGGAAAATCTCCCAACATCTTCTTCAAGGATGTGGCCGCAGAAGACGATGATTTCTACGATAAGGCGATTGAAGGCTTCGTTCTGTTTGCCTTTAACCAGGGCGAGGTCTGCACCTGCCCAAGCCGGGCATTGATCCATGAAGATATTTACGAAGACTTCATGGCCCGCGCGCTGAAGCGCATTGAAGCGATTATTCAGGGTGATCCGCTAAAAACGGAAACGATGGTCGGAGCGCAAGCTTCCAGCGAGCAGATGGAGAAAATTCTTGCCTATTTTGATATCGGTCGCAAGGAAGGTGCCGAAGTTCTTTGCGGTGGCGAGCAGCTGAAACTGGACGGAGACCTGGCCGGCGGCTACTACATCAAACCGACCGTATTTAAAGGCAAAAACAGCATGCGGGTTTTCCAGGAGGAAATCTTCGGCCCGGTTGTTTCGGTTTGCACATTCAAAACGGATGAGGAAGCCCTTGAAATCGCCAATGACACGCTATATGGGCTTGGTGCCGGTGTCTGGAGCCGCGACGCAAATACTTGCTACCGCTTTGGCCGGGCGATCAAAGCCGGTCGTGTTTGGACCAATTGCTATCATGCCTATCCAGCCCATGCAGCGTTTGGTGGCTACAAGCAATCCGGTTTCGGGCGTGAAAATCACCTGATGATGCTTGATCACTACCAGCAAACCAAAAACTTGCTGGTAAGTTATAGCCCCAAGAAACTCGGTTTCTTCTAGGGTTTATGAGCAAAAAGGCCAGAGATGGAGACATGGATAACAAAGTAGAGGCAACCGAATCGGCGCTACAATTGATCAAAGAAATCCAGGATGATCACGGCCCGGTTATGTTTCATCAATCCGGTGGCTGTTGCGACGGCTCCGCACCAATGTGTTATGCCCAGGGTGAGTTTCTGCTGGCTGACCATGACGTAAAGCTTGGTGAGATCGGTGGGGCGCCCTTTTACATTAGCGGCGCCCAATACGAGGCCTGGAAACATACCCGTCTGATCATCGACGTCGTTGAGGGCCGCGGTGGTATGTTCTCGCTGGACAATGGTCGTGGAAAGAGGTTTCTCACCCGGTCAGATTTGTGTGACATCGAGAACAGCTGATGCTGCTGGAATACAAATATCGTGCCGGTTCTTTAGTTATTAAGTTATTGAATATCCGGTGAGACACCGAGTACATACAACTAAATAACTGAATGACCAGGCGCGCAAAAGGTGCCGGTGTTCACGTACTCACTTATCAAAGCTGACTCCGCAGACGACTGATCGCCAGCGACAGTAAATTCAATAAGTAAACACCGGCACCATCGTCGGGAAATGTCCTGCCGGGGTTGACCTCATCTTCGCCTGCCGCATCGACTTCAGGCTAAGATGAGGTCAGACCCTTTCCTAGGCGAATCGGAGGCCGAGTCTTTTTTAACCTCGGCACGCTTTTCAATGTGACGAGCACCACTGTTCATCTGGCTGGGTGTTGCCCTTCACGTGGTCTTCTTCGTCCTGATGTTGATGGGCGTGGAACCCTTTCAGACCTTCTTTTACCTGTTTGCGTGGTGGACCTTCATTCCGGTCATCGGGGTCATCAATGCCCAGCGCGCCGGCAATTCACTGATTTTTGGCGCGAGCCAGCAACTGGCGTGGGTGACCGGCTATTCCCTTATCGTATGGCTGTTCTTCGAAATCTGGAATTTCTGGCTGCACAATTGGTTATACGTTGGCGTGATAGAACTGACCTGGTTACGCTGGCTAGCTTACGCGGTCTCCTTCGCCACCGTGCTGCCGGCGATCCTCGAGGTGGATACGCTGCTCGGCAACCTCGGACTCGTCCGGCGTTTGCGCGGACCGGTGATCCGAGTTTCCCCACGATTGCTGAACGGCTGGGTGATGGCCGGGCTGCTGATGTTGACACTGGTTGTACTGCTGCCGCGGTACTGTTTCCCACTCCTGTGGGTGGGGATCGTTTTCATCCTCGATCCGTTAATCTACCGGCGTGACCGTGTTGCTTCGTTGCTGGGCCACGCAGCCAAGGGTTCCTATGCACGTCTGCTGCGGCTCATGTCGGCGGGACTGCTGTGCGGAGTGCTGTGGGAAATCTGGAACTACTGGTCAGGCGCGAAGTGGATTTACGCGATACCGCTCTTCAATTTCTGGAAAGTGTTCGAAATGCCGTTGGTCGGCTACCTTGGCTTCATGCCTTTTGCACTGGAGTGCTATCTCTTCTGGCAGCTTCTACGTCTCGTTAAGAAGGCCTATGCCAAGACGGATTGGCGAATCTCGCTGATCATCGCTGCCCTGGCGGCGCTTTACTGCGCGCTCGTTTTCAGCGGTATCGACAACATCACCGTGATCTGGACTTAACTTGACAGTACTCTTCAGGCGCTAGACTGTGCCGTATATGACGAGCAGCACACGAGACGACATCCAGGTCCGCATCCAGAGCGTCAGCCGTAGCTTTCGCGAAGGTGACCAGCTGCACTCAGTGCTCAAGAATCTCGATGCCGAGTTCATTCGGGGCGAGACGGTTTCGCTCAAAGGCCGCAGTGGTTCGGGCAAATCGACTCTGCTGAATATCATCAGCGGCATCGATCAGCCCGATTCCGGTCAGGTCGAGGTCGCGGGCCTGAACATCACCGCCATGTCTGAGCGCGACCGGACATTATTCCGGCGTAAGCACATCGGCTTCGTTTACCAGGCGTTCAACCTCGTATCGACACTAACGGTGGCGGATAACATCCGGCTCGTCCTCGAGCTCAACGGCGTATCGGAGCCGGAAACCGCCGAGCGTATTGAGGAGCTTCTGGCGTCGGTCGAGCTAGCGGACCGAAAAAACAGCTACCCGGACGTGCTGTCGGGTGGCGAACAGCAGCGCGTCGCGATCGCGAGGGCGCTCGCCCACAGGCCCTCGCTATTACTCGCCGATGAACCGACCGGCAATCTGGACGACAAGACGACCGAGGGTGTACTCGAATTGCTCGGCAGACTCGTTAGTCAAGTAGGCGGCACCATGATCGTGGCGACACACAGTGCCCGGATGGCCTCGTTCTGCGACCGCGTGCTGGAGTTACGCGACGGCGTGCTCGTCGCCGCCGACGGACGCGACTGATGCCGGCACTCTATCGCGCAAGCTTTGGATACCTCTTGAGGCACCCCTGGCAGCTGGCCCTGGCGCTGCTTGGGATCTGCATCGGCGTGGCTGTCATGGTCGCGGTCGACCTTGCCAACGAAAGTTCAAGACAGGCATTTCTCCTGTCGATGGATACGATCAACGGCGAGGCGACGCACCAAATTGTCCAGGGCCCCGCTGGCGTCGACGAAACCCTTTATGTGAGACTCCGCTTGAAGGAGGGCATTCGGTCGATCGCCCCGGTCGTCGAGGGCTATGTCGACATCGGCAACATTACGATGAAGGTGCTTGGTGTCGACCCGTTCGCCGAGCGCGAGTTTCGTAACTATTCGATGCCGGATTCTGTCGTCAGCGTCGATGACACCTACCGCCGCGTGCTGACCGGCTCTGGCGCGGTCCTGATGTCGTATCAAACGGCTAAATCGCTCAAGCTAAGTCCCGGCGATCGATTCGACATTTCCGCAGGGGGACGCGGCCATCGCGCCGAACTTGTCGCTCTCATCGGTGGCAGTGACGATCGCGGGCTTGACAACCTCATCATCGCCGACATTTCGACCGCGCAAATATGGCTCGACAAGCTCGGCAGGCTCACCCGCATCGATGTCAAGATCGCGGAAGACGACGAAACAGGTATCACCGACAAGATACGCAATGCACTGCCGATCGATGGCCAGCTCTTGCACGCCGCCGGCCGCACCCAGGCCGTCACAGAGATGAGTGCGGCCTTCATGACGAACCTGACGGCCATGAGTCTCCTGGCACTTCTCGTCGGCGTATTCCTCATTTATAACAGCGTCGGCTTCGCCGTATTACAGCGAAGACGGCTGATCGGTGTGCTTCGGGCGCTCGGGCTTACGCGCCGCCAAACCTTCACGCTGATCCTGACCGAGGGCCTGGTGCTGGGAACGGTCGGCGCCGCACTCGGTGTCCTGGCCGGAATGTGGCTCGGCCAACAATTGCTGGTGTTGGTCTCACGCTCGATCAGCGATCTCTATTTCGTGGTCAACGTGACCGATGTGTCCTTGAGTCCGCTCTCCGCCGCCAAGGGACTGGTTGCGGGATTAGGCGCGACCGTCATTGCGGCCATCGTGCCGGCCATGGAGGCTGCGTCCTATCAGCCGCGGCTCGCACTCACGCGCTCGGTGCTGGAGCACAAAACCGGCAGACTCTTGCCAGTCATCGCTATCGGTGGCATCGGCATGGCCATTTTGGCCGTAATTCTTATCAAAGTCTCCGGCTCCAGCCTGGTCGCCGGCCTGACGGCGCTCTTTCTGATGATCCTGGGTCTGGCGCTCTGCATTCCGATCGCCGTACGCGCTTGCGTGACTGTGACCGCCCCAATTGCCAACAAAGTCGGCGGCACCACGGCCAGACTCGCGATCTCCGGCATCGGCGCGTCCTTAAGTCGCACCGGCGTTGCAATAGTCGCACTCGCCGTCGCCGTCTCGGCAACGGTGGGTGTCAGCATCATGGTCGAAAGTTTTCGAGGCTCGGTCAGCGAATGGCTCGGCAATACCTTACGCTCCGACATCTATGTCGGCGTTGCCCGCGGTGCGCTCGATGCGGAATTGGTCGACGAGCTCGTGCGCGTACCCGGTGTTACGCACTACAGCAGCAGCCGGAGAGTCTGGCTCGAATCCGAAACCGGCCGCACCCGCATCATTGCACTCAAAATGGCGTCGGGGAGCTACGCCGGCATCGATCTGCTCGACGCCGAGCCGCAAGACGTCTGGAATTCTTTCGACGACGAGGGCGCGGTCATCGTCTCCGAACCCTATGCCTATCGACATAATGTACGACGAGGCGACACGCTGACGCTGAACACCATGCACGGCGACAAAGTTTTTCAGATCGCTGCAATCTATCGCAGTTACGACGCCAACCCCGGCACCGTTCTGATGAGCCGCCATACCTATGAATCCCACTGGAACGATCCGACCATCGGCGCAATCGGGCTTTACTTGAGTCCCGACGCCATACCCGATGAAGTCATCGAACACCTGCGCAAAGTCAGCGAAGGCCGCCAGTCTTTGTTGATTAACTCGAATAGGGAGATCCGGGATATGTCGCTGCAAATATTCGACCGCACCTTTATCATCACAGATGTCCTCTACTGGCTCGCGGTCGGCGTCGCGATCATCGGCATCCTGGGTGCGATGCTGGCCCTGCAACTCGAGCGTGGACGGGAACTCGCTGTCTTGCGAGCCGTTGGCATGACCCCGGGTCAGCTGGGCACCATGGTGATGGTGCAAACGGGCTTCATGGGTCTGCTGAGTGGTCTCGCGGCGATCCCCCTGGGCTTGTTGATGGCCTGGGTGCTCATCGACGTCATCAACCGACGATCCTTCGGCTGGCAGATGGATATCGAGGTTTCGCCCGGGGTTCTCGTCACCGCCCTTGCTTTATCCGTGATCGCCGCTGTGATTGCCGGGATCTTCCCCGCCTACCGTGCCGCCAGCAGCCAGCCGGCACTCGCCATGCGCGAGGAATGACATGAGGAAAGGTATCTCAATCATTGTTATCACACTGATTATCGGAATCACAGTGAGCCAACTCAGGCCAGCGTCCGATACGACGGGCACCGATCCCCAGTACGCCGGCGGCTCCTCCCGCCTCGCCGAACTCCTGACCGATCGGGGGATCGAAGGCTATGCCCAGGCTGCCGGGCCCAGAGACTTTTCCTTCCCCGAAGACCACGGCCCCCATCGGGACTTCCGCAACGAATGGTGGTATATCACCGGCAATCTCGACGGCGAGAACGACGAGCGCTTCGGCTTCGAGCTGACGATATTTCGCTTCTCATTGACGCCGGTACAAGACCATGATCCCAACTCGTCCGCCTGGAAAACCAACCAGGTCTACATCGGCCACTTCGCGATAACCGATGTCGGCAACGAGTCCTTCCACGTCGCGCAACGCTACGCGAGAGGCAGTCTCGGCCTCGCCGGTGCACAGGCCGAACCTTTCCAGGTTTGGCTTGAAGACTGGTCTATCAATTCCAAAAATAATAATTGGCAAATCAATGCCAACGACAAAGACATAGCAATTGACCTGACCCTAAGCCCGCGCAAGCCACCGGTCCTGAACGGCATCGACGGTTTGTCGCAGAAATCATCCGAGCCCGGCAACGCCAGCTACTATTATTCTATCCCGAGACTGCGAACGGTCGGCACACTACAAATCAAGAACGAGAATTACTCCGTCACCGGCCTCTCCTGGCTCGATCACGAGTGGGGCAGCAGTGGCTTGTCCAAAGAACAACAAGGATGGGACTGGTTCGCATTACACCTCTCCGACGGCAGCGACCTGATGTTTTACAGCTTGAGAAAAATCGACGGCGGCCGCGATTCGTACAGCGCTGGCAGCTGGATCACGGCCGACGGACAAAGCATGCATCTGCGTAACAATGACGTAGACATCGACGTCGAGGACCACTGGGACAGCCCCCTTGGCGGAACTTACCCATCGGCCTGGCGCCTGCGCATTCCGCAGATCGATCTCGATCTGAGTCTAAGACCGGTCCTCGACGCCCAGGAACTCCGCACGATCGTACGCTACTGGGAAGGAGCAGTGGATGTCGTCGGGCAAAAGGCAGGCATGCCTGTTGAAGGACGTGGTTATGTGGAGCTGACGGGCTATGCGCCCCCGAACTCCGGATAGTAGCGATGCCCGATCAATACGAACCTGTGGGTGTGGACATTCCCGGCGTTTAAATATTTCCCGATTGAAGCCAGCCTCGCCGAAAGACGGTGGACGAAAAGCCACGGGTCGCCGCTTCCTCCGCGGCTTTCTGACGTCACGAAGAAATTGGTGCCGGTCGTCTGGTTATTAAGTTATTGCTACGGATTCCCTTTAGTATCCGTCCGTTGCCCGGCTATTCGCTGATTCAGTTCCGCCATCCCGCCCTGCAGCCAAAAAAATCGCCTCCCCCTGACAGGGGACGAAGCCGATTTTCCTTTGTGGATTTGGTCGGGGTGACAGGATTTGAACCTACGGCCGCTGCCTCCCGAAAGCAATCCTTTGTTGTAACTTATTGAATTTATTGAAATGATGAATTGGGGCGTTCGTTGGCAATTGATAACTGGTGATAACCGCGCTCACCAATCTCCCGCAAAGTCTGCTTTGCACTCAAGAGCGGCCGTTTGGGTGGTAGAGCCCTGAGGGGCAGCTAACGACCCGAAGCAGACATTGGAAATACGCTACCGACCCGTAATATTTTGCACCGACAAACACAAAACTTTGTCCATCAGAACAAAATCAGACCATCGTCAGGTTACGAATGCGTGATCGCGCGATCCTTCGCAGTAGCTCGCAAGATTACAAAAGGATTGGCGTAATGGACAACAAGACAATTTGGATGCGCAAAGACAATCTCGTGCTAACGGGTCTGTTGCTGGCTATGGTGGCATGCGGTTATGGCGGCGGCGGAAGCACACCGGCTCCGCCTCCGCTTTTCAGCAGTGCTGCGTCACTTTCATCCCTGTCCGTATCTGGCGCGACGCTTAACCCGGCATTCAGCCCACCGGTAACTAATTACACCGCGACCGTGCCACTCGGTAGTAACGGTGTCGACGTCGCCGCGACCACCACCGACGGCACCATGAGCTTAATGATCAATGGCAGTAATAATGCTACCGTCGCGCTAGCTGTAGGCGACAACACCATCTCCAATGTGGTGACGGCTGAAAATGGTACGACAACTCGCACCTATACCATCGTTGTTACCCGTCTGACTTTCGCTCAAGAAGCCTATATAAAGGCATCCAATACGGATGCGATTGGCGCGAAATTGTACGCGAACGATCGCTTCGGCCAGGGCGTGGCCCTGTCGGGTGATGGCAACACGCTGGCGGTGGGTGCCGACTTTGAAGATAGCGCCGACACCGGGGTGAACGGCGATCAGACCGATAACAGCGCAGATGGTGCCGGGGCGGTCTATGTCTTCACCCGTGGCAGCGGAGGTGTCTGGACGCAACAGGCCTATGTCAAGGCATCCAATTCCGATGCGGACGATCAATTCGGGCCGAGCGTTGCCCTGTCGGGTGATGGCAACACGCTGGCGGTTGGTGCTCGCCATGAAGATAGTGCCGCCACCGGAGTGAACGGCGATCAGACCGATAACAGCGCAGATGGTGCCGGAGCGGTGTATGTCTTCACCCGTGACAGCGCAGGTGTCTGGACGCAGCAGGCCTATGTCAAGGCATCCAATACGGATGGAGAGGATTACTTCGGCGAGAACGTGGCTCTGTCGGGTGATGGCAACACGCTGGCGGTGGGCTCTCCCTTTGAAGATAGTGCCGTCTCCGGCGTGAACGGCGATGGGACTGATAACAACGCACGGGGCGCCGGGGCGGTCTATGTTTTCACCCGTGACAGCGGAGGTATCTGGACGCAACAGGCCTA
>CAZMOM010000053.1:0-9071 GCA_964568075.1 uncultured Gammaproteobacteria bacterium
AGGTCGTTGAGAACAGCCTTCAGACGTTCTTCAAATTCGCCACGATACTTCGCGCCGGCAATCAAGGCGCCCATGTCCAGGCACAGCAGCCGTTTGTTGCGAAGACTTTCCGGAACTTCGCCGTTTACGATTCTTTGCGCCAGGCCTTCGACGATGGCGGTTTTGCCCACGCCGGGCTCGCCGATCAGCACCGGGTTATTCTTGGTTCGCCTTTGCAAAACCTGAATGGTCCTGCGGATTTCATCGTCGCGGCCGATCACCGGGTCCAGCTTGCCCTGCTCGGCCTGTTCGGTGAGATCGATGGTGTATTTTTCCAGCGCCTGTCGTGTTTCCTCCGCATTGGGGTCATTGACCTGCTGGCCGCCACGAAGATCCTCGATGGCTTTCTCGACCGCGCCCTTGACGGCGCCGCAGTCGGCCAGCAATTTACCAAGATCACCTTTCTTGCCGAGCGCAGCAAGTACAAACAACTCGCTGGTGATGAACTGGTCTCCGCGTTCCTGGGCCAGTTTGTCCATGACATTGAACACTCGCCCGAGTTCGTTGGATAAATGCACCTCGCCAGGCGTGCCTTCGACACGCGGCAGGCGATCGACCGCCTCGCCCAGGTGAGAACGGAGCAAGTTGACGTTGGCACCGGCCTTGGTTAACAAATACCGGACGCTTCCCCCTTGCTGATCCAACAGCGCGATCATCAGGTGTACAGGTTCGATGATCTGATTATCACGTCCGATAGCGAGCGACTGTGCGTCGGCCAACGCCATTTGCAACTTGCTCGTCAGTTTGTCAATTCGCATCTTGTACTCCGTCAAGGTGATATTGATGAGTTCAGCGAGTCGTGAAACGGTTGAGCGCACGGCGCGTCTCGCCGGCAATGGCCCGGTCCTTGCCAAGAGGCGCAACACAGCGGGCGACCGTTTCACGACTCGCCCGCAGGGAGCCACCCGAATGATCCAATACGGCGTTGCAGCCCTTGAAAAGGGCGTGCCATTTCCTGCAGGCTGCGCCTTGTCTTGAATCATCCAGATAGCTCTTAGCCCATCAATATCACCTTGACGGAGTACTAGGCTACCCCTGCAAAAGCCAGCCCGACGCTGGTGGCTTCCGCGTCAGGCTTTCGGATGCCCTGTAAATGGGGGTGCGACAGGTTAAATCAAGTCGGCGCATCGGTTCACCGCGGTGGTTTTTAATGGGCCACCTGGTGGGTATACGCGATCACGATAATCCCGGCGACAATAAGAATAAGCTGTTGCACACTGGCTTTTGCGTCCAGGGTTTTGTGCAGCCCGGGAATAAGATCGGCAACAGCGACATAGAGAAAACTCGATGCCGCGATTGCCAGAATGTAGGGCAGTATGTCTCTTGCCTGGTCCAGCCAGAACCAGCCTGCGATTCCGCCCAGCACCGAGGTCAGGCTGGCGAGCAGGTTCAATATAAATGCTCTCCGCCTGGCAAATCCGGCGTTCAGCAATACGGCAAGATCGCCGACTTCCTGTGGAATCTCGTGGGCAATGACGGCCAACGCAGTGACGACCCCCAGATGTATATCCGTCAAAAAAGCAGCAGCGATCAGTAGCCCGTCCAGCAGATTGTGCAAACCATCGCCAATCAGGATCAGCACGCCCGAGGCGTTCGCCCGCTGTTCATCGCTCGGGCCATGCGCTTCGCAGTCGTCGTGGTGACAATGTCGCCAGAGCACCAGCTTCTCGAGCACAAAAAAGGCGATGATCCCGGCCAGGACAGCGGCACCGATACGATGGAAATTTTCGGGTCCGGCGCCTTCCAGTGCGTGCGGCAGCAAACCCAGGAACGCGGCGCCAAGCAAAGCCCCGGTAGCAAAACTGACCAGGTGCGGTAATAGATCAGTACGTTTTCGTGAGGAGAACAACAACAGGATGCTGGCGGCCAGTGCGCTAAGCAGACCGCCGAGCGTCGTGACAAAAATGATCCAGACAATTACCGGCACTTGATTTCTCTCCCGTTCAGGTCATCGATTTATTGTTCGCATGATGGCCGAAACACGATAGTAACGATGTCGGACCCATAGCGCATGAATCGACGATTTCAGGACTCCAGCCAGATTAGCGTGGCCTGTCGTCCACACTGGCCATCGCGCCGATAGGAAAAAAACCGCTCGGCATCTGAATAGGTGCAAAGATCGCCGCCAAACACTTCGACCTGAAAAGACTCAAGCAGATTCCTGGCGAGTCCGCAAAGGTCCGCCTTCCAGTGCAACTTATCGTCTTCGGCAAAAAACCGATCGCCAGCAGGGTCTTTGACCATGAAAGCGTCACGAACATCGGCACCAACCTGGTATGCCTGCGGGCCGATTGCGGGGCCCAACCAGGCGATCAGGTCTTGATTCCCGGCTGACATTTTTGCCAGCGTCGCTTCGATAATTCCGCCGGCCAGCCCTCTCCAGCCGGCATGCACAGCCGCTACCTGTCTGCCTGCCCGGTCCGCGAGCAAAATCGGCAAACAATCGGCGGTCAGGACCGCACAAACCGGGCCGGGCCGGGCACAGACAGACGCATCGGCCGTAACGCCGGGACCGTTCCCGGAGAGATCTGCGACCCGGTTGCCATGCACCTGCTCCAGCCAGTGTGGCTCCCGTTTCAGACCGGCCTTCTGTCGCAGCCGGCTCCTGTTTTCCAGAACCTGATCGATACCGTCGCCAACATGTGCGGCCAGGTTCAGGCTGGCGTATCTATTTTCACTGACGCCGCCATGACGCGTCGTTGTGCAGGCCCGGACATTAGCCGATGCCGGCCAGCGGGGAACGATCAGTTCCGCTGCGCTCATGATCCATCCTTGCCGGTTGTTTCCATTTCGTCCGCGAGAATCGTGATCAGCGTTGCCATGTCATCGGGTTTGTCGATGCTCCACTGAACCACTTCACCACTGCGTGGATGTGCGAGCGACAGGCGGCCGGCATGCAACGCCTGATGACCGAATCCGCGCAATGCATCTCTGAGTTTGTCGCTGGCGCCAGCCGGCATCGCCAGACGGCCACCATAAACAGGGTCGCCAACCAGTGCGTACCTGATATGAGCGAAGTGCACGCGAATCTGGTGCGTGCGACCCGTTTCAAGTTTTACCCGTACATGCGTATGCGCCCGGTACCGGCGGATCACGCGGTAATGAGTGATCGCCTCCCTACCGCCTTTGCGGACCGCCATTTTTTTTCTGTCGGCCGGGTGCCGGTCGATCGGCTGATCGATTGTTCCGCCAGCGGTGAACACCCCTTGGCAGATCGCCTCATACTCGCGACCGATTTCTCTTTGCGCCAGCAGGTCAATAAGTTTCTGTTGTATCCCGGCATCGCGCGCCACCAGCAGTAATCCACTCGTACCTTTATCCAGCCGATGAACCAGACCGGCCCGGGGCAATGCCGCGAGTTGGTGATCGAAATTAAGCAGAGCATTGACGAGAGTTCCCTCCGGGTTGCCGGCACCCGGATGAACGACGAGACCCACCGGTTTGTTGACCACCAGCAGGTCATCGTCCTCGTAAACGATGTCGAGCGGAATATCCTGCGGATGATCGCTGACCCTCGGCGTCAAAGATTCACGCATGAGCACGCTCTCACCGCCCAGCACTTTTTGTTTAGGACGAGTCGGCTTGCCATCAAGCAATACATCGCCCGCTTCAATCCACTGCTTGATGCGGCTGCGTGAAAACTGTGGAAACAATCGGGCCAGCGTCTGGTCTAAACGATGGCCCGCCTGATCCAACGGAATCTGCAGATTGTGTTCTCTGGTTTCTGTCACCGGATCTCGACGGACAAGGCTGGCCTTCGCATAGTTTAAGGTATACTCCGTGCCCTCGCTAAGTTTGCAGGAAAAAAATGCCCGATCTGAAGAAAAATTTGCTGCTTTTCCCCACCTTGTTGCTGGTCGGTATGCTGACCGCTTGCGGTGGCGGACCCAAGGAAATAAATCCGGATCTGGGCGCGGCCAAGCTTTATCAGAAAGCCAGGCAAAGCATACGTTCAGGCAACTATCGCAGCGCGATAATGCTCTTCGAGCGACTGGAAGCGCACTTTCCGTTTTCCGATCACACCAGGCAGGCACAGCTCGACATCATATATGCGTACTATATTAATCATGAGCCAGACGCGGCGATCGACGCCGCTGATCAGTTTATTCTGGAAAACCCGACCCATCCGAGGGTGGACTACGCCAATTACATCAAGGGTATGGCCTATTTCCCACGCACGCCAGGCAAGTTTTCAAGATGGTTCAAGATGGATCCGACCGAAAGGCCACCGCACGATGCACAACGCGCGTTCGACGGCTTTCACTACCTGGTCAGCAATTTCCCGGACAGTCCTTATACAGCGAATGCCAAGCAAAGAATGATTTTCCTTAACGAGTACCTGGCGGAATATCAATTGCATGTCGCCAGGTACTATATGGATCGGGGGGCCTATGTCGCCACATTGAAACGTGCCGAAAACGTGCTGATCGACTACCAGGGAACCCCTGCGGTCGCCGACGCGCTGAACATCATGATCGCGGCTTACGAAAAACTCGGACTGGAAGAAATGGCACAACAAACTCGTGATGTGTATCGACTGAATTTCTCGAATCAGGTAGAAGACCCCGTGCAAAGCGCGGCAATGGCCGACTGATTCGGATTAACTTGCCTTGTAGCCCGAAGTGATCGGGTAGCGCCAGTCGCGGCCAAAGGCACGGATGCTGATGCGAACACCGGGTGGCGCCTGGCGTCTTTTGTACTCGTTGCGCTGAACCATGGCGAGAATATGACCAACCGTTTTCCGCTCAAATCCGAGTTCACAAATCTCGTCCACAGACAGGTTCTCCTCAATCAGCGCCTCGAGTATCGGATCGAGAACATCGTAGGACGGCAAACTGTCGCTATCTTTTTGATCGGCCCGCAGTTCGGCGGATGGTTCGCGGGTTAACACCCGTTCCGGAACAACCTGCCCCAGCGAGTTACGGTATCGCGCGAGTCGATAAACCAGCGTTTTCGAACAGTCCTTGATCGGCGCGAAACCACCCGCCATGTCACCGTATAGCGTGGCATAACCAACCGCCATTTCACTTTTATTGCCGGTCGTCAACAGCATTCTTCCGCTCTTGTTGGAAATCGCCATCAAAATCATTCCACGGATCCTGGCCTGAATATTTTCCTCGGTCGTGTCTTCGGGCAGGCCAGTGAACAAAGGCTCCATCGTTTTCAGGACAGTCGTGAAAATATCCTCAATCGGCAAAACGCCGTATTGCACACCCATATTGCTAGCCTGCTCCTCGGCATCAGCAATGCTGATATCTGCCGTGAATCGCGTCGGCATCATGACCGTCTGTACTTTGTCGACGCCCAGCGCATCGACTGCAATTGCGAGGGTCAATGCGGAATCGACACCACCGGACAAGCCGATAACGACGCCCGGAAATCCGTGTTTAATCACATAGTCGCGCACGCCCAGGACAATGGCGCGATAGACGCTCTCTACCTCGTCGAGATCCGGCGTGATTTCTTGCGGGTCGACCCGCAGACCGTCATCACCGGAAGTGAGTTCCAGCGCGTACAAACCTTCCTCAAACTGTGGCGCCTGGAAAATCAGTTTGCCGGTTGAGTCGATGACCATGGAGCCGCCGTCGAACACGAGTTCATCCTGTCCGCCGACAAGATTCAGATAGATCATCGGCAGGTCGCTGGAACGGCTTCTTTTCGCCAACACGGCGCGACGATTAATCAGACTCCTTACGTCGTACGGTGAACCATTCGTAATTATCAACGCCTCAGCACCCATGTCGCGAGCCGCTTCCGCAACGCCGTCGTGCCAGATGTCCTCACAGATCGCGAGACCCAGCCTGATCCCGCCACAATCAATGACTTTCGCATCGCTTCCGGAAAGAAAATACCGCTTTTCATCGAACACCGCGTAATTTGGCAAATACTTTTTCCGGTAATTCAGCTTAAGTTCACCGTCCCCGATGAAAGCCAGCGCATTAAATATTCCCTGTTCCGTATATTCCGGATAGCCGACCAGGACATGGACACCATCGATTTCGTCGCAAAGAGATTGCAGACCCTCTGCGACCTGCTCACGCAACCCTTTGTGAAACAAAAGATCTTCAGGTGGATAACCCGTGAGGGTGCATTCGGGAAACACAACCAGTTGCGCCTGCAGATCGTCGCGAGCGCTCCGGGCGGCATCGATGACGCGTTGAGTATTGCCCGGCACATCGCCAACCTGCATGTTGAGTTGCGCGAGCGCTATTTTGAACTGCTGCGGTTTCGATGGTCTGGCGGTGGACTGGTCGTTCATAGCTCGTCCGCTGATGCATTCCTGGACCCAACGCCCCGGACTGTCAGCCTCCCAGCCGTTGCAACATCGCGCTACCCAATTCTGCTGGTGACCGAACCGTAGTGACACCCGCCGTATTCAAGGCCTTGAACTTTTCTTCGGCCGTGCCGGCGCCGCCGGAAATTATCGCCCCGGCATGCCCCATGCGCTTACCGGGCGGGGCGGTGACACCGGCGATGTATGCCACGACCGGTTTGCTGACATGCTGCTTGATGTAATCGGCCGCTGCCTCCTCATCGCTGCCGCCGATTTCACCAACCATAATGATGCCTTCGGTTGCTGGATCTTCCTCAAACAACCGGAGGCAGTCGATGAAGTTCATACCACGCACCGGGTCGCCACCGATACCGATACAGGTGGTCTGACCGAGCCCGTTACAGGTGGTCTGATAAACCGCTTCGTAAGTCAAAGTGCCCGAACGCGAAACCACGCCAACCTTGCCTGGCAGGTGAATAAAACCGGGCATGATGCCGATCTTGCACTCACCGGGGGTGATGATTCCAGGACAGTTTGGCCCGATCAGCCGGCAGTCATAATCTGTTAACGTTGCTTTCACGCGAACCATATCCAACACCGGTATGCCTTCCGTTATACAAACAACCACATTGATTCCGCCATCGGCGGCTTCAAGGATCGCGTCTGCAGCAAACGGCGCCGGGACATAAATCATACTGACCTCAGCGCCAGTTTCGACCACGGCCTGGTGCACGGTATCAAAAACCGGCAGATCAAGATGGGTTTCGCCGCCACGGCCCGGTGTTACGCCACCCACCAGATT
Organism: uncultured Gammaproteobacteria bacterium; assembly: GCA_964568075.1. Lineage (GTDB taxonomy): Bacteria > Pseudomonadota > Gammaproteobacteria > Steroidobacterales > MnTg04 > MnTg04. The sequence goes on from CAZMOM010000053.1 coordinate 7,116, forward strand.
GGTTCCGTATTCAATGCTCTGCTGCGAGTGAAAACTACCCTGCCGTCCGGTGAACCCCTGGCAGATGACTTTGCTGTCTTTATTAACGAGTGTGCTCATGAATGCTGTCTACTTTTTACTTTTTATTCGCTAATAACTGCAACGACTTTCTTCGCCGCATCGGTCAAGTCCTCGGCAGAAACAATATCCAGCCCGCTTCCGGCAAGAAGCTTGCGTCCCTGTTTGACGTTGGTACCCTCGAGCCGTACGACGACCGGCACCGCGACACCGACTTCCCTGACTGCGGCTATTATCCCTTCGGCGATCACGTCGCAGCGAACGATTCCACCAAAAATATTGACCAGGATCGCCTTGACCTTATCGTTCGACAAGATCAATTTGAAAGCCTCGGCTACGCGCTCGGCAGTCGTGCCACCGCCAACATCGAGAAAGTTGGCCGGATCACCCCCGTGCAGCTTTATCAAATCCATCGTGGCCATCGCCAGTCCGGCGCCATTGACCATGCAGGCAATATTTCCATCCAGGGACACATAATTAAGATCATGCGCGCTCGCTTCGTTTTCCTTATCATCTTCCTGGGTCGGATCGCGCCATTCCATCATCTGCGACTGGCGAAACAGCGCGTTGTCTTCAATAGTGATCTTGGCGTCCAGTGCCACCAGGTCTCCACCTTCGCTTACAATCAATGGGTTTATTTCTATCAGTGCCGCATCTCGTTCAATAAATAACTTGAATAGTTGCATGGCTATTTTGCTGAACTGACCGACCTGTTTCTTGTTCAGGCCCATACCAAAGCCCAATTGCCTGGCCTGATATGGCTGCAGACCCGCGGCCGGATGCACCGACACCGTGTGGATTTTTTCGGGTTCGCTCACGGCAACCTCCTCGATATCCATCCCACCGGCCGCGGATGCCATGAAACTGATTCGCTCGCTGCTCCGGTCCACGAGGAGACTGAGATACAACTCCCGTGCGATATCAGTTCCCGCCTCGACCATTACCGTGTGAACAGGAAGCCCTTCCGGTCCCGTCTGATTGGTCACCAGCGTGCTTCCCAGCATATCGAGCGCCGCTTTTTTTACCTCCTCAACACTTTTGACCAGCTTGACGCCACCCGCTTTTCCCCTGCCACCGGCATGCACCTGGGCCTTCACGACCCACAAATCGCCACCTAACTTCTTTGCTGCGCTGGCCGCATCTTCCGGCGTATGAGCAGAGAGGCCTTCAGGGACGGGAAGACCATATTGCTTGAATAATTGCTTGGACTGGTACTCGTGAAGATTCATCTAATCGGTGTTCCGGAGCCTTGAGAAGGCGCGTATTGTGGAGCAAATTTCCCTGTTGTGCAAAGCTGCGCTTTTGGCTGACCGACTTTGCTTTTACAATACCCACACTGATCCACGGCCATGGAATGAGGCACTGATGCAGGCGAAATCCAGTCACGGCGAGCAGACTCTAAAAGACGTAGGTCACGCCAACGCCGATATGCGGTCCGACCATCACGACGCCGATGATCTCAGCTGGCGTATTCTTCAGATATTAAATATTTTCCGCGTACTGGTATCGGTGGTCCTGCTGCTGCTGTTTGCCGGTAGCGAGCAGCCTCGCATTGTGGGCGCGGAAATGCCCACCTTGTTTGTTGCTGTTTGCGGATTGTACCTCGGTATCGGCATCAGCAACATGGTTGCGGTGTCACGCCGCTGGCCGTCCAAAATCGTGCAGGCTTCCTGGTCGGTCGGGTTCGATATCCTGGTTATCATGGGACTGAGCCATGCCAGCGGTGGAATCGGTTCAGGCCTGGGCAATCTTCTGATCATTACCATCGGCGCGGGCGCGATGATTTTGCCCAGGATGCTGACCTTGCTGTATGGATCGTTGGCGGCTCTGGCCGTTTTGGGTGAGCAGGTCTGGATCATCCTGGGACAACCGCCTTATGCTACCGATTTTACTGCGGCG
>CAZMOM010000054.1:0-8970 GCA_964568075.1 uncultured Gammaproteobacteria bacterium
CTGGATATTTTGGGCGCAAGATTACGAGTTCATGAATAGATCAGAGCTTCCCTAATTAAGAACGCCGGACAGGGCGCCGAGGACCTGATTCGGCCGAATGTTTTTCAGGCAGTTCAGATGCTCCAGCGGGCATTGCCGTTTAAAGCACGGGCTACATTCGAGAGCCAGGTAAAGAATCTGTGCCTGATCGCTCAGTGGTGGCGTATTGTCCGGTGTCGAAGATCCGTATATTGCAACCAGCGGTATCCCGACCGCGGCCGCAACATGCATCAGCCCCGAATCGTTGCTGACCGCCGCGCTCGCCAGCCCAAGCAAATCAACTGTGTCCTCGAGCCGGGTTTCGCCACAAAGGTTCCTGACTCCGCTACCGGCATGCGCACGAATCGACTCGCCGGCGGGACGATCTCTTTCTGAGCCCAGGATCCAGACCGCCGCCCCCCGATCGAGCAGTTCGCGACCCAACGCAGCAAAGTATTCCAATGGCCAGCACTTGGCCGGGCCATATTCCGCGCCAGGCAATAAGGCCACGATTTTCCCAAACGGGTCCAGCTCAAGCTGCGCGATCAACCGCTCCTGGTTTGCGTAATCAACCTCCAGCACCGGGTTGCGAATTTTCGGCGGATGCTTTTCGTCGACCGGCAGCCCCAGCGTGGCGAAGCGCTCTGCGGTCGTTTTCAAGACAGCCGGGTCGGATTTGCGGATATCATTAAGCAGACCATAGCGGAGTTCACCCAGGTAGCCCGTGCGAATCGGGACCTTTGCATGAAATGGCACCAGTGCCGATTTGAATGAGCGAGGAAGCACATAGGCCTGCGAATAGTCTTCGCGACGCAGTCTTTTACCCAGCCGGTAGCGGTCCTGCCAGCGAAAATCTCCATGTCCAAAAGGCATTTCGATGGGTTTGCGCACCTGTTTCATACGCCGGACTACCGGCAACGACCACCCCGGACAAAGGACATCGAGCGGAGAATCTGTGTGCCGCTCTTGCAGCGTCATTAGCAGGGACTGGGTCATGACCATGTCGCCGACCCAGGATGGTCCGACAATCAGTCGCGGGTTAGCAGTCCCATCATTGGTCATTGGCGGCGAGATGGTCCAGGTAAGCCTTGACGCCTTCTTCGACAGTGCGGAACGGCGCCTTATATCCAGCCGACCGAAGCTGGCTCATATCGGCCTCGGTAAAACTCTGGTAACTGCCCTTGAGATGGTCCGGAAACGGGATGTAGGTAATTTTTCCCTTGCCATGCCAGGCGATAACGGCATTGGCGACGTCGTTGAAACTCTGGCTGCGGCCACAACCCAGGTTGAAGACTCCGGACACCTGCGGATTATCCATAAGCCACAGATTCACATCCGCGACATCTCCCGCATAGACAAAATCCCTTCGTTGTTCGCCATTGTCATAGCCACCACTACCGCTGAACAGGCGGGCTTCACCAGCGCTGATAATCTGGTTATTAAAGTGAAAAGCGACGCTGGCCATGGCGCCTTTGTGTGCCTCACCCGGCCCATAGACGTTGAAATATCTCAGCCCGACAACCTGGGATCCGGCATGGGGCAGCAGACGCCTGACGTATTGATCGAAAAGAATTTTTGAATACCCATATACATTCAGCGGACGCTCGTTGGCGGCCTCCTCGGTAAATTTTTCGCTGGCGCCATACACCGCGGCCGATGATGCGTAAATCAAAGGTATTTTACGGCCCAGACAGAAATTCAGCAGGATTTTGGAGTATTCGAAATTATTGTTCATCATGTAACGACCGTCCCACTCGGTCGTCGTCGAGCAGGCGCCTTGATGAAAAACTACCCGGATTTCGGAATCAAAATCGGACTGGTTTTTTAATCGCCTGAGAAAATCGTCGCGGTCCTGGTAGTCAGCGATCTGGCAATCGGCGAGATTGCGAAACTTGATGCCGTTCTCCAAGTCATCGACAACCAGAATGTTGCTCTCGCCACGCGCGTTCAGCACCCTGACCAGATTGCTGCCGATAAATCCTGCTCCACCAGTAACAATAATCATGTTGCGGATTCCATTTCCCCAATCACCGGCCTAGCCGGTTCCATTATCACGACTGTCGTCGCTCTCGCTAACCAGTTCATAAACGGCCGAACAGTACGGGCATTTCACCTCGCCCGTTTTTTCCCCGCTCTTTTTATTAATAGGCAGATAAACACGGGGATGAGAATTCCACAAATGCATACCCGGCATCGGGCAGCTTAGCGGCAAATCACGCTCGCTGACCTGGTAACGGTGACTGGCATTCGGTTGAATCAGCGCTTCTTTCGACGCCTCGACACTTGACGCACCCTTGCTGGCCACGATTGATCTCCTCTGGTTTTCGCGACAAAAAACAAAACCCTGACGGCGGCCGCCGAAAGTCGAACGATTATACCAGCCGGAGCTGCTTCAATCTCTGATCAGCTCCGTCCACAGCGCCTTGACCGCGCTTAATTCATCGAAAAATTCATCGTCGTCGACGGTGCTGCCGCTGAGCTCCAGGGACAGGTGGTGCAAGCGCTGGCGATAAGCCACATATGCCTCCATCAGTAACCGAGTCTGTTCGGCATCGAGAACGCCACATTCCGCCAGCGCTTCCAGCTGACGCATGTTGTCCGAATAGGTGAGCAGTCCCGGATATCGCCGGGCCTCTTTGAGCACCAGGAACTGCACGAGGAACTCAATATCGGCAACCCCTCCTGTATCCTGCTTGATATCAAACTGGCCATCCCCGGACCGTGAAATTTCGGATCTCATTTTTTGCCGCATCGATGCGACTTGTTCAGCCAGACCCTCCCTGCGAACATGTTGGGTCAACACCTCTTGTCTTAGCGACTCAAACTGCCGCGCCAATCGCAGGTCGCCCGCCACCGGCCTGGCGCGTAACAATGCCTGGTGCTCCCAGGTCCAGGCTTCCTGCTTCTGGTACTGCTCGAACGCCCTGATGCTGCTGACCAAAAGTCCCGCGTTGCCGCTGGGGCGAAGGCGCATATCCACTTCATACAGTCTGCCGGCCGGCGTCTGCATGGAAAGGAAATTGACGAGGCGCCGTCCCAGGCGTCCATAAAATACTTCTCCATCGCCCTCTTTTTTCTTCGGCCAGGCCATTTCCGTGTCATACAGAAAAACCAGATCGAGATCCGAGCCATAACCCATTTCCAGACCCCCGAGCTTCCCGTATCCGAGAACCAGGAACCCGGGCGTAGAACTATCTGTTGTCCTGGACGGCCCTTCATGCCGGGACAGCACTCCCTGCCAGGCGATCTGTAAAGAGCGACCGATAACCAGCTCCGCGATATCGGTCAGGCGATCACTGACCTTCATCAGGGGCAGCCGCTTGTCCAGATCGGCCAGCGCAACTCTGAAAACCGCTGAGCTCTGAAATCGCCTCAATGCCGCGTGTTGTTGTTCAGCGTCAGCCTCTGCGGCCAGCAGACGATTATCGAGTTCGGCGACGAATTGACTACGTTCCGGAACAGCGTTTAGTAAATTCGGATCCAGTAAATCATCCAGCAATATCGGCGCCACCGCTATCTGGCTGGTCAAAAACCCGCTGGACCCACAAAGCCCAACCAGACGTTCCAGGGCGGCCGGGTTTTCGTTCAGCATCACGAAATATGAGCTGCGTCTGCCGACTGCTTCCAAAACGTCAAACACTCGCCGCAGGATCTGTGCAGCATCCGGCTTGGGCGCGGTCAGTCTGACAATCGATGGCAAAAGTTGCCTGAGCCGCTCAACACCCGGCTGATCGAGGCGGCGAAACAGCGACGCACCGGCGAAGCGACGGAGTTCTGCATAGACTTTTTCCGGCTCATTGCAATCGAGTCGCCGAAACAGCTCAGTCGCCGCCGCAGACGATAGACTTCCATCCCAGATTCCGGAGAAGTCCTTCCTGTCATTATCGATTTCGTCTCTCGGCGGAACCGGAATGAGTTCCTCAAACCAGCGGCTTACGTTTGCGGCGTGCGCTCGAAGCGCATCCACCAGCGTGTCCCAGTTTTGCATGTCCATAGCGCTCGCCAGTGCAGCACGACTTTCCTCATCGCCGGGAAGCTTATGGGTCTGGCGGTCGTCTGCCGCCTGCAGGCGATTTTCGAGATTGCGCAGGAACCGATAGGCCCGACTCAACTCATCGGTCGCGGATTCCGGTAGCAACCGGTGTTGATGCAAAACCGACAGCGCTTCAAGCAACGACCTTCTTCTCAGGGCCGGCTGGTTGCCACCGCGGACAAGCTGTAAACATTGCGCGATAAATTCGATCTCCCGGATACCACCGGGTCCCAGTTTGATATTGTCGACAAGGTCGCGGCGCTCCACCTCCCGCGCAATCATTTCGCGCATCTCACGCAGAGCGTCAAACACGCCGTAGTCCAGGTACCGCCGATACACAAACGGCCTGAGGACATCGTTGAATATACTTTCGGCCGAGGCTGCACCGGTAACGGCCCGCGCCTTGATATACGCATAACGTTCCCAGTCCCGGCCATTTTCCTGGAGGTAACTCTCCAAAGCATTAAAACTCATGACCAGCGGACCCGCATCGCCAAATGGCCGGAGCCTCATATCCACGCGGTATACCCTGCCCTGCTCTGTCGTTTCATCGAGCAGGTTGATGATGCGCTGACCCAGACGCTGGAAATATTGCTGGTTGTCGAGTGGCCGGCGGCCATTCGTACTTCCCGCAGAGGGATAGAGAAAAATCAGGTCAATATCCGATGACAGATTGAGCTCGGAGCCACCCAGTTTCCCCATAGCCAGAATCACCAATTCCTGCGGGTGTCCGTCGACATCCATAGACTCACCATGTGGTTCCGCAAGTTCCTGGGACGCGATCCGACAGGCGGCCTGCAGGGCCAGGTCGCCGCATTCACTGAGAGTCTCCAGGACCTGATCGAGATCGCACAATGCGTTCAGATCCTGCCAGATAACACCCAGCATCATTTCCTGGCGCCACCGGCGAAGCGCAATCGCAGGGTTCGCCGGATGTTCGGCCAGATAATATTGCAGGCGGTCCGCCAGCGTCGGTTGGCCAAAGCCACGCTCGAGCATGGCCGCCAGCAAGCCTGGTCGGGTACACAGGGTGCGCGCCGCGAATCGGCTGAGGGACAGAACCCGGATCAGCGATCGGCGAACGGGTTTTTCCGCGCGGACGAGCGCAGCCAACCCTGGGTCGGCTGCCAGTACTTCGTTGATGCGCTCTGCGATCGGGTCACGCAACACGGCGGGTACGGTCGCCAGTTCCTCGTCGAGCCAATCCATGCCTGACAATCTGACAGCTGATTCCGGCTTTGGCAACGAGCAAAAAGAAGCCCCGCCGAAGCGGGGCCTTGCACGACGGTATCGTGTTCAAACGGGTTACATCATGCCGCCCATTCCGCCCATGTCCGGCATGCCGCCGCCAGGCATCCCCGACGCATTATCGGCCGGCGCTTCCGCAACCATCACGTCGGTGGTCAGCAGAAGGCCGGAGATGGACGCGGCATTTTGCAGCGCCAGGCGGGTCACCTTGGTCGGATCGAGAATACCCATCTCGATCAGGTCGCCATATTCGCCGTTGGCCGCGTTGTAACCGAAATGGCCCTTGCCCTCGGTTACTTTCTGCAACACGACCGATGCCTCTTCACCGGAATTGCTCACGATCTGACGGAAGGGTTCCTCCACGGCACGGCGCATAATCTTGATGCCCATGTCCTGATCGTGATTGTCGCCCTTGAGCTTTGTGATTGCGTTCAGGGTGCGCAACAGCGCCACGCCACCACCGGCGACCACGCCTTCCTCAACCGCGGCGCGGGTCGCGTGCAAGGCATCCTCGACACGCGCTTTCTTTTCCTTCATTTCGATCTCGGTGGCAGCACCGACCTTGATCACGGCAACCCCACCGGAGAGTTTGGCGACCCGTTCCTGGAGTTTTTCACGATCGTAGTCGGAAGTCGCCTCTTCGATCTGGGCACGAATAGTTTCGATCCGGCCTTTGATGTCTTCGGACTTGCCGGCGCCATCGATGATAATCGTGTTTTCCTTGGTAACGAGCACTTTCTTGGCCTCGCCCAGGTCATCCAGGCCGGCCTTTTCGAGGCTCAGCCCGATCTCCTCAGAGATCACCTGGCCACCGGCGAGAATCGCCAGATCCTGCAACATCGCCTTGCGACGATCGCCAAAACCGGGCGCCTTCACCGCCGCGACTTTTACGATGCCGCGAATGTTGTTGACAACCAGCGTCGCCAGCGCTTCGCCTTCAACGTCTTCTGCGACAATCAATAACGGTCGTCCGGCCTTGGCAACACCCTCCAGCAATGGCAATAAGTCACGAATATTCGAGACCTTCTTGTCGTGCAGCATGATATAGGGCTCTTCCAGTTCGACCGTCTGGTTTTGCTGGTCGTTAATGAAATACGGCGATAGATAGCCACGGTCAAACTGCATGCCTTCGACAACATCCAGTTCGTTGTCCAGCGTCGATCCCTCTTCGACCGTAATCACGCCTTCCTTGCCAACGGTTTCCATCGCCTCAGCAATGATTTCGCCGATGGTGGTGTCTGAATTCGCCGATATCGTACCGACCTGGGCGATCGCCTTGCGGTCTTCACAAGGTTTTGAGAGCCCCTTGAGCTGCTCGACGATAGCGATCGTGGCTTTATCGATACCGCGCTTAAGATCCATCGGATCCATGCCGGCGGCAACTGACTTCAGGCCTTCTCGAAGAATAGCCTGTGCCAGTACGGTCGCGGTCGTGGTTCCATCGCCCGCCTCGTCCGAGGTCTGGGAGGCCACTTCCTTGACCATCTGCGCGCCCATGTTTTCGAATTTGTCCTTTAGCTCTATTTCCTTAGCTACGGATACCCCGTCCTTGGTGACGGTAGGTGCGCCGAAGCTCTTGTCGAGTACGGCATTACGACCACGCGGGCCCAGAGTCATCTTGACCGCATCAGCCAGGATATTGACGCCACGAAACATCAGTTGACGTGCGTCGTCACCAAATTTTACTTCTTTGGCTGCCATTGAATTTTTCCCTCTTCAAATAAAAAAAATAATCTGACCGGCGATTAGCCTTCCAGAACCGCCACCACGTCTTCTTCACGCATGACCAGAAGTTCTTCGCCATCAACCTTGACTTCGGTGCCGCTGTACTTGCCAAACAGCACTTTGTCGCCGACTTTCAGGTCCAGGGCACGGACTTCGCCGTTTTCCAGAATCTTGCCTTTGCCTACCGCCATCACCTCACCCTCGACCGGCTTTTCAGCCGCGCTGTCAGGAATCACGATGCCGCCAGGTGATTTCCGCTCTTCTTCCATCCGCTTGATAATCACCCGATCGTGCAGGGGACGAATATTCATCGTTAAAATCTCCCTAACTTATTGATTTAATTAAAAAATGCTGATAACCAGCGGTTGCTAAGCCGATGAGTTTTTAGCACTCACCTCATAGGAGTGCTAATAATAGCGGCGAGTTTTTGTTTTTCAAGGCCTGGTGGGGATTCGGGCGGTGACAGAGCCCGCTCGGCCCGGTATCCTTTGCCGCCTGTTTAGCCCGCATAATTCACCAAGGCGGTAGCTGCCGGGTGGAAGGAACGGAGCGTTCAAGTATTTTGAGGCATCGATTCGTTGATGGCGAATTACAATTATTACGCCGGCGTCCACCTATCGCGGCCCTGGCTGGTTCTCGAACGGCTGAGCTTGGTCTTCACTCAGCCCATAGCTAGCGCTATGAGTTTCGCTTGGGGTCTGCGCGGTAGAAATATCCGTAGCGATAAAGTGTCACAGCGAGGACAGTTTTTCGATCTTTTGAGGCGCATAGCGGGATTACGCAACGAAAAAGATCGGAAAAATGAACCGCTGTGGTGCTTTCGCAGTAGGAATACTTTCTGCCGCGTAGACCCCCAAGACCTACCCTCAGCCGCCCGAGCCCTAACCCTGAATCCGCGATCCTTGCTGAATTATGCGGGCTAAGCTTGGATCAAGCATGGAATCCGAGTACCTGGTGGTTTTTTGTACCTGTCCGCCTGATGCAGCCGAAAAGCTGACAGAAGCGGTATTGGCAAGACGTCTGGCGGCCTGCGTAAATTGCGTACCCGGTCTTAAATCCAGTTACTGGTGGCAGGGTAAGATTCGGCATGACCAGGAGCATCTGCTGGTGATAAAAACACGGCGCGACCGGTTTCCTGAACTACAGGGCGTAATTTTGGAAAATCACCCTTACGACGTTCCGGAGATAATAGGTCTGCCGATTGTCGAAGGCTCAGAGGATTATCTTGGCTGGATCGACGAAATTCTCGACGAACCGCAAGTTTCGAAGGAACCAGGAAGTGTGCCGAGCAATGATTAAGAATATTCAATACGCCCTGCTGATTTCTTTGCTGGCACCGCTGACCGTTCAGGCGGTCGACAGTTTTGACCCGCCACCACCGGATGAAGTCTTCGTTTACGAAGTGGAGGCGCAGCCGGGCCAGTTACTGATCCACTGGTCGGTCACGCCGGAATTTTATCTTTACAAATCCCGGTTTTCCTTTACCAGCCTGGCCCCGAGCGTCAGCCTCGGCGAGCCTCTCTATCCGCCGGGCGAAATGCACGAAGATGAGTTTTTTGGCCGCCAGGAAATTTTTCGCGAGGAATTTACTGTCAGCATTCCATACCAGGGAAACGCCGCCGGTGGAACCCTCGAGCTACAAATGAAACTGCAGGGCTGTGCCGATTACGGGTTCTGTTACGTGCCGTTGACCTGGTCAAAAACAGTCGAACTTCCCGGTGTGCCCACCCAGGAAGTCAGCAAGCTGTTGGCTTTGCTCAACGGCGCCGGCGACCAGGAATTTCTGCCTGAGGAAGAGGCGTTCCAACTTGAGACATGGATGGAAGACGCCTATACCGTCGTGGCCCGCTGGCTGATTGCCGATGGCTATTACCTTTATGCCGAAAAATTCATCGCGCCACCAATCATGCGATCCAGTTTTCGCCCTGTTTGCGGCGTAATCGATT
>CAZMOM010000055.1:0-7929 GCA_964568075.1 uncultured Gammaproteobacteria bacterium
GGATACTCTACCTGGCCATGGTAATTGCCTTGGCCACAGCGACTGTCAGTGGTGCTCTCGATGAAATTCCTGCAGTTGGCGATTACATAACCGCAATATTTGAGAACGTCAGCGCCATCCTGAACGCAGGTGCGCTGGTTGTAATCGGTACCGTCGTCTATGAAAGAGTGATGGAGTAGTCGAACTTGGTTCGATATTCATTCCCGGTTTTTTGGGAATACCAAAAGGGACCCGAACGGGTCCCTTTTTTAATACGTTGTCGAATTATCAGCGCCGCCGACCTGGTAACGGAAACCGAGGCCGAAAATCAGCACCTCATCGTCATACGGATCTGCGCCAAGGGTCAGGACCACCGGAATGGTCGCCGGCCCGACGCCTTCGAGCGCCCAGTCTTCGGCTGAAAAACTCTGATAGCGCAGGTTCAGGTTGAATTCGAGCCGCTCCGACCGGCGATAGGAAAGCTGGAGCCGCAGATAATCCAGCGTCGATTCCAGATCCGGAAACCGGCTCAGGCCGCCACTGGCCGATACCACGTTGATTTCGGATGTGCCTTCAGACCGCAGGTAATCCATTTGCAGATCGAATTTTCCGCCGATCTGTCTGATCCGGAATCCACCGCCGACAGTATAAAAATCGTCGTCGTTGGTAGCGCTCCAGTCAGGCATCGCAAACAGTTCGCTGCCCACTTGTTCGGACTCCATGTTTTCGTAACCACCCGTCAGATACAACGATGCTCGATCGGTCAGGGTCCAGCTCAGATCCGCAGTCAGGCGGAGATTCTCACCGTCCGTGATACCCAACTGTGACTGCGTGTATTCATCGTCGGCATACAAGCCATTGATTGTCACGCTGATCGGGCTTTCCGGCGGCGATGCCGTGACCGTCAACTCACCGAAACTTCTATAGCGATAGGCAAGGTTGTATTTCCGCAGCAGTGGATTCTGCCCAAGTGTTGCCGCCAGCGTTTCGTTATAACGGCCTATGTCCCGCTCGGACGCGCCACCTCGGATGTCGATCTGCAGAGTTCCGTTCGGACGCCAGCGCAGCCGACCCCAACCGGTATCTTCAGTTTGCTCAGCGACCTCCTGAAAGTCTCTGTCAATGGTCTTCCGATCGTAACCACCGGAGATGCGAACAGTTTCAAACAGCTCGTAGTCGCCGCTGAGATTCAATGCAGAGCGCTCGAAACTATACGGAATGTTGCTCTCCGATTGGCCGGAGACAAAAGTGTCGGCGATGACCCTGGTCCAGAGGTCCTGGGCTGTCTGGTTATCCCGTTCGTCGAAGCGGTAAGCCAATCTGACCCGTGCCTTCTCAAAGACTTTTGAGGTCAGCGCGAATGCGAAGTTGGTCGTATCGACGTCTGCATCAAGGTTTGCACGCGGCAACGGGCCGACGATCAGATTCGGATTGGTCGTGTATGGCAGGAACGCCTGGTCCTGTTCCATACGACCAAACGCCGCGGAGACAGTCACGACGGTATTATATTGCGGGAACCGGTAACTGCCCGAGAGGGACACCTGCTGAAAACTGTTGTCAGGAGGTTGCGCCAGCGCAGCGAACTCGGCGCCTGGTGCCGAAGTAAACGGATTTTCCCAATTCAGTGCATCGTTGCCGTTGTCGAAATCAGACAGGTACCAGGCCAGGGACAAATATCCATTATCGCCTGCGTAGCGAATGCCGAAGTCCACTTCGTCTGTCGTATAGTCGAACGGACTGGGCAGCAAACTCGACTGGGTGAAGTAGGAACCGCCATAGATGTCGATGCCATCGTGTTCCTGTCTGCGATAATTGGCGGAAAATTTGATGCGGCTCGATGGCAAATAGCGCCCGCCGATTTCCAGAAAGCTGCGCTCGCTCTCGATATCCCGAGGCGACAGGTTCGCATTGAGCGCAGTGAACCCGGATGTCCCCGGCGCACGCACCCAGCCGCCAGGCAGCGATAGCGTATCGGCCGCGGACTGCAGGAAGATTGTATCGGTAGTGAAGAACTGCTTCCGCGGTATCTCCCGATAGGCCACGCTATAATCAAATGTACCCTGGCGGCCGCCGGTAAGCCCTGCGAATCTTGAATCAAGACCGAGATCCTCGACCATCCAGCGCAACCGATGGCCATCACTCGAGTAGGCACCCTCACCGTCAACATTGGCGTAAACGCCCTGCTCACTGTAGCCGCTTGCGTCACCGAAGTACGCCGAGTCATCGCTGACGTTGCTGGCACCAAATTCGTAATCCGAGCGCTGTCCGCTTTCAAACGGGCAGAATTCGCATACCCAGGCACTCGTATCGACTTCCTGCGAATGTGCCGCCGATGTGGCCATCGCCACACCGACTGCGGCGACGAGAATCAAGGTCCCGACTTTCGGCGTAGCGAATATGTTCATTTTCGTCATCGTGTCAGTTTCGAACCGGATGGGTGATTGGAACCATGTACTTGTGTGTGGCAGTTCAGGCAACTCTGGCCGAGCAAAAACTGCGATGGCGAGCCGGCCGCTAAACCGTCTGCGTCCTGAGCAATACTCGGATGACCCGATTGCGAGTGGCAACTTTGACAAAGCAGAGGCGCACGGCTGGTCAACATGCCCGGGTGATTAGAGCCATGCGGTGCGTGACACAATCCACAATCCTCGCTGACTGGCGCATGCTCCCAAAGAAATGGACCGCGTTTCTCTGCGTGGCACTGGTAACAGGTGTCGTTGACCGTCTGCCGGACAAGCTGCAATTCGGTCGTTTCCCCGTGGGGGCTGTGACAACTACTGCAAGCCATCTTGCCCTCGAAGATCGGATGGGAAAACGCCTTCAGCGTCTCATTGCGCTGCAACTGATGACAGCCGTAGCAAATCTCGGCTTGCGTCGATGTCTGCAGAATGGCGTCGCGCGGTGCATGGCTGACGTGACAATCAGCGCATGCAACTTCATCGTTGTCGTGCGGCCCGCCGTGCCATCCGAAACCAACTTCGCTGCTGTGACAATCGAGACACATACCGTTCTGTATATCGACGGCTGTCTCTTCGTGCGATCCGAATTCGATGACCGGAGGCCGCTCCTGTCCGCGCCGCACCCTGGGCGCGTGTGCTCCGCCTGGTCCGTGACAGGCCTCGCATTGCAGCTGGCCGTGCCCGAACGGACTGCGTGGATCGGTCGGCACCGCATGTTTGGTCTTGAATACCGCCAGAATTTTCGCATCGTCGTGGCAGGCGATGCAGGTATCGGCGCCCTTTCTGCTGTACTGGACATTGGATGCCGTGTCATCCGCAGCCTGCGCCCCGCAAATCGATGGTAAAAAGACAAAGAGAAAAGGAAGAATGACGATTCGACCAAGTGATTTCAGGACCATTCGAGTACGATTCCCTATCAAAAAATGACTGCGGTAGCCGCGGCCGGACCGGGGGCCCCGAAGGGCCCCCATGCTTTTTAGTTAAAATCGAAAGTATCGACTTTGTGCATCTCCTTCACATCGGCAACTCTACCTGGTCCATGGCACAGCTGACAGGTCTCGACGCCAGAGGAAATCATCGCTCCCATATCATCCTTGCCGGCTGCGAAATCACCACCATTTTGCGTCATATGTTCTAAAGCAAGGGCGTTGCTCTTATGCTCGTGACAGCTCGAGCAAACCGAAGTATTCGGAGAGATCGCCACATCGTCCGTGAGCGACGAGCGGTCCATGCCGGCGTCGACTGTCGTGGCAAGTACCGTGGTGGCGTCTACCGGATAGTAAGTCCCTTCAAGGTGGCAGCCCTCGCAGTTGTTAAGGCGACCCGGATAAACGAGATCAAAGTACGAATGCGCAGAGTTTCTGAATCCGCACAAGCCGACCGCCCCGGAGTGGATACCGTGGATCATGCGCTTTAGATCAATCGCTTCGTCATCCGTCCCGAGTGCGATATCGCAATCCGAGCCTGCGACGCGCCGGTTGATATCGGTAGCGTTGGGATTGTGGCAGGTCGAGCACACCTCGGTATTGCCACTTCGGTTGTCACCATGCATGGCAAGGTCATTATGGCAATCGTTGCATTTGTCGATGTCGACGACCTTGCGCCTATCCTTCGGTGGGTCGTCCGTGATACCAAAGGCGATCCCACTGGCAGCCACCTTGATGCTCGCAAGGCTGCCATCGATAAGAACCTGTGGCCGCCCCTCGAGGATCGCCAGGCCGGAACCTGTAATGCCGGTTGGTATTGCGTCTGACGCTGTCTTCATGAAGGTGTTGGTGCCTGAACCATCGACCACCGCGCCGGACTTGAAATCGATAGCAATGGGTGCGAATGGCGCCCCGCTTGTCGCTGGGCGCGCCAGATTGTCATTTGGATCCAGATTGCCTAAATCATCCGAGGTCCATGAAATATCCAGGCGCAGACGTGCACTACTGGTCTGGAACGGACCTGCCATATCGTTAATGTCGTAGGCCGTGCTCACCGGATCGGTGGCGTAGTTCGGGTCCGTTGGATTAAGGACACGTATGCTCGCCGTCGGTATCTGGCCTGGTGATGTATTTGTGATACTGACCACCTCGTACTCGAACGCCTCAGCGGCAGTATCTTCAAGTATTTCGTGCGCGATCGGAGTCTGCACGAGTCGGCCTGTGTTGCTGGATACGACTGTGCCGTTTGGACCGTGACAATCAACGCACTGGGTGTCATCGGTAAACTGAAAGCCGCCCGGATGTGTACCGTCTTCGATCGCAAAATCGTGCTCACCGTTACCCGCCACAGTGTCATCATAGTGACAGGTCCCACATGCGGCGCGATTGGAGACCAGCCGCCAGTTGCTTGCTTGCGGAGTCGTGGGGTCGGTCTCATCGTGGCAGGTCTGGCAATTTCTTATGTCCTGAGGCCAAACCAGATTCGACCAGTCGTGCACGCTGCCACCGTAGCCGACGATCTGGTAATCGTCCCGGCCGGAGTGGATATTATGAATCAGCCGCTTCATATCGACTGTGTTGCCCGAGTCTTCGTCAACAGAAAACGGATTATGACATTGCACACAGTACTCGACGTCAAAGCGGGCCTCACCATGCATTTCGAGGTTGTCATGGCAGGCATTGCAAGTGTCGCTGTCGACGATCAGGCGCGTGAAAATGGGGGCCCCACCCGTTGGCAGGAAATCGAACGGTGCGTTATCGGCCGGAATATTTTCCGGCAGGAATCCACCGGAGTTTGTCCGTATCTCGATACCGACCCGATGAGTTTTCGATTGATCGAAAACGGGTCCGCCCGGATACGCGGTCAGCGCGTTGGCGAACGTGTACTCGTAAGTCCCGTTGTTGTTATCTAGATAGGTTCCAGCTGTCGCAGTTTCGGTGGTCGCCTGCGCATTGGCTATCCCGGCACTACTGCGTGTGACATAGGACTGCCATTCACTTGATCCGCCGTTCGATCCCGGCGTTAATTGTGCGATCACGAAACGAATATTACCGGCCGGCAGCCCTGTCAGGCCCTGGCCAAGATCGTTGGTCAACGTCAGGGTAACCGTGGGCGCCCCACCACCGGATGGTACGGAAACGCCGGTAATTTCTACATTAATTTTCTCGGCCGACGTTACCGGTATTCCGTCACCGGAAGGCCCTGTTGGCCCCGTCGGACCGGTTGGTCCCGTTGCGCCTGGGGGGCCCGCTGCCCCAGAAGCGCCATCGCTGCCACTGCATCCGGCGACAAGAAACCCGACCAAAAAGAATGTTATTGCGTGCGCCCAAAGTCCATTGTGCCTAGTCATCACTTTTCACCTCATGGCATCGTCAACGGACTGGCGATTAGCCGTCGACGATGCTTCAGTAATTTAATTCCTCGGGAAGGTCCGACCTCAGAGAATCGAACTGAAAAAACAGAGCTGAATGTTGGCCAGCGGCCCATTCCGTGTATCCTTTTTGTCTAATTATAAACACTACATACGTGTATGCAAATGCTAAATTCGTACTTGTACTTATTCTCATAGGTGGGCAACACGGATATTGTGTAGATGGAAAACAGGCAAATGCCCTGGCGTCCAAAACACAAAAAAGGAGGCTCTGTGATGTGCATAATCCGGCGGTCAAATTCACCAGGATTGATCGTGTTAATTTGCGCCATTTGGTTTCTGATACCCGTCGCCAATGCGGATGTGTCCGGTAAAATCGCACTGTGCAAGGGGTGCCATGGGACTGATGGCGTAAGTGGAATACCTAACGCGCCCACTATTGCCGGTGTTTCGACATTCGTCATTGAGGAATACATGTTCGAGTATCGGGATGAAGTCAGGCTCTGCCGAGGTTCCATGTGTGCCATCGCGAAGCAACTGAACGAGGCCGAAATCGCTGAATTGGCAGAGTATTTCAGTAGCAGGGAGTTCGTAGCCGCGACCCAGGAATTCGATGTTGCAAAAGCCGCTGAAGGAGCGAAGATTCACCAAAGAACCTGCGAAATCTGCCACTCCAATGGTGGCAGTAATGCCATTGACGATTCCGGAATTCTCGCGGGACAGTGGATGCCGTTTCTCGAACAGGTATTTGCCGACTATGCTGCGGGTGAGCGCGGCATGATGGAAGATAAGATGAAGGAAAAAATCGACGCGCTGGATGCGGAATCGATCACGGCGCTCATTCATTATTACGCCAGCATGCAGTAATCGCGTTCAAGCCAGGAGCGAATCTTACGCGTGATTGGACGCGCTTAAAATTAGGTCGTAAAGCGACACTTACACGAAAGAAGGACGACGCAAAATACGTATTTATACGGGTTGAATATATCCATCGTTAGTATAGCTTGCACTCCCTGCGGTTCCAGCCACGCGGGCTTAATAGTCGGGTTTCTTTTGTTTCCCGACCTCCCCAGCCTCGTGTGGTTGGGGCCGCACTCTGCGAAGGTACGAGTAAGCAAAAAACTAACGTGAAAGACCCAGCCGAAGCGCTGGAGGAATAAGACCGTATGAACCAACTCGCCGATTGGCTCCAAAGAGTAAACGAGGGGAAAATCGATCTGGCTCTGCAGAGCGCGGCTGCCAATAAAATTCTAGAGCTCCTTGAACAAAAGAAGGCTTCCCTGGGCACACGGGAAAAAATACTATTTGCTCAGGCTATAACGGAGTTATCCTTAAATATCAATTCATTGCATCAACGTACTGGGGCGGGCTTAAGGCGCTGTCTCATAGCTCTGCAAAAGGTTATGAGTACAGAAAACGAGCCGGATGAGTCGTATGCGCAAAGAGATGACGATGGCGAGCTTATTAATTACGCAATGCTTGTGACCGCCGCTGAACAATTAAAAAAGCAAATTTTCTAAGAACTGGTAGCACATTGCAGTAGAGGCTGGCAAAAATAGGTGTTGAATTAAAATTTTGGCGAATCTTGCGCGTGATTGGACGCGCTTAAAAACAAGTCGCGAAGCGACTCTTACCTGAGGCCGAAGGCCGATTTGCTCACCCCTGCGGGGCGCTGACTGCGTCAGCGTGATAACTGCTTCGCAGTTATATCGAACCCAGTGGGTTCGAACCTACACCCCCAACAAAAATCACAGAGCCCCCTAATTGGGGGCTTTATGATTTTGGCGGTGCAGCGAGTCATGGGCGAACCATGCTCCCCTCTAGGCCGGCGACATTCCCTGTTCCATAGGGAATTTACAGGGATTTTCCCTTTCCCGGGGTGTATTCAGGCTCCATAGGGGCAAGATTCGTATGATTTTCAGTGGCTTGACGCGCTTACCGCCGAAATAGCCGGTTTCAGAACAGGGAATAACAGGGAAATCCGGTATTGGCTACTCTAGCAGGCTTGCTGACCAGGGTACTGACAAGTTAACGAATTCGGCTACCGGACGGTCCCCATCTAGTAGCGCTAGCCCACGCCTGCGAGTTAACTTGTCAATACCCGCGCATGGATTTTAAAGAATTGGAAGGTCCGCTTTCGACCCAAAGCAATGGTATGGACTCCTCCTCCCCTAATCGGCATCTAAGTGCCAC
>CAZMOM010000056.1:0-7433 GCA_964568075.1 uncultured Gammaproteobacteria bacterium
ATACTAATTCAAGGACAGGGAAAAGCCACTGATGTCCATTTTCCGGGAACTCAAGCGCCGCAACGTCTTCCGCGTGGGAATCGCCTACGCTGTAACCTCCTGGTTGCTGTTACAAGTTGCCGACATCGTGTTGGAAATCATCGTTGCACCGAACTGGGTGATGCAGGTTTTTATGCTGGCGCTGGGGTTGGGGTTCCCGCTCGCTTTATTTTTCGCGTGGGCATACGAACTCACACCAGAAGGTCTCAAGAAAGAAAAAGACGTGGATCGCAGCGAGTCGATCATGTCACAAACAGGCCGCCGGCTCGATTTTCTGATTATCGCTGTGCTGATTTTGGCGCTTGGTTACTTCGCTTTCGACAAGTTTGTACTCGGTCCATCGCGGCAGGCGACCGAGACCGGCAATGCAGCGATTGCTGATAAATCCATCGCCGTCCTGGCCTTCACCGATTTAAGTCCTGCGGGGGATCAGGAGTATTTCTCCGACGGTATCTCCGAAGAACTGCTGAACGTGCTGGCCAAGATTCCCGGTCTCCGGGTGGCGGCGCGTACCTCATCGTTTCAGTTCAAGGGCGAGAACCGGGACGTCATCGACATCGGCCAGCAATTGAATGTGGCCCTGGTTTTGGAAGGCAGTGTCCGCAAGGCGGGCGTTCAAATACGCATCACCGCCCAGCTTGTCGACGCGAGCAACGGCTTCCATCTCTGGTCCGAGACCTACGATCGGGAACTTGCGGATATCTTCGCGGTACAGGACGAGATTTCTGCGGCTATAGTCAACGCCCTGAAGGACCATCTGGGACTTCAGGTCGAGGCTGTGCCCCGGGCGATTACGGCAGCAAATACCGAGGCTCACGAAGCTTACTTGAGGGGTCGGTACCTGGTGGTTCAGCGCACGACGGCCACCATTGAAGGCGCGGTTCGCGAGTTCGAAAAGGCGATAGCGCTTGACCCCGAATACGCGCTTGGCCATGCGGAATTGGCCATTGCTACCCTCTTACGAGTTGGGGTTGGTGGGTTTGGCGACTTGACTGCCACGGAAGCCATTGCCAGGGCAGCACCGCATGCAGAGCTTGCTATGGCCCTGGATCCGACCCTCGCCGAAGCCCACGTCGCCACCGGTTCTCTCCTGATGAGGCAGGGGAATCGGGAAGAGGCCCTGACACACTTCGAGCAGGCCATCGAGATTAACCCCAACTATTCCGTCGTTTACGCCCGGATGGCAGGCCTCCTCGCTGGTGGCCTCGGACGTTATGCCGAAGCCTTTACCGCGACGGAGACGGCAACACGGCTCGATCCGCTGTCGGTCACGGCTTTAGTTAGCTATGTATTTGGACTGATCGCAAGAAACCGGCTCGATGACGCCGACCGGGAAATAGAAAAGCTTGCTGCCTTCGCCCCGAGCTGGTACGCGGGTATGCGTAGCGTCCGGGCGGCCGTCGGCGGGAAATGGGCCGATGGGGTCCTGGGCGACCTGGATGCCTTGCGGATCGATCCAGAGAGTGTGCTCTGGCGAAAGCTTTTGAGCTGGGAGTTCGCCTTGATCGGCCTTGAGAAAGAAGCGCTTGCCATTTCAGAAGCGCCCCCGCCCGGTGTATTAATACTATTTGGCAGACCCGGAGACGCAATCACGACCGCGGAGGCACGCCTTGCCGAGGATCCAGATTCGTTTTACGCCCGATACGATTTGGGGCTGGCCCTGGCTGGCACCGGTGATTACGCTAGCGCCCGGCCCATTCTGGAGGAGATGTGGCAAAACAGCGGCGGGCGGGTTACGCAATCCGGCCGGTTTCCACCCGCTGCCGCAGTAGCATTGATCGTCATCCGCCGAGTCGCCGGTGAAGAGGCCGGGGTCAGCGAGCTTGTGGCGGCAATAAGGGACGATGTGCGCCGCTATCGCGAGGCTGGGATCGTCAGGCGCAGTGTAGGCTTTGGCGCTGACTATGAAACGGGTCTTGCCGCCTATCTAGCGGGCGAGCGCGAGAAGGGCCTCGCACTGATTGCGAAGGGAGCAGAAGACGGGGTTTTTATCATGCTCACGGAGGCCTATCTGCAAGCGCTATATGACGACCCGGGTTTTGCCTCCATTAGGGCGAACCAAGAGGCCCGCCAGGCTCGCGAGCGTAAAAGGTTCCTCGATATCGTTTGCACTGACAATCCGTATGCGGCGGTTTGGCAGCCTGCCGAGGGAACCTGCGAACGGTTTGCATCGACCGGTTGAAACCGCAACCCAAAGGCGATATTCAAGTTTTCCTGCCGATCATCTATCACCCGGTCCCGAATATAGTTCGAGCGCCTGTTCCGATGCCTGCGTTCGGCCAGGCAACGGCGAAAACCACTGATTTCAAGTCGTCGGATATTGATTGCGACCGAACTACTTCCAACCGCTTCTTTTACGGATGATACACAGCCCCTTCCCCCAATTACGGACATAGTGTGACGGAGTTCACACTATAATTCTGGAAACCGTGAGGTCTGTCGGCCCTGTCATAGTCAAAGGTTATATTATATTGACCTTTATTATGTAAGGAGCTTGTTGTGGCGGAACTAAAAGGACTCAAGAAACCGGTTAAACTTAAAGCTGATATGGCTGAATTTTGTGCGGTAAGTGAACTGCCCCGCACTGAGATCACAAAAAAACTGTGGGATTATATAAAAGCCAATAAACTTCAAACCAAATCTGCTAACGGCAAACCGGAAAACGCAGGAAAATACGTCGTCGCCGACGCAAAACTGCTTAAGGTGTTTAAAAACACAAATTCAACCAGCAAGTCGGGCAATCTTACCGATCTACGCAACATGAAAGAAGGCGACACCATAGATATGATGCAGATGGCCGCTGTGGTCAGTGCGAACGTAGAATAGCCAAAAGCGCCCTTACCACTGTTTTTTTTGAAAGTGGTGGGTGGGATTCTTACTGGATGACCCCGGTTTGTCCGGGGTTTTCTTTATCCGACGAATGTCCGAAAATGGCGGCGAAAGCAGACATTACGCGATAGCCTGAAACTGGAAAGGGGGACTGACGCCAGGGTCGCGAATACATGTCTTTCTGATTGCCGACCCCCAGGCACAACTTTATTAATAACTACCGCCCATCGCCTCTTGTTCGATGACCGCCCGATTGGCTTTTAAAATTCGCCGGGTAATTTCTTCATTGGGTCGTCCGTCCAGTCTGGATATAACTTCCGGCAGCTCGTGCCATTCACGGCCCCAACTCAGGAATCTGACGGAGTCCGCTGCGACCAGCCGAATCAATTCCTGCCGGCGAACGAAATCGCGTCGTTCGGGATGTTTGGCTCTCCCTTTTTGAGCCGCCTCGGCGATCGATTCGTCGGTTGCGGTTAATGGGATAAAACGTTCGCCGCTTTCTCTGCCAACCATGTTAGACAACACGCGCATTAATTCCAGGCTTTGTGAAAATGACTTGTTGCCAGCTTTGACTTCTTTCTCAATCTTTTTTGCCAGCGTTACAACTCGTTTGCGAGCCAGCATCAATAGGTCCTTGCGCGGCCTTTGATGAGGCAACCAGTTTCTTTTTGACTCGTACTCGTCGTCATTGAGATCGACAAATTTGACATGCTGGTCGATGCTTTCCAGCCATCTTTTCAAAGTGGCGGCGACGCGTTTGTCTGAGGGCGTCATGATAACAGTCCTTGTTCTCAAGAACCCTCAGTATACGAAATCCGGAATCTGATGTGCGAACCTGGGCCGCTGTTTGCTAAAAGTTTTTTCGGTTTTTTGGGAACAATAAACCAGAACACCCGATTGACCGGGTAGCCGTTAACGATATTTGATTCTTATCAGGCCGATGCCGTTTGGGGGCCTGATTTTTTACCGGCCAGCATAACGACGGCACCGATAAAACCGAGACCCAGCAGCAGGCTTACCCACCACGGCACGCCGAACCCTGAGGGCAGCGATCCAAGTAGCAATGCTGCACCGCCGGCGACGGTCGCGTAGGGTAATTGGGTACGCACATGATCAATGTGGTCACAGGATGATGCGAGCGAGGACAAAACTGTCGTGTCGGAAATCGGCGAGCAGTGGTCACCCCAGACAGCGCCGCTGAGGACGCAGGCGACCGTCGAATAAAAAATCGCCGATTGGGTCGCGTCCGCCCCGCCAAGCATGGACCAGGCCAGCGGTATAACCAGGGGCATCAGTATGCCCATTGCACCCCAGCTACTGCCCGTCGCGAATGCGGTAAACGCGGCGACGATGAATGTCACGGCGGGCAGCAGGCCGACGGACAGGTTGCCGCTGAGCAGGCTGACCAGGTAGGCGCCCGTGCCGAGTAACGTGGTTACCGATGACAACGACCAGGCGAGTATGAGGATGATCATCGCGAGAAACATCCCTCTCGCGCCCTGGTACCAGGCTTCGATCACCTTATCCAGACTCATCAATTGCTGCGCGAGACTCAGAATCGTAGCCGTCAGGACACCAAAAAGCGATCCCCACACAAGGGCCAGATAGGCGTTCGCGGCACCGAGAATGTCGCGCAGGCCCGCGTCAGCCCCGACCTCTGCTGCGCCTGTCATGTACATGCTGGCGATTACGCCGACAACCAGAACGATGATGGGTATGACTGCGTTGAGTGCGCGTTTCGGGGTTTCGGAAGTCGAGTCGAAACTGCTTTCCCGGCGCGCAGATTCGTCCACGGTCGCGCCCGGTGCGAGTAACTGACCGGTCGTAATGGCCCGTAATTCAGCCTGGTACATCGGTCCGAAATCGCGACCGCTGTACGCGACCAAAAACACCATAAACAAAGTCAGAAACGGATAGAAGCTGTACAGAATCGATCTCAAAAAGACTTCATATGGCGAGCTGCCTGTCGCGCCGAGCAGGCTGAGTGCGTCGCTGATCAGGCCTACTTCATAGCCGATCCAGGTTGTTATCAGGGCAATGCAGGCAACCGGAGCCGCTGTTGAATCAACGATATAAGCCAGTTTTTCGCGGGATATTTTCAACTTGTCAGTGACCGGCCGCATGGTGTTGCCAACGACCAGGCTGTTCGCATAGTCGTCGATAAAAATCGCGATTCCCATGCCCGCTGTGACCAGCTGTCCGTGACGCCGATCGTCCGCTTTGCCGACCAGCAATTCGACTATCCCCTGCATGCCGCCGTTGCGCGAGATGATGCCGACCATGCCGCCTATCATGAAGGAGAACACCATGACGGCTGCGTGGTCGGCGTTAGCCACCGCGGTTGTAACATGAACGGCGACACTGTCCAGGAGACCGTGCCAGAGTCCGGCCACGTCGAATCCATGCAGCGCCCAGCTACCCAGCACGACGCCGAGAAAAAGCGCTGGTATGACGCTGCGAGTGATCAGGGCCAGTACGATCGCAAACAACGGAGGCAATATGCTGACAAATACCGGATTGTCCGGGTTCGATGCCGGACCGGCGACAGCAACAATCGGTACGGCGAACAATATCAGGGTGGTCAAAATTATCCGGTTTGTTTTTTTCATAGTTATCCTGTCTTTGTTGTTGCTGGTATCCAGGTAGCAGGTCGGTGCTCAGTTCTGCGCAAGTAAGCGTTCAAGCTCGGGGAGAATGACAAACAAATCACCCACCAGCCCGAGGTCGGCAATTTCAAAAATAGGCGCCTCACCGTCTTTGTTTATCGCGACGATCGTTCCGGCATCCTTGATGCCGGTAACGTGTTGAATGGCGCCGGATATTCCGACCGCAATATAAAGATCCGGCGAAATGATTTTTCCGGTCTGGCCAACCTGCAAATCATTAGTGACGTAACCGGCATCGACGGCGGCTCTCGATGCACCAACCGCGGCGCCGAGGCGTTCGGCCAGTTTGTAAATCACGCCAAAATTTTCTGAGCTGCCCAATCCGCGACCTCCCGAAACAACGGTTGCCGCACTTTGCAGGTCGGGCCGCTCGTCGTCGCCTGAACTGCTGGCGCTCACATATCGGGTATGCCCCGGCAAACTGGTCCGGATACTGCGCAATTCGATATCCGCATTTGCCCCGCCTGCAACCGCGGCATATGAGGCTGTTCTTACGGTCCCAACCACTTTGTCCTGTTCGCGGGTCTCAACCGTGATCACCGCGTTGCCGGCGTAAATCGGTCGGCGAAAACAAGTAGCCGAAAGAACCGACATGATATCGCTAACCTGGGCAACGCCCAGCAAAGCCGCGACTCTTGGCATCAGGTCCTTGCCGAAGGTTGTGGATGGACCCAGGATATGACCGTAGTCTTCTGCCAGCTCGGTAATCTGGGGCGCCATCAGTGCGGCGACAGGGTGGCGGTTAGCTTCGTTATCCACCCGTAACACCTTGCTGACGCCGTTGAGTGACGCGACCTGTTTGCAAACCTCGCTGCCATCGTCAGCAAATACAACGACATCGCATTCGGTATCCGGGATTTCACCGGCACAGGAAACGCACCTGGCCGTACTCGCATTCAGGTCGCTTCCATCGTGCTCGGCGACGACCAGAACTTTTCCCATCACGCCAGATCCCTTTTTCGAAGTTCGGCGACCAGTTCACCAACGTCCGCAACGATCTTCCCTTTTTGGCGGGGCGGGGGAGCTTCGGTTGTGACGATTCTTACCCGTGATTCAACACTGACGCCCAGGTCTTCGATATTGCTAACATCCAGCGGTTTTCGTTTCGCTTTCATGATGTCCGGCATTTTCACGTATCGCGGTTCGTTCAGACGCAGGTCGCTGGTGATCACGGCCGGCAGATCGAGTTCCAGCGTCTCCAGCCCACTGTCAACTTCACGAACTACGGTAGCCTTGTTTTCGGAAATCGTGAGCTTTGAAACAAATGTGCCCTGCGGCCTGTCCCAGAGCGCGGCAAGCATCTGGCCGGTTTGGTTATTGTCGCCATCAATCGCCTGTTTACCTAGCAGGATCAGGTCGGGGCTTTCTGTTTCGGCGAGCCTGACCAGGATTCGGGCAATATCAAGTGGTTCGAGTTCCTGGTCGGTGCGAATCTGAATCGCCCGATCCGCGCCCATCGCCAGACCCGTGCGCAATTGCTGCTGGCACGCGTCGCCGCCGATGCTGACTACAACGACTGCGTCGGAATCGCCCCGTTCACGGATTCTCAAAGCTTCCTCGAGCGCAATTTCGTCAAATGGATTGACACTCATTTTCACGCCATCGGTGACGACACCATTGCCGTCCGGCCTGACTCGGATTCGCACGTTGTAGTCGACCACCCGCTTGAGGCAGACCAGGATTTTTCGCATGTGAGAGTTCTTTTCCACCGCAGAGTAGAGCTGCGTATAGAAGCATGATTACTTAAAGTGGGCAAGATATGGCAGCAAAGGGTTGTCGCAGTCACAAGCTGATGTCTTTGCCCCCAGACTTGCTGAACCAAGGAAGCTCTGATCTATCCATGGGCGAAGTAGATTGTGATTCAAAATGTTCAGGTTCAAGGCGCGAAGCGCACGTAAT
>CAZMOM010000057.1:0-7296 GCA_964568075.1 uncultured Gammaproteobacteria bacterium
GCTCTCGCCCGTCCCTGGGCTCCGCGGCATTTGGGCGTCCTGCCCGGCAGCGCAAGCGATAGATCAGTTTGCGGAGGAGCTTTTGATACCCGCCTCCGAATCCTCGTTCAAAACCATTACCCGCTGACCCGGCCGCAGTCTTTCCGCACCGCGTATCACGATCCTGTCGCCGGGCTGCAGATCGCCGGATACCTCGATCATCTCACCGTCGCCACTGCCGGCCAAAACCGAAATCCGCTCCACCATCTCGTCCTCGCCAACCCGAAAGACGCTGGCGCCGTTACGACGCAGTACCAGCGCGTCTCGCGGCAAGGCAAGCACTTTTCTCGCCTCCGCAGTGGGGATCGCAATCTGAACGCTTTCACCAACGACCCAGTTCGCCGGATCGACATTCAGCCGCATTTCAAACATGTGCGAGCGGGGATCGCCAAACGGCACAATCGCGCGCACGGTGCTTTTCTCGCTGAATCGCTCCGCGGACACATCGACTACGGCATCTATTTTCAAAAATGTGGCCGATCTGAGCGGCGCTCGCGCCACTATTTCAATGGCCGACGGGTCAACCAACCTGACCACTTCGGTACCGGTATTCAGGGTTTCCCCAATGTTGCTCATCCGTTCGGTAACCACGCCGGCAAATGCTGCCCGTATTGTCGTTTTCTCCAGTTGGTCTTCAATCTGTTTCAGCCGGGCTTTGGCGACCCTGGTGTCGGCACGAGCTACCTGCAGCTCTGACCGGGTCTGATCAAGCCGGCTGACCGCCGCGTTGTTTTCTGCGCGCAATTTCTTCAATCGCTCAAGCTCGGGTTCGAGATAGGTGAGGCGGGCCTGTTGCCGCTCAACCTGTCCGACGAATTCATCCCGCTGTAATCGCAAAAAAGTGTTGTCCAGTTTCGCGACCGGATCCCCCTGCGCAACGGTCGTACCCACTTCGGCGATCCACATAAGACGACCAGCAACTTCGGCCGAAATTTTTGAATCGTTGCGGCTGATTACCGTGCCCGGAACCGCTATCGTGGGAGCCAGCATGATTTGTTCGGCGCGTACGACGACCACCGGCGCGGCAGCCTGCTGGGCCGCGCAAAGGCTGGCAAACAGCCCCAGAATCAGCCCGGTCGAACCGGCCGCCCAAGCGCGAACGCATCTAGATTGTTGTAGAAGTATCATAACTAACTGATTGAATTATACGCTAATATCATCTCGGCTGTATTGGCCTTGCAGGCCTGTGCCCGGTTCCGTACCGAGCATGGTGTTTTCCTCACCCAGACGCAACAGACTGGGAAGCAAGATCAACGTAAACAGCGTGCTGACGCTCATGCCACCGACAATCACCGCCGCTATGCCCCGGTAAATCTCCGTACCGGCGCCGGGGATCAACGCCATCGGCAACATCCCGAAAAGAGTCGTAATCGTACTCATCAAGATGGGCCGCAAACGAATGCGAACCGCTTTCGCAACCGCCGAGCGACGGTCCATACCGATACGTTCGGAGGCCCGTGTCTGGTAAACCAGAAGAATGGAGTTATTGACCACCAGTCCGAGCAGCATGATAAAACCGATCATCGTCAGTAAATCCATCGGCTGGAACGAAAACAGATTGGAGATGCGCAGCGCCAGTACGCCGCCGACCGTCGCCAGAGGTATCGCCAGTAAAGCCAGCAGGCTGTCTCTGAACGACCGGAAGAGGGCGCTCATGATCAGGTAGAGAATGACCATCGCCAGGGCAAAACTGCTGCCGAGATTACGCAGCGCTATTTTCAGATTGTCTGCGCTACCGTAATAGTAAACCTCGCCGTCTTCGGGCAATTGCGCCAGTATCGCCGGTTCCGCTTCCTTCTGGATAATGGCGATTGCGTCCTCCAGTGAAATATCCGGCGGCGACACTCGCAAAGTGATGCTGCGCCGCCGGTTGACTCGTCGAACCTGGTTGGGCCCCGCGGTTCTTTCCAACCGGATCAGCTCGCCGACCTGCTGTATGCCGCCACTCGGTGTCGCCAACGGCATCGCGACCAGTTCCTCGGGGCTCGCCCAGGGTTTGGCCCGCAAAATAATGTCTCTGCGCCGGTCGCCATCGAAGTAATCGCCGACATAAAGGCCGTCGCCCAGCGCCCGGGTAATACCCGCCAGCGTTTTTCGGTTCCAGCCGGACTCGGCAATGCGGCGCTCATCGGGAATCAGCCTGAGCTCCGGCTCCGCCAATTCGACGCCGGGGATGGGCCGAACCTGTGATCCCGGCAAGGCCGCGGTAATCGTGGCCATGCCTGCCAGCGCCGCATCGAGCATCGCGTCCATGTCGCGGCTTTGAATATTGACATCAATTTCACGCCCGCCACCGAGCCGGCGGAAAATCGACGGTCGAGAGGCAAATGCCAGCGTATCGGGAAAGCCGAACAGCACTTCCTCGTTCATGATCTCCAACAATTTGTCGATGTCGTCCGGGTTTTTCGCGCGAACCCCCAGGATACCGCGGCGGCCAAAAATACCCATGAAGTAATTTTCGATTTCAGGCTGCCTGGTGCCATCCAGAAACGGTTTCATGCGTTCGCCGACCACGTCGAGGAACTCCGTTTCCGCGGTTTCCACGCTTTGGCCAGGCGGCGGCATGATAAACGCTAAAATCAAGTTCTGCCGGCCCTGGGGGAGGTAATCGGCGGCCGGTTTGAGCCACCAGCTCAATCCGGCGGCGACGACGACGAGAATCAGTATCCAGGTGCGGCGCTGTTTCTTGGTATCCGTCAGGCGCATGATCAGTGCGGACCCTTTTTCCCACCATTCCTTGTGCGGGTCGCGCATTTCCAGGTCGCGCATCCAGTAATTTGCCGCATTCGGGACCAGGGTGACGGCTATAACAAGAGATACAGTAATCGCCATCGAAACCGCATAGGCGAGATCAGAAAACAATTGACCCGCCGTGTCGCGCAAAAATACCACCGGCAGAAAAATGGCGACCGTCGTTGCCGTCGAAGCGACCAGGGCGCCCCAGACTTGTGTGGTCCCGACAATAGCCGCTTCTTTGCTGGTGCGGCCGCTCTCGCGCAAACGGAGGATATTCTCCATCACCACAATGGCGGCATCGAGCACCATGCCGTTGGCAAAGGCCAGAGCCGCGAGCGATATGATATTGAGCGTCCGGCCACCGGCGTCGAGTAAAGCAAAGGATGCGCACAGTGAGACCGGGATGGCGATTGCGACCATCATGGTCGCGCGGAAGCGCCGCATAAACCACCACAAGACACTGACGCTGAGCAAAACGCCGAGGATCAGGTTGTTACGCAGCATGGAGATTGATTGTTTTATGTAGACGGTTTCGTCATACACCTGAACAATTTTCAGGCCGGCGCGTTGGACCGGTCCCTCATTCAGTTCCGTGACGACTTCTTTGAGATTGTCCATTACGTCAAGTACGTTGACGTTTTCTGCTGGCTGCACATTAAACACGATCGCCGGATCGCCGTTTTGCCTCATCGCACCGCTTTTGTCCACGAGCTCCATACTGATTTCAGCGATATCCCGCAGACGAACCGGATTGCCGTCCCGCCAGCTGAGTATCATGTCGCCAAATTCGTGGAGTTGGTATTTGCCGCTGTAGCGCACCGTGTACTGACGGCGGCCGACTTCGTTGAAGCCGGCGCTGGTGTCCGCATTATCGGATACGGCGGCCGCCAGCGTCGGAATGTCGATGCCGTGCGCGGCAGCCAGGTAGGGATCGAAAGTGATTCGAACTTCCTTGGCGCGCCCCCCATAGACGTCCGTTTTCGATATTCCTTTGATGCGTTCGATTCGCGGCTGAATGACCTCTTCGACGAAATCCTGATATTCGGAGATGTCGATATTCCTGTCAGCGAGCGGTCTTAGTGCGAACCAGGCGATCGCGGCGCCAAACTGATTCTGACCAACATAAATGACCGGCTCATCGGTATCGGCCGGATAGCTCGGAACCCGGTTAAGCCGGTTCATGACCTCGATCAATGCACGCTGCAGATCGACATCCACGCCAAACGTGAGGCTGATCGAGCCACGCCCGCGGGATGCCGCGGACTCCATTTTTTTCAGGCCGGGAACGCCTCTGAGTGCATCTTCCTGGGG
Source organism: uncultured Gammaproteobacteria bacterium (assembly GCA_964568075.1). Classification (GTDB taxonomy): domain Bacteria; phylum Pseudomonadota; class Gammaproteobacteria; order Steroidobacterales; family MnTg04; genus MnTg04. The sequence continues at coordinate 4,087 of CAZMOM010000057.1, forward strand.
CTCGACGATTTCCGCCTCGACTTCTTCGGGCGCGGCCGCGCGCCAGCTCGTATTAATCTGGATTAATGGTTGCTCGACATTGGGGATAAGCTGGACAGGGAGTCTCGATAGCCCAATTATTCCAAACAATATGACCAGCAGCATGCCGGAAACTACGGCGACCGGGTTGGCAATTGCTGCTTTGGTAATAAACACGATGACTCCGTCAGTTCGCTTTGTCTTGTTCCTGGTGCCGGTAACCGCAGTTCATATTACAAATACCGGGTCAAGTATCGTATGGTTGGCACCGTAAATCCGGGTTTCCAGCAATAGTAAGGTTCTTTTCGCATGTTGACCATCCGAACCGCAGAAAATAAGGATCGGGGCAAAGTAACGGCGATTATCGATCAGGTGTTGACGGAGCTTGGATTGAGCCTGGATCCTGACGGGCTCGATTCGGATCTGGCCGATATTGAGCAGAATTATACGGCCCCCGGCGGGCTATTTGTGGTGGTGCAAAACGACGAGGGTGAAATCGCCGGAACGGCCGGCTTGATGCGTCTGAACGAAGACCGATGTGAATTACGTAAAATGTATTTCTTGCCCGAAATCAGAGGTCAAGGCTGGGGAAAGTCGCTTTTGGACTTTCTGATCGAACAGGCTGCTCGACTGGGGTTCACGGAAATTCAACTGGAAACCAACAAAAATTTTCGATCCGCGATCGCCTTGTACGAGAAAGTCGGATTCGAGAAAAAGGAACCTGGTTCCTGTGATGTTCGCTGTGACCGTGCTTATCATCTGGACGTCGAAAATTACCGTCGGCCAGATCGGGTAAGAAAGCTAAGGAGATTATGATCCAAAATGTTCAGGTTCAAGGCGCGAAGCGCACGTAATAGCTGGCTATTGCGAAGATTTGCAACACAGAAGCTGGATATTTTGGGCGCAAGATACGAGTCCATGAATAGATCAGAGCTTCCCTAATAGAGATTTTATGATCAGAGTCGCAAAATCAGTTCTGGTTATCCTAGCGATCGGCGTCGTGGTTTCCATGACGGCATGTTCGAAAAGTCAGGAGGAAGAGTCGCATACGGAGAAAAAGAAATTCGAATACCTAACCGATATCTGGCTGGTGGATTTGAAATCCAATGGCGACACTGTAGAGCTGGGGATGCCGGTCAATATTACGCCGCGCCGTGGTTACGACAACCAACCGAAATACCTGGCGGATGGCAGTGGCCTGTTGTTTAGCGTCGGTGTCGTTGCTGAAGATATGGAAATGAGCACCGATATTTATTTGCATGATCTTGTCAGCGGAACGCAAACGAGAATGACCGACACGGAGGAGCCGGAGTACTCCCCGATCCCGATGCCGGCGGGCAGAGGGTTTTCGGTGGTGCGCGGAGAAGGGGATGGCACCAGCCGGCTGTGGTTCGTTGATGATCAAAGCGACAACACGGAAGTTATTCTTCCCGATGCCGTCGCCGTCAACTATTACAATTGGATCGATGCGAACAGGATCGCGTTGTTGATGGGAGCGTCATTAACTGGCGAAGAGCCATGGACAATGACCTTGCAAATTGGCTATGTAAATTATGGCGAAATCCGGGCGGTTGCCGAGATGCCAAAATATTCCCGGGCCCTCCAGCTAAAGCCCGGAAGTAATTCTCTGACGCTTGTTCGTCAAAATGAACAAAATGAAAAAGAGCTGGCATTACTAAACCTGGACAGTTTTGAGTTTTCGAATTTGGCTGCACCATTGGAAGGCAGTCATTTTCTCGATTTCGTCTGGACAGAGGATCTGCATTTATTGATGGCCTCGGAAAAAGCCATTTATCGACTGGGGGAGGAAGAATGGGAGCTGTTGCGCGACTATGCCGATCTTTTGCCGGGGCCGATTACGCGACTGGCTGTGCGACCGGACAACAAACAACTGGCCATGGTCGTGTGGGAAGTGCCGCTCGAGATGCCGGAAAAATAATAACGAATGTACCGCTGGATGATGCAGAGTGAATTGAGCACACCGGTGGATGTTATTGTGGGACAGTGCGGTTTGTTATCGATGCGCCGCGTGAGCTGAAATTTCTTCATTGCAATTGCTCGCCGTACAGGATGACCGATTCTCAGTATCTGATTGTTCGTTCGGGCAATTCCAAATACTGCAAGGACAAGACGAGCCGTCTGAATATCGGTTTTATACCGAGACCGCCAGACACCTGTCCTGCAGTCATCGCGGCGGCAGATCTTTTTATGTCCCGAGGTCGGACCCGGATGGTTTCAGCGTTAATTCGAGATGTCTTGATCCGGACCAGATCGAGAAAGTCGATCGCCAGGATTTCGATGATTGGAGCCGGAAGGATTCTCATTCGCGGCCGACCGAAAGCTGGCATCAAGCCGCCGCAGTGTCGGTGAGTTGCGACACCTTGCGATTCCTCTGAAATCAAGGATTTTGGCCGCCCGTTTCGGGTTATGATTCGATCAACCCAGCCATGGATACCCGGACAATGAGATTTCATGTAATTCTGTTTCTGGCTATTTCGTTGCCGGCGGCAGGCCTGGCAGAAACCGCCTTCGTTACCGATCAATTCGAGATAACATTGCGTAGCGGGCCCAGCACGGCAAACACGATCGTCAGATTGGTGGCGAGCGGTGCTGCCGTGGAGGTGCTTGAGGCAAATAAGGAAACGGGTTACAGCCGGGTCAGTATTGGACCGGGGATCGAAGGATATGTCCTGAGTCGGTATTTAATGGATCAGCGGTCGGCCCGGGACCAGCTCACCGGGATGCGTCAACAGCTCAGTAAACTGCGTCAGCGGAATCAGGATATGGGAGCCCAGCTGGCGCAAACCACGGCGAGCAGAGACGAGCTCAGCGAGGAGCGGGATCGGCTGATGCGAGATAACCGATCTCGATCCGCCGATCTCGAAAAAATCAAAAAGGTCTCTGCGAACGCAATAAAACTGGATCGGCAAAATCAGGAGTTACAGACTTCGGTTCAGACGCTGAAGCACAAACTGCAGTCGCAGGCGTCCGAGATTCAGTCTCTCAAGGACAAACGTAACAGGGACTGGTTTCTTGCAGGGGCGGCGGTTTTGATTGGCGGAATTCTAATGGGCCTTTTTCTTCCCAAAATCAGGTTGCGGCGGCGATCAAGTTGGAGTGATTTTTAGACTGGCGACCGCACCGCGACGGCAGGTTCGTTCTGTTAACTGCTTTCGCCCGCCAGGAACATCC
>CAZMOM010000058.1:0-2600 GCA_964568075.1 uncultured Gammaproteobacteria bacterium
AATGGTCCGCTTTGGGTTGCGGTAACGGCAGAGCGCGACAAGGTGAGAGTCCGTCGGACAAATCCTGAACGCTATTCCTCCGGCTGGACTACGATGTCTCCCTTCAACCCGGAAAAAACGGCGATAACATCCGTTTTTTCTTCGTCGTCTATGTTCAACTCATCCATCGTCTCCGCCAGGTACCCCAGGAAAGACTGCCAGTGCTCGTCGGTAATCCCGAGCCCCGTGTGGATCATCTTCAAATCAGGACCAATGTAAAAACATGGCCCACCGGTAAGTTCACACAACAGATTTACCGCGAGCTGACGACCTCTCTTGCCCATTTCTTCATCGACTTCCGGGAAGAATTTGCTGAGTTCCGGATCGTTTATCACACGGGGTCCGGTGCCATCGAGGATCGCGGCAACCACGTCATAACCACCAACACGCTGATACAGTGTTTTCTGGTCACCCGCGTCGCGTTGATCAGCGTTCCAGACCGATGCCACTACTTTCCACGTACCGTCGGGCGTTTTCGTCCAGGCATTACCATATTTGCCCGCTGAGGTTAAAGGTTCGTCCCCCGGGCCGGTTACGGTAATTTCATAAGTACCAAACATGTATGCCATGTCTCCCGCACTGGATACCTCGATACGATCCGGCAGCCATCGGACCAACGAATCGGGGGGGAAAAGCGGTCGCATGTATTCGCCAATCGCCTCTTTGCCCGTGACGATGGGGTCATCCGGTGGATAAATCACCGCATCTTCGGTCACGAACGCGACCCAGCCCTCGGCGCCGTCGGCAGCGGTCGCATCTTCCCATGCCCTATCCAGTTCGCGGATGGCGCTTTTTTCCGTTTCGACATCCACCGGTGGCCCGCAAGCAGTTGCAATAAGCGCCAACGATCCCGCCAAAATCGGAAAGTATCTTTTCATATCGCCCCCTTGACTCGGTTTCTTCGTCGGCCCCAAAACTGACCTGGCCTGAACAAAATTACACAGCCAGCCCGGCGGTCTTGCGAACCTTCGTGGCGTCGTCGGAAGGGCGACGTGGAGGAAGCGAGGACCCGTGGCTTTCTGCCCCCGTCTTTCGGCGGGTTTGGCTTTTCGTAATGTGTGTTCGCATAAGTATAGTCGTCCACAGGCAATTCGGTGGTTCGTGGCGATATTCCCCTTTAGGCTAGTAGCGGACTGTCGCACCCGGCAAAAAGAAACCCCGCCGAGGCGGGGTTCCCTAGACATACCTTTGACTAACTGTGAATCGTCATCGTCGTCATGGCAGGACAATCGTGCCGACGATCGTCCCGGTTTCACCTAGAAACGATCTGTCAGCGCTCACGGGTTCCGCTTCCCCGGTGATTATGGCGGAACCGGTCGCGCCCTCGAATCATCTCCTGCCACCAAGAATAATTGGTGCCGGTCTTTAGTTATTAGGTTATCGAAATTCCAGTCCGATACCCGGTCCAAACAACTAAATAACTTAATGACCGGCACCGATACTTTTTCTGAATAAGGTGGCGCGTCAGCTCAACGAGCGGCCACACAAGACCTTGGAATTCGAAACACCAGCAGAGAGATTTAAAGCTTGTGTTGCATGGACCGATTGAGGTGGCAACCCAAAGCAGACATCACCTTGGTCTGAACATGTCCCGATTATGTTAACTATCAGGCAATCCGACTAAGTTGGACTATAATTTGAAAGTAAACAACAAAAAAACCAAACCCACCGAAAGATGGGGACGGAAAGCCACGGGTCCTCGCTTCCTCCGAGAAGCCATGGATGACTCCCCGAAGGACCCTAAGATCGCCGGGCTGCCATTGCGAAAGAGCAATCAAATAACTAAATGGGAGAACAAGTGATGAGAGTCCAGAAGAATCTAGCTTTCAATGGGGTAGCGATTTCAATAGTAGCGGCTTGCGCGATTTTCTTGGTAAGTACGCATGGCGAAGCGCAAAACTTAAACACTGGAAAACCGGAACCGTTTACCATTCAACATACAGTTTTATTTCCGATAGACAATGTCACCCATGTACCACCACCATTTAGTAATGGACCCAGCGAAATTCTTAATGGCTGCGGGTCATGGCAGGGAACAGGAGCGATCGATGATCACGGGAAAGCCACGTCAGATGAAACGTTTTTCTTTGGTCCTGTGACTCCAACCGGCTTTGGCGGTTTGGTTGGGGAATCCGACACCTTCCAGTCCGACGCTAATGATTCATTCGTGATCGACTACATGGTTTTATTGTCTGGTCTTTCACATGAAGGTTCCTGCGTGTTCAAAGGCGGCACTGGCAACTACAGCAATCTTCGCGGGGGAAACTGCGAGGTGAATGGCATCTTTTCGATCGTTCCTCAGGGCACCGATCCGGACCCGAATTGCTTCAGTGGAGCAGGCTGCCCAACTTTTCTCTGTGTATTCGTCGACCAGACTTTTACAGGAAAGATTGACGCTGACTAGCCGTTAGGTGCCGGTCGTTTAGTTACTAAGTATCGAAATTCCGGTCCGATTCTTAGTCAAAAACTGAATTACTTAATGACCGGCACCGATACGTGTTAGTGGTCGGGGCGAGAGGGTGAAGCGGCAACAAAAAGGCCGCCAGGCCTTTTCCGCTGAA
>CAZMOM010000058.1:2700-7212 GCA_964568075.1 uncultured Gammaproteobacteria bacterium
GTGAAGCGGCAACAAAAAGGCCGCCAGGCCTTTTCCGCTGAACGCCCGAAGGCTGTGCCTGAGGGCCGGTAATCCGATTGCCCCACATTTGGATACAACAAAATTGGTCGGGGCGAGAGGATTTGAACCTCCGACCCCCTGCACCCCATGCAGGTGCGCTACCAGGCTGCGCCACGCCCCGACCGTTGGGACTTCGCAATGCGAGTCGCGAAGGCACGCGATGATACCGAATCCATAGTTGGGAAGGAAGGATGGAAAGAAGCGGCGCAGCCTGCCTATTTAACGACGGAGAATCTTGATGATCTCTTCCAGCTCCAGACGCACTTGTTTGACGATCTGCTGGCTCTGGTTGACGTCATCTTTTGCGGATTCACCGGTCAATTGCAGACGGGCACCACCGATCGTAAAACCCTGATCGTAAAGCAGGCTGCGTATCTGACGAATTATCAACACGTCCTGGCGTTGATAATAGCGACGGTTTCCGCGGCGTTTAACCGGCTTGAGTTGTGGAAACTCTTGCTCCCAATAGCGAAGGACGTGCGGTTTTACCCCGCACAGCTCACTGACTTCACCGATCGTAAAGTACCGTTTTCCCGGGATCGGGGGGAGTTGGTTGTTATTCCCCGGTTCCAGCATATGCCTCTACTCTCGATTTGAGCTTTTGCCCGGGCCGGAATGTGACCACGCGACGAGCGGTTATCGGAATTTCTTCACCGGTTTTGGGATTTCTGCCCGGTCTTTGACTCTTGTCACGCAAATCAAAATTGCCGAAACCAGACAATTTGACCGGTTCGCCACTCGATAATGATGCGCGTAACTCCTCGAAGAAGAGATCGACTAACTCCCTTGCCTCTCTCTTGTTGAGCCCCAGTTCGTTGAATAGCGCTTCCGCCATTTGTGCTTTCGTGAGTGCCATTTCGCTTCTCTTTTTATCTATTTTCGTAATCTGGCCTGGTGCGATTTCTGCAATTCTGCCACCACCGCCTGAACGACGGTGTCCCCATCTGTGTCCGTAAGGGTGCGAGAATAATCCTGTAAAATCAAGCCTAAAGCGACGCTTTTTAGACCAGAATCTACTCCTGTACCCCGGTATATATCGAAAACCCTCAAGTCCACCAGCAATTCACCCGCGGCGTGACGTACCGATGCCTGAATAGCCGCCAGGCTGTCCGCCTCCGGAACAAGGAATGAGATATCACGCCGAATCGACGGATAGCGTGACATCGCTGCAAATTCAGGCATTTTCGCCGAAAATGCAGCATCGATATCCAACTCGAGCAGTACGGCATCGCTCCCGGTGTCGAGGTCCCGCATCACTTTCGGATGTAACGCACCGATCCAGCCGATGGCGCAGCCACCCAACAGTACTCTGGCGCTCTGGCCGGGATTTAATGCCGGATTTTCCTGTGCCTCGTATGTCAAGGCGGATAATTTACCCGTCGGGCGCAAAACTGCCTCCAAATCGCTTTTTATGTCAAATAGATCGACCTTTTCCGCAGGTACCGACCACTGCTCCGGCAAACGATACCCCGATGCAACAACTGATAGCGTATTAATTTCTTTAAATTCATGGCCTTGTGGGTAATATCTCACTCCAATTTCAAATAATCGCACGCGATCCAGCTGGCGGCTGAGATTGTTTTTGAGCGCTTCGAGCAGACCCGGCCATAACGATCGCCTCATCACTCCCATGTCCTCGGAGATGGGATTCAATAATTCTGCCTGTAACCCGTCACCGGCAAACTTCCGATCCAGTTCAGACGAGATAAAACTGTAGGTAATAGCCTCCTGGTAGCCTCTTTCAACCAGCGCACTCCGAATCCTCGATTCCGGAATACGTGATTCGGTTACCGCGGGCATTTGCATAACCGTACTGGGGGGTGTCTCCGGCAGCCGATCGTAACCATGTATCCGCGCAACTTCTTCGATAAGATCCTCTTCGATACCGATATCGAATCGATAGCCAGGCGGCGTGACCAGCCAGCCTTCCTCGTGATCGGCCAAAGACATGCCGAGGCCGCTAAGAATGCTGACAATTTCATCACTGCCGATCGACGTGCCGAGCAATCGATCGATGCGTTTGGACCGCAAAAGCACGGGATTCCGAGTCGGCATGTATTTGTCTGCTCGCTCGGTACGCAGTGGCCCGGGCTCGCCACCGACGATCTCGATAAGCAATGCCGTCGCTCTTTCTATTGCCTTCTGTTGCAGCCATGGATCGACCCCGCGCTCAAATCGCAACGACGCATCGGTATGCAACCCAAAACGTCTCGCCTGACCAGCCAGTGCCTCCGGGGACCAAAAAGCGGCCTCGAACAAAACATTCCGTGTTTTATCGGTCACGCCGGAATTCTCGCCGCCCATAATGCCCGCAATGGCAAGCGGCCGCTTTTTGTCGGCAACGAGCACAACTTCAGAATCCAGGGCAACTTCTCTTCCATCCAGCAAGATCAGCTTCTCGCCCTTTTTCGCGTAGCGAACCTTGATGCCACCGTCCAGGATGTCGAGATCGAAAGCGTGTAAAGGTTGCCCTAACTCGAGCATTACATAATTGGTCACATCGACGACGGGATTGATTGGCCGCAAGCCCGAGCGCCGTATTTTTTCGCGCATCCAAAGCGGGGAACTGTCCTGCCACTGGATATTGCCGACTACCCGGGATGAAAAACTCGGGCAGGCTTCCTTCGCAATCACATCGACCGGAAAGGTCAGGTCGTTTTCGTTTGCGACGGGTTCGATCGCCGGCGGATTCAACGGCAACCTGTTGATCGCAGCGAGGTCGCGGGCAACGCCTGCAACACTAAAACAGTCGCCACGATTCGGCGTAAGATCAAATTTGATGACATGGTCATCGAGATGCATCCAGTCACGAAATGATTCGCCGACTGGCGCGCCCCGATCCAGATCGAGGATACCTTCGTGTTCTTCACCCAGCCCCAGCTCCCTCGCAGAACAAAGCATCCCCTGCGATCTGACGCCTCTGATTTTGGCCGCCTTTATTTTCAACCCGCCGGGCAGGCTTGCGCCGACGAGCGCCACCGCTGCCTTCATGCCCGCGCGAGCATTGGGTGCGCCACAGACGATCTGCAGCTTGTCGCGCGAGCCGGTATCGACTCGGCAAAGAGTCAGCTTGTCGGCATCTGGATGAGCTTCAGTCGACAGCACTTCGCCCACCAAGACCTTGCTGAACTCAGCAGCAACCGGCTCGACCGCGTCGACCTCGAGCCCCGCCATCGTTAATTGGTGAGCGAGCCCATCGCTGTCCGTGTCCGGGTTAACCCATTCGCGCAGCCATTGTTCGGATATATTCATCCCTGATCCTTAATTGAACTGGCGCAGGAAGCGGAGGTCATTTTCGAAGAACATGCGCAGGTCGTCGACACCATAACGCAACATCGCCAGCCGCTCGATGCCCATGCCAAACGCATACCCGGAGTATATTTCCGGGTCGATGCCAACATTTTTGAGCACCTGCGGATGAACCATTCCGCAACCCAGAATTTCGAGCCAGCCGCCGTTTTTCCGTTCGATGTCTACCTCGGCCGACGGCTCGGTAAACGGAAAATAAGACGGCCGAAACCGCAGCCTGACTTTTTGCTCAAAAAATCGCTCGACGAATTCATGCAACACAGCTTTGAGGTTGGCAAAGCTGATATGTTCGTCGACCAGCAAGCCCTCGACCTGGTGAAACATGGGTGTATGCGTCTGGTCGGAGTCGCATCGATAAACGCGCCCCGGCGCGATCAGTTTTATCGGCACCCCATCCGCCTGCATGGCTCTGATCTGTACAGGCGACGTATGGGTGCGCAACAGCATCCCGCCTTTCAGATAAAAGGTGTCGTGCATCGCTCTCGCCGGGTGGAATTCCGGGAAATTCAACGCCTCAAAATTATACTCGTCGTTTTCTATCTCCGGACCGGTATGAACCGCAAAACCCGCGCCACGAAAAATCGTTTCGATGCGCTCCATGGTCCGGGTAATCGGGTGCAGCCCGCCTGACTCCTCTCCGCGGGCTGGCTGGGTAATATCCAGCGCCTCTGCGGCGAGCCGCAATTCCAGTTCAGCCGAACCCAGCGCCTTTCGTCTGGCTTCGATCAGCTCCGCCAACGCCTGTTTCAACTCGTTGATCTGCTGCCCGGCGATCGGCCGATCAGCATCCGGCAACTTGCCCAGCTGTTTCAGCCGCGCGGTGAGTTCACCTTTCTTGCCCAGAAAACGAACACGGACATCGTCTAGTGCGCGAAGGCTATCGCTGTCTGCGATTTCCTTTTCCGCTGTAGCTTTTAGTTGTGCGAGTTCAGTCACACACACTCTCCCAGGAATAAAAAAGGAGGACGCCATTCAGGCCTCCTCCTTTTTACTAAGCACACCGGCCCCTAAAGGGCCGCTAAATACGCTTACTGCGGCAGGCTGGCCTTGGCTTGTTCTGCAAGCGCCGCAAAACCATCGGCATCATGGACCGCCATGTCCGCCAGGACCTTGCGATCCAGCTCTATACCGGCGAGATTAAGG
>CAZMOM010000059.1:0-7185 GCA_964568075.1 uncultured Gammaproteobacteria bacterium
ACGGGTCAAAGAATTGAGAATTCCGCCTGGCGGAACTTCCCGTGTGACTTAAAGCACGCTCGAAAGCATGGCTCTCCACACCGTCCGACTTATGCCTGCAGCGGCTGGATACCACCAGTACCGACTGCGAAGAGAAGCTTGACCCACGCCAAGACGCGACCAATACAATGCCATAAAAACTGGGAGCTTGACATTAACGCCCGATTAGAGAAGCAGACATAGCGACTTAGTTCAAACATGCGACAAGTGCAGCGCATTGTATGTTTCGTTTTGGGCACTCATCAGTATAAGTTGGGACCCATAAGCTCTTCGGAGCTTATCGATGTACCAGCTCGATGCAGCGAAGGCTCCAGGTCAAACTGAGACCGTTAACAAGCGTGCAGCGGTACATCGAATCTCATGACAACTCGAACAGTCGAATGGGCCCCAGAGCCCGAATTTAGCAAGACAGAGTGCACATGACAAAGAAACGAGACGCCGTCAACGTCGGTATTGATGTCGGCAAGGCACAGCTTGATGTGTGTTTGCTGGAACGTAGTCTGACCTTTCAGGTTGCCAATGAATCGGCTGCTATCCGCGCACTGGTGACGCGGCTGGCGCGGTATCGGCTGGCGCGGATCGTGATCGAAGCCACCGGCCGGCTGGAACAGCCGTTCGCCAGAGAGGCTCTCGCCAGGCGCTTACCCGTGATCGTGGTCTCGCCGCTCAAAGTCAGACGCTATGCCGGCGCCATCGGTCAGTTGGCCAAGAGCGATGAGATCGATGCCAGACTGATTGCCCGGTTTGCTGCTGCCGTCGAGCCGGTTGCCCATACTCCTTGCGACCCGGAGGCTGAAAAAATCAAGGACTTGATAGTGAGAAGATGCCAACTCACCACCATGCGCACCATGGAGAAAAACCGCAAACAGGTGATGCCCGCGAGGCACTACAAGACAGTATCGACATCCTCATCGAAACCCTGGATCGGGAAGTTCATAAGCTCGATCGAGAGCTTGACCGGGCCGTCGATCACCATGCCAGGTGGCGACACAAACGAGATCTGCTTACCAGTATGCCTGGCATTGGTAAAACGGTGGCCTATACCTTACTCGGAGATCTGCCCGAACTAGGCACCCTCAGCCGACGACAAATCGCAGCACTGACCGGTGTCGCACCGTTCAATCGAGATAGTGGACGACTCAGGGGCAAAAGACGAATCCATGGTGGCAGAGCCAGCACAAGAACCGCACTTTTTTTAAGTGCGATGTCTGCCGTTCGTTTCAATGCGGACATCAAACGCTTTTATGAGCGCCTCGTTCAATCGGGAAAACACAAGAAAGTTGCACTTACCGCGTGCATCAGAAAAATGGTGACAGCACTGAACGCAATGCTAAGAGATGATGTGCAATGGCAGTCAGCTATCACTTAACACTTGACTAATCATCACAGTCGCTTGTTAGGTGCCACTTCTTTTCTCGCTTACGGATATAACTAAACTATCCGGATCCAAAAACTGAGCAATACGGGCGCCGAAAACACTTTTCGGGTTCTGAACACACGTCACGCCTTGCTCCGTAACGCGAGAATGAAACAAGTCCAGGTCACTTACTACCATTCCCGGTCGGAACTGCCCGGCCACGGTTGTATTTTGACCGCCTTCGACAGAAGGGGATGCGTTAGCCTTGTGCAGGGCCAAGGTCGCCCCTTCCGTTGAAAACTCGGTCCAATCCGGCGTCTCAAAATTCAAGGGCAGGCCAAAAACATCACGATAGAATTCTATGGATGTTGCCATATCTGATGCGAAGACGATCGCGTAATTCAATCTCACCGTTTCCTCCACGGGCACTCGCAGTAATATCTAACGCCGCGGTTCACGCGCCGGCGTAGCCGGTCGCGTGGACCCGGTTGTTATGCTCAAAGTGGTAGAAAAACCACCTTGTTCTGTTTGAATAAGGGAACCAGTACGAGATTTCGTTTGGTGTCGAAACCCAGGTCGGCAGGTGCATCGAGAGAATCCATCAGCACGCTGAATGTATTGTCCCGGTTCAAAACATAGATGGCAGAACCACCCCAACTGGAAATCAGAAAACGACCATCCTTCAGCTTCAGCAAACCATCAAGCCCGCCTTGGGGCGGGGTCGGCAATGCAGTTTTTTTGCCCGCTGCGTCGATACTGAATACCAGGCCTGTGCCAAATGTCACGACAATGAGCTTGTTTCCGTCTGACAGGATTCCGTTGGGATGACCCATTTCTTTGTCTTTGACAATCGCCTTGTACTTGCCGTTGGCCCCGACTTCGTAGATCGCGTCAGTGCCTGATGCTGTGAATCCATCGTTATAACCACTATCAGTAACGTACACATAGTTACCTGCCCCAGGCGTGATGCCGTTTAGAAATGCACTTCCCTGAATCGTGATAGATGTTTTTTGCTTGCCGCTAGGCAGCTCAAAAATATGGACTTGGTTGATATCAGCTACAAAAAGATTTTTTCCTATAATGGCCGCTCCCTTGGGCGCATTCAATCTTACGTCTTTTTTTGTGCCATCAATCCATTTAAGGTCAAGGATGTGACCATCGGGTCTGACCTTCGAGATAAAACCATTGCCGTCGGCTGCAAATGGACTGCCGTTGATATTGGTGACCAGATAAACATCCTCGGCTGCATAGTACTCAACTGACTCCGGCGTGGAAAAAGCTACGTCGCCAACAACAATATTCTTCTTGGTTTCACCCGCTAGTACAATTACGGACACGATCAATGACGACAGTACAACGACAATAACGTTTACTTGAAATGGTGATTTCATCAGTGCCTCCATTGTAGTTAATATTAAATCAGCATAACAGTTGATTATATCGCCAAGGCTATATATCACCATCAAATCGTGCCGTATACAACTGCTACCGGAATGTCTGCTTTGGGTCGTTAGCAGACATTCGATCAGGTTTAGGATAACGGCTACCTTACGTCCGCTTTCGGCCAGGGGCGGACATCACAACGCGGCTAAAACAGGCGGTCAGTGCTGCGATTTGTTAGACGTTACGAACTGGTCCAAAACACAGCACTAGATCCAACCGAGTTCTTTCATAGCCCATGGTGCGTTCCAAACCTTTACCATACTTTCGACCTTATTTTCCGCATTCATAGTAAGAAAGTACGCATAGTGAGTATGCGTTTCCTTGTCGGTCGGCGGTACCGGACCACCTTCTCCGGTATGCCTTGCGTGATATGTTGCGAAAAACACAGCCGTCTTGGTTTCCTCGTCGTAGCAAGAGGTGTGTAGGTCGTATGTCGCTCCTGGCACGGTGACAGTACCAAAGCCAGCCATCCACTCACAGTAGGCTTCTACGGTATTAATGTCAGCTAGTGGTTCGCTTTGCGCAACGAATGGAGCGCCGTCTGCCACGTAGTCCTTGCAACCTGACCAACCCTCTGCTGCATCGCATGCGTCGAAGAATTTTTTGGCGTTTTCAAATGCGGTCATGACTCCTCCCCTTATTAGTTTGTTAGGACGTTGTCCTACTGACACCTAACTAGTTTTTGTCAGACAGAATTTTCGTATAATTAGATGCAAATTATAGGATATCGCAATGTCTGCTTGGGGTCGCTAGCGGCCCCTCGGGACTCTACCATCCTAGCGGCCGCTATTGAGTGTAAAGCGGTCGTTCAAATCGCTAGAAATACCAGATTCTGACTTCCGCTAACGGCCAATAGCGGACGTTCGTCAATCGACAGTGAATTGGTGCACCATGCCCAGGTCTGCGTGGGTTATATTAGTGAGGGCGGCTGCGGGATCAGTTGACATTGGCATGTCGCACCACAAGACATACCTACCGCTCACCAAATTTGTTTTCACCCAAACTTCCCGTCGGATATCGTGGTTGTCCAGTACTCCACTGAACGCAGTTACTGGGGCCGGCCCATCTCTGCCGCTCTTGTACCATCGCCTCAGATCGTCGATGTCCATTCCATCATTCATACGAAAGATGTCCACCTCATGCATTGAAGGTCCCGGTGTCTCAAACCGAATTACCTGAGGCCCGCTACGAAATTCACCGGCAACTTCAAACCGGAAATCGACCTGCCTCACAACGATGTCAACGTCAGGCAACGCAATGTCGGCACTTCCGTTATCAACAACCTTTAGTTCGTGGGCAGGCAGCGCCGAAGAATGATCCTTATACCAGCAAAACAAGAGATAATTGCCAGGGTCTAGACGGAGCCACACGTCCGCGTGATGCCCTGGAGAGGTAAGACCTGGTCCCGAATAGTCCAGGGCGCCTTCCGGAAAATCGATGCCGCTTTGCACGGCAGCCAGGTACTGCTTCGCAGTCATACCCACTGGCAACTTGATGAACATCACTTCGTGAGTTTTGGACCCACGATTTTCAAACGTGAAATGTTGCAGACCAGAGGGAACACAAGTTGGCGAGTCGAAACCGTGATCTGTCGCCACGATTTGCCAAGCGCCATTTTCTGTCGCGTGTTCACCCGCGCCCGAAGCTTCGCAACCATGCTCAGCAGCATTCGATAGAGCGGTCGCCACGAGCAGAACCGTGATGACAACGAGCCGAAGGAGCAGCTTCTGATTCACGATTCTTGCGACCCGGTCAAAACGACAGTATACCCCCTTGCCGATGTCTGCTTTGGGTCGGAAGCGGACATTCCTCGAGCCGCGAGATTTGAAATCCATCTAGCGGGCTTCAGAAGGCGCGTTAAAGAACATCAAGGGACGCGATACTAAGGCATAATGTTGTCCATGCAAGGACCTTTGTATGTCGTGTCCCATCTTTCCAGCATAAATGCCGCCTCGGCGCGTAGCCCGATTATAGGTCAAAGAAAAACCTCGCAAGAAAACGGCGCTACGGGAAGACATTCCTAAAGATAAGTAAATCTGGTAGGGGGTCAGGGAGATCGTTCGTATTTAGGGCGACCCGTCATGCGAGACAGGGGCTTTAGAGACACGTCACTGGATTCCTGGGCAAGGCTTTCTGTCCTCGTCTTTCGGCAGATTTGGCTTTGTATATTAGCGGCCGTATGTAACAAAGAAGGATCAGGTATCCCTTGATATACGTCAATTACACTGTTGTTAGCATTATCACGCCTTTTTAAGGTGGTCCACTAAAATGGGGGAAGATCAGGAAGCGGACCGTTTGGTAGGTGGCAGAAGTAGTTGTCTGAAGGCTCGAAAGACACTTCCGAGGGAGGTCAGTTAACCTCTGGAACAGGCTCCAGTTCCCCACGAGCTTCCATCTCCCTCACATGCTCAAGCTGTGCTGCCATGTCGGCTTTGATTTCGTCCAGCATGGACTGAAATTCTGGCTCACCCCGGATGGTTTCCAGATTGGCGTCGTGGTTGAGGTAATACCACCAGGAAGCACGCCAGCTTTCGTCAATGGCTTTCCTGAGTGCCGCTATCGCTTTGCCTGTCTCTCCGCGCAAAGCAAAAATAAGGGTATCCGCGATCCAGTACCCGCCCTGGCCAAGCCGTGGGATCGTTTGAATAAATGCCAGGCATTTATCCAGGAGAACTTCCGCCCGCTCCTGTTCACCCAGTTTCATTAATACCAGAGAAAAATCGATGGTGACCTGGAAATTGATTCTGTTTACTTGCAAATCTTTGTCGTTCAGTAACACCGGAAAGCACTGTTCATACCGGGCGCGGGCCTCGCTAATGCGACCGGCCCGCAAATCGTCATTTCGAAGAAGAGCGAGTACGGCCCAGGTCCACCAGACGTTGGGTTTGGCCGCGAGAGCCTTGCCGGCATAATCAGACACCATGGACTCGTCGCCTAGATACAAGGCAAGAAACGCCCTGGCAATATTTGGCCGGTAGGCCTCTGGTCCCAATTCGATGGCCTTTGTAATCCGGCGCTTGGCTTCTGCATGATCACCCAGGTCCAGGTATAGAAGGCCTAAATAAGCCGGATAATTTTGGCTACCGGGCGAGCTTGAGATGCCCTTTTTAAACCAGGATACGGCCTCAACCAGTTTTCCATACGCCTCCCAATAAACAAATCCAATATGCGGATAAACGATGGCAAAAGCCGCGTCGATCTCGATCACCTTGTGATACTGGGTCAAAGCCTCGTCAAACTTCCCCTGAACGTCCAAATAAATGCCGAGATTAATATTGATCGTAGGCGACAACGGGTCCAGCTCGGCTGCTTTTCTACCGAGCGCAGCCGCCTCATCGACACGGTCCAGTTTGTTGATCAGTAATTCACCGTACCAGTGATAGGCCGTGGCATAGTTTGGATTCAGTTCCAGGGCGCGTTTGAAGGTCTGCTCCGATTCCGCAAATTCATTCCTGAATTCCTGCAAAGCAGCTAAAGAGGTATGGGCCTCGCCCGATCGATCATCCAGCTCCAGCGCCTTATTAACGACGGCCTCAGCTTTTTCTACCATCGCATCTATGGTCATGTTCCCATAATGGGCCTGCATCAAATAGCTGTCTGCCAGACCGACATAAGCCAGCGCAAAATCAGGGTCCAGTTTGATCGCGTGCTGAAAATGCTCAACGGCTTTGGTTATGGTCGTAACTGTTCTTGTTGCCATATGTTGTTTGCCGAGAAAATACGCTTCCAGTGCGGCCATGTGTTCGGTGGGAACATGCGATAGTCTGTCCTGTTCATCCGGCGACAGGGTGGCCCGCAAGGCTTCGGCGATGGAGGCGGATATTTCTCCCTGAATTGCAAAAATATCTTTTGCGGTCAGTTCCCGGTCATAAACTTCGGCCCAAAGATGTTCGTCCGTCGCGGCGTCAATTAACTGAACATTGATGTGCACACGATCTCCCGACCGTTGGACACCACCTTCGAGCACGCTCGATACGCCCAGCTCCCTGGCGATCTGCGGGATGGTCTTCGTCGTATCCCGATATTGCATCACCGAAGTTCGCGAGATGGTTTTAATTGAGCCGATTTTCGAGATGCAGGTCAGGAGATCGTCGTGAATACCTAAAGTAAATGGCTCATTCGCTTTATCCCGGCTCAGATTCTCAAACGGCAGCACGGCGATGGACTTTCCGTCGGTGATTGGCCTTGCCGCGGTCTCTGTCCGGGCGGGTTTTTCTGCCGGGGTTTCGCCGGTTCCCGTGTCGCGTTTGATTCCCTGCGGAGTTAGTTCAAAAGCCCACGCCAATATGACTGCCAGCGGGAATCCGAGGATCACAAAAAAAGTGAATACCTGCAGGATCCACTCG
>CAZMOM010000060.1:0-6219 GCA_964568075.1 uncultured Gammaproteobacteria bacterium
TCGCCCGCCAGGAACATCCAGGTTTCAACGACAGAATCCGGATTCAGGGAGATCGACTCGATACCCTGGTCTACCAGCCAGCGCGCCAGATCCGGATGATCGGATGGTCCCTGGCCACAGATTCCGATGTATTTCCCCTTTTCCCGGCACTTGGTGATCGCTGTTGCCAACAACAGTTTCACCGCGTCGTCGCGTTCGTCGAAAATATCCGCGATGATACCTGAGTCCCGGTCCAGCCCGAGCGTTAGCTGAGTCAGATCGTTGGAGCCGATCGACATGCCATCGAAATATTCGAGGTATTGATCCGCGAGCAGGGCATTGGTCGGGAGCTCACACATCATGATCACCTGCAGACCGTTTTCACCCCTCTTCAAGCCGTTCTCTCCGAGCAGTCGAACAACTTCGGCACCCTCAGCAACCGTCCGGACAAACGGGACCATGACCTGCACATTGTCCAGACCCATTTCGTCGCGGACTCGGCAAAGCGCCTGGCACTCCAATTTGAAACAAGGCTGAAAACTCTCATCGAGGTAACGCGAAGCGCCGCGAAAACCGAGCATCGGGTTCTCTTCATGTGGCTCGTATTGGCGCCCACCGATCAGATTGGCGTATTCGTTCGATTTAAAATCCGATAATCTGACGATGACCGGTTCCGGCGCAAACGCGGCGGCAATAGTCGCGATACCTTCCGTGAGTTTTTCGACGTAAAAACTGACGGGGTCAGCGTACCCGGACATATGTTCCGCGATTGTCTCCTGCAACTTTTCATCGAGCCTGTCGTATTCGAGCAGCGCTTTCGGGTGCACTCCGATCATTCGATTAATTATAAATTCCAATCGAGCCAGTCCCACTCCATTGTTCGGTATCGAAGAAAATGCAAAAGCGCGATCGGGATTTCCGACATTCATCATGATTTTCACCGGAATGTCCGGTAGCGCATCCAGTTCGATCTTCTGTTCTTCGAAATCAAGGATTCCCTCGTAAATAAAACCGGTATCGCCTTCTGCGCAAGATACGGTTACCTCTTCGCCGTCCGAAATTCGACTGGTTGCATCCCCACAGCCGACCACCGCTGGCACGCCAAGCTCCCGGGCAATAATGGCGGCATGGCAGGTACGTCCGCCCCGGTTGGTCACGATCGCTGAAGCGCGTTTCATAACGGGCTCCCAATCAGGGTCCGTCATATCGGTGACGAGAACATCGCCAGGCTGAACGCGGTTCATTTCACTGGCACCGTTGATAACTCGCGAAATACCGGCCCCGATTCGCTGCCCGATGCTACGACCACTAGTGATTATTTTAGCTTTCGATTTCAGGGAATAGCGATGCAGGGTTCTGCCATTTCGACTCTGAACGGTTTCCGGTCTGGCCTGCAGAATATAAAGCTTGCCATCGTCGCCGTCGCGCCCCCATTCGATGTCCATTGGCCGCTGGTAGTGCTTTTCGATGGTCACCGCCTGACGGGAAAGTTCGAGGATTTCAGAATCGCTCTGCGAGAACTTTTTACGCTCGGCAGTTTCCACATCCACCGTTCTGACTGCATTCCCGGACCCAGGGTCATCGTCGTACACCATCTTGATGGCTTTTTGTCCGAGGGTTCGTCTCAGGATGGCGTGACGATTTTTTTCCAGCGCAGGTTTATAAACGTAAAATTCATCCGGGTTGACAGCACCTTGCACAACCGTTTCACCCAGTCCGTAGGACGAAGTGATAAAAACGACATCGCGAAACCCCGATTCGGTGTCCAGCGTGAAGGCGACGCCACTCGTTCCCAGATCGCTTCTGATCATGTGTTGTATACCGGCCGAGAGCGCAACCTGGCGGTGATCGAATCCTTGATGAACTCGGTAAGAAATCGCCCGGTCATTGAACAGTGATGCGAAGACGAGATGAACCGACTTCAGCAGCCGCTCCCAGCCGCGAACATTCAGAAATGTCTCCTGCTGCCCCGCAAATGATGCTTCCGGCAGATCCTCGGCCGTTGCCGAAGACCTGACCGCAACAGAGATATCGTGGCCGTCACGCATCTCGTCCCAATGTTCCTGTAACTCCTTTTTGAGTCGTTCCGGCAACGGTTTTTCGGTTATCCACTGACGGATCCGGGCCCCCGTGTCGACCAATTCATCGACGTTCTCCACATCGAGCTCACCCAGTAAATCTGCGATGCGTTTGTCGAGGCCGTCGCCAGACAGAAAATCGCGATAAGCGGCTGCTGTGGTGGCAAATCCGCCGGGGACCGAAACACCGAGGCCCGACAGTTTGCTGATCATTTCTCCGAGGGAGGCATTTTTCCCGCCGACTGTTTCCACGTCCGTCATTCCGAGCTGGTCAAGCTTAACGATATATGGTTGCAATGAGGTCCCCTTGTATTCGTTCCGTTGGAAATACAGAATGCCAGTTGAGCGAGTGGCTGACATTATACACGGAGGAAATGTGAATCAACGGACTGTATTTTTTGTCTCTGACCAGACCGGTGTGACCGCAGAAACCTTGGGCCACAGCTTACTCACACAATTCGACGTGATAAGTTTTCGTCACATAACATTGCCATTTATTTCTTCGGCTGAAAAAGCCGTGGAGGCTGTTCGCCGGATCAATCAAGTTGCCAAGGTCGAGGGGCATAAACCGATCGTATTCAGTACGCTGGTCGATGATGAACTGCGCTCAATTATCTATAGCAGCGATTGTCTGTGCCTGGATTTTTTCGATGCGTTCCTGTCGCCGCTCGAAAAAGAACTCAAAGTTCGATCATCGCATACGACAGGTAGAGCACATGGCATTCAGGATGTCGTGGCGTACACGCGCCGTATCGAGGCGACGAACTTTGCGTTGGCTGCCGACGACGGCGCACTGATTCGCGATTACGGTCGTGCGGAGCTTATTCTGATCGGCGTGTCCCGATCCGGAAAAACACCAACCTCCCTTTATCTGGCGCTGCAGTACGGAGTTTTTGTCGCGAATTACCCGTTGACCGATGAGGATTTTGAGCGTGGGGACCTGCCCGAGGCCCTAAAGCGTCACCGCAAAAAGTTATATGGTCTGACCATTGAACCAGCACGGCTACAGCAAATTCGTTGTGAAAGACGACCAGAAAGCAATTACGCGTCCGCCCGCCAGGTACAATTCGAAATTCGCGAAGCCCTGGCCTTGTACACTCGATATGGGATTCCTTCGATTGACAGTACTGATTTTTCAATCGAGGAGATGGCCAGCACGATACTGACCGAGACCGGCGTCTCACGGCACTACAGGCCATGACAGGATTATCGGCCGGACATATTTGGGGAAAATGGCGATAGGGCCACATTGACGAAGTGCTTCAAGTTGCAGGATTCACACCGCCACTAACTGTTAACGGCTTCACGATTACGGGGAAATCGCTGTGCTATATTAACGACATGATTTATGACAGTCACATCGCCTTAGGCCCGGTTTCCGGACGATCCAGGTTCACCAGCCTGATGTCCTTGTACGAGAGTAATTACGTTCGTTTGAACTGGCTGATTCAGGAGCCGGAGGAATTTACCGGCGAGCAGCAATCCACAGTACCGGGAGACTGCACGCTGCATCTTCGTCTCGTGGAGCGCTCCCGTTACACGAGCACTTTGCATTTGACCTATTTCTTCCAGGAATCGGAGAACTGGATAGCCGATCCGGACATGACAATACGCATATATCATGACGCCAGATTGGCCGAGGCAATGGCCTGCAGCCGCAATCACAGGCACGAGATTCTGCGACAATTCGACGCTGATTCAGGTAATGAGATAAATCGCAGGTGGACCAGAAATTCGATGTTAAATAAGTGGCTGGAGTACTGCGCAGAGCGCGGGCATCGATTCATAGCGCTTGAGACTGAAGCAAGCGCCAGTCTGTCTGTCGAGTAGAACAGGAAAAGCAATGGCCATGGATGACAGATTTGCGAAATTCGCGATCGGTAACGATCGGAAAAAACAGGGCCTTGGTGAACAAAGGCTAATCAAGCTGTATCGAAATCGTTCCGATCTAAAAAAGGAATTTAAACGGCTCGACGATCAAAGATACAAACTTGAAAATGATCTGGATAAGAAAGATGCGGAGCTGAAAAGAGCGGATGGGCAACTGGCGGCTTTCGAGGTGCTGCTCGCAGATCCGAAGACGGCATTCAGCACTATGGTTTTTTATCAGCTGCGGGGAATCTGGGGAGATTGTAATGACCGGGTAAAAAAACTCGTTTTGGAAATGCTGCAAATGAGGGAAACACGGGAAAGGCAACTGCATGTAGCAGAGTTCAGCAAGGCGCAGGGTGCGCGAATCGCAAAACTTAAGTTAAAAGAAAAAGGGCTACGTGCTCAACGAGACGAGTTGAGTGAAATTATTGAAAAGCTCCAATCGAGTCGAAGCGAGTTAAAAGGGTTCTGGAATTATTTCAAACGGCACGAATTCAAAAAACCAATAGACGAAGCCGAAGAACAACGTGCGGATTTTCAGAATGAGCTGAGCACACTGGATTTGGAAATGAAACAGATCCAGGCGGAGCAGCCACCTGAATTTAAAGGGATCAGCATTAAGGGAAGAAGGACGATCAATCTTGTCGGTATTGCGTTAGCGCAACATCTTTACGAACATTATTCGGCCGCCAGCCTCTATGAGCAGATCCGCTCGGCGATGACGGGCAGACCGCAGAATGCGAGCTATGGAAGTAGGACGGCATGCGAAAGAATAATGCAGAGAATCAGTGACTTGCGGGCATCTCTTGATAAGCAAAAGGGTATTGGAGAAGTGCTTAGAAAGCGGACCGACATCATCAAGGGCGTCGTCAGTTACCGCGCCGACAAGGACACAATTCCACTGGCAAAATCGCTGGCCGAATTGCCTGGCGGTGGCTCCGTTCATGAAGCACGCCTTCTGGATGAGGTAAACTTGCTTGCGGACCAAGTCTGGAATGTTCAGGAAACACTATTGACTTGATTGCAAGGTTTTCTATCCAGCCAACCTTGCGGTAGGCAAGCGGGATACCCGCATTACTTTTTTGCCCCAGCGCGTCATGCCATCAAGCACTACGTACAGATACGGTACGACGAGCAAGGATGTGAGCGTGGAAAAAGCCAACCCACCGATGATGGCCCTGGCCATTGGGAAATAAGGCGGACCATCTCCCCCAACCTGGGTCGTGCCGATCGCGAGTGGCGTCAAACCCAATATTGTCGTCGCAACGGTCATGAGAATCGGCCGCAGCCGGTCGCGCCCGGCCTCGACAATTGCTTCATCTCTCTTCAATCCCTCGCGCCGCAGATTGTTCACATGATCGATGAGGACAATACCGTTATTTACGACAACGCCGATCAGGATCATGATGCCTATGGAGGCCATGAAAGAAAACGTCGTACTTGTGATTAAGAAAAACCAGAAAACCCCAATTATTGCGAAAATAATGGAAACAATAATCGCCATGGGATAGAGCACGGATTCGAATAGCGCTGCCATAACGATAAATATCATCGCGACACCCAGTAATATATTCACCAACATGATTAACTGTGTATCATCGTTTCGCTCGAAACCACGACCGAATTTCCAACTGTACCCCGCAGGCAAAGCGAACTCGTCCATAACCTTTTCGACTTTTGGCTTGACGTCTTCCAGTGACGTGTCTTTTTCCAGGCTTGCGCCGATGATTACTGCGGTTTGGCGATCGACCCTGCGGATCGCCTGCGGGCCGCGCTTAATCTCAAAGTCTGCGATAGCACCGAGCGTTACACGCTGACCATCGGCGGTATAGAGCGGAAGGGCGGCCAGGTCGTCTATGCTTTGTTTGTCACTGTCGCGAAACGCCATGCGAACCGTTATTTCGCCGTCCTTACCACGGAACTCGCGCAGGTTTTCGCCACGCATGGCGAGAGAAACAAACTGCGCAACCAACTCTGTACTCAGACCAAGCGCCATAGCACGTTCACGATCAACGGTAATCTGTATTTCCTGGGCACCAGCCGTTGCCTCCGAATTAACGTCGGTCAGCCCATCAATACTTTCCAGAATCCGCTCGACTTCAAAACTGATGTCGGTAAGCAATTTTGTAGAGGCGCCGGATAACTGGATGCTGAAGCCTTCGCCACCGCCCTGCCGGTCAAATTCGAAACTGGGTTTTCCTATTACCAGCTCCGGTTTGTTCTCTTCAATAAATGCGATGACATCTTTTGTCGATATCGTCGCATCGTCTTCATCTGTCAGGAGTATGGT
>CAZMOM010000061.1:0-1203 GCA_964568075.1 uncultured Gammaproteobacteria bacterium
ACTATAGAGAGGAGGATGTTGAAAATGAAGCAGCGACCGAGAATTTATTACACCGAAACAGATAAGACGTTGATGTGGGATCGCTGGCAAAAAGGCGAGTCTCTTAACTCAATTGCACGCCTTTTTGATCGCCATCATTCAGCTATCCAGGGCATTCTCTCCAGGACAGGCGGGATACGACCGCTGCAGAGAACGCGCTCGCAACGAGCGTTGACGCTGGCCGAACGTGAGGAGATCTCGCGTAGTGTTATCGTCGGCCAGTCGCTGCGTTCGATCGCAGCTTCACTGGGACGCGCGCCGTCAACGGTGAGTCGTGAGGTCAACCGCAACGGCGGCCGGCGACGCTACCGAGCGAGTGCAGCTGATCAGTGCGCCTGGGATCGGGCGCATCGTGCCAAGACCTGTAAACTGGTAGACAACCGTGCGTTAGCACGCATCGTGGCGAGTAAGCTGCAGTTGGAGTGGTCACCCGAACAGATCGCAGGCTGGCTAACGTACACGTATCCGAACGACGAGAACTACCAGGTGTCACACGAGACCATCTATCGCAGCCTCTTCATCCAGGCCCGTGGCGCCTTGAAAAAGGAGCTTTTACAGCACCTTAGGAAGACACGGGCGATGCGTCGCTCGCGACACCACACGCAGAAGACGGCTGATCACGGCAGGATCACCGACACGGTATCGATCCGCGAACGACCAGCCGCGGTTGAAGACCGGGCTGTTCCGGGTCACTGGGAAGGCGACCTCATCTCTGGCACGAACAACAGCCAGATCGCGACGCTGGTCGAGCGCCACACACGCTACGTGATGCTGGTCAGGGCTAAAAGCAAGGACACCAAGACGGTCATTGACGCGTTGATCAAGCAGGCCCACAAGTTACCGCGCGAACTCTACAAGTCGCTGACCTGGGATCGTGGCAAAGAAATGGCTGACCACAAACGCTTCAGCCTGGACACCGATATCAAGGTGTACTTCTGTGATCCACAGAGTCCCTGGCAACGCGGCTCCAACGAAAACACCAACGGCTTGCTCAGGCAGTACTTCCCGAAAGGAATGGATCTCTCGAACGTTCACCAAAACAGACTCAACGCTGTAGCAAGACGGTTAAACGAACGACCTAGAAAGACGTTAAAATATCGAACACCCGCTGAACGATTTAGCCAATGTGTTGCGTCGACCGGTTGAAATCGCAGCCATAAGCGG
>CAZMOM010000061.1:1213-6012 GCA_964568075.1 uncultured Gammaproteobacteria bacterium
GACACAGCCGATCGTTTCCCCATATTCTCTGTCCTAGTCGAGCACCATATCAACGACGCGCTCCACCAAGGCCCCGCCGACCATCGAGGCGACGGGTATCAACAAGTAGAGTCCGAAGCGCAAGAGCGTGGAAGAGTTAAAGGGCCACTCCGGTGTCGACTCGACCTGGGTTTTGTATGCGAGAAGGTCGGTCAATCGGCCCTGCGTGGTTGCATCACCCGTCAAAGTGTCGTTGCGCGCCTGACGCAGCAGTGGCTCCAACCGCGCCAGTTCCTCGCGCTTCACGTCCCGAATCGAGCTCCGTACCTGACGAGCGGGTGTAAGGAGAATCAAAAGGCCAAGCCCGAGCTGGATCGCAAAGAGTGGAAGGATGACCCACAGGCCGGAACCCAACTCGGGCAGGATTAAAAGGCCAGCGATCGCAATGGTTATGTACAAGACGAGCGTGCCGCGCAGCCCGCTGCGGCCGAAGGCGTAGATATTCTCGAGATTCAGAAGATCGATGTCGGACCTCTGCGGTCCAGGCTTGTCCCAGATACCCGCAAACGAGAAGTAGCCGAAGCGCCCGGTAAACCAGCCCAGCAGCAGCACCAGGGCCATGGTTGCGCTATTGTCGTAGAGCCGAATCCACGAGGTGACGAAGTCTCGGCCCTGGAAAACCATAAGCAACTCCCACAATCCGATGAACATCAGGACACCCGCGGCACCGGCGAAGCGGCTGACACGAATATTGTTGCGGGATATATAGAAGGTCCGGACCTCCGTTTCGTACTGCTGGCGATCAAACGGACCAAAGAAATATGCCGGCACCATCAGCGCCCATGTGATAAACAACACTATGCCGAACGCGGCTCGCTCGACACGAAGGTCGAAAAACCATTGGAAGCTTAGGTACGCGGCGCTGAAACTCACTGCGATGAGGAAAGCCCCGAAAAGTAGCGGCCGCGGTAGCCATAGCGCCAGCCGGTGCTCCCAAGCCAGTCCCGTGTTGCCTTTTTCTGTCACCGGCTCACCCACTCGAAAGCCTCCAGCTATCTATTACCTTTTTTTATTCGCTCTCGGGATCATATTGTATACACGATCGCACCCGGTCGCGGCAGTGGATCAGCTATTGGCCCGACCGATAGCGGATGTCCGCTTATGGCGGCGGTCTCAGTCGGTCGACGCAACACTTGCGTTAATCCTCTCTGCTGGGGTTTCGATCCCCTCATGCGGGGCCAGCTGGTGATAAACAGACGATGACAGTTCGCCAAACGCTCGCCCAATCGAATTCAGCGCCTCTGCTCGCTTCCATTGGTCCCACAATTTCACTTTCTCTGCCGCCGTGAAACTTCGATGTCTTCTTTGATTCACCAGCATACACGCCATTTTCTGCGTTCCAGTTAAAGTGTTGCGTCGACCGGTTGAAACGGCAGCCGAAAGCTGCCTGTCAGCACAGAGCTTTATTGGTCGAGTGAATGTCCGCTCTTGACCGAGGCTGTGTGAAAACGCGATCAAAATTCGTCATCCTGGGACAGCACTACACTTATTAGCGAACACAGTCCGGTTCGCTTCTGTTGCGTACCACAATCGTGCGTTTAGTACCTGTTTTGCGCTGTATTTTTTCCACCGTGAATTCCATTTCGACGTTTTCACACAGCCTCGGCCGAAAGCGGACATACTATTTTCAGATTTTGGACGAGTTGAACGTCCGCTTTGCCCCCGAAACCGGACATTGAGCTAAAATCATTCGGAATGACCGCTAACGACCCAAAGCTGCCGCTGACCCGATGGAATGATCGACTACAATGATAGCTATGCGATCCGAAGACGAAATGGTCGCGTATGCGCTCGAGGCCCCTATCGCGCTACTACCCTATCTACCCGAGTTGCTCGCGGACTTGGGAGAATTGGGGAGCGATGCGGAGGCAATTACCAGCGTTCTCAATGATCTCAATCTAACAAAGTCGACGACCGTGGTAGATCTCGGGTGTGGAAAAGGTGCTGTAGCCGTTGAGGTTGCGGAGCAGCTAAACCTCAACGTATTCGGGATCGATTTGTTCGAACCCTTCATCGACAGTTGCAGAGAGCTGGCCGAGTCCCGCGGCGTGTCTGAGCTGTGCCACTTTATCCACGGCGATATTTTGAAGCTAGCGGGGAGGATCGAACCCTGCGACATAGCGATATTTGCTGCGCTTGGAGATGTCTTGGGCCCACTGGGTCAGACGGTTTCCGTTATCCGGCAGTACACTAAACCGGGTGGATACATGGTAATCAGTGACGGCTTTATCAAAGACGGTGGATCGTCAAATTTCCCAGGCTTCGACCAGTATGCCGAACATGCCGACATGATTGCCCGGCTAACGGCCTGCGGCGATACCCTGGTTAGCGAGATCATCGAAGCAGATGATTGTGACAGGAGTGAGCACGGCGAGTACAAAATGATCGCTGCGCGTGCGAAAGCTATAGCGGCTCGACGACCTGAAATCGCTGTTGAAGTCCTGAGTTTTGCAGAGAAGCAAGCTGCTGAGTACGACTTCATCGACGAGAATTTCATTGGCGCTATCTGGGTTCTGAAACGATCCCATTGATGGTCCGCTTCTGGCCGATAGCGGACATGGCAGAGCGCTCGGAAAATACGAAATGACGTTAGCTATCGGGCGATTTATTCACCCACTACTCTGTTTACTGCTAGCAATTACAACCCCAAACATGCTGAAAGACGGGGGAATTTAGTGGCGGAAGGGGGGTCAAAATTGTCAGTGGCAAGACGGCAGAAACTATTTTTCGCAATGTTAGCTGCGTCGAATTCATTCACGGAGATTCAGGATTCATGACGACGCAGGGCAAGCTTTTCGCTTTGGTGGCCTGGGCCATGATCATTGCTGGCTGTGGAGGTGGCGGGAACGACTCGCCAGTCGCTGCAATTCCGCCATTCAGCATCGGCCCGGAGATATGTACCAATGGCAGTGCCGGCGCATTTCCATGTTCCGGTATCTCTCTCAGTAAGCGAATGTCGCTCACAACGATGGGCGGCATCGAGGGCAACGACATCTGGGGCTGGTTTGATGCGCAATCGGGTAACGAGTATGCCCTGATGGGCATGACGAACGGCACGGCTTTCGTTGATATCACTGATCCGGAGAACCCGGTCTTCCTGGGGCGCTTGCCCACGCAGGCTGCAGTGTCCCCCTGGCGCGACATCAAGGTCTATCAAGATCACGCGTACATCGTCGCGGATAACGCCGGTGCACATGGGATGCAGGTATTCGATCTGACCCGCTTGCGGGGACTGACGGCAGCTCAGACATTTTCCGCCGACGTTGTGTACGGTGACTTCGCAAACGCGCATAACATTGCGATCAACGAGGATACGGGATTCGCCTACGCAGCAGGAACGAATACGTGCGGTGGGGGCCTACACATCGTCGACATCAGGACGCCGAATAATCCGCTCTTCGCAGAGTGTCACTCAGTCAGTCCCGGGACACATGACACCCAGTGCGTCATATACCAGGGACCAGATGCAGATCATCTGAATAGCGAGATCTGTATGAGCTCTAACGCAGATCATATCGAGGTAGTCGATGTCACAGTCAAATCTGCTCCAGTGTCACTTTCATCAACGATATATCCACAACTTGGCTTCACTCATCAGGGTTGGCTGACCGAGGATCATCGGTTCTTTTTGTTGGGCGATGAGGCCGACGAGTTCACTTTCAACGTGCCCACACGGACTCACGTATTCGACGTAGCAGACCTGGATGCTCCGGTGCATGTCTTCGCTTATGAGTCCCCGACAATCGCAATAGATCACAACCTGTACGTACTCGGCAACCGCGTATTCCAGGCTAACTACACGTCCGGGTTGCGGGTTTTGGAGATTGGCGACCTCGCAAACAGAGAGTTGATGGAGATCGCCTTTTTCGACACGTTTCCAACGAACGATGCCACTAATTTTTCGGGGGCATGGAGCGTATACCCTTACTTGCCATCCGGGACGATAATTGTCAGCGATATAAATAACGGGCTGTTCATTCTTTCGATCCAGTAGCGGGACTGACCAGGCCCACTGCCATCGAGAGATCTGAAAGTCCGCTGTTGGCCGAAAGACCATATCCGTCGGCTTGTTTTCGCCTGACCCTACCTCGTCTGCTTGCAACCCAGACGGGACATTCCGGTCGGTCCAACATCTCAAGATTAGTTTCATTTTCAGGCAACCCGACAAATCTTCGACTATGCTTGGGAGATAACAACGACAAAGGGCAAGCCGCAGACAGCGGACATTCACGCTTCGTAGGAATCAAGAAGATCAAACGAGGAGAGACCAATGGCAAAGGTAATAATCACAGCACAGGTTGAAGACTCAGCCAAATGGGAAGAGGGTTTCCGGACTCACGGTGAACTTCTGAGAAGCATGACGTCAAAGGTTACTTATTTCACGATAACGGAAGAGAACGAACTGACTTTATACGCTGAGCCTGATGACGTAGACAAATTCCTTGAGGTTATGGAATCGCCGGCTACTGAAGAGGCGATGGCCTATGATGGCGTAAAGCGGGAGACCGTGAAGGTCATTGTTCTAGACAAAGAGTTCGCATACTAGTTGACGAATTCAGTCCAAACCTTCCGCACCGGATTTAACGTTTAATAAGCATCAAAGCCGTCGTTCACAGGTTTCTCAGACGCGCTTCGGACCAGGGAGGCGACAGTCGGGGATGTCTGCTTGTGGCCGAGGCTGTGTGAAAACTCAACAGTTATTGTCGCGCTAGATGCTTGATTGCAGGCATCGGTCGATTTCCCGCCGATATATTCGGTAT
>CAZMOM010000062.1:0-4700 GCA_964568075.1 uncultured Gammaproteobacteria bacterium
TGACGGGCCGAACGGCGACCGCATATGCGCCCGCAGCGGTCGGAAATGTTGCTGTGGGTTTTGATTTGCTCGGGCATCCGATCGAAAATCTGGGCGACGAAATTACGGTGACGGCGACTAATGGTACCGATGTCGTTATTGAACACATCGAAGGTGTCGCGGATCACATCCCGATGGCCGCAGCGAAGAATACGGCCGGCGCGGCGGTGATGGCCTTACAGGAACACCTGAAATTGCGGACCGGATTTTTGCTGAACATCAGAAAAGGCATCCCGGCGGGCTCGGGAATGGGCGGTTCAGGGGCATCGGCGGTGGCGGCTGTATTTGCCGCTAATGCATTGCTGGTCGAACCGCTGGAAACAAAAACACTCCTGCCTTTCGCCCTGGCGGGGGAGGCCGTGACGACAGGGAAAGCGCCAATAGATAATGTCGCGCCGCAGTTACTCGGTGGGTTGTGTCTGGCGCACCCGGCGGCGAAGACGCCGATTATGTTGCCGGTTCCGGATGACGTATGTTGTGTATTGATCCATCCAGCATATCGAATCGAAACCCGGCAGTCGAGATCGTCATTGGAGAAAACCATCGCTATGGAGCGGGTAACCGCTCAGTCAGGTCTGCTCGCCGCTTTTGTGTCGGCCTGCTACCGAAACGACCTGGACCTGCTGGCTGAATCGCTGAGAGATATCCTGGTGGAACCACAACGTTCGTCACAGATTCCTGGTTTCGATCTGGTCCAGAATGCAGCGATGAAAAATACAGCGTTGGGCTGTTCGATTTCCGGTAGCGGGCCGTCGGTATTCGCCTGGTGCCGGCAGGCAGACTCAGGCAAAGTGGCGGACGCCATGCAAGCGGCGTTCAGACAAGCGGGACTGGCTTCGACGGCCTATATTTCATCGATTGGCGGACCCGGCGTACGATTGCTGAAACACAGTAAGAAAATACTAAAAAACAATAAGGTATAGATAGATATCAATGGAATTTATTCTACCTGAATACTGGATTTATCCTGGGGCAGCAGTCGCTGTTCTGTCGTTGCTCCTGGTACTCATCAGCTACCGCCGTCGGCAGAAGCCGTGGTACCGGTTTGCCCGGGTTCTAAAGCGCATTGCCCGTGAATTCGATCGTGACCTGATGGTCCCGGACGGGATAGGCGGACAGATCCAGCTCGATTACCTGGTGCTGACCAGCAAGGGTATCCTGGTGCTCGATATGCGTAACGCGCCTGGCGTTGTATTCGGCGGCGACCGCATGGACGAATGGGCCGTACTCGGTCCTGGTGGCCGTTACGGCATGAAAAATCCGCAGGAGTCGTTATTCGATCGTCTGGCAGCGGTCAGGGCGCTGGCTGAGGATGTCCCGGTTTGCGGCCATGTCGTTTTCAACGACACCAGCGAATTTACCAAAGGCACTCCAAGCCATGTCCTGACGGTCAAGCAACTCGAGCAAAAATATGCACCCGGATCGCACCGCATCGACGACCAGCTGGTCGAATCATTTCGACCTTACTGGACCAAAATCCATTCGGCGCTGCAACAGACGGTTAACCTCGGGTAAAGTTACCCGGGCCGGCGCAATCGGTGCCTAATTCCCGCCTTTCTTGAATTGATCAGCCAGCACCATGCTGACGCAGGATGTCAGTCGTTTTCCCGTCTCGATATGCAGAAACTCATTAGGCCCGTGGGCATTGGAATGAGGTCCAAGCAACCCGGTAATCAGAAACTGTACACCGCCAAACTCGTTGCCGAGCATACTCATAAACGGGATCGTCCCGCCGGTGCCCATATACATGGCATCCGCGTCGAAATATTCCTTCGATGCTGCACGCATCGATTTTTCGAGCCAATCGGCAACTTCCG
This sequence comes from uncultured Gammaproteobacteria bacterium, assembly GCA_964568075.1. Taxonomy (GTDB): domain Bacteria; phylum Pseudomonadota; class Gammaproteobacteria; order Steroidobacterales; family MnTg04; genus MnTg04. The sequence goes on from CAZMOM010000062.1 coordinate 1,857, forward strand.
GCGCGTTCCACCCGCCCTCCGCGGAATCTACGCTGAAACTGACAGATGCGCCGTAGGGTGGGTCGGTCTCGAAGGCTTTTTTCAAGGCGTCACCGGCCACTTTCGGATCCGTCGTTGGTGGCAGTCGAAATGAGACTTTGATAGTCGTTCCCTGGCGCAGGACATTCCCGGCGTCACTGACCGACGGAATGCGATCGGCGCCGGTCACACTAAGCGTTGGCCGCCAGGTATTGTTCAGCAACAGTTCAACCCGATCGTTGGCGATAGGGCGTGTGTTGCCTATAAAAGGCAATTTTTGATACACCATGTCGCCTAAGACATCGGCGGCTTGTTTTGCCTGTTCGACTCTTTGATCGGGTATTTCCGCATGCAGTTCAGCAACGTGGATCTCGCCGGTTTCGCTGTCTTCGATTCTGTCGAGTAGAGCCCTGAGAACCCTGAAGCTGGACGCACAGATGCCACTTGCTGCCCCGGAGTGGACACCCTCCGTCAGCACATCAACCGTCAATGTGCCAATCAAATTGCCTCGCAAAGAGGTCGTGCACCACAACTGATCATAATTGCCGCACTCGGCGTCAAGGCAGACGACGAAGCTCGGCTGGCCTAATTTTGGCCGCAACACGTCGATGTAGTAGGGCAGGTCAAAACTGCCGCTTTCTTCGCATCCTTCGATAATCACCTTGCAATTAGCGTGAGGAATACCCTGTTCCTGCAAGGCCCTGATAGCGGTCAGCGATCCAAAAACGGCATAGCCATCATCCGCCCCGCCGCGGCCGTATAATTTTCCATCCCGGATCACCGGCTTCCATGGCTCCAACCCGTCTTTCCACCCGGAAGTTTCCGGTTGCTTATCGAGGTGACCATATAACAGAACGACTTCATCCGAATCGCCGGGTATATCGCAAAAAATCAGTGGCGTTCTGCCTTCCAGGCGAACCACCTCGACTTCCATCCCTTTGATGGGTTGCTGTCGCACCCACTTTTCCATCAGGGAAACGGCGTCTTCCATGTAGCCGTGTTTTTCCCAGTCGGCATCGAATGCGGGCGACTTGTTCGGGATCTTGATGTATTCGCAAAGCTCGGGAATTATAGAGTCATCCCACATCTTGTCGACGAACCGGCTGATTTTTTTTGTGTCCATTGCGGTGCAATCCTTATTCGTTGATGTGGGTACTTTAACCCAGCTGGGACCCGCTACGCATCACTTGGGGAAGATGGCAGCGAGAAAAAATACTCGCTGTTCTTAGTCGTTTGCCTGGCCAGTTCCTCGATGTCGATTTTCAGCGACTCGGCGATGGTTTCTGCAATATGCGGCAGGTACATTGGCTCATTACGCCGGCTCGAAGGCTTCGGTCTCAGATCGCGCGGCAAAAGATACGGCGCGTCCGTTTCTATCATCAGTCGTTCGGGCAAAATCTCACTGACCAATTCCTTAAGGTGGTGACCACGGCGTTCATCACAAATCCAACCGGTAATTCCGATATAAAGACCGAGGCCAAGACAGTCGCTCAGTTCATCTCCGGAACCGGTGAAACAGTGCGCGACCGCCCGGGGGATGCCTGGAAAATGCTCGCGTAAAATCGCGATAAAGTCACTATGGGCATCACGCTGGTGAAGGAAAACGGGCATGCCCAGTTCGGCTGCCAGCTCCAACTGCAGCGAGAAAACATTTCGCTGGGCCTTTTTCGGCGAATAATTCCGACAATAATCCAGGCCGCATTCACCGACAGCAACGGTGCAGTCCATCTGCAATAGTGCGTGAAGTCTTTCCCGGTCTCCGTCGGAAATTTCGGCTGCATGATGGGGATGAATCCCCGCCGTAGAGAAAAGTATTCCCGGATATTCGGCCGCCAGCCCAGCCGCCTGCGCACTGTATTCCGCCGAACTGCCGGTGACGATCATTTTACAAACCCCGGCCGCGATCCCCCGTTCGATCGCTTGCGGGCGATCCGGGTCGAAACTTTTGTGAGTTAAATTGGCTCCAATATCGATGAATTGCATACGTGCAGGCGAAAGTTTTGTACCATAGAGGGCACGGACAGGCATTGTATCCCAGTGGGATAGCCTGAACAGCGTCTGTTTCTTTTTTGTTGAGGATATGCCAGTGACAGAATACGATAAAACCGAACTCGAGCAGAACCTGACCTCCCGCAATACCTGGATGCGACTGATTTATATGCTGCTGTTTGGATTCATTTTCTGGTTATCCAGCATGGTTCTTGTGGTCGTTGTCGTTTTGCAATTCCTGCATGTGCTGATCGCCGGCAAAGGCAACGATAATTTGTCGCTTTTCGGGGGGCAACTTGGAGTCTATTTCCGGCAGATCATCGATTTTCTGTGTTACAACGATGAGCAACAGCCGTTTCCGTTTGGGGACTGGCCGAATACTGGGAGCGGGACAAGGATGGCGCCAGCGGAAAGACCGGCGCGCGCAAAAACCAGCAAGAAAAAGACCAGCAGGAAAAAGACCAGTAATTAATACAGCCGTGGTTTGACCGAGTCAGGTCAATCCTGTTCCCAGCGGAAAAGCCACGCTCCTAGGCCCAGCATCAGAAGGGTCATCAGCAACAGCTGTGTGATTTGCGGCACCACGTCAGCCAGCGCGGCACCGTCGAGCATGATTTTTCTTGCCGCATCCAGCAAAGCCGTCAACGGAAAGATGCCCGCGATGGCCCGGACGTATTCGGGCGTGCCCTCCAGCGAGAACCACACGCCGGACAAAAGCATCATCGGCCAGGAAATCAGATTTAGCATTCCACCTGCCAGTTCCTCGCTCGCCGTCCGCACAGCGACCAACAGACCAGTCGATATCAGACTGGTCGCCCCCAAGGTCGCTACCAGCAT
>CAZMOM010000063.1:0-3827 GCA_964568075.1 uncultured Gammaproteobacteria bacterium
TGAAATTCGATGCCACGGATGTTGCACGTCGTCGTGCTGCCGTTGAGGCCATATAGCCAGCCGTCCGGTCCCCAGGTCAAATGGTTCGCAAACGACTGGGCATCCTCCATGCCGAAGCCCTTAAGTAAAACCTCGGGATCGCCGTCCGGAACGTCGTCGCCGTTGCGATCGGGATAAAATAGCAGGTACGGCACCTGAATCACAAACACGCCACCGTGACCGAAGGCCACGCCCGTCGTCAGATTCAGCCCACCGACAAAGTCCTTAACCTGGTCAGCTCGGCCGTCACCGTCTGTGTCCTCGAGAATCGTGATCAGGTCGGTTCCCTTGGGGCCACGTGGCGGTGGTTCGGGAATGCGGTCGTAAATTGTGCGTGAGTGGCGATCGACCTTCACGCGTTTAAGTCCCGAGGGATTCGGATATTGCAAGTACTGAATCGTCCACAGGCGTCCCCGATCGTCTACCTTGACGAGAATCGGTTGGCGCACTTCCGGTTCGCCCGCAAAGAGATTTGCCTCCAACCCATCAGCCACAGTCATCTTCGAGGCGGCCACTTTCAACGCATAGCCTTGGGCAATCGCCTCCGCATCGCCAAATCCGACAATAGCCAGTGCTGTGGCAATCAAGTGGAACACGCGATTTTTATAATCCCCCATCAGCACTGGACACATCGTCATGATTGCCGCCATCGTAACACCTTACTCACCTGGAGCGATCGGCATCATTGTGTGCACCGTGATGAAGCGCCGCTTCTCGTCGTTGCGCTTTTCTGAAACGGCAGTTTCGCGGCCTCTCGCAGGCCCTTTGCCTTCGGCAAGACCGGTGATATCCCAGATAACATCGTTCAGGGCGATATCCGGACGGATGAAACGGACCAACGAACTGGTGAACTTAACCGTGACGCCCTTGTTGGCTTCGAGCCAATCTATAATCAACTTACCGATGGTGTTTCGCCCTAAGATATTTCCCATCGACTTCTACCAACTGATAGCGATTCCAATCTCCATCAAGCCACTGAACATACCTGACAGGCCGCTTCTTGTCAAAACTATGCGCTAAACATTGAGCGGTTTCCATCCATTTTACCCGCAGAATGGGGCGATCGGTCTGCTCTCGCTGTCGGCGAGGTGGCAAAGCGGACGAAGAGGCTCTCGGAGGTATTCTCTCGCTGTGAGGTGACACGTCTACTAGGAGTTGCAGGGTAAGCGCGGGAACTACCTTGTGACGCGCGTCGGTCCGACACACCCACCGCTGCCAGATCATAGAAACCACCGGCGAAAGCTATCGCCTCAAGGACGCTCAATGTCGGCGTCGGAAAAAGATAAAAAAGCAAGTATTCGACCCAAGCGGGAGGGTCTGTTACAATTCCCGTACTAACCTAGCGCCGCATTTTTCGACCGCCAGGCGCTTCAATTTTCAACTGCGATTTACACTCCACACAACTAGACCGAGCAGGGCGAGGGCAGCCAGAAATCTGCTCGACGGCTCAGGCACTGCAGCTTTGCCAGCCAGCCGGGCTCAGGTGGACCGCGTTTTTACCATCCGCACGAATGTAGACCGACCGCTAGACACGGGCTTTTTCGCGCATTGTTTTGCAAGCGGAGTGAACCAATAGCCGTGCGGGATGCTTTTGGGTCCTTCCGATTCGCTCGCTTCCGGGCCGGTGGTGGGTGGCATGTCACGTGAGACTGCCAAGATTTTCGTGAGGCCCTACTACTACGACCATTCGCGGGGGGCGTCCCCAATTGGGGACATCGGCGACAACGGGGGGTTTGTCCACAATTGTGGACACGCCGATGTCTACCGTGGTTGGCGCGTGCCACTTATGGGAGATTTTCGGAGCTTGTCACCAATTGGTAAAAGTTATGTTCTCGACCGCCACCATCCGCGTGCGACCAGGCCGATGGCGGTAGGAATGCCAAAAACGGTCGTTTTTCAGGATTCCCGAGAAACTAATTTCTAAATGGGGTTCCATTGGTGTGCCCTCGGCGCTGATTACGAACGACTTCGCGCGCAATACGGGCAAATATGCGGATCGACATCTTCTGGCTTCACATCTTCCTCGTCCGACCGAAATGCCGTCGTTTCGCGGAAGCCACAGTCCGGACACTTGTGTTCCCAGGAATCAATGGTCAGTTCGTTGCTTTCGAAATGGTTATAGGCACACGCAAGATCATTGCCACCGCATTTGGGGCAATCGCCGATCATTTTACGGTCACGGGACATTCGTCGTACTGAGAGCAACTGATTCTGAGCTGTTTTCCAACGACCGCTGATGTTGGGAAGTCAATGGACCCAGCGCTTGGGAAATCCGTCGAGTGCCGATTCCTCGGACGGTGTCCAAAGTATCACCTCTTGGATATGAGCTGCTAGTTCAACATCGTTGTACGTGACAGCTCGCACCCGGTGCGTTTGTAATTTCACCGTTACCTTAGCATACCCAACGCTCAGATCAGGATGGTGCCAAGCGGCTTCTGCGAGATAACCGATCGTTGTGACCAACATGACCGTATGTGGCCATCCTGGCGTCGTAAAGGTCCGCCGTAACCAATTGCCACGAACTTCCCAGCCCGGCAATCGAGCCAGCGCTTCGTCGAGTTCGGCTTCAGTTAACACGTGATCTTCGGTCATGGGATGGGTTCCCTGCTTGCCTCCAGTCTAATCAATTTGGCTTTCTAAGTCGACATGATGGCTGTCCTTAGCCGCAACAGCCGCTATTAGGAGTGGATCACTGGTTCGATTTCGCAAACTACCTACAATGATCGATGCTGCAGATTGAATTCGGTTCGAGCAAGTCTTTGTCGATGGTCACGGGGCGAATCATCCGGTGGTTTCCAACTCGCCGCCGGCCGGCAAGGCCCTCAATCGCCGCGTCGAGATTGTCGTATATCTGAAGAGCTATCAGCAGTGCTCTCCGATCGATTGGTGTGCCAATGACTAGTGAAGAGGCTCTAAGAAGGTCCCTGTTGACCGTAGTGGTGGACGAGAATTTTAGCGAGGCCGTCATGCGATTACAAGACAACAGCAGATTGTGTTTCTGTCACCGCGTAGGTGAACGCTGGGCAAAAGCTGTGGGTCCGAAGGAGCAAGAGCATGAAGGAGGAAAAGCAGGAGAACTCCTGTCGGCCATCAGGATGTTTAGGCTCAACCGCAAACATCTGGATATCCAATTTGACGATGGTAGCCGTTGGGACGAAGCTCTCCAAGAATTCAATCATGGAGACGATCATCGATGAGTTCACGAACTTGACGCAGCACGCGATCACTTCGAACCTTTTACTCGGTATTTCCGAAAACCTGCGCGGCCAGAACACGATATTGAATCGCAACCTTAAGGAGATTCGGCGGACTGGAACCACCGGCTCCTCCAACGGGCGCTAGCTAAACGTTATGACTGACCTATCGACCGTTTTCGCTTATCACGAACGTACAAAGCATCACTTCCGCCGTCATGCGCAGTCGCTGGGGTATATGGACTGGGCAAACCAGCCTCATCCCTTCCGGTATTACGACGGCGCTACCGAGACGCAGTTGGCGTTAGACCGTGAGCCGCTTCCGCTTGCGTACGACCGAATCTATGAAGTCAATGCCTCGCCGCCTGCACTAGTTTGTATCGATAGTGTGGCGGATCTGTTTCGATATAGCTTGGCGCTAACGGCCTGGAAACACGCCGGGACGAACCGCTGGGCGCTGCGCGTGAATCCATCCAGCGGGAATCTGCATCCGACCGAGGCTTACGTGTTGTTGGATACAACGGGAAATGGGGAGGAGCCTTCGACGCTGTACCACTACGTGTCGGAGACACACTGTTTGGAGCGGCGCGCGTC
>CAZMOM010000064.1:0-2808 GCA_964568075.1 uncultured Gammaproteobacteria bacterium
TCCTGGCATTTGGCCACATCCACAGAAATTTCCCACCATAGGCGCGCCCGCACATGGCGTAATTACCAGCGCCAAAGCTGCCGCCGATAATAACCGTAAATTTGGGAACGGTCGTGCAGGCCACCGCATTGACCATTTTCGCACCGTCTTTGGCGATGCCCTCGTTTTCGTATTTCTTGCCGACCATGAAACCGGTGATGTTCTGCAGGAAAACCAGCGGGATTCCACGGCGATTACACAGCTGAATAAAATGCGCGCCTTTGAGTGCGGATTCGGAAAACAGGATGCCATTGTTCGCGATGATGCCCACCGGGTAGCCATGCAAGCGCGCGAAACCACAGACCAGCGATTTGCCATACAGGGCCTTGAATTCTTGAAAATCCGAATCATCGACAAGGCGCGCGATGATTTCCCGGATATCGTAAGGGTAGCGGGTGTCAGTCGGGATAATGCCGTAGATTTCTTCGGCAGCGTAACGCGGTTCGGACGCGGGCCGGGTCTCCAGAGAGTGGCATTTGACGCGATTCAGGTTGCTGACGATCTCGCGCGCTATCGACAATGCGTGACCATCATCATCGGCGAGATAGTCCGTTACTCCAGATTTTCGTGAGTGTACATCGCCGCCGCCCAGAGACTCGGCATCGACGACTTCACCGGTCGCCGCTTTGACCAGCGGCGGGCCACCCAGAAAAATCGTGCCCTGATCGCGTACGATAATGGCTTCGTCGCACATCGCCGGTACATAAGCACCGCCGGCCGTGCACGAGCCCAGGACGACAGCGATTTGCGGTATCCCCCGTGCCGATAACTGCGCCTGGTTATAAAAAATCCGGCCAAAATGGTCATGGTCCGGAAACACCTCGTCCTGTTTCGGCAGGTAGGCGCCACCGGAATCGACAAGATAAATGCAGGGTAAACAGTTCTCCAGCGCTATTTGCTGAGCACGCAAATGTTTTTTGACCGTACTCGGAAAATAAGTCCCGCCTTTGACCGTGGCGTCATTAACCACCAGCATGACTTCGCGCCCGTGCACGTGTCCGATGCCGGTGATCAGTCCCGCGCACGGCGCCTGATCGTCGTACTGCCGATAAGCGGCAAGCTGGGAAAGCTCGAGAAATGCGCTACCTTCGTCGAGCAGAGCGTCGATACGCTGGCGCGGCAATAATTTTCCGCGCGCCAGGTGTCTCTCACGAGCCCGTTCGCTGCCACCCAGCGAAATTTTTTCGCAGGTCTCGCGGAGGTCCCGGACCTGGGCCAGCATGGCGTCCCGGTTGTCTTTGAAAACCTGACTGCTGGGATCGACCTTGCTGCGGATGACGGGCATTTTTTCTGGCGATTCCGAGGGTCAGGCGACTTCTACCGCAATTGCCGTCGCTTCGCCGCCGCCGATGCACAGCGCCGCAATACCACGTTTCAATTGACGGTTTCGCAGTGCGTGGATCAGTGTAACGAGGATCCTTGCACCGGTCGCACCGATCGGATGGCCCAGGGCGCAGGCGCCGCCATTGACATTGAGCTTGTCGTGCGAAATTCCCAGTTCCCGGATCGGCGCCATCGCGACGCACGCGAATGCTTCGTTCACTTCGTACAGGTCTACATCATCGACCGCCCAGCCGATTTTGTCGTGCAGGTTCGCAACTACGCTGACCGGCGCGGTGGTAAACCATTCGGGCGCGTGGGCAAAACAGCCATGCCCGATGATCGTAGCCAAAGGCTTGAGCCCTCTTTTTTTAGCCTCGCTCGCGGACATCAATACGAGGGCAGCGGCGCCATCCGCAATCGATGATGAACTGGCCGCGGTGACGGTACCGCCATCGGGCTGGAACGCGGGATGCAGCGAGGAGATTTTATCCAGGTCGCATTTGAAGGGCTCTTCATCATTCTCGACGATCGATTCTCCCTTTCGGGTCTTGATCGTCAGCGGCGTAATTTCATCCCGGAAACCACCTTGTTCGATCGCATCCAGGGCGCGCTGGACGGTTACCGTCGTGTAGGCATCCTGCTCCTCACGGGTAAAATCATATTTTTCGACGCACATTTCCGCGAAGCTGCCCATCATGTTGCCGCTGTACGGGTCCTGCAGACCGTCAAAGAACATGTGATCCAGGACCTGCTGGTGCCCCATGCGATAACCGGACCGCGCTTTCGGCAACATGTACGGCGCATTGCTCATCGACTCCATGCCGCCCGCCAGGACAACGCTTGCGCTGCCTGCCTTGATCAGATCGTGTGCCAGGATCGTGGCTTTCATACCGGAGCCGCATACTTTGTTGATCGTAGTGCAGGGAACGGAGTCTGGCAGACCCGCCGCAAGCGCGGCCTGCCTTGCCGGCGCCTGCCCCAGGCCAGCCGGCAGAACGCAACCGGAGATGATTTCACTGAACTCTGCCGCACTGACGCCGCTGTCTTCGATGGCGGCTTTGTTCGCCGCGGCGCCCAGCTCGATCGCGCTCAATGGCGACAAGGCCCCCTGAAAACTTCCGATCGGCGTTCGCCGTGCGGCGACGATGACTACGTGGTCGTTCATGTTATTTCTCCAAACACTACGGGCTGGTCGCCTTGTACAATTCCCGGCCGATCAGCAGACGCCTGATTTCCGATGTTCCGGCGCCGATTTCATACAATTTTGCATCGCGCAACAGCCGGCCGGTCGGGTATTCATTGATGTAACCGTTCGCGCCCAAAGTCTGGATAGCTTCCAGGGCTACACGGACCGCGGCGGACGATGCGTGCAGCAAACTGGCGGCCGCATCCTGGCGGGTCGGCTGGCCACGGTCGAACTGCGCGGCTGTTCTGTAGGAAAATGCG
>CAZMOM010000065.1:0-1649 GCA_964568075.1 uncultured Gammaproteobacteria bacterium
CGTGGCCGCCAGCGCCGCGCCGGTAAACTTCAGGGCAACCTTGAGGAGACTGCGCCGTCGCATGCCATTCTCGCTCCCCGGCCGCGAACCCGCCCAAGGGTGACCGAATCCGCGGCTTCGGACAAGCCGCCCCGGCGCCCGGTAGCGTCTCGGTTGAAATTTCTGCCGAAACAACGCCTGGAACCTCGGCTTTTCACCGGGTCATGTCCGCTCGATCCCCAGGGAGCAGACCATTCGGCTGCATGCTGCGAGAGTCCGAATGTGAACCTAAGGCGTCATTCCCAGGCCACCATCGTCCCCCTTGTCGGGGTTTGTGCCAGACCGTTTTTCCGTCAACTCAATACGATTCCCAAAGTCACAAGAATGGTAAAAGTGCCCAAAAGCCAGGCAATGGCAGGCACCTTTTTAAGTAAATTCATCGTAGTTTCCTTTTGTTTATTTTCGACCTTGGTCAGCGATGCATGGCTGCGCCGTTGTTAATTACCGCCACCGATCGGTCCACTTTCTTTGTCGATCCAATTCAAGATGGCCACACTCCAGTGGCTAGGCCGATCGACCGTACGGCGGCGACAATTCAGTTGAGGAGATCTGGTCAGTTGAGGAGATCTGGTGGGAGAACCGCAAACATACCAGAGGGCTAGGCCTCACCCCAGTCCGAGCCGCGTTCGATACCCGAAAGCGGGCAGCTTTGCAACGTTTTATGACGGGGATCGAGTAAGCAACCCGCGACTATCCAATATACACACCAATTTCGATGATTTCAGACTCCTAGCTTCGTCCTTAGGTCCGCTTCCGGCCAGCGACGGACCGTGGCGCACGGTCATCGGTACAGCCGCTTCTGAAATCCGATGGTAGATCCAGGGTGTTCTCTAACTCGGGGATTGGATGTCAAGCTCTCCCTTGATGTGCCTGCCGGGTTCACTGTTCTCTCCGCAGGAGCGGCTGTGCCCTCGGCATGATGGCGTTGGCGGACATTGGTGGCGTCGAATGTGGGCAGGGGCCAAGCAGGTAAACTTCGCATCCATGCACGGCAGCGGTCGTGAACCATTATGCAATCAAACCTACCGGAAAGCAGATTCTATATGGCTTGAATGCCTCAGTCGCGATGGTGTCATTCGTCACCGTCGCGGCCTTTGCTCTCAGGCCTGGGTTTCGTCGGCGGACCATCGCTGTGGAAGACCCTCTGAATCTCATTCAGTGACTCGACGAAATTACTTCTTTCGGATTCAGGAACCCTTCCCCTGACTCTCATCCTGTACACGGCAAAGACGGCCAGCAGCAGTTGAAATGCGGCGATCCAGCCGAATAGCGCATAGGGCGTCCTCAACGTCATAAAGGGAGAGACGATCAGCGGTCCCAGTATGGCGCCGATGGCAAAAATCAAGAGCAAACCGCTGGACGCTTCCATGAAGCCTCCTTCTTCGACGTGGTCATTCATGTGCGCAGCGCAGATCGCGTAGAGTGGGAAGGCCGTGATCCCCCACAGCAGGGTCAACAGCAATATTCCTTCCCCCAAGGTCGGATAAACGAACCGGATGGATACGCCGATGGCCGCGGCAGCAATGCAGGCACCGACAAGCACCTTACGACGGTCGATCCTGTCAGAAAGCTTTCCCAGTGGCCACTGGCCGATCGCACCCCCTAAGACG